>CAZODA010000004.1:0-136198 GCA_964578485.1 uncultured Alkalitalea sp. | reverse complement strand
GTGTTTAATAAATATGATTTTTCAACTATTATACCTTTAGAGGAAATAAGCCAATATCAACTATGGGCATTTCATATTAGAAAGGTGCAAGAAAAAGGGACCTCTTTTTTTATCAATATTTGTATTCCTGATACCGACATATGTTATCCTATTGATTTGTTTGTTGGGGAAGAGGGGATAACTATGAAGGAGATATTTGAGGAAGAGGAAATGGGAAGATAATTTTACATTAAATAAAGTATTATAAAAACCAAGGTTTGTTCCCCATTATTTATTACTCATAAATATCTTTTCTATGTCCGAGTGCGATAATATCCACAATAAATTCTGCGTCAAAAATGTCGAAAATAATACGATAATTACCTACCCTAATCCTATAACCGTCCCTACCTTTCAGTTTTTTACACCCAACGGGGCGTGGGTTTTCTTCGAGACCGGCAATAGCATTAAAAATAGGCCCAGCAATATTGTCGGTAAGTTTATTTAATTGCTTTTGTGCTCTTTTAGATAATACAACAGTATAGTTAGGCATTTTTCGCTTTTCTGTTTTTTAAGTATTCAGAGAATGAAATACGTTCGCCTGTATCCTCTTTTTTAGCTTCGTCATAAAGCTTAATATCTTCCAACTCTTCCAGTTCTTCCATAATGGCTTTAAAATCCTTCATGGAAAGAACAACAGATATTTTCTTACCTGTATTATCAGTTATGTATTGCGGAGTTACTGTAAGCATGTCATTAATTTTTTTATTAAATTATTTAGCTGAGATAAAACCTAAACCTTGTTTTTGGTTGGTAGTATATCAATTTTATTATAAATCACCTTTTTTATTTATCCATGCAGCAAAGCAGGCCTATTTTATAGATATCCAAAAGGAATAAGGAATTACCTCCTTTTAAAAAATAATTGTGCAAGGAAGGTTTTATTCTTTTAAAAACACATGCTGACAACTTACTTAATCTCAGTCTTCTAACAATTTTGAAGTGGCGTATTAATTTAATAGAATTGGCATCTATATTCATTTCTATTATGCGTGCCAAGTTTTTTACACTTTCATTTAGTTTTTCAAGATAAACATCAGCTCTATCGATTCCATTATGTATTACCGGATTATAAATATGAATTATAGGGATATTTGCTGCATATAATGCCATTCCATAGAGGGTATCTTCATGCCCATATCCTTCAAGTTGTTGATTAAACTGTTGTCTTTTATACAGTTCTGCAGAAATCATAAAATTTGAAGAAAGGAAACTTTTATAAGCATGTTTTTGTCTTTGTCCGGGATTCCTCATTTCACGTTTAACTCCAACCTTCCATCTTAAATGCTGCATTTTATCGAAGGGTTTTGGGGGATAATCTATTCCTCCAACGACAACTGCACCTGGATTTTTTTGTTCTGAATAACGAATCAAGTAATCATCGGGGACATAGCAATCTGCATCTATAAATATAAGGTTTTCACCTTGAGCAAGTTCTGCAAGTTTGTTTCGTGTTCCGGATCGTCCTACATTATTTTGTTCATAATATTTTACACCCGGAAGGTTTTTTATCTCTTGATTAACAGCCCTGAAAGCCTCATTTGATCCATCATCAAGAAACAGTATTTCTGCTGACACAGGATTAACCGCAAGCTGTCTGCTTAGTTCCTTTGCCAGGCAGATAACGTTAAAATTATAAACCGGGATGCAAACCGATATCATAGAAAATTCCTTTTGTTCTGCTAAGATAGTATTTTTTAAGTACGAAAACCTAATACTATGATTAAGCAAAATTCATCTTATCTATCTTTCTTTGTATTAAGTTAAACCAAATTTAAAGGTTAAAAGTTTTGATTGATATCAGAATACAGTTAATTGAATATTACAAATTTACCTGTAAAAAAATATAATAATGAATTAGGAAGCAGGTGTATAATTTGCAAAGCGTTTTCGTTCATGCTCTAAAAGGAAAATTTTCCTTAGGCGCAAAGATTTTGGTGTTACTTCAACATATTCATCAGACTGTATATATTCGAGGGCTTCCTCCAAGCTAAAAATAATCGGAGGTGCTATTTTTATTTTATCATCAGAGCCTGCGGCACGTACATTAGAAAACTTCTTATTTCTTGCAACATTTACTGTTAAATCTCCTTCACGATTATTTTCACCTATCACTTGTCCCATATAAACCTCTTCTTGTGGGAAAACAAAAAACTGTCCTCTGTCCTGAAGTTTATCAATAGCATAGGCATAGGCTATTCCATTTTCATTACTGATAAGTGAACCATTTTGGCGCTTTTCAATATGTCCTTTCCAGGCTTGGAATTCAATAAAGCGATGTGCCATTACAGCTTCTCCGGAAGTTGCAGTAAGCATTTGGTTGCGCAAACCAATAATTCCACGCGATGGAATATGGAATTCGAGATGTATTTGGTCACCTTTTCGTTCCATTACTTTAAGTTCTCCTTTTTTTGCAGACACCATTTCTATAACGCGGCCTGAAAATTTGTCGGGTAAATCAATAGTCAACTCTTCAATCGGTTCACATTTTTCACCTGCAATTTCTTTTATTATAACTCTAGGTTGTCCCACTTGAAGTTCATAACCCTCACGTCGCATGGTTTCTATTAATATCGACAAATGTAAAACACCACGCCCGTAAACATTCCATGCATCGGGGGAGTCGGTTTTTTCCAATCTTAAGGCAAGATTTTTTTCTAATTCTTTATCGAGTCGTTCCTTTATATGTCTTGATGTAACGTATTTTCCCTCCTTACCAAAAAAGGGGGAATTATTAATGGTAAACAACATGCTCATAGTGGGCTCATCAATAGCAATAGGATCTAAAGGCTCAGGATTATCTGGATCACAAACTGTATCGCCAATTTCAAAATTATCAAGCCCTATAATAGCACATATTTCACCTGCGGCAACTTCATTTACTTTGATACGGTCCAGGCCTTCAAATAAATTAAGCTCTTTAATTCTGGTTTTATAGATATTTCCCTTACGATTTACCAGGGCTATTTCCATACCCGATTTTAAATTAGCTCTGTGAACACGCCCAATTGCAATTCGCCCAAGATAAGAGGAATAATCAAGTGAAGTTATAAGCATTTGCAAATTACCTTCTATCCTAGGTGGATCCGGGATATACTCGATAATGGCATCCATTAATGCATTTATATTATTGGTCCTTTGATTTAGGTCGGACGACATCCAATTTTCTTTTGCTGATCCAAATAAGGTGACAAAATCTAATTGATTCTCACTGGCATTTAAATTGAACATTAAATCAAAGACCATTTCCTGGACTTCAACAGGGCGACAATTGGCTTTGTCAACTTTATTAATTACAACAATAGGTTTTAAGCCTATATTCAAGGCTTTTTGAAGTACAAATCGTGTTTGTGGCATAGGCCCCTCAAAAGCATCTACCAATAACAAAACACCATCAGCCATATTCAATACTCTCTCAACCTCTCCTCCAAAATCAGAGTGTCCGGGAGTATCAATAATATTTATTTTATAATCTTTCCAACGAACCGATACATTCTTTGATATAATTGTAATTCCTCTTTCCCTTTCTAGGTCATAATTATCCATAACTAAACCATCAGGCTGCTCATGATCTTTAAAGATTTTTCCGGCAATAAGCATTTTATCAACCAGAGTAGTCTTTCCATGATCGACATGTGCAATTATGGCTATATTTTTTATCTTCTGCATTTATTCCTCCAAAAATTAAAGTGCAAAATTAATCGAATTTGATTAATTATATATCCATCACTGAAAAAGGAACTTGGCTCAGTAAGTGAACATTTCATAAGTAGCACACATTTAGGTACTTGCGAGGTGTTAATTTTCAATAATATTCTATAATCCTTCTTTCAACTTTTTTACAATAATACTTTTTTAACCAACATTTCTGTACCATGTAACACCTTGATTAAAAACATTCCTGATGGTAATTCATCTGTATTTAATATAATCTTATTTTGATTTTTTTCAGAAAGTGACTTTATAATGCGTCCTTGAAGATCGATTACATATATCATTGTAGCAATATTTTCGGATAAATCACTAATTTCAATCGTATTAATTGTTGGGAATGTATTAATTTGAATATCTTTTTTTTCAATTTTGGCAGTCTGAGTTGGAATTAGGGCTATATTCATCACTTGTGATATATTTGAGCAAGTCTTATCAATCCTACTTACTTCTACGGCATAATTTCCGGGTTCTTCTACAAGCAGAACACGATCTGTCTGATTTTCAAGGGGCAAGCCGTTTTTAATCCATTGATAATTAAGTGAAGGGTGGTAAAGTGCTTCCAACAAAATGGCTTTCCCATCTTCAAGTGATTCATTTGCATTTAATATTAAAGCATAAGGTTTACAATCATCTGTTTCTATTATCCTTTTTATTTCCCCTGCTTCACGTAATGCGACATATAATTCACCATATATATCTTCACCAAAAGCAGAAAACTTAAAAGAAGGAAGGTTAGCTGCCAGTATAGCAGAATATCCTTCATTAGAAGAAGTCAAATAATAAAGATTTCCTGTGCAATAATCAGCAAAAATATAATGCCCGTATAGGGAATTAAATCGTGCACCGCGATAAATATAACCTCCTGTAACCGATCCTGAACAGCCACTTCCTTGATGGGCATATTCAAAAATCGGAAAAGTGTAAACTAATTCATCATTACAGCCCGACATATTATATTCAAGGCTTGCCTCATAACATCTCCAACCATAATTTTCTCCTCCACTTGAATTTGCAGCCTGAAAATTGATTTCTTCACGTTTATCCTGCCCCACATCAGCTATCCACAAATCCCCTGTGATTCGATCAAAGCTCGCCCGCCATGGATTCCTGAGCCCAAGGGCCCAAATTTCATCCAGAAACTGATCTTCATTAATAAATGGATTATCCGGTGGTATTAAATATGGAATATCATCATTTTGCACGTCAACATTTATTCTTAAAATTTTTCCTAAATATGTTGACGGATTTTGTGCATTGTTTTGTGGATCTCCACCGCTGCCCCCATCTCCTAAGGCAATATACAAATAACCGTCCGGTCCAAACAGCAATTGTCCGCCATTATGGTTAGCATAAGGCTGACTGACGGTCAATAATTGCTTTTCACTTGCAGGATCTGCAAGGTCAGGATTACTCTTATCTCGCGAAAAACGTGAAATTACTGTAGCTCCATCCGAAATACGAGTATAATCGACAAAAAAATAACCATTATCAGAATATTTAGGATGAAAGGCCAGTCCAAGGAGTCCGGTTTCCGTTGCTGACTGGCTAACTAATGACGAGAGATCAAGGAAGGGCGTTTCCATTAGATCGCCATTAGGTGAAATTATACTTATCAAGCCTCTTTGTTGAAGCACAAAAAGTCGTTCATCGCCTGAATTCACAATACCAACAGGCTGGTTCAAACCTGAGACAAAATCTTGAAGCTCTAATTTTGCTTGTGCAAAACCAAATAAAAAATTTAAACAGAAAAAAATACAAATGACCGAAGTTCTTGTTTTCATAGCTCTTGGAATTATTAATCCGGATTAATATTAACTGTTTCCTATATCTAAGAAAACAAATAAGCCGACAAATCGTTCAATAAAATCAGGCTGTAACTTAGCGTGTAATTATATATTTAAACCCTAGGGAAAGAAAAAACAAATCTTGATTATACTTAAAATCCACCCCATTATAACTCATTGATTTATCATGCTTCTCTTTACTAAAATGTTTAATGAAGTTTACTGCCAAATCCAGCATAATATTATCACCCAACATAAGCGAATATCCCGAAGCAATTCCATAACCAAAGGTTGTTGTAGTTAACTTTTTAGAATAATTTATTGAATTATATGGAATAAAAAAACTATCACTTTCACTTTTAATTTTCAAAGACGACCATCCATAATCAAGACGTCCTTGGAGATAAAAATTATCGGTAAAATAATATCTTGCTACCGGGTAAAACAGCTTAGTCTTAACAGTTTCTTTCTGAATTAAAGAACTGTTATGATTTTTTGTGTTACTAAGGGATTCCACACCGACCCCGAGCAAAAAACGTTCACTCAGATAAAATGATATATCGGGTGCAACTTGCAGTATAAATGCTTTATAATGAGCTGCATTTGTATCGCCGGTTAATAACAAAAGGTTGTCTTTTGACAAATTCGACTTATTTTTATAATACATGGCACCAAGGTTACCACCCAGGATAGCCTTTTTTTCCTGAGCAATTAATAAGCCTTTAGACAGTATTATAAGTAAACCAAAAGTCAGTACCCTTTTCATTTGAACATTAAGATCAAGATCTATAAATTTATTAAATAATAACAGAATAAACCTTTTTCTATTCAAAGTTTCTCTATCTGAAAATTAATTAATAAAACACTTTTTAAAAAGTTTTTGCTGATGATCTTTTAATAAAATTAATTCAATATTTAACAGCTCAGCTACTCTAAAATAAACTTCCTGTATGGAAACAGTTGATTCATCAGTTTCAAGAAAAAAACTATTTGGTGAAAGTGAACGAAGGGCTTTTATCACCTTATTATTTGGCTTAATTATGTCTGCCCCAAAAGATAAATAAATACCGGCTCTAACAAGTTGACTTGCCAATTGATGATGTCCTTTAAACCCATGAACAATCCATGTTTGTTTAACATTTAATTTTTTCTTTAAAGTAAGAATTTCATTAAAATAACCAACACAATGGATAATCAATGGTTTATGTACTTTTTCAGAAATATTAACATGTTGAATAAATAATGTTTCTTGTTCCTGATAATTCCCTGCTTTAAATTTATCAAATCCACATTCTCCAATGGCAATCAAATTGTTAAGCATGGTATATTCACCTAATAATTTAACTCTATCAGGCAAGAGGGTATCCCATGGATGAACTCCGTAACTAACAAGCTGTTTCTGCTCTACTGCAAAGCTTTCTCCTGCCCTTAAGTTAAGGATGCTTATCACTTCCGGATCATTTGAATAGGAGTGTGAATGAATATTAATAAATTTGTCGGATAGCATTTCCATCATTTAATATATATCTAAGCTCCTTACTCTAACTTTCCTACCCGGAATCAAAGCCCTCACAGAATAATCGTACATAGCTTCACAACTTATTGCCGGCAAAATAAATTCTCCGGCATAGGAGGCGTGCAGAAGTATTACAAACTTCTTAATTTCACCCGGATTTAAATCAAAATAAGAATAAACTCTATCATCACGTATATCCTGATAATCGGGATGATCAATTTGATGTACTGCTCCTCCTTCTTCAAGCCGCATATTTCTATTTTCCCAACCTGAAGGGAAAATCTTGGTCAATACAAGATTGGAAATTTTAACCGGACCGGGATTCATTACTGTTACTGTTAGCTTAAAATCATCTCCCTGCTGTAATTCTTCTATATCAACAGCTTGGTTATCCAAATCATTATAATCAACCTGCATAATCATATTATTCGAAATTGCTTTTTCATTTAGTTCATGCGCAGGCTGTCCTGTCATAATTAAATTAACAAAAACCTCCTTATCCGAATTGTTTTTTAAAGAAAGAGTTCCTTCCTTGTTATCTTCCAAATTTAATGTAGTCTTCCAAAGTGCCTTTGAAAAGTGTACATTTACTTCTTTATCCTTATTAGTTTTATATTTAACTTTTACTTCATCTGATATGTTTTTATCACCTTTAAAATAGTTACTTAAAGAAACTAAAACAAATGCAGTAGTATGAGAGCTCATCCATTGTTTACTATTTAATTTTTCTGCTAGTTCAAGAGCAATACGGCTGGCTCGTTCTCGCTCATTTAACAAAAGCAAAGTTTCCATTACCATTGCCTTGTCTCTTTCTTCCGATCCATAAGTATATTGAAAAGCTGAAGAGAGTTCTGCAGTTTCAGAAATACCGTCTATAATTTCACGGGCTGCATCATAAACTCCTGCCAAAGCATATGCGGCAGCGAGTCTCCATCGGGCTCCTGCAATCATATTTTCCTGTTGCCTCAAGCGGTTCATTCCACCAAAATCGGCTTGTCCTGCCAATGCAAGGGTATAAAGTCGATAAGCCTGAATATAAGCAGAAGCGGGATAATAACCGGAACGGTCGGGCACCCATGAAGCTGATTGCTTCTTTTGATAGCTCAACCAATTGCGCTTTAAAGTTCCTGATATTGCAAAGCCTTTTTGTTCAGCTTCAAGCATAAAATGGCCTGTATAATTGCTAAGCCATTCATCAACATGGTTGGCGCCGGGCCAATATGATAAGCCTCCATTTAAAAATTGATATTTACTTATCTTATTCAAAGCCTCTTGCACAGCAATTTGAGATTCACTAATAATTTGCGGATCAGCATCCATTAATTCAGGGATAAATAATTGGGGGAATGCTTTTGAAACGATTTGTTCCAAAGAATTATGACTATATCTAACTAAAGAATTGAGCCGCTCACTAAAATCAATTGGTGGTATGGCACTTATTTCTAAAATAGAATTATTTGTGCCCATAGTACCTGGCAAATTATAAGAAATAGTTTTTTCTTTTCCGGCAGGAACAAGTTCACTTTTTACTACAGTAACAGGAGGATGCGGATTTCTAACAGGGATGTTTATGGTATGCGTGCCTGTTTCCTTCCCCGAAATTGCGGTAACTTCAACTTTTGAAAAACCTATATCAGTTCCGGTTTTAAGTTTAAAAAAGATAGTCTTTTCTCCCTCACTTTTAATCCTGACAATTTGCTCATTTCCTTCAGTACAGAATAGATTATTTCCTGTTTTTACCGACACTTTTATATCTCCAAGTGCTTTGTCTGATGCAAATATAGTAACCGGTAACAGTATGTTTTCTTCCGGCCCCAATACTCCGGGGAGCCCGGCCCAAACCATGAGAGGCTGCCTAATTTTTACATTTTTTTCGGCCGATCCAAAAGCTTCTCCAGTTGTTGCTATAACCATAATGCGAACCGAACCGCTATAATCAGGGATATTTATTTTATGAAGATTAGAACTACGACGGTTTAAATCAAAGGGACCAATAAAGTTTACCATAGGTTCAAAGCGTCTGATTTGATTAATACTACCATAAGAAATTAATTCATCATCGCCTCCAATACCAAACACCCGTTCAATTCGTCCTCCAAAAGCACCAAGTACATAATCATACATATCCCATGTTTTAACTCCAAGCGCTTCGCGGGCATTAAAATAATTCCATGGCGACGGGGTTCTGAATCTTGTAAGGTCCAACAATCCGTCATCCACAACAGCAATGGTATAGCTCATTTCCTTTTTGTTTTTTTCACTGATTCTAATTTCTGCTGTTTTCCCGGGTAGCCATTCATCTTTTGACTCAATAACAGGCTCCAACAAAGTTTTAGTATTCCATACTTCAATTGGAAGAATTCCATAAAGTCGGATCGGCAGGTCATTTCCTCTATCCTGGTGAGGTTGTAAATAACTGATATGCACATAACAATTAGGAGTCATTTCATCTGTTATTTTAAATGAAAATGAAGTTGTTTCTGTTTGTGGTTCTATCCACCATGAATCAATGATTTTTGAACCATTTTCTATACTGATAAGTGTACGTCCTTTTTGGCCTGAGGGGAAAGTAAGTGTTGCAATTTCACCGACTTCATATCGTTCCTTATCTGCCGAAAACACTAAAATTGAGGCGGCATCAGCATCAAAACCGGTACTACGCTGCATCCATCCCGGCCAATCGACCATAACTGTGGTAGAAGTTGAATGCCCATTTTCATTTGGATCTTTCACCTGTATAAGATATCTTCCCCATTCAGGATGCTTTATCTTAAATGGCAATGAAGCTATTCCATTTATAGAACTAATTTGTCCTTCATCTATCAAAGTTGCCGAACCTGAACTAACATAACGTGCAAGATTTTCATCAGAACGATCCCACCACCATCTCCAATTGACTTTAAAGATTTTATATTTAAGATTGCTGACAGACAGTTTATTACCATAAGTATCTAAAGTTATAATTTCAACATCATAATCTTTATCTGTTTCCAGTATTGTATTCTTTTCACTTTGTGGAACCCTAATGCCAATAAATCTTTTATAGATAGAAAGTGGTAAAGAGAAAGCATCTATACTATATGAACCTCCTTTTTCAAAAACTCTTGTAGTAAACCGAGCTTTTAAAAGCCCGGGTGCTGCTTGTTGTTTATCATATCTTAAAGAAAATCGAGTTTTGCCTGTTTCATCAAGTTTCCCATCAAAAGCAACACTTTCTTCCGCTTCGAATTTTTTAAGTTCATCATCAAAAATAAAACCCGGGTATTTTTCAAATTTTGTTGTAAGAGCTTCGAGGCTAAGGGTAACCTGTGCCCTTAATCCTGCTGCCGGTGCGCCATAAAGCCATTCTGACATTAATTCGGCAATATTTTCCTTTTCAGCTGTTAAAACTTCATCTTTAAAATCGAGATTTATACGTAGGCGGTTGGGTTTGATTGTTTCTATTCTAATATTTTTTTCAAAAACAGCATCACCGAATGAAATCCTTGCAAGCCATTGTCCTGTAAGAGCATCTTCATTTGTGGAACATCGGAAAGAATATATTCGATTGTTGGGATGATGTTTTATCTCTTGATGCATAATTTGTCCATGCGGATTTAACAATTCAAAAGTTACCGGATGGTTTTCAGGCATTTTATGATTCTTATCTTCTACCATAAAAGAAATAAAAATTGAATCTCCCGGTCGCCATACCCCACGCTCTCCATAAATAAATCCTTTAATCCCTTCCTGTACTGCTTGTCCGGCCACGTCGAAGCGACTTAAAGGAAGCATATGGCCTTGATCTAATTTCAAATAGCCTTTTTCAGAACCTTTGGATGCAATCAGTAAAAATGGCTGTTCTTTTCCCTGAATATTAAGCTCAGCTTTACCATCGACCCCGGTTTTGCCATTGGCCATAGGCTTCATTTGAAAATTCAAAATTTCTAAATTTACATCCTGAAGCGGCAAGGTATTTCTTAAATCAGTTACAGCAACTGTAATTTGATCTGTTGAGCCTGATTTGGCAATAATTCCAAGATTTGAAGCTAAAATATTTTTAGCTGCCCATCGTGAACGACGGTAATAAGAATCAGAGCATGGATTATCACGATTTTCCCAATCCCATGGCTGATAGATATAAGGATAGGAACTGAAATAATCTTCAGAATCATCCCAAAAATTTAAATCTACAGCCAATAATTCTGAAGCTTCGGTGGGATGACCTTCATCACAAGGGAAAACAGAAAATGACCTGTCGAAACCTAATTCGATACGATAAATAGCACCAGGTTCCGGCTCAATGAGTTTCGATAATTCCAAAGCATAGGCATTCCAACTATTTAGATCAAGAGTAACATCCTCCTCAAGACTTACAATTGAATGATGTACTAAGCGCCCGGCACGTTTTATCTGATAATTCTCATCCATAGTATTTATCTGTAAAAAAGCGGGCACATTGCTTTCATATATTTTAATTATTCTTAGCAATACCGACTTCAGAGAAACTGCTCGAAAATGTACCATCAAATTACCGGAAAAGGGCAATATCGTACCTTCACCAATAAATTCAACAGCAGGGTTGAGAGATGAAAAATGAATTTGCTTGCGTAATACATTTTCAAATTGTTGACCTTGGTTATCTTTAATCCCGGGCATGACCGACAGTTCAAAATCCCCATAAATATCTCTCACAGGGAATAATTCCACTGTATTTTGACCAAGGATCCAATTAAAAGGGACATCTCCCGATAAAGAAAACAAACCATCAAGATTTTGTGCTTCTAAAAGAGGCGCGCTAAAAGAAACCCTAATCATTTGTTTTGGCTGTTGAACTACTTCAATTTGTTGAATAGAAAAATCCCCTAAAGCAGGAATGGAGAATTCTATTTTTCCTTCATCTTTAGAATCAATATGCTTGCCGGAATGTATAATTTGTAAAAGACCTTTTACCTCAGTTCGTGGTATAGGGTTTATTTCAAAATTATGAATAGTACCACTAACATGCTGCCAGACAATAGGTATATTAGTTCCATTTAATTTTGCTTGCAAAATCTTTTTTGCCTCAGCAGCCGAAATATCATTGGCAAGAGTTAACTGGCCTGCTAACTTATAGTTATCAAAATCATTGGCAGAAGCCATTTGCAAATGTTGAGTTTGTACCCTATAATTCTGAGGGAGAGTAAAAACTCCAAAGAGGAAATCTTTACTTTGTTCAGGGAAGAGCTTAGAAAGATGAATTGCAATCTGCCATTCCTTTCCCGGAGGAAGTGGTGAAGAAGGAGTAAAACGCAAAGTACGATGATCTGTCCACTGCCAGCTACCATTAATTTTGGGACTAATAGTAGCAAGGGATGACGATGCTTGCCTGCCGGGTTGTATTCCCTTAACAGTATCAGAAAATTCAACCATAAAATAGCCTGTAACAGGAATATAACCGGTTGAGAAGGCGGAAATACGAGCATTGTAAGATGACTGCACAATTTCTGTTGGAAGAGTTCTACGGCAGTTAACAGTAAGGACCAACAGCAAAATTAATGAGAGAAGTGGAAGCCGGGATAAAATTTTCATAACTTTTTTTCTAAAAATTAGACCTTTATTTTTTTGAATATATCAGGGAACCGGATCATGCCCTGAGCCACCCCACCACGGGTTACATGATATAATTCTTTTAATTGAGAGCCACAAGCCTTTAAAAGGGCCATGTTTTTTTAATGCTTCTATTGTATAAACAGAACAACTTGGGGTATAACGACAGGAAGGGCTAATAAGTGGTGAAATTAAATATTGATATAACTTCACCGGTAAAATAAGGAAATATATAAGGATTTTACGTAAAAAATATAAAACTCTTTTCATTGCAGTTTAAATATATTCAGAAAATAATTTTTGCACAACCTTTATCATACTCTTTTCAATAGTTTGATAGGTCAAAATATCAGATTCTGAATAGATAATTGCTATTAGCAATTGATTTTTCTCAGGAATCAATTTATTTAATTCTGCTTTGTTCTTCCTATATGCTTCACGCATTCGGCGTTTTAGTAAATTCCTTTGAGTTGCTTTTTTAAAGCGTTTTTTTGCTGCCGAGAACAATACTTTTGTTGGTGAATTATCAATTGCAGGCACCAACAAATAATGAATCCTGAAAGGGTATAAATAAAATGATTTACCCTTTGAAAACAGCTCATCAATCTGTTTTTTACGGCAAAGTCGTTCATACTTTTTAAATGTATTCCCGGCAAGACTCATAAGATAAAATTATGAAACTTTAAACCTACAAAAAACACTCCATATGGACCTATCCTTATGGAGTGTTTTTAATATTGTATTTTCTTATTAATGCTAAAGGATTATTTTTTGTTCCTTTCTTTTATAAAAATATCTAATGCAGCGGTCATTGAAGGAGCTTGTGGCATGGGAGCCTCAATGTCCAGTCTTAAGCCTGCTTCTGTAACAGCCTTTGCAGTAGCCGGTCCGAACGAAGCTATCACGATATCATTTTGTTTAAAATCGGGAAAATTTTGAAACAGTGATGCTATACCTGAAGGGCTGAAGAAGACCAACATATCGTAATCAATTTCATCAATATCACTTAAATCACTGCTGACAGTTCGGTATAATATTGCTTTAGTATATTTCACCTTTGCTTTATCTAAGAGATCAGGAATTTCTTTTTTGTGTACATCAGACAGCGGTACAAGGAATTTTTCATCTTTATGATTTTTCAGCATATCAACAAGATCCGGATATCGACCTGTAGAATGAAAAATTCTCCTTTTTCGATATACTATATATTTTTGCAGATAGAAAGCTGTCGCTTCCGAAATACAAAAATACTTCATTGAATCAGGAACTGCTATACGTGTTTCTTCGCAGATCCTAAAAAAGTGATCTATAGCTGTTCTACTAGTAAAAATAATTGCTGAATGATCAAGAATAGTAATTTTCTGTTTCCTGAAATCTTTTGCATCAAGCCCTTCCACCTGAATAAATTGTCGAAAATCTATTTTTACATTATTTTTTTCAGCCAATTCAAAATAAGGTGATTTAGTTGTTGTTGGTTTGGGCTGTGAAACCAGAATCTTTCGTATCTTCAATTGTATTCTGTTTTAGTTCAACATAAGCCGGAATAGTCTATTCCTATTTGAACAAGACTTTAAATAGTATGGACAATGGTAATATTTCCAGACCACAAAGGTATAAAATAATGTAATAACCTGAAAATAAATTTGTAAAATTAATCCTCACCCCTCTAAACACCTGCCTGATATACAGAATAATAAACAATCCTAATCCTACTCTAATGAAGACATCCCTTAGCAAGATTCCTACAAAGGGAAAAAACAAAACCAAAGGTTGAAGCATAACACCGTAAGCCTTACTGGTATATGATGCAGTAGATAAATAATTATGTATTTGGTCGGAGGTTTTAAATATCTTCCCTATTATTCTATAAACAAGTATTTTACCGGTAAATAGTATAAACATAAACCCGAATATTAAAGGCATCATCAGTGGTCCACTAACACCAATAAAGGGTTTATTATATATCGTTAAAATTTGGTAGGTAAATAAGGTACTATTATAATAAAACAAAAAACCTAAAAGAAAAGAAGGAGGGAAATTGGAAATATTAGTGCTGGATATTCTGTCTCTATATGAAGGATAAATTATTGACTGAAGAGTTCCTCTTAAATAACGGCTCCAATTCAAGCGTATTAAGCCCAATATTATCAGGCCAATAGCTAAAAGAATCAGCATAGTATTGCTTTGAAGCGGCAACTGTTCTTTATGACTTTCTATTTTTTTTATTTTGCTTTTATCGGGCAGTGTAACAACTGTATCAATATAGGCAGGTAGTATTTCTTCCGTAAAGCCGGTAATAGAATCCTGTTTTGTAAAATAGTATGTTTTTTCTTGAATGAGTTCATTCCATAATGAATCATGTAGTTGTGGCGATGCAAGGTCTTCGTCAATTATTTTAACATCATAATTTAACTTCCAGTTTACCGATTTATCTTTTCTTCCTGTAAGATTTAATTTAACTGAATCATCGAATGTTAAAGAGGGGGGGGCAACAAAGATTTTTTGAACAACTACCGGCGGCTTCTTAATAATTTTTTCTTTCTCAATATCTATCTGTTCAGTTTCTATTATATTAATCTGTGGCCGCCTTAACTGTAATGATGGAATTTGTTTATCAACATCATCAGGAATTGAAAGTTGTGGTGAAATCAATGAAGGTGATTCAATAGAATCGGTAGATATTTGATTATTTTGTTGAAACAGAGCCATCCGAATGATTTTGTTTAAATATTTTAAATTAATATTTCACTAAAACAAACCATGTAATTTAGCTTCTACTTTATCAAAAACAGAGCTTAAAGCTTCAGTTTGGTTAATGAAATCTGTTTCATCAACATTTATCATTAACATATTTCCACTTTTGTAATTAAGCATCCAACTATCATATCTTTCATTTAAGCTTTTAAGATAATCAAGTCTAATACCTGCTTCATAACTTCGTCCACGACTTTCAATTTGTTTAACCAATGTGGGAACAGATGCCTTTAAATAAATCAACAAATCCGGAGGCTGAATAAGGCTGGTCAATAATTCAAATAATCCGAGATAGCTAAAATAATCTCGCTTACTCATAAGCCCCATATCAAACAAATTAGCTGCAAAAATATAAGCATCTTCATAAATAGTACGATCTTGTACAACTGTATTTTCCGATTGTCTGATTTTCACAATTTGCGAAAACCGACTATTGAGGAAATAAACTTGAAGATTAAAGGACCATCTTTTCATATCTTCATAAAAATCAGGCAGATAAGGATTTTCATCTACCTCTTCATAATGTGCCTCCCAACCATAATGTTTAGCTAACAAACCGGCGAGTGAGGTTTTTCCTGATCCAATATTTCCAGCTATTGCTATATGCATAATAATTTCTTACCCGTTTAACTTTAGCAAATCATCCATATATTCCCTGTCATTTGACAGACGAGGAATCTTATTTTGACCGCCTAATTTATTTTTCTTTTTTAACCAGTCGAAAAACAATCCTTTCCTTGCTATCACTAGGTCAGGTGGCTCTAATGTCATATCCTTATAACGCTTCGCTTCGTAATCGCTATTATATTCCTTTAATGAGCTATCAAGTAATTCAACAAAATAATCCTCATCATTAGGAGGAGTTTCAAATTCAATAAGCCATTGATGTTTCCCTTTTGAAAGTGTACTCATATATACAGGAGCAGCAGTAAACTCTTTGATTATAGCTCCGGTCTTTTCACATGCAACTTCTAAAGCTCTTTTAGCATTATCAATTATTAGCTCTTCGCCAAAAGCATTTATAAAATGTTTTGTTCGTCCGCTAATCATTATTTTATATGGTTTAAGGGAGACAAAACGTATTGTATCACCAATTAAATAACGCCACAGGCCACCATTGGTAGAGATAATAGGCGCATAATCAACATCTGTTTCTGTTTCTTCAATTAAAAAAGTTATCGGAAATTTTTTTCCCAATTCCGTTAAAGGCATAAACTCGAAAAAAATTCCATAATCCAACATTAACAGCATTGAATCCGAAGAAAAGTCATCCTGAATAGAAAAGAAGCCCTCAGAAGCATTATAAGTTTCAAGATAATGCATTTTTTCTGATGGAATTAATGTTTGATATTGCTTTTGATAAGGTGCGAAACTTACACCACCATGAATAAACAGCTCAAGATTTGGCCATATCTCCAAAAGATTTTGCTTTGCCGTATGATCCAGAATATTCCTCAATAATATTAGCAGCCATGAAGGCACACCTGCTAAAGCTGTTACATTCTCTTTTATAGTAATTTGGGTGATCAGCTCAAGTTTTTTCTCCCATTCTGACATTAATGCTACCTCCTTTGGCGGCGTACGCACAAAACTAGTCCAGAAGGGTATGTTTTCAATTAATATTGCTGACAGGTCACCATAAAGCGAGCCATTATTAAAATTATTTATTCGGTTGCTGCCTCCGAGGGTTAATGTTTTCCCCGACATTAATTTATTTTCGGGTTTAATTTCATTGTACAAGAGCACGGTATCACGTCCTCCCCTGTAATGGCAATCATATAATGCTTCTTTAGAAATAGGAATAAATTTACTTCTAGAAGAGGTAGTCCCACTACTTTTGGCAAACCATTTAATATCTCCCGGCCATAACAAGTTTTTTTCACCATGTCGTAGGCGTATTATATGTGAAATATAAGCTTCATAATCACGTACAGGCACACGTTCACGAAAAACATCTTCTGAACTGATGGAGGAAAACTCATAATCTTTTCCAAAAACCGTGTCCTTCGCTGTACTTATTAAATTCTTGAATTGTTCATGTTGAACTTCGCCGGGATGATTTCTGAAATGATCAATCCTTGCATAACGATTCGAATTAATAAATGAAAAGATATCATTTAATAAGGGCATAAAAATGCTTTTTATATTAAATACAAAGATAAGCATTTTTGCTTTATTCAAGATTTTAACAATTGCTATTCTGTAATTAATTTAAATTATTAATGTCTTTAACTTTTTTTGTTATTTTTGATTTCTCATGTTTTCAAACAAAGATCTTATGTCTGACAAATTAAAACAATTTTTGCCCAACATGGCTGTTGTCATGTTTTTTATTTCTATCGCTCTCATTTACTTCTACCCTGTTCTTGAGGGTAAAAAGCTGCCACAGATGGATAACACCCATTCTATTGGGATGGCAAAAGAATTAGTTGATTACGAAAAGGATAGCGGAGAACGGTCGATGTGGACCAATTCTATGTTTGGTGGCATGCCTGCTTATCAGATTAGGGGTGATTCATCTGCCAATCTATTTAGTTACCTTAACAGAATTTCCCGCATTGGTCTGCCATATTATACTATTGCCATTGTTTTTTTATATCTGTTGGGATTTTTCATTCTCATGCGCAGCCTCGGTTTTAATTTTTGGCTTAGTACTATCGGAAGTGTTGCCTTTGCTTTTGGATCGTATAATTTTATAATAATTATTGCCGGACATATTACCAAGGCTTATGCCATTGCCCTTATGGCACCTGTAATAGCCGGAATTTTATATAGCTACAACAAAAATAAATGGGGCGGTGCTCTTTTTACTGCTATTGCCTTAGGTGCCAATATCGCCTATAACCATGTTCAAATCACTTATTATCTGGCATTATTAATATTTATCTTGCTTGCCGATCGCATGATAAGAGCCATAAGAAACAAGACTTTTCATGATTTTATTTATCGTACTGCTTTATTGCTAGTAGCTGTTATATTAGCCATACTTCCCAATCTCACCAATTTATGGACTACCTGGGAATACAGCAAGGAAAGTATAAGGGGAGATTCACTATTAAGTATGGATGAAGCAAATACGCAACAAAAAGGTCTTGATGCCGATTATGTTTTTGCTTGGAGTTATGGAAAAGGAGAAACTCTAAGTCTTATGATTCCTAATTTTAATGGCGGCCGGTCTAGGCCAATTGGCGAAGATCCTGAGTTATTAGCAAATATGGAAACCAGAATCTCCGATGAACTTATTGCTAATGGTTTATATATGGGTGAACAACATGGACAATTTGTTAAACAATTAGTTAATGAAGTTACTCAGCAGCCCAAATATTGGGGTAGTAAGCCATTTACGGAAGGTCCGGTTTATGTTGGTGCCTTAGTTTGTTTTTTATTTGTATTAGGACTTTTCTTTTATAAGGGAAAGGAAAAATGGTGGTTACTTGCCGGAACTCTTCTTTCCATCATCCTTGCATGGGGGAAAAATTTAGAAGGTTTTAATATGTTTATGTATAACTATTTCCCCTTATATAATAAGTTTAGGACTGTGGAAATGGCCTTGGTAATAGCCTCTTTCACCATTCCTCTTATGGCACTTTTAACTTTAAGAGAGATAGTTGAGGAGCCTGAAATATTGAAAGAAAAATCCGGTTATTTTCTATCTGCAGTTCTTTTAACCGCAGGTGTATCTGCTATATTTTACTTCTTCCCGAACATATTAAAATTGATGAGTGATTTTGAGATAGCTTCTATTTCTGAACAAAAAATGAATAATCCTGATCAAGCTGTTATTTTTGATGTTTTAATGCAGGAAATTAAGTATGCAAGGATGATACTATTAAAGACGGATAGTTTACGAACTATAATCTTTATTATTCTTGGCAGTGGTTCTCTATGGTTCCTTGCAAATGGGAAAATATCAGTAAAATATATAATTCCGGGACTTCTGGTTTTAATATTGGTTGATTTATGGACTGTTGACCGCAGATATTTGAATAGCAGCCTTTTTCGACCTGCAAGAGAAATGCGTGTTCCATTTATACAAAATGAAGCTGATAAACTGATTTTGGAAGATAAAGATCTTAATTTCAGGGTTTTCTCAATTTATGGAAGTCCTTTTCAGGAAGTAAACACCAGTTATTTTCATAAATCTCTTGGTGGATATCATGGTGCAAAATTGCAAAGGTATCAGGATATTATAGATTATTATCTGCAACAAGATTTTCAAAGATTGAGATCAGTTTTTTATGGAGGCACCACAGCTTCAGATATTGAGGGTGTTTTGGCCAATTTGCCTGTTATAAATATGCTTAATACTAAATTTATTATCTATAATCCTGACATGGCCCCCTTGAGGAATCCTTTTACCATGGGCAACGCATGGTTTGTGGAGCAAATAAGAACAGTAGAAAGTTCGCAAGAAGAAATAAATGCTTTAGGCGAAGAAGATTTAAATAGCACAGCAATTATTCATTTAGATTTTTCGGATATTCTTGAAAAACAAACTATCGGATCTGGAAACGGAGAAATTAAACTAACAGAGTATAAACCTGATTATTTGCAATATACTTCACAAACCTCATCCCCTTCTTTTGCGGTATTTAGCGAAATATATTATTCTGCCGGTTGGAAAGCTTTTATCAATGGAAAAGAAGAGCCAATTATCAGGACAAATTACCTTTTAAGAGGCTTATTCATTCCTGAAGGTGACAGTATTATAGAATTTAAATTTCAGCCTGCATCCTTCAAATACGGCAAAATAATTTCAGGAACAGCCTCAGTGCTAATCCTGTTATTAATTGGATTATATTTTATGAAAAGAAAAACCTTTGCGGCAAAATAATAAAGGCTTTGCGCCAGGCGAGTTGTTGTTTGTTTTCTGTTGTAGGGGGCTGTCCAATAAGTTTCTTAAAGCCTCTAAGAATTGAATGTTTGAGAAACTTCACAGATAGGAGTACAAATAAAAAGATGCTGTCTCGGTCTTTTTAGACAGCTCCAGAAGACTTGAATCCGTCACACCTTTGAAGGGACGACGGACTCGGCCACCATGAAAAAACTCGGTTATCTTGGGCGTTTCGACTTCGCTCAACGACCAAGATTCGGCTTCGTACGGCCAATATGTAATTCGTAAAAATTGGCTTTTGTTACGTGACGGCTAAATCGAAAGCTTCGTCTTCGATTTACCGCCACTTCGGCAACCTGGTCAAACGATAGGCACAAGCGAAAAGATAAAGATCCATATTTTGCAGAACTTCTTGCGTTCTCTGGCAATAATTAATTAAACAAGTCATGGATATAATACAGAAACACTTAAATCTCGACAATTATTCTGGAGTTTTAGTGTATGGTTCACATATAGACGAAACAATAGAAGTATTTGGGAACACATTATTAATCCCTTTGAAATCTTTGTATCACAACCACTATATCGAATATTTAAAGGATTTTTTTACAACGTTCAGTTATAAATATGCTGACTACAATTTAGACACGTTCAATAAAGATTATTCTGATAATATTCCGGTGTGCTATATTATTTGTAAATCCGAAAATCATATAAGTAACCTTTCAGAATTCGACACACATTATCAAAACTCTATAGAAAATGCTAAATACTTCTTGCTTATTTTACCAATATTTGGTAATTTTATTTTTGCATAAAATAAATTTATAATTATGGCACGAAATACATCTGTTTCATTAGGAGAATACTTTGAGGAGTTTGCTCGCAACCAAATATCTACAGGGCGTTATAAGAATATAAGCGAAGTAATCCGTGCTGGTCTTCGCTTACTCGAGAAAGAGGAGAATAAGTTAACAGCGCTAAAACACGCAATACAAGAGGGATTGGATAGTCCTATTGTTGAAGATTTCGATTTTAACGAACATCTAAAAGAATTAAAAGCAAGAGTCATAAAAAATGATTGAAGTTTCTCTAAGACAAGAAGCAATTAGTGACCTTGACGAAATTTATCTTTATACATTTTATAAGTGGTCAGAAAATCAAGCAGAGATATATTATAATGCAATAAGAGATTCCTGCAAAGAGATTGGGAAGAATCCAAAAATTGGTAAAAAATATTTTAAAATGAAGAAAGATGTTTTTGGTTTAAAATCAGGTAAACATATTATTTTTTATCAACAATCTTCTAAGACCAAAATTGAAATATTAAGGATTCTACACGAACGTATGGATTTAAAAAACAGACTACAAGAATAAAAGGTTTACTTGTAACACAAGCTTAGCGTCAGGCGGGCTGAAAAGTATGATTTTGGGAGTTTATCACCCGCATCAGCTTTTGTAACAGCAGACAAAAACATTGCCCCACCAACCGCCCAACCGCAAAGCCTTGAACCAGAGTGAAAAAAGGAAAAAGAATGATTTTTGAATTGACATATAAAATTTACGGTAATTTAAAAATTGACAAAAACTTAAATGTCAAAAAACATCCTTATCACATCTCAATATTTGAAAAAGAGGGAAGTTATTATATCTCTATATCTAAACATATAAATGAACATTCGTCTTGCTTACCTATAATTGAAATATCTGGACTTCATAAAACTATTAAGCTTCCAAATTCGGAATCTTATGAAGATATGATAGAAGTAATAAATCATATTGAATCTTTTGGAGCGTTAGACAATAAGTTAGAGTATATAGACAGGCTGAATCCCCTAATGAAATGGATTCCAGAGAACGACGAAGAACATTTTTTACCATTCAATCAAATTGAAAGAAAGATTCAGACTTCCCAAGATTTAACCAGATTATCTAAGGATTGGTTATCCCATACTGTTATTAGTATGAATCAACTTGGTGATTTGTATATCCCATTCTCTTTTTTTAGAGATGGAAAATTATTATTTCATTCAGCAAGATATCAGTCTTCATTCTGTACTTTTTATATGATGCTTGAATACTTTTTCACAGAGAAGAAATGGGGTATAAAAAATGATGTTCATACGAGAGATAAATGTCTTAAAACCAGTTTGATTAAATGCTTGAAAAGTTTACCTAAATACCAAAAACATTATCAATGGTTAACAAAAGAATTGAAAAAAAGGAATAAGAAGTATGACGAAGCGGGGCTTTTATTCATTCTCAATCGATTCCGAAATGAATTTTCGCACGCCGCAGAAAAAGATAAAAACAGAAATCCTTTTAATGAACATAAATATTTCTCTTTGGCGTTTATCACATTAATTGTATGTACAAATGTGAGCATAAAAAAAAGACTAATGCCATATGTAAATCCAAACGACTTAGAAAATTTCTTAAATCGATAAAACTCACCCTCTGCTATCAACCAGTTTTACGTCAGGCGGGTTGAAGTTTTCCGTTTGAAAACTTTTTTGTAAATTTAATCTTTATTTTTTGGAATTTTCGGTAGAAAATTCCGCCTGACCGCAAAGCTGGATAACCGTTAGCCAACATTATTATAATTTGATATTAAATTGAAAAAGAACAAAAGACTAGATCAGAAGAATATGGATAAGACTTTAGATGACCTTTTGCATTATCTAAAGACTACAATTGTCATTAACGAACAAGATTACATTCAATATTTAAATGCAATTGATATATTTTTCTTCTGTTATGGCGACGAAAAAACGAAAATACATAATTATACAGAACCAGAACTTTTTTTAGAAAAACTTCATCAAGATGGGTTTGTAAACTTCAATAAGTCAGAAAATTCTTATCAAATAAATTTAAACGGAATCGAATTTGTTAATAATGGTGGTTATAAAAGTCGAACTCGAAATCAGCGTATTAAAAAATATTGGAATATTACAAAAATAATTGCTATTTTTTTGAATGCAGTAATTTTGTTAAAATTTGCATATTTTAGTTTTATTAAAGAGCAAAAAGAATTAAAAAATAAAAATCAAATTGAAATAAATAGGACAGAGAATAATATCGAAACGTCGACTAACAAAGGCTTAGCGTCAGGCGGGTTTTAGTTTGTTATCTGAAGTTTTATTATTAATTTTAAGTTATGACTTAGTGTTGCGTTTTTGTAGGTTTAAATCTCGCCCAACACCAAGTCGGACAATCGTTACAGGCAAGCGTAAAGAACCAGTAAAGTTTAAATAAAACAGAACTTGTTTTTTAAGTTTATAGCTATGGACAAATTGACTAAAGAGCAAAGGAGAAAAAATATGCAAGCCAATAAATCAACAGGAACAAAACCTGAGCTTATATTGGCTAAAGCTCTTTATGCAAGAGGACACAGATACAGGAAAAACAATAAAACTGTCTTTGGAAAGCCCGATTTGACATTTAAACGAATAAAGCTTGCTATTTTTGTCGATGGCGAGTTTTGGCACGGTAAAGATTGGGAAACAAGAAAATTTGACCATAAAACAAATAAGGAATTTTGGTTCAATAAAATTGAACGAAATATACAACGAGATAAAGAAGTTAATAAGGAACTTAAAAAACAAGGATGGAAGATTTTACGGTTTTGGGCAAAGGAAATTGAGAAAAATTTATTAAATTGTATAGAAATAATTGAAAAAGAAATTTTGGTATCAGAAATGAGGTTTAGAGAAAAAATATCCTTAGAGAAAATTGAAGGAAAAGCTTTTAAGGATGAATTAGTTAAATCAGACAATAATAAAAAAGCTGTCTTGACTCATTATTTACATAATGATAAAAACGGTGCATCCAAATTTTACAAACCAGATGCGATTGTTTTTGCAAAGGAGATTTTAGAATATAAATATCCTGATGAAGAAATTACTTTACAAGTTGCGGAAGAAGCTTTACAGTATGGTTTATTTGAAACCCATGATATTCCTTTCCCACCAATTAATGAGCCAAAATTTAAATTCATAGATTTATTTGCCGGAATCGGAGGCTTTCGTTTGGCATTACAAAATTTAGGCGGAGAATGTGTCTATACCAGCGAATGGGATAAATATTCCAAACAAACCTATCGTGCGAACTTTGGAGAAACACCGTTTGGAGATATTACGAAGGAGGAAACAAAATCCTATATTCCGGATAATTTTGATATTCTTTGTGCAGGTTTCCCCTGTCAAGCTTTTTCGATTGCGGGTAGGCGTGGTGGCTTTGAAGATACAAGAGGAACCCTGTTTTTTGACGTTGCCGAAATTATCAAAAGAAAACAACCTAAAGCAATATTTTTAGAAAATGTCAAGGGCTTAACAAGCCATCAAGGAGGCAAAACTTTAGCCACAATTCTTAATGTTTTGCGTAATGATTTAGGATATTTTGTACCTGACCCTCAAATCGTAAATGCTAAAGATTTTGGAGTTCCACAAAACAGAGAACGAATTTTTATTGCAGGTTTTCACCCAAGTACAGGAATAAAGGAATTTGAATATCCTAAACCTATAAATAAAAATGTGACTTTTGCAGATATTAAGGAAAAGGAAGTTCCATCAACAAAATATTATTTATCTACTGTTTATTTACAAACCTTAAAAGACCATAAAGAAAGGCACGCCAAAAAAGGTAACGGATTTGGTTATGAAATAATCAAAGATGATGAAATTGCTAATGCCGTAGTTTGTGGTGGTATGGGTAGAGAAAGAAACCTTGTTTATGATTTTAGAATTACAGACTATAAACCTAAAACGAATATTCAAGGGAAGGTTAATCGTAAAGGAATTAGAAAAATGACGCCAAGAGAATGGGCCAGACTACAAGGTTTCCCTGATGATTTCGTTATTCCGGTTTCCGATGCCCAA
This sequence comes from uncultured Alkalitalea sp., assembly GCA_964578485.1. Classification (GTDB taxonomy): domain Bacteria; phylum Bacteroidota; class Bacteroidia; order Bacteroidales; family Marinilabiliaceae; genus CAZODA01. The sequence continues at coordinate 111,109 of CAZODA010000004.1, read as the reverse complement.
GCTTATAAGCAGTTTGGTAATTCAGTCGCTGTACCTGCAATTCAAGCAATGGCAAAGCAGATTTTAAATTCTATTGAAGCAATTTAAATGGGAAAATTAAATGACCTAAGTATTACAGTTGGTAAAAATAGTAAGGCTGAAACTATTTTTGACAGTTTATTTCCAAACTTTTTGAATGTCGAATATTCGACTCCCTCCGATTATATAAAAAAATATTGGAATGCCTATCAAAAACATCCAGATGGGAATAATAATTTAAATGGTAAGATATTTGAATATATTTTAGCCACTTTATGTGTACGAGAAAACATCCTTCCACTGTATATGAGTGCTAAAGTTGCGTTTGTACCTAATGTTATATATGATTTGATGTTTTATACTTCAGAACGTGGGCCTGTTTGTTGGAGTGCCAAAACAAGCTTAAGAGAGCGATACAAACAAGCCGATTTAGAAGCAATAGCCTTAAAATATGTACATAGAAAAGCTTTAAGTTATTTAATAACACTTGAAGTGAATGAAGCTCGTAGTGTCAAAGAAAAAATAAAAAGTGGCGATGTTATTGGCCTTGATAATGTTATTGTTGCAACTTCAGAAGAGTTTGATGCTATTATCATAGAAATGAAGCAATATGAATTTTCAGAACCACCAACTATTAAAGTTATAGAAAGTAATCAAATAATTACAGCAGAAAAAGTGGAAAGTATTAGATAAAAACACGCCAGCCTGTAACAGCCAGTTTTGCGTCAGACGGGTCGAACGGCTTCGATTGAACGTTTTCGGTAAGTTGAAAGTACGTTATTCGATTGAGGTTTACCGGTAAAAATTGCCACTTCGGCAAGCTGGTCAGACGTTATGGGGTATTAAAAAAACCAACTATGAACAATATAATTATATTAATCTTACCAATTGGCATTCTTTCATGTTCAAATAAAGACCAGGAAAAGGATGAAGATGTAGCAATGTGGGAAGGCACGATAAAGACTGAAGATATTGAACAAAAATTGATTTCAAGCTAAGCAGTGATAATTGTTTACATGATATCCCAGCACAGTCAGTTCAGGATAATCCTGTTTCAAACTTGAGCAATTGTGGGGATAGTATCAATATTACTTTTGTTGGATTAATTAAGGCACAATTTGTAGGAGTATATGAAAATGATATAATTGTTGGAAATTGGATTCAATTAGGAAAAAATTACCCGCTAACATTAAGAAGAAAAAAAAGAATATAGAAGACCTCAGAATCCGAAACCACCTTTCCAATATACAGAAGAAACTGTTTCATATTTTAATCAGGGAAAAAGTATAAAATTTGGAGATACGCTGACTATACCAAAACAAGTGAACAAATATCCGGTAGCTATACTTATTTCTGGTAGTGGGCAGCAAGACAGAGACGAAACTATATTTGGTCATAAACCATTTCTTGTTATTGCAGATTATTTAACACGCCAAGGAATTGCTATTTTACGTATTGATGATAAAGGAGTTGGACAAAGAACAGAGAAAGAAACTTTGGCTGATGCAACCTCCTATGACTTTGCCTTGGATGTTATAGCCGGGATAGAGTATTTAAAAACCAGAAAAGATATTAATCCCAATCAAATCAGTCTAATCGGACGCGATGCCAACAAAACGAAAATTTGGAGTTTAAAAGATATGGATACCGATCACGTTACAGCGTGGAGGAAAGGCAGAGCAACTGATATTAAAAACTGCGAAATGTTGTGTAAAACACATAACCGAGCAAAAGGTAATAGATAAATTCTTAACTTTACTTTTAAATTTTATCATTAAAAAAATGAATAGTTTAATTTCTCCAAAATATCAAATGAAACTTGTTTCAGATGTAGAAAATGCTTTATGGGATTATTTTGAAACTTCAAAATACTATAACGTAGAAAAACACATCGAAAAGTGGCAAATTTATGAAGATAGGACTACCGACACAGGTTTTAATCTAGGCTGGTCGCCACAATTTGAAATAACAAAGCAGGTAAATGGAAAAATTGATTTAAAATCAACCTTACACAATATTGATGGAGAAACATTGCTAAAAATTGCTATTGATTTAGGAGTTGATACTCCTGATTTTATCCCCTCAATACCTGAATTTAAAAACGCTTTAAAAACAAATTATAGTACAGCATACGACACTTTTGTTAGAGCCTATAAACAAATTGAAACAGACCCAAGTACAGTTATCGGTTTGGCAAATTCTGCATTAGAGAGTATAATTAAAGAAATACTAAAGGACGAAAGAATTTCTAGTAATATTAAAGGCTCTGAAACTCTATATAAATTAACAGGGATAATTTTAAAAGAATTTAATTTAGTAAACAAAGATAATCCTAAAGAGATAAAAACTATAGGTAGTTCACTCTTAGCTATAAATCAAGCTGTAGAAACGTTAAGAAGCGACAAAACATATTTTCACGGTAAAACTGATGATGATTATCTAATAAATGACTCTCTTTACACTTATTTTATTGTGAATACTGTAACGACAGTAGAATTATTTCTAAACTCTTTCTACAAAAATAAATTCCCTGCTCCCGTAATAGTGAAAGAGGATGATAATGATGAACTCCCATTTTAAGATAAAAAATAAAACGGCCCTGACTACCAACAAGCAGTTTGGCAAAAACGGCAATAAAAGGCTTCGATTTAAAGTTTTTCGTTAAATTTGAACTTAATGCCTCGGTTGAAGATTTGTGCTAAAAATGCCACCTTCGCCAAGCAAGTCAAACGTTCTCTGCAAGCTTAAACCCACTAACCAAACCGCACATTTTGGTTTTTCCAACCGTACAATCCAATGCTTCAAAACTAAAAAAGAGTTATTTTTTGCCTATACCTCTATAAAAAACATATCATTTTTCAACATAAAAACATATTACAACATCATAATTAAATGTATCTTTGTAACGTTATCATTAAATAAAGAACTTTGAACTAATGAACCGGATAAAAGAAATTTTAAAAGAACAAGGTAGAACCCAAACTTGGCTTGCTGAAAAAATAAGAAAAAGTTATAGTGTGGTTACAAATTATTGTAATAACAATTCCCAACCAAGTATTGAGGTTTTGACAGAAATTGCTCAAGTTTTAGATGTTGATATACGAGAATTATTAGTTTCTACTAAAGAATATTTACCAAATGGATAAAGAATTTGAAATATTTAAAAATGGTAGCACTTGGTTAAGAGCTGACTTTCATTTGCACACAAATGCTGACAATGAGTTCACTTATAATGGAGAAAGTGATTATTATTTCTCCAACTATGTTAACAGGTTGAGTGAAGAAGATATTAAAATTGCTGTAATTACCAATCATAATAAATTTAATTTTGACGAATATAAAGCTCTTGAAAAAACTGCAAGAAAAAAAGAAATTTATCTTTTGCCAGGAGTTGAACTTTCTGTAAATGACGGAGCAAATGGTATTCATTGCCTAGTTATCTTCAATCCTACCGAGTGGCTTGAAAATGGCACAGACTATATCAATCAGTTTATCACCCAAACTTTTGTAGGTAAACACAATTTCGAAAACGAAAACGGTCGTTCTAATGACAATCTGATTGAAACAATAAAGAAATTGAATGCTTTTGAAAAAGATTATTTCATTATAATGGCTCATATTGAACAAAAAAGTGGTTTTTGTAATGAGTTAGATGGTGGACGTATTCAAGAATTAGGTAACAATCCTTTATTCCGAAAGGCTGTTCTCGGGTTTCAAAAAGTAAGAACAGCTGATTTAATTAAAAACCTTAATCTTTGGCTTAATAATGAATTACCTGCTTTTGTGGAAGGATCCGATGCAAAAAGCATAGAAGATATTGGAACAGGTAATTATGTAAATGAAGTTACTCAAAAAACATTTTTAAAAATTGGAGCTTTTAATTTTGAAGCAATTAAATACGCATTAATAGATAAACAATACAGACAAGAACAAACAATCATCAATCCAAGTAATGGATATCTAAAGTCTATAAGTTTTAAAGGTGGGAAGTTAAACGGTTCTACAATTGAATTAAATCATTCAATGAATAATTTAATTGGTATTAGAGGAAGTGGAAAATCTTCTGTACTTGAAGCCATCAGATATGCTTTGGATATTGAATTAGAAGAGGAACAGAATGTTGATTTTAAATATAAAACAGGCTTGGTTAATGTGCTATTAGGAAGTGGTGGAAAAATAACCTCTGTTTTAGTAGATGACCAAGGAAAAGAATATATTGCTGAAAAAATACTCGGTGATAGAACAAATATTTATAAAGATGGAGAATTACAAATTAGATTAAAACCAAATGCCATTGTTAAAAAACCTATATATTTTGGGCAAAAAGATCTTTCACAAATTGGCGATTCTCTATCAACAGAATATCTTATTAGTAAATTAATTGGCGATCGATTATTTAACAAAAAGCGTGAGATTGAGGAAAGAAATCAAGATGTACTGCGGTCAATAAATGAACTCAAAAAAATAGATGCAAAAGTTGCAAGAAAAACAGATATTGAAGCCAAACAAGCAGAGTTAAATTTAAAAATTCAAGTTTTTAAAGATAATAAAATTGATAAAAAACTTGAAAAACAAATCTCTTTTAATCAAGACAGTAATTTTATCAAGCGTCTAGAAAAATTTGAACAAAAAGTCATTGATGGTTTGAATGAATTTGTCAATGAATTTGAGGACAGTTTCCAGAGTTTCAAAACATATGTTTCAAAAGAAAACGCTGTAGATATTGATAGTATAAAACAGCATTTTACTGTTTTTGAGAATTTGTTTCTTGAAGCCAAAACTCTTTCATCAAAATTAGTAATGGAAAATACCATTCTCAAAAAACGACATCAAGACTTCAATGTGAAATACGAAACTTTGAAAGAGGAATTTTCAAAAATTAAAAGGGAAATAAACCTACCCAATATACAGGCTGACGATTATGTGAAATATACCAAAGAACTTGATTTGATAAAAGCCCAACTATCGGAATTAAATAAGCTGTCCGATAAGAAAAAAGAATTGGAAAATCAATTGAAAAAATCTTTGACTGCTTTGGAAAATTTATGGTTTGATGAATTTGTAATAGTTCAGGATGAAATTAAAAAAGTAAACGAAGATCAAAGTTCTATAAGAATAGATGTTACTTTTAAAGGTAACAAAGAAGATTTTAAATCTTATCTGAAAGAGAATCTGAGAGGAAGTAATTTGAGGGAAAATAATATTCAGATTATTATAGAGAACTATAATGATTTGATTGCTGTTTATGAGGATTTACATCAATCCCACTCTAAATTGTCCGATAATCTTACTGATGTTCAATTGAATACTTTTAGGGAGTATTTTAACAACAATATTGGAGCATTTTTGACATATAGAATACCTGATAAATTTGATATTATTTATCGAGGAAGACCGTTAAATGAGCATTCTTTGGGACAGAGAGCATCTGCCCTCATTATATTTTTGTTGACATTAAAGGATAGCGATTTAATTATGATTGACCAACCCGAAGATGATTTGGATAACCAAACTATTTACAATGATGTAATAAAAGTATTGAAAGAATTGAAAAATTCATCACAATTTATTTTTGCTACCCACAACCCGAATATTCCTGTTCTTGGAGATTGTGAGCAAGTGATTTCGTGTAAATATAACACCGACAGTATAAAAACAAATCTTGGTAGTATTGATAATAAAACGATAAGAAATGAGATAGTAAATATTATGGAGGGTGGTCAAGAAGCATTTAATAACCGAAAAAGAATTTACGAATTATGGACGCATTAGAATTATTGGATTTAATCCAAATGGGCGAATCAAGCAAGGTTCAATTTAAAGTCCGTGTAAATAATGCCAATTCAATTGGAGCAGAAATGGTTGCTTTTTCAAATACAAATGGCGGTATAATAATTATTGGTATTGATGATAAAACAGGACAAATCAATGGACTTTCTTTTGAGGAACTTCAAGCAACCAATGAATTGTTAGCTAATGCTGCATCAAATAATGTTAAAGCACCGATTTACATCTATACTGAAACCGTAAAGGTTGACAAACAGAATGTTATAGTAGCCCACATATCAGAGGGTACGAGTAAGCCTCATATGGACAACAATGGAATAATTTGGGTCAAAAACGGCTCTGATAAACGCAAAGTAATAGCTAAAGAAGAAATTGCTCGTTTACTTCAAAGTAGTGGGAACCTTTTTGCTGATGAAACCATAGTGAACGGCACAACAATTAATGATATTGATGAGGTTTTTTTTCAAGAGTTCATAGTAGCAAAAACAAAGAAATCAATAGAAGAACTCGGACAATCTACCGCTTCACTTCTTTCTAATCTAGGGATGCTAAAAGACGGCAAAATTAGTCTTGGTGGAATACTTTTTTTTGGTAGAAACCCCCAACAGTTTCGACCTACATTCACTGTACAATGCGTTTCGATTATCGGGAATGATATAAGTTCAAATAAGTTCCGTGATAAAGAAGATCCTTTTACAGGGAACTTAAAAGAACTATACGATAAAACTCTCTCTTTCATTACGAGAAATCTAAAAAAGATACAGAAAAAAGACAGTTTTAATTCGCCTTCAGAGTTAGAAATACCAATAGAAACTATAGAAGAATTACTTATCAATGCTTTAATACATAGAAATTATTTTATTTCATCTAGTATTAAAGTGTTTATTTTTGATGATAGAATGGAGATTATAAGCCCAGGTAAACTACCTAACACACTTACCATTGATAAAATTAAAATTGGTACTTCTATTCCTAGGAATCCTATTCTATTTACAAATGCAAGGTATATTTTACCTTTTGTTGGTGTTGGAAGTGGTATTCCAAGGGCGTTGGAAAATTCACCCAATTTGGAATTAATCAATGATACGGATAGAGAACTGTTTATTTCTGTGATTAAAAGACCTTAAAAGTGAAAGTATTACAGAAATTCGTAATTAAAAAACGACTAAAAGATCTAGATTTATATAAAAGAAGACAAACTAACGAGCCAAAAAAGTCAGCAGAGAACAGCTCGTTTGGCAAAATGGTGGGTAGGCGGCCTATACTGAGCGTTTTAGGCAAATTGAAGGACCCTTTTTATGTACACCTAATGTTGCCATTTTCTGTACATAGCATATTGCCAAAAGTTGTACATGCGAAGTTACTGATTACAGTTGTCCCCATCAAAATTAGTGCGTAGATAAAGCATTGTTTTTCAATGATATAATTTTTAATTTTAGCACCTTTACCGCACTAAGGCACTAAAATATGAAAATTAGATAAGTTTGCTTACATTTGATAGGCCCTTGGCTCGCAGGGTGTTTATTGGGCATTCTACCGCCCGACCGCCAAGCCCCGAACCGTTGGTGGCATTGTAAGGAGACATCTATCTAGACAATTATGGGAAATAGTACGCAACCCGGTTGCACCTATCCAGCCACCAATGTTCGTATAGGCGCAATAAAGTCGCGGGTATAAACAAGTTGTGAGTAATGCCGGAAAAGCCTTGCGTTTCCATAATATCAACAGACTTTTAAACAGGAACTAAAAAGATTACCTTTGTACAAATTGATGAATAATGGATTTTAAGATTCTGACAGATAAGTTCCTTGATGATTACACCAAAGCTGTAATAGAATCGCCATTGGATAAAATTGATAAAAGCAAACAGCCTGGAGTACCTGTAGATTATTTTCAGTTTTATAAATCGGTTTCATCCGTTTATTCATCAAAGATTGAGGGAGAGGATATCGATTTTGATAGTTATTTCAAGCACAAATTTTTAAAAGTAAAATTCAAACCGGATTATACCAGAAAAGCTGATGATTTATATTCTGCATATGACTTCATTGATAATAATCATTTGACACTTGAGAATGTAAAAAAAGCCCACTCGATTTTGAGTAAAAATCTTTTACCGAAAAGCCAGCAAGGATTGATTAGGAGCAATCCAATGTTTGTAATAAACAGCGATGATAAAATTGAGTATGTTTCTGCAAGCCCTGAGATAGTTAAATCAGAACTTGATAAATTATTTCATGATATTGAGATACTTCATCGTGCTGATTTAAATCCTTTTGAGATTTTCTATTATTCGTCTTTATTGCATTTGGTTTTTGTTAAAATTCATCCATTTCAAGATGGCAACGGACGCACCGCACGATTGATTGAAAAGTGGTTCCTGATAGAGAAAATTGGAGAGAAGGCGACTTCAGTGCAGTTAGAGAAAAATTACTATAAGAAACTCAAGGATTATTATTCAAATATTAGAAAGATTGGACTTGAATATGAGAATTTGGATTATTCAAAATGCCTCGATTTTTTATTAATGACAGTTAAAGGGATTGATGACCAAGAATAAAAGGCACATAAGCACAACACGCGTTATAAAAATTGCCGGGATAGTAGGTTATTTAAGGGTTGTAGCCCGCTCCAACCTTTGTGTAACTTGACTGGAAAGTGCTTCGAAATCGGCAACTAACCATACCGCCGGGCGTTGTAGTGCATTTATTGAACAAGAAAAAACCCAAATTCCTTGCATATTGTTATCTTTTAAGATAACTTTGTGGCATGCGAAAGATAATTTTCTACAGGACCCATTTTATTGACTTCTACCGAAAGCAGGACCAAGGGGTAAAGCAGAAAATACAATACGTTCTTGAACTCATAAGGCAAGTGAAGCATGTGCCTGAAAAGTTCTTGAAGCACCTTACGGGCACGAACGGGCTGTATGAAATTCGGGTGAAGTATCAGTCAAATATCTTTCGAATCTTCTGCTGTTTTGACAAGGGTTGTCTCGTTGTGCTTTTTCATGGTTTCCAGAAGGAAACGCAGAAGACACCGCCGCAAGAAATCGAAAAGGCAGAAAAGCTAATGAAAGAATATTTCGTAAATAAAAAATAGATATTATGGACAAATATGCGAACATAAATACATTTGAAGAGCTAATTAACAAAGAACACGGAGAAATTGGCACGGTAAGTCGTAGAAAATATGAAGAAGGCGCTCAAATGTTCATCGTTAGTGAAATGTTAAAGGAAGCTCGACGAGAAGCCAATATAACACAAGAGGAATTAGCGGAGAGAGCAGGAACCAAGAAAAGTTATATTTCAAAACTTGAGAATGGTAAAGGAAATATACAATTATCGACTTTATTTCGGATTTTTGAACAGGGTTTAGGACGTAAAATCGGGCTGACTTTCCTATAGCAGACAAATAAACGACACCACAACAGCAGCTTAGCTTCAGGCTTGGGCGTCTTGCCCCTCGAATAAGTTTGCTTACATTTGATAGGCCCTTGGCTCGCAGGGTATTTATTGGGTACTCCACCGCACGAAAGCCAAGCCATGGAAACATTAGAGATCAGTCTTATGGAAATGATACAATTAATCACTGATGATAATAAAATAATTTATGAACTCGAAAAATCTGAACTTTTCCCAGATTATCGTTCAGTTCTTAAAGAAGCTATTGCACTTAATATTAACTTAAAAGGGCTTGTCGTAAAATCTGAACTTATTGATAATGTTGTTTGGAGAGGAATAGATATGAGTTTGGTAAGCTTTGAAGACTGTTCAATGAAACGAAATGAATTTATTGAATGTTTTGGCAAAATAGTAGGTTTTCATGCTTGCGATTTAACAAGTTTAAAAATCAAAAAGTCTAATATAGAAGATTTATCTTTAGTCGATTGCAATTTGTTTAGATTAAGCTTTAGAAATTCTGTCGCATACAACATTCATATGCTTAATTGTAACTGTGGAAAGTCATCATTTTATAAGAGTGATATTAAGCATACAGGATTCCACACAACCAATATATCAGAAACTATTTTTAACAAATGTTGTATAGATAAATCAAATTTTGTTCATGTGAAACCGAATAAAGAATGGATGAAAGATACTGTTTTTTTTGAATGCTCTTTTGAGGGCTGTAAAATGGAAGACGTAGATGATATCTCATTATTATATTTTTGGGACAGCGATGTACGTGAAATTGAGTTTAAAAATGAAGAAAGGTTTACTGAGGTAGTTAATGATAATAGCAAGGTAATATACGCTATTGACTCTGATGTTGTTTGGTGGAAGCCATATTCTTGGAATGAAGATGAAACTTGGCTGTTCAGAGGAACTTTAAAAGAATTTCAAGAAGAAGTGAAGAGTGGATTTCCAACGACAGGTTTATTCCCAAAAATGGATGATTATGAGGTAGAAAATGAATTATTGAAAGTTTCTAAATTTCTAGAACTATGGAATAATGAAAATGATTTATAGAACAGACCGACCTCTAACAAAGGCTTAGCGTCAGTCGGGCTAAAAAGTATAATTTCGGAAGATTATCAGCCGCATCAGCTTTTGTATCGGCAGACAAAAACGTTGCCCCACCAACCGCCCGACCGCCAAGCCTTGAACCGCTGCGCTTCATGCATTTTTTTCTTTGGAAGATTTGTAGTATATACCAAAATGATATACCTTTATGGTTGTAAACTGCAATCAGTATGAAAAATATATCACTGAAAATAGATGAACCCATCTTCGAAGAGACTGAAAAGATTCTAGCCTTGATTAAAAAGCCTAGAAATCGCTATATCAACGAAGCAATCGAGTATTACAACAAGCTTCAGAAGAGAATGATACTCGAGAGAAAACTCAGGAAAGAATCTGAACTTGTGAAATCAGATTCACTTTCCGTACTTAAAGAATTTGAGCAACTAGGCTATGCAGACTAAGCAATTTGAAATATGGATTGCTGATTTGAATCCTCAAATCGGCACCGAGCCGGGAAAAACGAGACCTGTTCTAGTTGTTCAGACAAACCTATTGAATAAGATACCTCACCCATCAACCATTATTTGCCCAATTACGACAAATGTGAACAAGGAATCTGAGTTATTGCGAGTACATTTGAAAAAGGGCACTGCAAATGTGCATGAAAATTGCGACATCATGATAGACCAGCTTAGGGCGATTGACAATAGTAGATTAATGAAAAAGGTTGGTGATTTACCAATGCATATTGCGGAAAAGGTGAATGAGAACATTAAGCTAATACTCGATTTAGAATAACACGAAAGCCTAACAGCGTGTATAAGTCATAGCGGGGCTTGTAGTGTATTCAGGCGTTCTACCTCGCATCAAGTTCAATGTATCTTGATAGGGAAATGCCCTATAAACTTCCATATTCAGACATTTTACTATCAATTAAGAAAAAATTATTACAAAATAATTTGAGCGAAATCAAAATATAATTTACGCAACCTTACAGGTGATTTTTTCATCTATATATTGTTAGGTAAAAAATTAAGATGATGAAAAAGATGTTTTTAATCTTATTTGTCGGACTATTATTATCTTGTACTGACAAAGATGATAAGACAATAGATTTGGATTTAATAGGCAAATGGAGATTAATAGAAGTATTACTTGATCCTGGTGACGGAAGTGGCACTTTTTACAATATAACTAGCGATAAAACAATAGAATTTCACTCGGATGGGACAATTACATCAAATGGATCAATATGTGCTGCAACAGGCCGGGCAAATATTCCAAGTGCAGGAACTTATTCTCTTGTTGATTCTACTATAAGTTCACCAGATTGTGCTAATGATCTTCCTTTTAATACTAGATTCAAAAAAGAAGGATCTTCAATAATAATTAGTTACCCATGTGTTGAACCATGTAAGGAGAAGTATATTAAAACTCAGAATGAAAGCCTTCCATGACAAAACAAAAAACCTGTAACATGAAGTACTTAATTTTAACTATTTTCATTTTAACTTTTGTAGCTTGTGACAAAAAGGATAATGATAATGATCAATATGGAGCCTACCTAAGTAGTATTTTAATTATTAAAGTACAAGATAATGAGGGGAGTAATTTGTTGGATGACACAATAGATGGGCATTATTGTTTGGAAGAAATAAAGACTTACATCATTGAAGATGGTAAAAAGGTTGAGTACTTAAGTATAGGTTTGGATCGTCGAAAACAAATAGCTTATTATAATGGTGCCCTAAAATTGTATTTAGCTAATCCAGGATTTAGTGATGAAAAAAAAATAAGCAGTATTGATACATATATTCAATTTGGTAATAGGCCGATGGATAAGATTACCGGTTGGTTTAATGTTGGACCAAATTTTTGCCGACTTGATTCTGCTTTTTTTAATGATAGACTAATATACGTGGAAAATCCAAATGCTAAAGAAGAAATATTTCCAATAATACAAATAGAGCCGAATAATAAGTAAAAACGGCATGTAACACGCAATATAGCAAATGGCGGGTTCGCTGTGTTTTGCAGCGAACTGCCCCGCATCAAGTCACCTAACGGTTGACAATAACACAGTCCGAATTCCGCCTCATGCCATATTGCCCAACGGGCAAGAAATGAAACCGCTGTTGAACGAAATCGGCTAAACAGTTCTCGATAATGCCGGTTATTGGCAACAAACTATCTAAATTCAACCATCTCTATCACAAAGGAATAATATTGATTTTAACCATTATAAAACATCTTGTCATTTTTTTTTATTATTGCGTATATTTGTGTGTTATGCCCAAGCTAAGAAACGACAGCTACATATTTTCAAATAATAGATTCAATAAAAAGATTTGGATTTAAACAAAATGTAAAGCATATTTGTCAATTAGAATTAAATACTTTACATTTAAAGCTGACAAATATGCATAACAATCATCAAGACTTGCGCTTACTGCCAGTCCATTTTAAAAAGGCTGCTTTTGGAATAATTATACTTAGTGTTTTATTCATTGCTTTGACAATTTCAAAAGTTATTCCAGTTGACAACGGTATCGTAAAGACAATTTCAAAAACTGGATTTTTAGTTTCATTACTTCTACTCGCTTTGACAAAGAATAAAATAGAAGATGAGTTAACATCAAAAATAAGATTAAAAGCATTTGCAAGTTCATTTGTTTTCGGAGTTGTATATGTTATTGTAGAACCATTTGTAAGCCTACTTTTTAAGAATGGTTTTCTTTCAGGTAAAGGAGTAACAGAAGTATTAATTATGATGTTTCTGTTTTATTTTATGTCTTTTTATTATATGTTAAAAAAACGGTAGTGAAGAATACTATAAAAATAGAAAGAGCTATTAAAAATATGACTCAAGAATCATTAGCAATAGCAATAGGAGTTTCGAGACAAACTATTAATTCTATTGAAAATAATCGATATATTCCATCAACAGTTCTTGCGTTGAAAATATCAAAAGTATTTGAGAAAAGCGTGAATGAAATATTTGAGTTAGAAGAAGAGGATTAAAGCCAGGGCATAACAAGCGGTTTTGCGTTAGTGGGCGGAGAGGTGCGATTTTGGAAGTTATCTTGCCCGCATCAGGTTCGTCTCGGTGGAAAAGTTTGTACTCCCGCTTTCCGCCCGACCGCCAAGCCTTGAACCGTTAGGCTTTATTTTAAAAGAGACTACAAAATAAATAGTTACTTGCATTTTGAAAGAAACCTACTATCTTTGATAGTATCATATGATACTATCAAGGCAAAATAAATGAAACCACCTTATAAAATAACTGGAGAAATTTTAAAATTGGTTGCTTCGATTTCGGAAAAAATTGGAGAGATAAATTCTGCTCATTTAAATAAACCACCAACAGAATTAAGAAAGAAAAACAGGATTAAAACAATTCACTCATCACTTGAAATTGAAGGAAATACCTTGACAATTGAACAAATAACAGCAATTATTGAAAATAAAAGGGTAATAGGACCTAAAAAAGACATTTTGGAGGTTAAGAATGCTATTGCTGTTTATGATTATCTGGATAAATTGAATCCATACAGTTTTGATTCGTTCTGTGAAGCTCACGAAATATTAATGAACGGCCTTATTGAATCAGCAGGCAGACTTAGAAGTAAATCGGTTGGAATTGTTAAAGGCTCAGAAGTTGCACATATTGCTCCACCAAGTGATATGCTTAAGCCTCTAATGAACGATTTGTTTGACTATTTAAAACAGGACGATGATTTAGTTTTAATAAAAAGTTGCGTGTTTCATTATGAAATGGAATTTATCCATCCATTCATCGACGGGAATGGTAGAATGGGGAGATTATGGCAAACGCTGATTTTAATGGACTCCTATCCTGTTTTTGAATTTCTGCCAATTGAGGCATTAATAAAAGAGAGACAAGAACAATATTATGAAACTCTTGGAAAATCAGACAATACTGGAGAATCGACCGTATTTATTGAATTTATGCTTGAAATTATCCTTGAATCACTTGAGGAACTATTAAATATTCAGAATGTCAGCTTAACTAATATTGACAGGATAAATTTATTCAAGTCAATTGCTAAAAACGACTACTTTACACGAAAAGAATATTTAAAGAATTTTAGAGAAATTTCTTCAGCGACAGCAAGTCGGGATTTGAATTTTGCTGTTGAGAATGGAATAATTGAAAAGATTGGAGATAAAAATACAACGAGATATAAATACAAATAAAAAACAAAGCCTATAAATGTAATTAGCAAACTTACAATGTACAAAAAATGGCAATGTTGCATGTACAACTTTATTCCTTTTGGAATTAACACAGTTTATTCTCAGATAAAAATGATTGATTATTACAATTGGGAGAAAAAGATATGAAACAAAAGAATTTAAGCGAGTTAAAACTTGAAATTCAACTCGAAGCAAAAAATGGAGTTGATTTTATAATTGCCGCCAGCATTGTTTGGTTCGGAATTTATGTGATATGGACTTTAGATTTTCCTGCATACGAAAAAAGTATTTTCACATTTATTGTTGGAGCAATTTTACTCCCACTTGCCTTTGGTTTATCAAAAGTATTTAAAACCAACTGGAAAATAAAAGACAATCCATTACAACCTTTGGGATTATGGTTAAATTTTGCACAACTTATTTATTTCCCTTTCCTTATTTTTATACTTATAAAATATCCTGATTATTTTATAATGGCTTATGCTATTATTACAGGTGCACACCTTTTTCCCTATGCTTGGTTTTATGACGAAATTGGATACGCAATCACTGCAATTATAATTTCAATAGCTGCATTAATAATTTCATTATCAGCAGAGCTTGAAAAAGTATATTATATTCCAGCTTTTACAGCTGGAACTTTATTGTTGGTAGGTATTTGGATATCTATAAATAATAAAAATCGAAAAAACTCAGAAAAGAATCTGAACTTATGAAACCGGATTCACTTTCCGTACTTAAAGGATTTGAGCAATTAGGCTTTGCTCTTCAAAGATCAGGATGATTTTTTTTCTGATTGTTTTTGTAATTGTTCAAGGATTGCCTTTTGTTCTTGAGTTGTTACCGATAATTCATTTTCAGTTTTAATAATGCGTGCATCCAATCCTTTTAGCAGTGCATTTAACGAATTTAAAGTTTTCCTGACATAAGCACTACACAATTTAATTTTAACCTCCTCAATCCAGTCAACAATTAGATAGTTAAAAAAGGTGTTTTTAAAATCTGAGATAGCTTCAAGGTGGAGTATAAGATCCCTGCTTTCAGGGAAAACAAGTAATTCATTTTTAAAGCTACATAAGAGCATGTGAATTTCAACAACATGGTCAAAAATAGTATCTGAAATATCCTTTTCAGGCAAAAGAGTTTCACTTAGCTCATCTGTTTCGCGCCATAATCCCCAGTCGTGGATAAAAGTCAAATGTTTCTTTAGTTCTTTTAATTCTTTGGCAGCTCTTAAGCCCAGCTTATTTGCCGATGCTAATTCACTAAGATCTGCTTTTAAATTTTCGATGGTAAGCGCGAAATGAACGACTTGAAAGCTGTTAACAGTCTTATAATCTTTTAATAGCTTATCAAGGCTGTTAATTGCTTTCTTTTCTTTCTTTTCAATAAGCTTTAAATCTAATTCTGCTTGACTCCTAAAAGAAACACGATTATTCAGATAATCAATTATGCGTTCACCAGCCATTTGATTCAACTTTGTAAATAGTTGATTGCGAGGAGTTTTTTTCTTTTGATGCTCCGGATCTTTTAATATAGTTTCAAAAACTTGACGTAGCGACAGAGTACTATCAAGGTCCACGCCAAAGCCATGCCTTTTTAACCTATCCTCAGCCTTTTTAAAATTTGATCTTTCAATTCTAAGTGACTGATGACAATTATTATATACATGCTTTTGGTGTATTTGATGCCTGATAGTCCTGCGGGTCTCAGAAATCGTGAGTAAAAAATCGCGAAACATAATTTAACAAAATTTATTATATAAGTAATTACACGAAAATAACAAAGCTCGTCAATAATAATTAGGTAATTATTTCTAAAGACTCCATATCATATCAAAAAAAGTTCTCTAGAAATGTCCTTTTTATCTGTTTATCTGCATGATCGCTGCCTGTCTATTGAATTAAATATTATTTATTTAAAGGAACGTCCTTTTAAGGATTAACAGAATAATGACTTTAACGTGTATGCACCTTTTTAAGTTACATCTGTTCAAATATAATAAAATTGCCCTTATAAAGAGCCTGTTAAATTTTCCTTTTTGGCTAATTTCAAAACCTTTTGTATTTAACAATAAAACATATAAAGTTAAAAGAAATCGGAATGTGATAGAAAAGAGAGGGTAAGAAGCCATAAACTTTGGCCATAATTTGAAATCTTTCCTTTAAACTTTCTCTTATATTTTTTTTAGTAAGTCCTCCATCCATAAAATTTGAAAGGATTAATTTTGTATTCACTATTTTTTCAGCTTTCAAAAAAACACTAATTATCCAATCATAGTCGGCAGAAAACCGGTATTTTTGATTATATTTATTTACAATTTCGGATGAAACTATCACCGATTGGTGACTTATGAGCATTCCTTTACGAAAATCTTTCCAGGTCATTTTGTCTTTTGGTCTTAATCGTCTCAAGCCTATCTCTTTGCCTTGCTCGTCAGTTATCATTGTCTCCCCATAGTATATATCGGCAAGTGGGAAATTATTAAAAACTTTCTCCAAGGTATTTGGTGAGGCTATTTCATCGCCTGCATTAATAAACCACAAATAATCACCTGTTGCCAGTTTAATCCCTTTATTCATTGCATCATATAATCCTTGGTCCGGTTCGCTTATCCATCGACTTATAAAAGATTCGTATTGTTTAATAATAGTTTTTGTTTTATCTGTACTATTACCATCTACTATTATGTACTCTATATTTGGATATTTTTGAGAACTTATACTTTTAATTGTTCGTTCCAGAGTTTTTTCGCCATTAAGTACTACTGTAATCACAGAAACCAATGGTTGTTTCACCTTAGGAGTTTTATTTTTTATTTCTGACATCAATGAAGAATTCATTTTTATATGATTTGCCAATCAAAGATAGTAAATTAGCAAAGAGTAATGTATTTTTCGCATCTACAGATGTAATAAACATTTTTACAAATGAAAATTTGTTTAATTTCAAAATCAGATCGTGCCGGAGGTGCTGCAATAGCAAGTCATCGCTTATTTGAAGCACTAAAAAACCATGGCATAAATGTTTCTTTGTTAGTACAGCACAAAAGGACTGAAGACCCTTCAATTCACAATATCGCAAATAAGAATATTGTAAAGCTTCTATACTTTTTTAATTTTTTAATTGAACGCCTCATTTTAATATCAAAGCTAAAATTCCGAAAGGATTGGTTTTCTTTTTCCATAGCAATTACCGGTAAAGATATTTCTGATCATCCTCTGGTACGGTCCAGTGATATAATCCATATTCATTGGGTTAATTTTGGCTTTTTATCGCTCAAGGACTTGCATAAACTGATGCAACTTAAAAAGCCTGTAGCTTTTACTCTCCATGATATGTGGATGTTTACAGGTGGATGTCATTACAACAATGGTTGTTTTAACTTTTTATCAGGATGTGGCAACTGCCCTATGTTACGCTTTTCCGGCACCAAAGATCTTTCTTTCAAGCATTTCAGGAAAAAAGAAAAGATATTTATAAACAATAAATTTCACCTTATAACACCTACTTCCTGGTTTTCAAAATTTGTTGCCGATAGTGCTATGTTCAAAAATCATAATATTGTTACCATTCCCAATACTCTCGACAGTTCTATTTTTAAACCCCGGAATAAAGCATTACTACGGAAAGAATATAAATTAAAGAACGATAAAAAATACTTGCTTTTTGGTGCCCCCAATATTTATGACGAAAGAAAAGGTTTTTTATTACTTAAAAAGGCTCTTGAAAAGCTTTATTATGAGCATACTGAATTTGCTAATAAAGTTGAAATATTGATTTTTGGAAAAACTAAGCATGACTTTGAGCGATGGTTATTATTTCCCTATACTGTCTTCCATTATATTGAGGATGAAAAAATGCTTGCTCAATTATACAATATTGCAGATATTACCATTGTGCCCTCAAGGCAGGAAACTTTTGGACAAACTGCCTCTGAATCTATAGCTTGTGGAACTCCTGTTGTGGCATTTAATACAAGTGGGCAAGCCGAAATTATTCAACATCAAAAAAATGGCTATCTCGCCGAAGCATTTAATATTGACGATTTAAAGAATGGAATTTTATGGTTATTAAATAATAACGATAAAGATCAGATGCAGGAACATATTATTAACTCTTTTCACTCCCGCTATTCGCAGTCAATAATAGTAAAAAAACAAATTTCTTTTTATCGGAATCTTTTATAACAAAGCTTATTGACTCAAGCCCTCCTGGTTTCAAATTAAATCAGAATAAATTATTTGCTTAGCTATTATTTTTTAATGGCAGAACAAAATAAAAAGTTGACCCCTTACCAAAAGAAGATTCAACCCATATAGAACCACCCATCAATTCAACATGCCCTTTACAAATTGCAAGTCCCAGGCCGGTGCCTCCATATTTTTTCTGAATTTCAGGACCTGCCTGACTAAAACGATTAAAAATTAAATCTATTTGTTGCTTTTCAATACCAATACCTGAATCCTTTACAAAAAATCTTATTTTCTTGTCCTCCACAAGATCAAAACCAAAAGAAATTTCTCCTTTATCAGTAAACTTTAGTGCATTGCTTATTAGATTATTAAAAACCTGTTTCAGCTTCATATCATCCGCCTCAATAAAAAAGTTTGAACTTACATCTTCCGGAAACACAGATTTTAATCTGACTCCCTTTGATTGTGCATCATTAAAAAATACAGTTTCTAATTCTTCGAAAAGATTTTTAATTATAATTTTCTTTTGTTCTAACTTCTCTTGCCGAGCTTCAATAGTGGATATAGTAAGGATGTCATTAACTAATCGTAAAAGTTCACGGCTACTGTTAACAATGGTTTCAGCAAAATGAGCGCGTTCATTTTCCTCAAAATCAGGTAAGGTCAACATCTCTGAGAAACCAATAATTGCATTTAAGGGAGTACGTATTTCATGTGACATATTCTGCAAAAATGCTGTTTTCAGGTTTTCACTTTCTTTAGCTCTTTCAATAGCACTTGCGAGCTGGTTATTAGCATTATGTAATTCGTCATTAATGGTCTGATACTCTTCATTAAGAGCCATATACTCTCGATTTTGACTTTGAAGTTTATTATAACTAATTTTTAATTTTTCTTCATATTCTTTTTGGTATGTTACATCTCTTCCAACGCCTACATATGCAATTGGTTCTCCATTTTCAAATATGGCACTGTTGTTCCAACTAATCCATCGCCATCCACCTGTTGTAAGAACACGATGTTCGAATCTTATTTTGTAAGGGGGTTTTCTTAATTTTTCAAGTGCGTGACGTGAAACAACAATATCACGTTCATCTATACGAGGTTGATGTATTGTACCAAGGAGTTCCTTTTCACTTTTACCAAAAGTTTGGCAATATGATGGACTTACATAAAGGAATTTACCCTTAAGGTCGCATTTTATAATTAAATCACTTTGATTTTCGATTAAAAGCCTATGGCTTTCTTCACTTTTTCGTAATGCCTCCCTCGCTTTTACCATTCCGGTAACATCTCTTGTTACTCCAAGCAATTCTTTTACTTTACCATTGTTATCGACAATTAAAGTAGTGGTTACCTCAACCTGTATAATACTTCCGTCTTTTTTAATTTGGTTTAAATTTAGAGTTCGGTTTTGCAATGAAGTTTCCCCTTTCTCAAAACGGACAATACGCTCCGGGAGCACCTTTTTTATATATTTATATGAGTCAGCTGTCAGACTTTGTTTAAGTGTAAGTTTTAAGGCCTCTTCAACCGTATATCCACCTATATGATGTACAGAAGGGCTAATATAGGTATAACTAAAATCTTTTGCATTCATTACCCAAATGATATCTGCCACATTTTCAGAAATCATACGATATTTTTCTTCACTTTCTTTAATGACATTATCTGATAAAATTCGTTGCGTGATATCATTTAATATGACAGCAAAAGTATCTCCGGAAATTGGAATAAACGATATTTGAAAATACCTTCCATTAGGAGCAGCATAACACTCAACTCGAACATTCTCTTGCTTATCGAACAAAGTCACAATTTCTTCGGGAAATTGTTTATTTGAAAGAGGATTGACAACGGAAGATCTAAAGCCAATTACTTCATTACGTTTTAATTTGAAAAGATCGAGATAAGACTGATTACAATCAAGAATAAGGAAGTCATTAATTTTGCCTTTTGCATCCTTTAATGATTTGTAAAACACCACAGCACCAGTCATATTATTATACAAAGATTGAAAACGCAATTCACTCTGATTTAAATCCTTTGTACGTTTTTCAACTTCTTTTTCTAAACGAGATCTACGCGTACTTAAAAATCCAACAAAAAGTGTTAATAATATGATATAGATAATAGCGACAGGCAATAATATAACGAAGGTAAATTTACTATGTGTCTGATAAAACAAATCAACCGGATACAAACTGCATTTAAAAGTATTTCCAAATAAAAACATATAATGTGCTTCACTAAAGTTTTCATAGCTCGGGTTTTCCGGATATGCTTCTCTATTGCTTGCCCACAAAGAAGTTCCTCCTGCATCATCAATATTTTCAAGCGTAAAATATATTAACTTATCTTCTTGACGACCTCTAATAATTAAAGCCCTTTCTAAAAGCAAATATGGATCTATAAGCATGAAAAAAAAGCCTGCCCTTTCAGGATTTTTTGATAAATCGAAAGGGATATAAATTGCTTTTGCATTTTTAAAATCGGCTGATAAATACAAAGGATCTTCAACCAAAGCAACATTGGCCATAAGAGAAGATTCAATTAAATGGAAGGTAGAATCGCTTAATAAAGGAAATGCTTTTCCCGGTATCAACGGACTCATGGCAGAAGGGGCAGTATGTTGAATTATATATTCTTTTTCATTCTCATTGCTTGCTTCCTTTTCAACTGCCCATCCTGTTAACAGTGTATAATCAGATTCTAAAAAGGAAACTGATATATTATTAAATTCTTCCTGATTTATATTGGGGCGTCTTGTCAATTCGTTGCTGATTCGCCAAAGGCGTCTTTCTACGTGAGAAAAATAAGATCTAAGTTGATCTACATATAAAGAAGCCGATTGATTAAAAATGGCAGACTGATAACGCGTTTCTGCCGATACCGATACAAAAATTATAAGTGCCCATATTAATATTGCCCCTATAAAAGTAATTAGAGCCTCAGGACTTAACCACCAAATATTAATTTTGCGCTTGCTTTGTGATGGGGGTCTATATAATACTAAAAAAAACAACAAGAAAAATAAAAGTAAAGAGGTTATTTTAAGAGAGATAGTTGAAGATCTTACCAAAATTTGCTTCCACTGATCTTGTTCCATATCAATACCAACAACCAAAAAGGGATTTATCTCACCTACTCTGAATACAGGATAAAATGAGCTTATAAACCTTCCATATTCATCTTCATAAGGATTAGTAGTATGAGGTATTCCGCTAATAAAAACATCAAAAAGTCCTTTGGGAGGAATAATATATATATCTCCGGGCTTTGATGAATAAATAGAAGAGGCTTCAATACTTTCAGGCCCAAAGACTATCACGGAATCACGCAGGATCATAGTATAAATATTTAGATAATCCAATTCGGAAGAAGCCTTGCTCAATTGCCGGCAACAAATTTGATAATGAGGATTATCTAAATCTTCGACTGTGAATTTTAACCCTGAAATATTATAATAAGCTATTCCTTCAGCCACAGACCTTGCATTATTGGACAATAATTGCATGAGGTCTTTCTTTTTTTGTTTTTGAATAAAATAAACTCCTAAAATGCCCATAAGCAGAATAATCATCGACAATATAGCAACTACACGGGCGGTGCCTGCTTTCCTTTTATCTTTTATATTTGATTTTGAACTTGCCTTTTTTATAGCAAGTATAAAAATCACACTTAATAAAAATAAGGCTAAAAGAAAAAACCACAGCAGGGAAGAATTGTCCAATATCATTAAGTAAATTTTTCAGATGTTGACAAACGCTATTTTTATAATGTTGAAATTACAAATATTTTTATAATTACATCATTATAATAAATTATAGTTTTTAACAGGTAGTGCTAAATTTTCAGAATCACTAACTTGTCAACACAAAAATCTCCTGATTGTTTATCCTTGATTTCGACGTGGCATGAAACGTCCTGTTTTAATAAGATTAAAAATTGTAAACAATTCGTTTTGATGTAGAATTTTAAATAAAAACATAAAGCCAATAAAAGCCAGTATGCAAATAATATTAATAAACCATCCCATCAAATTTGGCAGATTAAGAAATTGAGTAGCAGTTATAACCAATATCGACCATATTACCATTAAACCGGCAAACTTAAATATATGCAGATTCACCTTTTCCAACTTCTTAACTTCCACAATAAACCACAGCATTGCAATAAACTGCGCAATTACAGCTGAAATAGAAGCCCCCATCTTTCCAAAACGAGGTATAAGGGCAAAGCTTATTAAGATATTTAATACCGCACTGGAAATCATAATAAGTGAAATAATACCGGTTTTTTTATGCTTATTTAGCGGCAACATTAAAAGCTGTCGCCAGCCACTAAAAATTAAGCCGGCTATTAATACAGGGATTAATATCACCGATTCATTATAAAATTCTGAACCTGCCGAAATCACCATCATAATTTCGGGTGAAAAAAGTATTACCACCAGTCCGCCTAAGGAAACCAGTAAGAGGAAGATACGTGTAAACCGCGAATAAAAATTCATGCAGTCTTTTTCATTCAGCGTTTTAAAAAAATAATTTGAATAAGATGTAATTATTGAGGCAATCACCACCATCTGAACCAGGTTGGATATCCTATATGCCATACTATAACCTGCTACTTCCCCGAGATTCTGATATTGATTTAAGATATGTAAATTACTGAGAGTTAAAACTGTAGTGAGGATATTGGAAACTGCCAAGGGAAATCCGTAATGGATCATTTCTGACAGGTAATTACGCTTAAATTTGAAACTCATTTGCTTCAACGAAAATGGTATAAGCGCCATAAAAGTAATGAGATGCGACAAAAACTGTGCAACATATATTCCTTTTAGCCCCATTCCTTTATATCCCATAAAGAAATAAGTAAACCCAAGTAATAAAAATATATTGATAGTAAGCCACTTCGTTTGTTGTACAGCTTTTTGTTCAAGTTTCATCTGATGAAAAGGTATATCGTACAGAAGTCTGAAAAAAGAACCTGCTAAAAAATATAATATTGTAGAATAAGAAATTTCATATTTAAAAATTTCAAAAGAGAAAAAGACCAATACAATACCAATTACAACAACAGCCAGTAAAGAAGTGGCAAAATTAAATATCCAGGTAGTAAAAAAAAGCTCTTGTTTTTCTTCTTGGCTTTTCATTTCAAAATACCATCGCATAAAGCCACCTTTAACTCCCCAGCTTGATAAAATTAAAATAAACTGAAAGAAAGTTTCAAAAAGAGTAAATACACCAAATTCATTTTCATTGATAAAGGTATGGTAGAGAGGAAGAAGAATAACCCCACTAAGTTTAGTTATTATATTACCAACTCCGTATATAAAGCCTTGTTTGAAAACAAACCGTGCCTGACTCTGCATGGACCTGTAATGTGTTTAGTTTTAGCTTTTTATTGCAAATAAAATAAATTAAGCTCTTATTAAAAATAGGCTTAAAGCAAAATTTTTAAACTATATTAAAGAACAAAAATAACAGTTATTCATAAAAATTGCCGTCTTAAGCTACTTTATTCACAAATTGTGAAAATATTTGATAGACATTTTTCAAATCACCAAAAATAACATAAGCAATATCTAAGGTATAATTTTGGCAGAAATTATAAAAAGTATCCTTTATTACTATCTTAATTTTAACAGAGGAACAAAAAGATCAGTTATATTTACAAAATTAAAATAATAGATTAGTGGCTGTCAGATTTTTAAAAATATCAACATACTACAGGGATTTTCTGGAATATTATTATCGTAATAATCCCGATATAAAAAATTTAAATTATAATGAACAATATAAGCATTTAATGGGGCAGTATTTTTCATGGTCGGATAATTATGGGCGTTTACTTTCAGAAAAAGGTATGGAAACCATGGAAATCATAGCAAATGCAATACCTATGCAAAAAGCATGGGCACTTGCCAATAAACTCTCGCCTCTTCTTTCTCCCGGTGAAATCTTATTAAAGCAAATTGCTTCATTTAAGCCCGAAGTGATTTATTTTCAGGATAGTATATCATGGAATGGCAGCTTTATCGAAAATCTAAAATCAAGGTTCCCTTTTATCAGGCTTTGTATAGGGAATATTTGTGCTCCCTTTACCTCAGCCCAGATAGAAGCTTTTAAGCCATTTGATTTTTTTACGGTTTGCTCTCCATTCTTCGCTCATCAGTTTAATAAATACGGCATTAAAACAGCAATTATTCCACATGCTTTTGATAAACGCGTATTAACAAAAATCAATAAGGATATTTCCGGGCCTTCATCAAAATTTGTTTTTACAGGTTCAATTATTGAGGGTAAAGGTTTCCACTCGATACGAACAAAAGTGTTAGAAGAATTGATACAAAAAAATATCCCTTTTACTCTTTATGGGAATTTGCCTGATAAAAGCAGGATAAAACTACTTCGTAAGCAAGCCTCTTATATTGCTGCCAAATGGTTGGATAATATTGGCTTAGGCAAAATAACTGAAAGTTCAACTTTAATTAGGAAAGGACGTATGCATGCATTTATGCCGCGAAGGCCACAATTATCAGATCAGATTTATAAAAACTCAAAACCACCGGTTTT
This sequence comes from uncultured Alkalitalea sp., assembly GCA_964578485.1. Taxonomy (GTDB): domain Bacteria; phylum Bacteroidota; class Bacteroidia; order Bacteroidales; family Marinilabiliaceae; genus CAZODA01. The sequence continues at coordinate 85,843 of CAZODA010000004.1, read as the reverse complement.
TGGTCTCGAGATGTTTGAAATATTAGCCAATTCAGAAATTGGCTTTAATATTCATGGAGATTGTGCAGGCGACTATGCTGCAAATTTACGTTTATATGAAATAACAGGAGTAGGCACTTGCCTGCTTACAGATTATAAGAGTGATTTAAAAAATTATTTTGAGCCTGATTACGAAGCAGTTACTTACAATTCACTTGAAGAATGTATTGAAAAAGTTGAGTGGCTGATTGCCAATCCTGATAAGTGCAAGGATATAGCATTGGAAGGGCAAAAAAGAACTCTTAAAGATCATAATTTTAATTCAAGGGTAGAATTATTTTATAAGGAATTAAAGAAATATTTATAATTGTTACTTATTTAGCTTTGAGTTAACAAAATTAATTTACAAGAATAAAATATATAAGTATATTTTAATTTTGGATTTTTAAATATTTTAGTATTTTGTGAGTGATTTTTTTCACTAAACAGGAACAATTTGATTTTTAAGATTCCTTTTCCTTAGCTAATCAGCCATATTTTTATTATAACAAAAAGGGATAGTGTAAAATACTGTTTCTGATATGCCATACCGACGTTTACCAAATACCGACCAGGCCAGGCTTCGTGCTTTCAAGGCGGCAATTAAGAAAGGGAATTTTCTTAGCCCTGTTGATTTGGCTTTTTCACAAAAGATACTTCTGGAATTAAAATCTTTCTTCCCTCATTTTGAACAGTTAATCAATCAATATCAGGATAACAGAAAACGTCAGGCAAAAATTGGAAAACAATTAAATGGTCATTATAGAGCTGCCCGTTTATATGTATCTCATTTTCTACAAATTGTTAATCTTTGTATCGTCAGAGGCGAACTCAAACCTGAAGTACGGAATTATTACGATTTATCTATTGATGATAAAACCCTTCCTGAAATAGGCACTGAGCAACAATTACTTCAATGGGGTAAAAAAATAATCGAAGGAGAAGAATCAAGAATGGCTACAGGGGCAACACGCATTTACAATCCCTCATTGGCTATGGTACGTATAAAATATGAGAAGTTCCATGAATATTATAATCTCCATAAAGATTTGCTCAACACTTCACAAAAACTTTTAGAAAAAGTAACAGATTACCGCCTTCAAGCCGATAAAATTATTACTGCTTTATGGAATGAAATAGAAGCCAATTTTAAAGACCTTCCTGCAGAAAAACGCCGTAATGAATGCAGTAAATATGGTGTTGTTTATGTTTTCAGGCCTTCCGAAAAGGAAGTCCTTGAAAAAGAATAACGAGAGAACTTTTTAAAAATCAAAATTAAACTAAGAGTGATTACTATACTCAACACCACAAGCCAGCTGAAAGAAAAAGTTACATCATGTTCCAAAGGGTTGATTTCGGGGTTTTTAAATCTGTAATAATAAAACAAAATCAAAGACAGGGAATTGTGAAGCAAATGCGCAAATACCGGATACCATATATTTTTTCCATAAAGCATTAAATAGCCCATTAAAGCCCCTAAGGCAAGCCTGGGTGCAAAGGTTAGAAACTGCATATGCATAGCACTAAAAAAAATAGCCGTTAGCCAAACAGCAAAGTGGGGGCTTTTAGTCAATCGTAGAATAAGTGGCTGTATTGTTCCTCTAAACAGCATTTCTTCACCAAAAGCAGGCAATATTGCAATTAAAAAAACATTAAAAAGTAAAGGGCCTGCCTTATTAGTATCAAGCAAATAAAAGATCATAATATTTGTCTGTTCTTCAGTTGCCTTCATCCACGCTTCCACCGAATCCATCATCTTAGGAAAACTAATACTTTGATTAATTTCTACCAACCAGCCTGTTAATGGTTGTATAGTAAAAACAAGCAAGAAGGATAAAAAAAGCAGGATTAAATTTGTTTTTTTAAATGCGAGCCATTTTAAGGGCTCTTTTGAATATAGCCATGCTGCCAATAAAGAGGGTACAATAAAAACAGCAATACTATTAAGCATTTGAAAATAACGAATAAGTCCGGCTGAGGCCTTTCCATCAAAGATCGTCAAAACACTTTCAAGTCCGATAAATGGAAGAGCCAGCACCATTCCTAAAGCTGAAACCACGAAAGCAGAGGCAAGCACTAATAATAATAAAAGCAACAATTGCAATAAAGGTGATCTATGAGAGAGTATTCCTTTTTTCATAAAAATTAAAAATAAGAGAAATTTGTTCTTTTATACCATCATCAGACCCGGATGTTCACCCGTTATACAATGTCCTTCAACGGGGCCTACAATAAAGGTGTTTTCAATTCCAACCATTCCTATGTCTTTAACACCTTTTTTCGGCTCCACTGCAAAAACCATATTTTCCACAAGGGCGTCATCAAAGCCCTTTGCTAAAACAGGTAATTCATCAACAGTAAGACCTATTCCATGACCAAGAAATTTAACACTACGATTTCCAAAGCCCATAAAATTCTCTAGAAATACGGGACTTAATTCTTCCATTATGGTATTATAAATTCCTGATGGCGTATTATCAGGATTCAGCATTGAAGCGATCCTATTTTGAATACTGACACAGTGTTGATGTATTTTTATTACCTCTTCAGGTAATTTGCCTCCGAAGATATAAGTCATGGTTTTATCACTATGATATCCGTTTACACCAAGACCGACATCAACAAATACCAAATCTCCTTTTTTTAATTTACGCTCTCTACTGCCTAATACCGGAACTGACGGACTCATTCCATAGTTACCGCCGGGTCCATTAAAACTTGTTGGAAAAATTGAACTTTCTCCAAAGCCAATTTGACCAACAACCATTTCAGTATCAAACATATTAAAACGTGCAGTACCCTGATGGCCCTCTTTTACCATCAATGCATATAGCTCAACAGCAAAGTCGGCTTCACTCATACCCTCTTTCAATAAGCCGGGTACCAACTCTTCAAGAACCCTTTGATGAATATTACCCGATTGAATAATAAAATCAAGCTCCCAAGCACTTTTTACCGCACGCGTCATAGCTATTTGATAATCCAGCGGCTTAAATGCTGAAAAAGGAAAATGCTTCCTGAATCTGTCATACATGGCAAGCGGTACAATTTCGGCTTCAAGATGTACCGTAGCACTCCTTATATCACACTCTGATGCCGGTTCTCTAAAACTTTGCATAGGCTTTATCAAAGGGAAAAGTGATTCAGCCTTTGTTCTTTCAAAGCTTCTGCGAACCCAAAGAACGGGCTCCGAGTCTCTATGAATTACAAGCATGCCCTCAGGCATGGATCCGGTAAAATAAAGCAGATTAATCTTACTAAAAATAACAGCCACACGCCAATCAGCATGCTGATCATCCATCAGCAATCTAAAACGCCTCATCCTATCTTTAAGTTCTGATAAAGGTATTTGTTTGTTCATTATATCAGGATTTTAGCTCTCTAAGGTAAAGTTTTACTATCGCTATCCATAATTTCATTTCTCTTTAGTATTCTAAAATCTTATGAAAAAGGGACATGACAAATCAAATAATTATAGAAAACCTCGGAACCTTAAAATATAATTTGTTGTAAATATTGAAACTACTATAAATTTATTTATTAATGAGCTTCAAGCCAATTGCTCCCAAGCCCCATATCTACCTCAAGAGGCACTCGCAATTCACATGCAGATTCCATAGCTTCCTTTACAAGTACTTGAATCTTGTCAATTTCATTTTTTGGCACATCAAAATTAAGCTCATCATGAACCTGTAATATCATTTTTGTTTTATAACCTTCTGCGTCTATGCGGTTTTGAATATCTATCATTGCCTTTTTTATAATATCAGCAGCGGTTCCTTGAATGGGAGCATTTATGGCATTTCTTTCAGCCATTCCTCTTACAACGGCATTTCGCGAATTAATATCCGGCAGATAGCGTCTTCGTCCGAACAAAGTAGATACATAGCCTTTATCTCTAGCTCTTTTTACACTTTCATCCATATATGCTTTAACTCCTTGGAAAGAACTAAAATATCCATCAATGATTGATTTAGCCTCACTTCTGGGAATGTTAAGTCGCTGAGCCAATCCAAATGCAGAAATTCCATAAATTATTCCGAAGTTAGCTGTTTTAGCCTTTCTTCTCATATCTGAATTTACTTCATTAAGAGCTACCTTGAAAATTTTTGCAGCAGTAGCGGCATGGATATCTTCACCACGTTTAAAAGCAGCAAGCATATGTTCATCTTCACTTAAATGAGCCATTATTCTGAGTTCGACCTGAGAATAATCGGCACTTAAAAAAACATGATCCTCATCACTCGGCACAAATGCTTTTCTAATCTCTTTACCTTCATCATCACGGATGGGAATATTTTGAAGGTTGGGGTTACTGCTACTTAAACGCCCTGTAACAACCAGTGCTTGATTATAGGAGGTATGAATTCGTCCTGTTTCCTTATTTACAAGTTTTGGTAATGCATATATATAAGTAGATAGCAATTTCTTAAGACTCCTTTGTTCAAGTATTACTGAAACAATGGGATGCTTGTCTTTAAGCTTTTGTAAGACTTCCTCATTAGTAGAATATTGGCCTGATTTTGTTCGTGAAGCTTTAGAATCAATTTTTAAAACATCAAACAATATCTCGCCTACTTGCTTGGGACTGTTAACATTAAATGCTCTGCCGGCCATTTCTCTTATTCGGGCTTCAAGCTTCATCAGCCTATCTTCAAGTATTTTTCCCGATTGCTGCAATTCATCAACATCAAGGCGAACGCCATGCGACTCCATTTCAACTAAAACATTAAGCAATGGCATTTCAATATCTGTAAACAAATCATTTAATTGATGATCTTGGAGCTCTTTTTTTAGTATTTCTTTCAATTGTAAGGTAATATCAGCATCTTCCCCTGCATACTCTTTTATCTTTTCAACAGGAACATCAAGCATACTGCCTTGTTTTTTACCCTTTGCACCAATCAAGGATTCAATCGGCACAGTTTTATATCCGAGATATATTTCAGCTAAAAAATCCATGCCGTGTCTTTGGCCCGGCTGAATAAGATGATGTGCAACCATAGTGTCAAAAAAAGGACCGTGAATATTTATTCCATATCTTTTTAACATAAGCACATCAAACTTGAGGTTTTGTCCTATTTTAATAATTGACTTATCTTCAAAAACTTCCTTGAAAATATTCAATAAAGCTATCGCTTCATCTTTAGCTGCAGGAACAGGCATATAATATGCTTCATGTTTTTTCCAGGAAAATGAAATTCCAACAAGACTGCTTTCCCATACATTGATTCCGGAAGTTTCTGTATCAAAACAGAAAGCTTTCTGTTTTGACAGATTATTTGCCAATTCTTTAATTTCTATTTCATTATTAATAAGCTTATAATGATGTTTAACCTCATCAATTGTTTTAAGTTCATTTCCTTCATTATAAGTTGGTTTTTCTTCACTTTGAAATAATGATCCCTGAATTACTTCTTCTGTTTTTACGGCTTGTTGCCCTGAAATACGTTCCCACATATTTTTAAACTCGAGCTCCTCCATTACTTCTTGTAATTTCTTCATTTCCGGAGGGCTGCTTTTTAGATCTTCTATTTTAACTTCTAAGGGAACTTCAGTATTTATAGTAACCAATTCTTTTGCTAATTCGACCTGGCTGCGATAGTTAATCAAATTTTCTTTTTGTTTGCCTGAAAATTCTTCGATATTTTCATAAACTACATCGATATTTCCATATTTTCCTATTATATCTTTTGACCGCTTTTCGCCTATACCGGGACAACCGGGAATATTATCGGCAGCATCACCCCATAAAGCCAATACATCTATTACATTAATAGGATCTTGAACACCAAATTGACTCTTGATTTCTTCCGGTCCCCATATTTCAACTTCATTAGCACGTGATTTAGGTCTATACATTTTAATACCCTCTGTAACAAGTTGTGCAAAGTCCTTATCAGAAGTAACCATATAAGTTTCATAATTTTCTTTATCAGCCTTTTTTGCCAATGTTCCTATCACATCATCAGCTTCATATCCTTCCGCTTCAATCAAAGGGATATTCATTGCTTCCAATATTTGACGGATATAAGGGACTGCCTTTTTTATATCTTCCGGCGTTGCTTCACGATTGGCCTTATATTCGGGATACATCTCATTACGGAAGGTAGGTCCCGGATAATCAATTACAACAGCAAGATGCGATGGCTTTTGATTATTGATTATATCAAGCAAGGTATTTGTAAAGCCGAAGGCAGCAGAAGTATTAACACCTTTAGAGTTGATCACCGGATTGCGTATAAAAGCATAATATGCCCTAAAAATTAAAGCATAAGCATCTAAGAGAAATAATTTGTTTTTATGGTCTGACATAATTTAATATTATAATTTTGAGGATAAATTTAAGAATTTGAAAGCACAATCAGCTTTGAATTTAAAATTAAGTTAAAAAGCGGATAAATGTTTCTAAGGCATACATCACATAATATTTAAAGACATGACAATATTTATTGCTTCTAACTATAATACTTTATTATCTGTCAATATTAGCTTACAAAGCTCCTATTATTTTATATCATTATCATTAAATATTTTCACAAAATAAAAGCTTGTTTACATAATAATTAGCTTTATTTGTATTGCTTTATTTATTATTAAATTAAATGACATGTTTGCATCTTATGGTATTCTTACGGTAATAATATTATTTATTGTTATTTGGTTATTACCCTTCCTGTTAATTTTAAGCTCCGGAAAAGTCAAAGGCAGTGAAAAATTATTGTGGATCCTTGCTGTTATTTTTCTTTCATGGTTTTCATGGATACTTTTTCTTCTCTTTGCACCAATCGGCAAAAAGAAAAGATAAATCAATCAATACTTTTATATAAGGCGAGAGTTTCAACACTAAGGTTCTCCTTTCTTTAAAAGGTCTTTTGTGTTATAATTCTTCTTACCATATCGTAGAAAATAAAAATCCTTATATTTTTTTGTTTTAATCTTTTAAAGATTAGAATGAGGAAGCTATTCGCATAATTTAAAAAGAAACATTAATTTTACGAGCTTCACAAACAAATAAAATGAAAGCAAACAAAAAAGAAACATGGGCCTATATTGGGCTTTCTTTTATGGCCATTATTATAGGCTTTTCATTTATTTTTATTAAGCTTGCATTACAACATTCATCTGCTTTAGACCTTCTTGCTCATCGGTTTACTACAGCTACTGCAGGGCTTTTGATTTATTATTTATTTTTCCGTAGAAAGAAACCCAACATACAAGCAAACACTATACCCACACTGTTAGTATTATCTTTATTTTATCCTATCATGCTGTTTGGGCTTCAAACTGTGGGACTAAAATACACCACAGCATCCGAAGCAGGTATTCTATCGGCAACAGCTCCAATATTCACAATAATTTTAGCAACAATCTTTTTAAAGGAGAAATATAATTTAAAACAAATTCTGTGTGTTATTCTTTCGGTCGCCGGTGTTATTTACATCATGTTCAAAAATGGAAGCGATATAATTACGAAGGTCAGCATCAAGGGCAATATATTTATTCTTTTATCAGTTTTAGCGATAGCAATTTATTATGTGTTGGGAAGAAGAGCTAACAAGCAATTCAACTCTATGGACATAACTTTTTTCATGAGTTTTATAGCATTTTTAATCTTTAATGCTGTTGCTATTGTCACACATATAAAAGCAGGCACTTTAGTTCCATTCTTTAAACTTTTAATAAATCCTGCCTTTTTATTGCCCATACTATATCTTGGTGTACTTTCAACTTTTCTTACTTCTTTCCTCAGCAATAATGCCTTATCGATAATTCCGGCCGCTCAGGTATCTATTTTCAACAATTTCAGTCCTGTATTATCTGTCTTTGGTGGCATACTTTTCCTAAATGAAAGTCTTCATATATGGCATATCATAGGAGGATTGTTGGTACTTGCAGGTATTATTGGTGTAAACGTATTTAGGAAACAGAAAGCACAAAAATCTAATGTTTAAATTCCAATATTTCAAAGGAACTTTTTCATTCAGTTATAAAAGCCCTGAAGTTCGAGATTGGTAAGATTTAAACTTTTAGCATAATTTACAGCCGCTGCATATTCTTCAGCTTTAATTCTTCGTGATATTTCAGGATAATTATATGCTTTATAAACAGGACTATATTGAGACATAATATTTATATAACTGTCTTTCGGTAGATTATTGGCAATCCAGTTTAGTATTTCCTTTGTTCCGCTCACATTATTTGGCATCACAAGATGACGTATCATCAAACCTCTGTAAATTTTTCCATCCTCAGCAGGTTTTGCAACACCCACCTGATTATGCATTTCGAGTAAAGCCCTTTTGGTAATTTCCGGGTAATCAGCTGCCTCAGATGCATATTTTACAGACATTTCATTATCATAAAATTTAAAATCTGAAAGATAAATATCTACAAGCCCATTAAGCAAATCAAGAATTTCTAATCTTTCCCATCCACAGCTGTTATAAACAAGTGGTACTCTTAAACCTCGTGAAGCAGCAATGTCAAGAGCTGCCAATATATATGGAGCATAATGGCTTGGGCTGACTATATTTATATTCATACAGCCTTTGGCTTGAAGCAGTAACATTATTTCACTTAATTTATCTATACTGACTATATTACCGGAAGCTTTATGACTTATTTCCGAATTTATACAAAAGACACATTTAAGACTGCAATTAGTCATAAATATAGTTCCTGATCCTGCATCACCGACAAGAGGTGCCTCTTCACCAAAATGCTGTTGAAAAGAAGCTATCTCTAAATCGCTACCGGCACCACAAAAGCCTCTTTCTCCTTTTAATCGTTGTGCCCTGCACATACGCGGACAAAGTTCACATTCTTCCATAATTTCAAAGAGTCTTTCTCCTCTCTTTTTTAGTTCGCCCGAACGATGAAGAGCAAGATAGGATGCTTCAAAAGCTTTATAATTCATATCAGTATTATTCATTTTTTTTTAAAATGCTTTTTTATAAGAGGGGAGTTCAAAAGCCCCAAACAAAAAGTAAGCATCAAAATATTATTGATTTTTTCATTCGCCGATCTTTTATTCTTGGTCAAAAATTATTCTCCATAATATTGGCGACTTCTGATATTTTTTAATTGCCAAGGATTCAGATCGTCTAATTTTTCAGGGAAATATTTACCTCGCCCATCTAGGGGAGTCCAATCAGTGAATTCACTAACCATTTGTCCTAAGTACGGTATAGCAATACTTAAACAAAACTCGTAATCAAGATCTTCAGGTTCAACAACACCCCTATTAGGATTATTTATAGCCCACATAATAGCAGCTATTGCACCGGCAGTAACCTGAATACTCGTTGCATTTGCATAAGATACATGCTTACGCGCTGTTGTTATATCAAGCTGTGATCCATACCAGTATGCATTTTTCTCGTGCCCGGCAAGTAAAACTCCCAACTCATCCATTCCTTCAACAATATCCAAATCCAAACGCCTTGATACAGGCTGCATAAGCCAGCCATTACCTTCTAATTCGAGAGCTGAAAGCATGGCATCATCACAGGGATGATAAACAAACATAACTGTTGGACGATAGACAAAACCATTATCGCCATATATCGATAAATAATCGGCAAGAGCCAATACCTCATCATGTGTAACAAGCATTCCTTGAAAGCTGCCTATCGATGGCACCCAGCTTCGTGCAAAAGTGCTTGCACCGGGTCGTTTAAGATAAATAGTCCCTGACCCCTTGCTATGCTCACAGGCTCCACCGGGCCAATCAACATCGGATGTTCCTACAGAAAGCTCTGCCGGTTGCATAAGCTCATCAATAAAGCCATCAACAGACCAAGTATTAACAAATTCACCCTGACGTTTAGGATGCAAGCTTGCCTGAGTATCACGTTCCGAAATTTGTATGGTAGTAACACTAAGTTCAGAAATCAACTCAGCCCATTCTTCACGTGTCTGAGGCTTAGATTTGCCATTTCTAATATCCTTGTCAAGATCAACAATTGCCTGCTTTACAAAATGAGAAACAAGACCGGGATTTGCACCATGATCAAGAACTGCAGTGGGAGAATTTGGACCAAGTTCTTTTGCAAGAGCTAAAGCCTGAGCCCTGATTTGATAATTTGTACGTTCATGAAGGTCAAGCATAGGATCACCAAAAACAACGGGCCACGGTTCGATAGAAGTATCAACATACAAAGCACCTTTTTCGGAACAAAAACGAACTAAATCAAGGCTGGAAACGCCAATAGATAGATTTAGCAACAAGTCACCTTCTTTGACATATTTACTTATTACTTCGCGATAATTTCCCGGAGTAAAGATGCTGTGAACAAATTTTACACCATGCAGTTTTGCATACTTTCTGCCTGATTCCGAAGCAGAAAGAATTGTAAGTCGCTTATAAATATCCTCAAAATGATTACCAAGCAAGGGCAAAATAGTTTGGCCAATACTGCCACAACCAATCATTATTATATTTCCAAGAAAATTTAACTTTGTAGTTTGCTCACTTAATAACTCGCTCATAATTATTCAGATATTAAAAATAAATAATTCCTTATGACTAGATATAAATTGAAATGAATAATCACCATTATTCAAAGCATATATAAAACCAAACTACCAGAAATTCTTTGAAAAATATATAAATCGAAATAAAGCTTTTTAAAAAGTTTTTTCTCTTATAAACAGACTCTTTATTGATTGTAGCAAAAGATATTAAAAATTATCTTAATATTTTTAATATTATGTGCTAAAGCATGCAATCTAAACTCAATTTCAATCTTTCTAAACCTTTTAAGGTAAATCTCCTAAAGTCTCGATTATGCTTGAGATGTGCAAATTTTGCCTCTTCAAGGCGCCGAGAGTTAGAGCGAAGCGAAATCCCGTTTCCCGCTAAAGCGGGACAGGTAGCAACGGGACAGGTTCCCGCCGAGTCTTGCCGAGAGCGGGAGAGCGAAGTCGAAACTGGTCGTTGAGCGGAGTCGAAACGCCCGAATTAAAAATGAAGGAATGAAGGAATGAAGGAATGAAGGAATGAAAAATTACGAAACATCACTGTTTGCTGGTGACTGATAACTCGAAACCCAAAACTCGAAACCCAAAACTCATAGTTCTTTGGGTACATTAAAAAAAGAAGCTGTCTTAGTGGGACAGCTTCTTTATTTGGAAATGAACAAGAACTATTTTACAATTAACTTAATGAGCTCATTTTTATTGTCATAATTAACTTTCAAAAAGAAGACTCCTTTTTTCTGCCCCATATCAACATTAAATGAAGAGCTGTTATTGCTAATTCCTGATTTAACAACTAAACCTTGAGAATCGGAAACAAAATATTTAATTTCCTTATAATATTGATCAAGATTTACTACAAAGTTTCCTTCGGAAGGATTCGGGAACACAGTAACTGTGTTGTATTCAGCTAAGGAAGCTGATGTAGGAATAGCCACCATAACCGGCCCTGTCCATTCACTTTTTTCCGACTCATCTTTATAGCTTCTTAGGTAAATTTCATATTGGCTGCCGGATTCAACACCTTCAATTGTATAAGTTGGCGCATCTTCAACAACCTCAAAATTTTCTAAAGACCCTCCAATATCAAAGCCCTTTAGTCCCCATGCTATTTGCCATTTATCTTCAGTTAAACCTGGCTCCCATGTAACTTCAATTTTTGATGAAGGTTTTGCTTCTGCAAACAAATTGATTGGCGGTACATCATGACTAAAGAAGATTTTATCAATCCATAGAATATTATTAAAACTCTGAGTTGAAGAAATCCGAATTTCAATTTCATCATAAGGTTGAGATCCAAATAAATCAACAAGAATTATTTCATAATCTTCTGTTCCTTCTTCAATATCAATATAAAAGGAATTGACAGAATTTCCTTCAGAAAATAAATTGACATTAATTTCAGCTTTATTGTCATCAATGTTCAAATATTTATATGAAACAAACATCGTTGATGGCCTATAATTAAAGGGTCCTCTATAACTAATTTCCCCTTTACTGGATTCTCCCATTCCAAAGACTCCTTGAATTTTAACGGCATAATCTCCTGAACCGGCATCTGTTGACTTACCAACATCAAAAACACCATCTCTAAATTCATATAAATTCCCATTTGATGTTTCCCAGCCAACAGGTTCTTCTGCTGTAAAATTCATCCAATCTTCAAAGCTGTGATTGTGAACTTTTATCTGAGTGGGATCATCTCCTTTTGTGAAATAAACATTATCAATTTGCAACCATGTGCCGAATTTCGGAATGCCACCGCCCAAGAAAGGATTTTTACTACTTAGGAAAGCTATAAATAAAGATTTAACCTTTTTCAATTCCCCGTTAAAATCAATTTCGGCATGAGTCCAATCAGATTTGCTTTCAGATATAGAATATTCAACAGTTTCAATCTCACCATCCTCCATAGTAAGCTGCAACATAACAAAGGATTCATCATCCCCTGAAAGATCACACTTATAGTAAAAATGCATCTTATCAACCAGCTCGTCAAAAGGATGACCTTCATATGCTATAGGTGGTGAAAGATCAAAATCAAGAACCATAGTTCCATAAAAAAATAAAGTTGGAAGGTAATCATCTCCATCTCCAATCATAGTTTTTAATTTAATTGAAGAGGAGCCATCCTGTGCATCATCAGTAATTTTTTCGGTAACTATATTGGTATCTTCTCCATGACCCATAATAGACCAATGATTTGGATACTGATAAGGATAAGTTCTAACTTCCCAATTTTCAAAATTCAAATTAGGAATAGCTTGTCCCTTTGTTAAAATTGAAAAGGATAAACTAAATACAATAAAAAATAACAGTCTTTTCATAATGTAATAATTTGTAAGTTTAATAAGATTCTCAAGTACTTATACTAACTTATTAATAATAAAGTTGCAAAAGGCATCAAATATTAAATAATAAGTTCTTCAAATCTCTTATTTAGCAATAAGAAATCTCCCTCAGCTTTTTCTTATTCAAAAAACATCAATTAAGCTTCTATAAATCAAGTGATTTTCGTAAATCATCAAAATTTCGTATATTATGCGTGAGTCTTTTTCTGTAAATTCTATTGGCCTATACCTTAAATAATTAATAAAGACAAAAAGCCAATTATGTCATAGTTACGGAAAGAGACACGAAACTTCATTTTACATCTTATTCCTTTTTTTCTTCATTTAACAAGCACAGTTCCTAAGGAATAAAGTTGTTGTTTATATATACTGTGCGAAAAAAAATCAATTATGAAAAATGCTTATATCGCTACCTATCCTCCACGCAAATGTGGGATAGGTACTTTTACTGAAAATCTTTTCTCTTCCATGGTTGCCACTGATATAGATGAGCCTTACCATAAAAAGAGCTTTATAGTTGCTATAAATGATTATGAAGAAACTCTTAATTATCCGGAGGAGGTAAAATTCACTATAAGACAAGAATCCCAAGATGATTACCTTGCAGCAGCAAAATACATTAATTTAAGTGGTGCGGAATGCTGTATCTTACAACATGAATTTGGTATTTTTGGAGGCAAAGATGGGGTTTATATCCTTCCTTTGCTTCATCAATTAAAACTACCTCTGATAGTAACATTGCATACTATAATGCAAACTCCTTCATATGCGCAAAAAGAAATTCTTCAACGTATATGTAGTATGGCCAATAAGGTAATTGTTATGAGCCATAAGGCTATTGAAATGCTAAATGAAATTTATGGTATTCCCAAAGCAAAGATTGCCTTAATAAATCATGGTGTACCTAATTTTAGGTATAACCAAGAAGAAGCCAAAAAAGAGTTTCGTTTTGAAAAGAAGAAGGTATTGCTCACATTTGGTTTTGTAAGTCGCAACAAAGGAATTGAAGTAGCTATAAAAGCGATGTCTGAGCTTGTTAAAAAACATCCCGATGCTTTATATATCATTTTAGGTAAAACGCATCCAAGCGTTTTACGTCAGGTTGGTGAGGAGTATCGTCTATTTTTAACTCAGTTGGTTGAAGATCTTGGGCTTGAAGAAAATGTTGTACTACTAAATGAATATACAAGTCAGAAAGAACTTTTTAAGTATCTATATGCTTCCGATATTTATATCACTCCATACCTAAATGAGCAACAAATTACCAGTGGTACATTAACTTATGCTCTTGGTGCAGGCTCTGCCATTGTATCAACTCCTTATTGGCATGCAGCTGAACTTTTAAGTGATGGCCGTGGTGTTTTATTCGATTTTGGTGATGACAAAGCCTTATCAGAAATTTTAATTGACTTGCTTGATAATCCCGACAAGCGTGTAGCGATTAGGAACAAGGCCTTCAAATATGGCCGGCAAATGACTTGGCCAAAGATTGGAACTATTTACAATGAGGTAGTTGAAAAAGTTATAGAAGAGGACCTCAGTATAGAAAAGAAAGAGGTAGTACCTTTCGATATTGCTCTTTTGCCCGAATTTTCAATTGACCATGTTAAGCGCCTTACCGATGATACAGGAATTATACAACATGCAACATTTGGCATTCCCAACTTAAAGGAAGGCTATTGCTTGGATGATAACGCTCGTGCCCTTCTGATGTGTTTAATGGCCTACAAAGTTAAAAAAGACTCAGCTGCCTTAAATCTTTGTCCAATTTATTTAAGCTATATCCATTACATGCAGAATAATGATGGATATTTTAGAAACTTCTTAAGTTTCAGCAGGCAATTCCTTGATGAAGTAGGATCTGAAGATTCTTTTGGACGTGCCATTTGGGCTATTGGATATTTACTTAACAACTCTCCCAACGATTCATTTTATCAAACAGGGAAACAAATATTTGATAAAGCAAGGCCGCAATTCACAAAGATCAAATCTATAAGGAGCATTGCCAATACAATAATTGGAATTTCCCATTATTTAAAAAGCCATAGCTGGGATGATGGTATGATAGAAACACTAAAAATATTAAGCAATAATTTAGCTGAGCATTATGAGCAAAACAACCATGACAACTGGCATTGGTATGAAGCACTACTTGCCTATGATAATGCCATTCTTCCTCTTGCCATGCTCCATGCTACAGAAATTTTAAATGATGAAAAAATTAAAACTATAGCTTTTGATTCTATGCATTTTTTAGAGAAAAAAACTATGAGTCAGGGCTATTTATCAATAGTTGGAAATGAGAAGTGGCACAAAAAGGACAAGGAACGTTCAATATTTGCACAGCAACCGGTTGATGCCATGGTTATGGTTTTAATGTTCAGGCAAGCTTATAATATTTCAGATCAAAAAGAATATCTAAGGAAGCTTTTTAAATCCTTTAAATGGTATTTGGGTGATAACGATTTAAGAATGAATTTATTTAATCACGAAACGAAGGGTTGCTTCGATGGTCTTGAAAGCTACGGAGTCAATCAGAATCAAGGGGCAGAAAGTACTTTAGCCTATTTAATTTCCTATTTGAATGTTTTAAAGGCTCATGAAGATTATTATCGCAAAGAATAATATAAATTTAAAATACATTCTATGTTAGTTAAAAGATACTCGGGTAATCCTATCCTGACAAAGGAAGATATTCCTTATAAGGTTGCTACTGTTCATAATGCAGGCATTACCAAATATAAAGATCAATACTTAATGCTTTTCAGATCACACGCCCTTAATGGTCGAAGCATAATAGGCAAGGCTGTAAGTACTGATGGTTATTCCTTCACTGCCGATTCGCAGCCTTTTATGGCTCCTGCTAAAGAAGAGCCTTTTAAAACTTATGAGGAATACGGAGTAGAAGATCCCCGCATAGTATTTATCGAAGGTGAATACTTAATCACTTATAGTGCTTATTCACGTTATGGGGTAAGGATAGGATTAGCGAAAACAAAAGATTTTAAAACTGTTGAACGCTTTTCCCTGATTTCTCAGGCCGATAACAGGAATATTGTGATTTTCCCTGAAAAATTTAATGGTCTATATGCACGACTTGATCGACCGCATTCACAAATTTCTCCCTGGGGAATATGGATTTCCTATTCTCCTGATTTAAGATATTGGGGTGATTCAAAGTTGCTTATTACACCAATGAAATACCATTGGGATGAAATGAAAATAGGCCCCGGAGCAAGCCCTATTAAAACTCCTAAGGGCTGGTTAAATATATATCATGGAGTTTTTGAAACAATGTCGGGAAGTGTTTACCGATTAGGAGTTGCCTTACATGATTTAGATGATCCCTCAAAGGTAATAGCTATTGGAGATGACTGGATATTACAACCGGAAAAAGAATATGAAAGAAGCGGATATGTTCCCAATGTTGTTTTTACCTGCGGCGCTGTCCCTGAAGATGATGGTACAATAAAAATATATTGGGGCGCTGCCGATACTGTTATGTGTGTAGGAACAGTAACAAGGGATGAGCTTATTAATCATTGTCTCAAAAATAGTAGAGAACCCCTATAAGCAAATTGTTAATAACTGAATTTAGTTTTACTAAAACTGTTATTATACAAATATTTAACTTGAAAAAAATAAACGTTTTTTATGAAAATAGCCATATTAGCTCCTATTGCCTGGCGTACTCCACCTTTAAAATATGGTCCGTGGGAACAGGTAGCCGCCAATATTACCGAGGGTTTGATAAAAAAAGGAATGAAAGTAACACTTTTTGCAACAGGAAATTCTCAAACAAAGGCAGAGCTACGTTATATTTCAAAAACAGCTTATGCTGAAGACCCCTCTCTTGATCCAAAAGTATGGGAATGCCTTCACATTAGTATGGCGATGGAGCAAGCAAAAGAATTTGATATCATTCATAACCATTTTGATTTCCTGCCTTTAACTTATTCCGGACTTATTAAAACACCTATGCTTACAACAATACATGGATTTTCATCAGAGAAAATAATTCCGGTTTACAAAAAATATAACAAAAACAATGCTTATGTCTCCATAAGCAATTCTGACAGGAGTCCTGAATTAGACTATATTGCCACAGTTTATAACGGTATTGATAAGTCACAATTTACCTATAATGCAAATCCCAAAGATTATTTGCTCTTTTTTGGCAGGATACATCCTGATAAAGGAACCTGGGAATCAATTCAAATAGCCAAGCAGACAGGAAAGAAATTGATTATTTCCGGATTAATTCAGGATGAGAATTATTTCGAAAAAAAAGTTAAGCCTTTTATCAATGATGAAGATATTGTATATCTTGGGAATTCAGGACCTAAACAGAGGGATAAATTATTGGGAGAGGCTCTTGCATTATTACATCCAATAAGCTTTGACGAACCATTTGGTTTGAGTGTAGCAGAGGCTATGTTATGTGGAACTCCGGTAATAGCTTTTAACAGAGGATCAATGCCTGAATTAATAAAGCACGGTAATACAGGATATTTGGTAAAAAATATAGAAGAAGCTGTAGAAGCAATTAATAATATTAGTTCTCTTAAAAGAGAAGACTGCCACCAATGGGCACTACAAAATTTTAGTCTCGAAAGAATGGTAGATGATTATTTAGATGTTTACCAACATCTAATAAAATAGAAATATCAAACTTAAAACTGATAAATAACAATATTCTTATATTTTGTTAGAATTTAGATCATATTAATTACAAAAAAATGAAGCAAATAGTAAAGCGCAAAAAATTAAAAATTGTTGGTGATAATTCTCGTGTTATAGTATTGCCACATATTCCGAGTGAACTACCACGCATAGGTAATATAATTTTAAGAGTCCTTGCCTTAAGTGACAGTCAGGCAAGAAAGCAATTAAATAAGACATTGTTATTATTTGCCGATAGACATAAGAACATTAAGACTCAACTAATGAGTCACTACGATAGGGTATCTGAATATATTCCTTTAAGTACAAATCCAAGCCATACCCAAAAATTACTTATAGGCGCATACTTAACAATGGAATATTCTATTGAATCGGCAGCCCTCTTTAACCCTTCAATTGTTCCTCATCCCGATCAAACCCTCCTGCCAAAGGATAGTTTAAGATTTATTATGAGTTTGCGCGCCACAGGAGAAGGTCATATTTCTTCCATAGTTTTTAGAAGTGGAGTTATAGATAAAAATTTCGCCTTAAATTTTGATAGTGTTTCAGAACATGTAGAAACACCGGCAATGGTCCATGACCCATTCTATAGCAACGAACTATTTCAACTAAAACTTAAAGATATAAAGGCATGGAACCATACAAGTGAAACAATAATGAATAAACTTCCGGGTTTCTTTACACATGCCGATCTAAAACTCAGTATTCAAGAGGTTTATCAAACACTTCATAATGGAGCTGATCATTGGACTATCAATGTTATTAACTGGCTCGCTGATTCGAACTACAAAGTGAGATTTAATGAAGATACACAACTGTGTGAAAGGGTGATATTCCCTGTTTCATCAAATGAAAGTAAAGGTATTGAAGATGCGCGATTTGTGAAATTCACTTATGATAATGGTGAAGAAGTTTATTATGCAACTTATACTGCTTTTAACGGCCACAGTATATTGTCGCAATTAATTGAAACTTACGATTTTAAAACCTTCAATATAATTACATTAAACGGTAAAGGAGTAAGAAATAAAGGTATGGCCTTGTTCCCAAGAAAAATAGATGGGAAATTTGTTATGCTTTCAAGAAATGATGGTGAGAATAACTATATCATGTTTTCAGACAATTTACATTTCTGGCATAAGGCAACATTAATTCAAAAGCCCGAGCAACCCTGGGAATATGTCCAAATTGGAAATTGCGGATCACCAATTGAAACCGAAAAGGGATGGTTGGTGCTTACTCATGGAGTTGGAAGTGTAAGGCAATATTCAATAGGAGCAATATTATTAGACCTAAAAGATCCTTCAAAAATAATCGCCAAATTAGAAGAACCACTATTAGCAGCAACAGAAGAAGAACGTGAAGGTTATGTTCCTAATGTTATTTATTCCTGCGGTGCAATGCTTTTCAACGATGCCCTTATCCTTCCCTATGCAATGTCCGATGTAGCATCACGTATAGCAATAGTGGACCTGAAAAGATTATACAAAAAAATGAAATTCAAGTCACCGAATTAACGCTAGCTAGTAGAGACGTTGCATGCAACGTCTCTACAGCATGCAACTGGGCGTTTCGGCTCCGCTCAACGACCAGTTTCGATTATCTTGGTCATTGAGCGGAGTCGAAATGCCCAGGATAAGCGAGATCCGAGTTTTTCATCCACGAATTACATGGTGGCCGAATCTTGGTTGTTTTGAGCGAAGCGAAATCCTGCCAATTCGGGAGAGCGAAGCGAGTTCTTGAATTTTAGACAGGAGGAATGATTTTTTGTAATGGCATTTTCTGTGCTGGGTGGAGATCCCGCTTTTCAGCGGGATTGTGCAGCAGCGGCATTTTAACTTGGTTGAATTTTGCTGTAGAAAAAAGTAGAAGCCCGTGCGGCTTGATCACAAAAGAATACGAAACGTAACACAAACCGAATTCAAGTCTTCTCCCAAAGCAAGATTTCGGGTACATTAAAAAAATTAATTTATAAGGGCATTAATAAAATTTTGTGCTATTTCAGGTTTTAAGTCAAGTTCCTTTGTTTTTAGCAGGATATTTCTTTTTAGTTCTTCCTCACTTACTATTTCCCCTTCATCGATATATCCTTTATCGATAAGATAATTTTCAAGATCTATTTTATTTGTATTTCTAAATCTTGGGATATTATCAAGTTCTTTTATCAGCTTGACGGGATCACCTTCAAGCTCTATTAATTTTTCATTTACTTGTTCTTCAAAAGCTTCACTTATAATACCTGAAGTTAAAATTTCATCAATTGAAACATGTTTTGATCGTCCCTGCATATAAAGTTCTTTAAAATAACTTAGGAGCTCGGCTTTATTTTTCATTTCCCTTATTTCTTGTTCTTCAAGATTTTCTATTTTACCGCCTTGTTCATAATATGCATAAAGCTGTCCCCAATTATCAATATAAAGTTTCAGGCAATTTATAAACAGCTTCACATCATCGGTAAGGAAGGAAATCGATAAAGCAGATACTTCATCATTTATAAGATCAAAAGCTTTTATTCCAAGTTCTTTTCTGTATTGAGCCATATTCATATTTCCGGGGTCAAGAATATCGCGTTTTATAATAATAGGTTCAATTTCATATTTAGCTTTGACAAGTTGCTCATCTTTTTGCAGACCTCCGAGTTCAATAACTTTTGATTTTATATTTTCAGAATTTGAAAGATAGGCTTCCCATTTACGTCTTTCATCGGGTTGCGCAGTAAAATAAAACACTTGCCTGCCTCTTTTACTTATCTCACATAAAGCATCTATAATAGCATCTGCCCTATTATCATCACTATTAGCAAGTAATTCGTCGGCTATTATTGGAAGTTTAACTCCCTTTTCAAAAGTTTCAACAAAGGCAAGTCGTGCAGCCAATAATAGTTGTACTCTTGTCCCGGTTGAAAGGGTATCGAGACTTTGTCCCTGCTTTGTTACATTATCAATTGCAAGAAACGACGGGTAGTTTGATTCAACAACCCTTAAGTTATAGCGTCCCCGAGTAATATTACAAAAAATTTCATCTGCTTTTTTCAGTACTTCCGGTCTGCTAAGATTTTCTGTTTTCTTATTTATAAAATCACTAAGAATAAAGCCTGTAATTGAGGAAAGATTAGAGCGATAAAGATTTTCAAGTTCATTTTCTGCATTTTGCTTCTCTGCAATGGCCTCTTCTATTTCAGCTCCTTTCTTTTTCTCATCGATGAGTGTTTGAATTTTAGTTATTTGAGAACTAAATCCATCATAATCATGAGATTTAATTTCATATTCTTGAAGTTTTTCTTTAATATCATAAGAATTTGAATTATTAAAAAATTCTTCATGCTCCTGATAGAAGGGCATGTTCATTAAATCTTTTTGCAGAGTTTCATATTTTATTTTTACCTGCTTAAGTTCTTCATTTAGTTCTTTATACTCTTCGAAATAAAAAACTATCCCTCTAATTTTTTCTAACTCTCCATATTCAACTTCAAACTTGTTATAAAGTATAGAAGCATCATTCTTTAAAACTTCAATCCTTGCTTCAGCATTCTTAAGAACTTCTTTATTCTGCTTAATAACTGCTTTTTCTCCCCTCCTTGCATTTTCATCTGCTCTCAATTTAGAAAAAACAGTCCGTGCCATCATAGCATCCTTTACTTCAGACCTGCCAAATTTTTTAAATATATTATTGCACCAATTAAGTTCTTGGTCTTTTTGTTTAATTTTTATATTTAAAGTTTTTCTTTGAGTTTCTAGATCTAAATATGTTGATTGCCATTTTTTTATACTTTCAATAAATTGAAAAAATGGAGAGATGGTTACTTCTGCGCTTTTCGGATAATCAGGAAATGTCTTAAATTTTTCTAATAATTTTTCTTTTGCACTATTTATAATATCTATTTCAGAATTAATTTGATTTATACGTTCCTTTAGGCCTTTAATTTTCAGTGCTCTTTCCTGCTCCTCGACTTTTATTTTGTTAAGCTCTGCCAATTCATAAATAAGTTCATCAAGCCTGTTTGTTACATACTCTGTTTCCCATTTCACCGGTGGGGTGAGGCCGGTTTTTATAAAATCCTCTTCTCTAATTTTTAATTGTAGAGTAGTCCCTTTTTTATTTCTTTTAGTAAAGGAGTAAGCAAGAATTCCTGCCATAAGTCCCAAGCCAATAAAACCAACAGGACCAAAAAAGTGAACAAAAAACACTGTAAGTATGCTGGTAATTGCAAGGACAAAAAACAATTTTAGGGTTAAACCTGTGTTAGAGTCAACAGCCTCTTTAAGCCATATACTCAAACTATTGATAGCTCTATTAAGCTTTTCATTATCATAATCTTTTTGCGGCTTATCATTTTCCAGTTCTTCAAGTTCTGCCGTAGCCGTAATTTTCTTATGCAAAAGCAAGAGAGTTTCATGAAAGTGTTCTTCAATTTCTGCTATTCCCTCCAGATTTACACCTTTCCAACTATCTATATCCCTTATATTTATAATTTTTTCCCTAAGCAGCTTTTCCTCCTTTTCGAGTTGCCCACATTGAACTTCAAGATCTTTAATTGACTTTTCACAATCAGAAACAAGTTGAATTTTATTTTCAAGATTATTAAGTAGTCCCTCATCAATTCCTTCTTCCGGAAGTGATAGTTTGTCGAGACTTACATAGGCATCATCAATTTCTCTGATTTTTTGTGCTATATTATTTTTTTCATTTTGAATTTTTCTATCTAACTCAATAATCCTTTCAAGTTCATCTCCAACAACATTTTTAAGTACTGAAGGGAAAGTTTCAAGTTTGGGTTTCAAATTATCAGTCTCTTCCTTTGCTACCCTTACCTGGAGTGCTTTCTCATATAAATTTTTTAAACTACCAGCCTTTTTTGCTTCTTCTCGCTTGCTTTTAAGTTGTGTCAAATCATCCTCATCTCTTTTCAGCTTGGAATGAGTTTTATTAATTTCTTCAAGTTTATCGCTTGCCTTTCTCAGATTCTCACTGATATTCCCTCTTTTTCGGATATCGGCAGAGTAATTCAGTTCTTTTTTTGCCTTATTAACATTAAATCCACCCGAAATAGCATTAAATATTTCTTCTGCAAGTTCTTTATCTTCTGCTTCGATCAGTTCATGCAAAGCAAGCATATAAACCTCTTGGAACTCTATTGGAGGTATCCCTGTTTGCTCACTTGTTACTCCATTTTTTTGAATATTTAGAATTACCGGATCACTATATATACTCCACTCTTCCTTGTCAATAGTATAAACTCCTTCAATATCGGTAGATTCTTTATTTTTAGGCCATAACAATTGATAAATTATTCTGGCAATTGTTGTTTTACCTGCACCATTTGGTCCTATAATAATATTAACATCCTCAGCAAGTTCATCTAATCCTTTTGCTGTAAGCCCGTCTCTAAATCCCGGCGCTTTTCTAATTTTAAACGATTTAAATTTCAGCTTTGTCATTTCACTGATTCCTTTGGTACAATAAATATCCCAGCAGTTTTTTTGATTCTGCCAGTATCATATTTTTTCCTGTTTTCTCCATTTTATCCTCAAACATTTCACTTCCTTGAAGAGGGAGGTATATTTCTTTTCTATTGATTTCATTATATTTCTCATTCCATGTTGTAAGTAAAGTTTTAATGGTTTCAGTTTCCCTTTCATTTTCCAAGTCAACAATTATCCCTGCCAGAATGCCAACCGGTGAATTTTGTTTCGCTAGTTCATTGATATTACTAAGCTCCGGTAATATGTCATAACTAATTTTATGAACGCCAATTTTGGTACCATTAAGTTCATGCTTAAAATCTTTTTCAAGTTCTGCCGACCACGACTCAGCATGCAAGGGATTACTATAAGAGCCGGTGAGGGTTAAATCGAAGCTTAAATACTCAACATCTTGAAGCTCATCTTCCATTGAAGAAGCCTTTTCCAACAAATCGTTAACCAATTTTTCACGCAAAGCTGCTTCACCTTCAGCAGCTGTAATATCAATTTTAATTTCTTCGAAACGTAAGGGAGCGTTTAATATTCTTTGAGCCTTTTCGATTATATAATTATCCTTTATCTCAATCAATACGGGTCCATGTAATCCTGTTTCTTTCCTACTCAAAGGAAGTGGTGATCCCGGATAAATGATATATGGATTAGAATTATTCATTTCTCCCGGCTTATGTATATGACCCAATATCCATGTTTGAATATCAAAAGGAGTAAACTCGTTCAAAGCAACGGGATTGTAATTACTATTTTTTATTCCATAATCGGCATGCATAAGCCCAACACAGGGTATATCGCGATCAATATTTTCAAGGTTAAAATTAGTAAGTGCACTAATTTTGATATGTGATTTGTTAAATGACCATCCTACAAACTGGACTTTTTTATCATTTTTTTCATAGACTACAAGTTCCCATTTCCCACCTTCACCAAGTAAACGTACATTATCATAATTCCCGGCTTTAATAATTTGGGGCAATACATCATAATCGTGATTTCCAGCCACAAGAAACACGCTGATATTATTTTCTTTAAATTTTGCAAAGGCATTTTGCAGTGGTCCAACCGATTCGTAATATCTGTTATTCCTATCAATAATATCTCCTGTAAGAGCCACCACATCAACATTATTATTGACGGCCCAATTTGCTATTCTCAACCAATTTTCTCTTGCTGAGTATGTGTTTATTGAAGCGGGCAGCCCGCTTACTTTAGTTCCAAGATGCAGGTCACCTGTAGCCAGGATCGAAATAGACATAATATTTAAATTATAATTATTCGCTAATAAAGCCTTAAAATAAAAAATATTCCAATAAGGATTTTAACAAGCTGAAATATCACCATTGTTAAAAATATTTATAAAATGAAGTTAAGAAAAATTTATCGAAAATTTTTCCGGTGATTTCTTATATTTTTTATCGGCACTATTGAATTTCTATTAAAAAAGAAAGTTTATATTTATTTAGGTGTTAAACAATATGGTATCTTTACAAGAAAAATGGCTGCCTTAATTTTCTTTTTACTATTAGCCTTAATAGTATCATTTCTTTGTTCTATAATGGAGTCTGTACTTCTTTCCACTCCAAGGTCATTTTTAGTTGTTAAGCAAGAGGATGGTCATAAATGGGCTCAATCTTTCATCGATTTAAAGATCAATATTGACAAGCCATTATCTGCTATTCTTTCATTAAACACGATTGCTCATACTGTGGGTGCTGCCGGTGTAGGTGCTCAGGCTGTAATAATATTCGGTGAAATATATTTTGGTTTAATTTCGGCAATTTTCACTCTAATGATTTTAATTTTTACAGAGATTATTCCCAAGACTATTGGTGCTCGTTATTGGAGGAGTCTTTCTATGGTATCTTATTACACTATTAAAGGGATGATAATCTTAACTTATCCATTAGTTGTTTTTTCAGCTTTAATAGCCGGCCTTGTTTCAAGTGGTAAAAGTATGTACACCACTAGTAGGGAAGAAATTGCTGCTCTTGCCAGTATAGGAACTGATGAGGGTTTATTTTCCGATAAAGAAAATAAAATTATTCAGAATATTTTAAGGTTAAAAAATATAAAAGTCACGGAAATAATGACCCCAAGGGTTGTTGCAGCCATTGCTGATGAGGACACATATTTAAAGGATTTTTTAAGAGATAAGAATTATTTAAAATTCTCACGCATTCCGGTTTATTCGGGTGGTGAAGAAAATATAACAGGTTATGTTTTCAGGCAAACGGTTTTTGAAAATTTAGCTGAAGATAAACACAATTTAAAGCTAAGGGAGTTAAAGCGTGAGATTGTAGTTGTACCTGCCACCATGGCTTTATTTTCATTATGGGAAAATTTATTGGAAAAGAAGGAACATATAGCTTTAATAGTTGATGAGTATGGTGGCTTTGAGGGTATAGTAACAATGGAAGATATAATTGAAACTCTTTTGGGTTTAGAAATTGTTGATGAAAAAGACACAATAATCGACATGCAAAAATTTGCCAGAGAAAGGTGGAAAGCCAGGCAAATAAAGTATAATTTAATAGACGATTTAGAAAATAACATTTAGCAGTAATTTGGTGATAGCCGCTAATATTTTATCACCTTATTATAACAAAAAACAAATTGTATCTTTGTCGATTATTTAATCATAGGTTTTAATTTTTATGCTAGTATTAATTTTGCATTTTTATTATGCTAATGTTCTAGCATCGAGTTAGTATTAAATATATAAGAAATGAGTACTCAAATTGAAATTTCATTATTTGTTGTTTCAATATTATTTTTCCTGAGTGTTTTAGCAGGAAAGGCAAGTTCCAAATTTGGGCTTCCTGCATTATTATTGTTTTTGGGCCTTGGGATGTTATTTGGGAGTGACGGTGTAGGTATCAATTTTGAAAACATACAGATAGCTTATGCCATTGGTACTGTTGCTTTATGTATTATTTTATTTTCCGGTGGATTAGATACAAATATCACAGAAGTACGTCCAATAATAATACAGGGTGTAATCTTGGCTACTCTTGGTGTTTTTTTAACTGCTATAATTACCGGGGTAATTATTTGGTGGGTTTTAGGTAGGACAATGTCTTCGGCAGGTATTGGTTTATTAACTTCGTTATTATTAGCATCTACCATGGCATCCACCGATTCTGCTTCGGTATTCTCTATTCTTCGATCAAAGGAGCTTCATTTAAAAAACAATCTTCGTCCAATGTTGGAGCTTGAGAGTGGTAGTAACGACCCGATGGCTTATTTATTGGTAATAACTTTTATCAGTCTAATTATGCAAGAAAGTCAACCTAATTATTGGCTTGTTGCAGGAAAATTAATATTACAATTAGGTATTGGAGTGGTATTAGGCTTTATTTTGGGCAGGATGGCAGTAAAAGTTATCAACAAGATAGAAATAGGCAATGATTCTTTATACCCTATTCTTTTATTCACTTTTTGTATTTTCATCTTTTCAGTTACCTACTTTGCCAAGGGGAATGGTTTTTTAGCTGTTTATATTGCCGGATTGGTTATAGGAAATTCAAAGTTTGTTCATAAGCGTCAATTATTAAGTTTTTTTGATGGTTTAGCTTGGCTTTCTCAGTTAATAATGTTTTTAACCCTTGGTTTATTAGTGAATCCTAATGAATTAGTGCCCATAATTATACCAGCTCTTATTATAAGTTTTTCAATGATATTTATTTCGCGTCCTTTAACAGTATTTTTATGTTTATTTCCATTTCGCAAGATGCCAATAAAGGATAAGACTTATGTTTCGTGGGTTGGGTTAAGAGGGGCTGTTCCAATAATTTTTGCAATATTTCCTCTGGTTGTTGATGTTCCCCATGCGCAATTAATTTTCAACATTGTTTTTTTCTGTACTTTAGTTTCTTTATTGGTGCAAGGTACCTCTCTTTCATTCATTGCTGAGTGGTTAAAACTTACAGAGAAACCATTACGTTTAAAAAAGCCAAAGAATTTTGATTTTGATTTTTCGGATGAAATCAAATCTGTAACCACAGAAATTAATATTAACAAAAAGATATTGAGTGGTGGCAACCGACTAATGGATTTGAATTTGCCGGATCAGACTTTAGTTGTTATGGTTAAGCGTGGTAAGAACTTTTTTGTTCCCACCGGAAAGACTATTTTAAAAGAAAAGGATAAATTATTAATCATTACTGACAATCATGATGCCTTAGTGGAGACGTATAAATGTTTAGGAATAGAAATAAATTAATTTATCTCCACATAAATATCATATTATAATTAGTCAGTATCATTTTCCCCATTATATTTTTCAAACCATGTCCACTTTTTCAAATAACAATTCTTATAGGATGCTTAAATTAAGGGAATTATCGGAATTAATTTTAAAAACCGGCAATGCCCATTCTTTCATTAAAGAGAATGAAGATTTTATAGCAAAAGTTAGACCTTCAGATTTTATAGTCCTTTTTGATGAAATTGTAAGGGAGGGTTATCCCATGGATGAAATCAAAAGCTATGTAAACAAAATTCTCAATATTTTTCATATTTCCTTAAAAGAATATAAAAGTGCTCGACCTCAGCGCGGATCATTCCTGGCAATTCTTGAGCGCAACAATCATGAAATGTCCTTATTATTAGATGCAATACGACCTTTATTTAAATCTTTTATAAAGGACACTTCAAATATTGATACCAGAAATAGTTTAAAGGAATTATTTTCTCAACTATTAAAATTTGAAAAGCATTATATTATCAAAGAGAACATTTTATTTCCATTTTTTGAAAAATCGGAACCTGACTACCGCTGTATTCAAATTATGTGGTCTTTTCATGATGATATACTCAAGGATTTAAAAACTATTTTGTCCATGTTGGAAAGTGAAATTTCCGATCTACCATTATTTAACAGATGCGTTGGAGATGTATTTTTCAATATGCTTGCAATAAAGTTTCGTGAGGAACATATCTTATTCCCTCATATTCTTTCCACAGTTGATGAAGAGCGACTTTCTTTTATGTTAAGTGAAGCTTCTGAGCTTGGTTTCCCATATTTTCAAGCATCTCAAATTGATACTAAGATAAATCGGCCGATATTAAAGGAAAATGAGATTGATTTAGGGACAGGTAGTTTATTCCCTGAGCAGATAAAATTAATTATCAATCATTTACCGCTTGACATTACTTTTGTTGACGAGCACAATGTGGTACGTTATTTTTCATCCCCTTCAAAAAGAATATTCCCACGTACTGTTTCAGTAATAGGCCGTGAGGTTAGTAATTGTCATCCTCCTGAGAGCGTTCATATAGTAGAAAATATTATTGCATCCTTTAGAAGCGGCAAAAAAAGCCATGCTGAATTTTGGATTAAAATGAAAAATGATTTTATTCTGATTCAATATTTTGCAATCAGGGATGATCAAGGCTTATACAAGGGTATAATGGAAGTTTCCCAAGAAGTTTCAGGTATTAAAGCACTTGAGGGTGAAAAACGTTTACTGGATTGGTAATTTATTTTCTACAATTTAATATCAAAAAACTATCAATCATAAGTTTTACTATCATTTTAAAATAATGAATACATAATAATTTATATATTTGTTGATATGTTGAATTTCAAAAATTAAAAGATGAAAAAGTTTTCAAAATTATTTATGACTATTGGTTTAATTGGCATTTTAATTAATGCAACAGGATGTTTTGGCCATTTTGCTTTAACAAGAAATCTTTATCAATGGAACCAATCTATAGGCGGCAATGACTTGTCGGGTAAGTTTGTTAAGACTCTCGTGATGTACGGTTTAATGATTATTCCAGTATATCCGATCGCCAGCTTTATTGACACGGTAGCTTTAAACCTCATTGAGTTCTGGTCCGGGTCTAATCCTTTGGCAATGAATGAAGGTGACATTGAAACTCAAATTGTTGAATA
Source organism: uncultured Alkalitalea sp. (assembly GCA_964578485.1). Taxonomy (GTDB): domain Bacteria; phylum Bacteroidota; class Bacteroidia; order Bacteroidales; family Marinilabiliaceae; genus CAZODA01. The sequence goes on along the minus strand of CAZODA010000004.1, from coordinate 56,930 downwards.
CAAGGGTGAGAGTTATGAATTAACTGCCAAGTTAAATACCTTTGAGGTAAGGAAAGATGGTGAGCTTATTCAATCATTTACATTTGATTCTCAAGATTTGAGCTGGACGGCTATTAAGGATGGTACAAGCACAAAACTTATTGATTATAATATTGATAATAGCGGAATTGTATCTGTAAACTATTACGGTGAAAATGATAATTATCTTAGCTTTAGTGAAGAAGAATTAAATAGAGCTATGATGTTAAATCTGGCACAAAACTGATCTTTAAATAATTATTAATTATCAGTTAAAGCTTTGATATAGATTTATTTTATTTCTAACTTAAAATAAAGTGTTAAGATTAAAATTCTGGATTTCAGAATTTTAATTATTATCTATTAAACAGGGGGTTTAATTTAAAAATTAACTCCCTGTTTTTCTTATTACTTTACTTATTTTCAAATTTCCCTTTTTTTCTTCTATTTTATTATCAATAAGTGGCAATAATTTTCTACTTTGAATTTTAAACCTTCAAAAATTCCTTTAATTTTATCCCATAAATCAGAATTTATATGATAATTGAAACCAGGGCATACGCTCGTGCCGGATTACTTGGCAACCCTTCGGATGGATATTTTGGCAAGACTATTTCTATCATTGTTCGTAATTTTGGTGCCTCAGTATCTTTATATGAAACCCCTGAGCTTGTAATTGAAGAGATGGAAGAGGACCAGAACAAGTTCAGAAATTTATATCATTTAATGGATTCTGTTAAATTAACAGGTTATTATGGCGGTACTCGTTTAATTAAAGCTGCTATTAAGAAGTTTGCTGAATATTGCGAAAGTAACAGCATACAATTTCCTCATAAAAATTTCACTATTCGTTATCGTTCTTCTGTTCCTCGTCAAGTTGGCATGGCCGGTTCCAGTGCAATATTAACTGCAACCATGAAAGCTTTGATGCAGTTTTATGAAGTAGAAATTCCCAAATACATACTTCCTTCATTAATTTTACAAGCTGAAACAGAGGAGTTGGGTATTAATGCAGGCTTACAAGACAGGGTAATTCAAGTTTATGAAGGATGTATTTACATGGATTTCAACAAGGATCATCTTCAGGATAAGGGTTACGGTATTTATGAATCTATCGATACTGCTTTATTACCCAAGTTATATTTAGCTTATAAATTGGAATTAGGAAAGGTATCGGGTAAAGTTTTAAACAATATCCGCGAAAAATATGATAAAGGAGACAATCTTGTTCGTGAAATTTTAGAAGAAATTGCAAGTCTTGCGGAATTGGGTAAGACAGCAATTCTAAATCAGGATTATTCAACTTTCGGTAAATTAATAAATAGGAATTTCGATTTACGCAGTAAGATTATGAATATTACCGACAGTAATATGGAATTAATAAAGACTGCCAGGGCCTGTGGTGCATCTGCAAAATTCTCAGGATCAGGAGGTGCAATAATAGGCACTTATAAAGACAATGAAATGCTTCAGCGTTTGATAATAAGTTTAAGAAAGATAAATGCCAGAGTAATAAAACCCATAATAAGTTAATTTGCTATGATTAAGAAAGCTGTAATTCCTGCTGCCGGTTTAGGTACACGGTTTCTCCCTGCTACCAAGGCACAACCAAAAGAAATGCTTCCTATAATTGATACTCCCGCCATACAATATGTTGTTCAGGAATGTGTTGAATCGGGTATTGAGGATATTTTAATTATTTCCGGCAAGGGGAAGCGATCAATAGAAGATCATTTTGACCGTAATTATGAACTTGAATCCCGTATTCAGGAGAAGGAAGATGAGGCTTTATATACTCAATTGGAGCATATTGAAAATATGGCCAACATTCATTTTATTCGTCAAAAGGAGTTGAACGGTCTGGGTGATGCAATTTATCATGCCAGGTTCCATTGCGCACACGAGCCTTTTGCCGTATTACTTGGCGACACTATTATTGATTCTGTAATTCCTGTTACCCAACAATTAATTGATTCTTATGAACAGTATGGTCAGACAGTCATTGCTGTTGAGACGGTTCCTTGGGAAAAAGTTTCAAGATATGGTATTGTTGGCGGTGATAATTTAAGCGAGAGGGTTTTAAAATTAACTCAATTAATTGAGAAGCCCGAACGTAAGCAGGCTCCTTCCAATCTTGCAATTGCCGGTCGTTATATTCTTCAACCTTCAATTTTCAGGGCTCTTGAAAAAACTCCTCGCGGGAAAGGCAATGAGATTCAGCTAACTGATGCTATGAAGATAGCTTTAAAAGAAGAAGGTATTATTGCAACCATCATTGAAGGGAAGCGTTATGATATTGGTAATAAGATGGATTTTTTAAAAACCACAGTCGAATTTGCTTTGAAAAGGAAAGAATTTGCTGCTGATTTTGAGGCTTATTTACGTGAGATTCTTGATCAATTAGATAAAAAATAATTTATTCATTATCTGAAGCATGCCATTCAGCAAAAGAGCTTTCGGTTTCAAATAATTTCAAGCTGTGTAATTTCACTCCTTGGGGAAGCTGCTTAGTCAATCGTTCAACAAAATCTAGCAGTAAATTTTCACAAGTTGGTTGATAATCAACCATAAGGTGTCGTTCAGCCATTTGTCCCATTTGCTCTATAAGGGATTTAGGTACTCGCTTATTAAAGACAATGGCATGGTCGAGTTTATCAATAATTTCCCTGTTAACAAGCGATTTTAAATCTCCAAAGTCCATTACCATTCCATATTTAGGATTTGATGAATCGTTAATTGGTTTCCCTAAAACAGTAACATGCAAGATATATGAATGACCATGTATATTGCGACAGTGTCCATCATAATTCCATAAAGCATGTGCCATTTCGAATCGGAACTCTTTCGTTAACCGGATTTTTGCCATATCAGTCCTTACTATTTATTATTAATATGCATTAATTTACAGCACATTTGCTAACACAATCAATAATATTCTTTAAACTTTCATGTTTAAGATAATAGAAAGTGTTTTTCCCTTCACGTTTGGATGACAGTACACCTTTATCCTTTAATATCCCGAGGTGATGGGAGGTTGTACTTTGTTCAATATTCAACAATTTATGAATCTCTGTAACTGTTAATCGTTTCCCATCTTCAAGATGTGACATAATAGCCATACGCATTGGATGGGCAATTGCTTTCAGCATGCTTGCTGCCTTTTCAAAAGCCCTGGGATCAAGATCTTTAATTTTCATACAATAAATAAATAAAAACTCTTAACTTATACTATTTAATATCTTTTAATTGTTTATTTATCCTCTATAAAAAAATCATAAACCAAGAAGTCTTACAATTTGCAATATTATCTCTTCTGCATTAAAATATGCAGATTTTTTAATTTCACAACTAATTTGAAATGATCTTGTTTTATAGATTATTGTTATAATTGGATAAACATTACAAATATACAAAGAAAGAATTGTAGATATGTCAACTTTCGAAATATTTATATAATTATATGTGTTGTTTGTATTCGAATTACAAATAATATCTAATAAAAAGAATTTATACTATATAATAAGCAGCATTTTACTATTTTTGAAAAAACATCTTTAACGGCTCATATGAGTATTCCATCACAAATTATTGCTCCTATAAGAGATGAAATGAAGGGTTTTGAATCATATTTCAGGACTCAGCTTAAGTCGAATATATCTTTGCTTAACATTATCACTCATTATATGCTTCGCCGTAAGGGTAAGCAGATGCGTCCCATGTTGGTATTTCTTTGTGCCAGAATCAACGGCGAGCTCAACGATGCGAGTTATACTGCAGCCGGTTTAATTGAATTACTTCATACTGCTACACTAATACATGATGATGTTGTTGACGAGTCGTATCAACGAAGGGGTTTTTTTTCCATCAACGCTTTATGGCGTTCCAAGATTGCTGTTTTAGTAGGTGATTATTATTTATCCGTAGGTTTAAACAGTGCATTAAAGTCTCAACAGATTGGTATTTTGGAGGTTGTTTCCGAAGCTGTTAAAGAGATGAGTGAAGGCGAGTTACTTCAGATTGAAAAATCGCGTCAGTTAAATATCACTGAAGAGATTTACTATGAGGTAATCCGCAAGAAAACTGCCACATTAATTGCTGCCTGTGCCAAGGCCGGTGCTTATTCGGTCAATGCCGGAGAAGAGGAGTTAGATAAAATGCAACAATTTGGTACTTATTTGGGTATGGCTTTTCAAATACGTGATGATATTCTTGATTACGAAAAAAAGAATATGATTGGTAAGCCAACGGGCAATGACCTTAAAGAAAAGAAGATAACCTTACCTTTAATTTATGTTCTTGACAACATGAAGAATGGCGAAAGGAAGAAAATCTTACGAACAATTAAAAGGCATCATAAGAAGGAGAAAATGATAGCTCCAATTATTGCTATGGTTAGGGAGCATGGAGGTATTGAATATAGCAAGAAAAAAATGCTTGAATTCAGGGATAAAGCCTTAGATATACTTACTACTTATCCTGAATCGGATAGTAGAAATGCTCTTGAAGAGCTTGTTTATTTTACTACTCAACGTAAGATGTAAAAGTCTAAAAAAAATAAGACTTTATTTTGAATTTTTGCTCTTTTATTTGTGGGCTTTATACAAGCTCCAAATTCTTTTTTAATTTTCTGCTATTCAACAAATGAGGACTCCCCTGTTTGCTTAATAATATTCTCCAATATGCTTCTATTAACTTTAAACGCAGATCCATGTCTGATTCCCTCGGGAAATGACAATAAATCTGTAATTTCTGTCCAATTTTCAAGGTCATTAGATTTAACTGCCCCCATTTTTCTATCCCGATAAATGTCAAAATAAACAAACCATTGGTCGTCAATTAATAAGGAAGTTGGTCCTTCAGCCCAAAAATCCCCATGAATTCTTTCTGAAGGTTTTGAATAGGGTCCCAAAATATTTTCAGCTTTTGCTATATGAAGACTTTTAGCTGGTGGTACCCTTGTTTCATCTTTCAAAAACATAATAAATTCATTTTCAAAAGCCACGATATGGGCGTCTATTACGTTAAAACCAGGCTCATAAAGAATATTGCTTTGGCTAAAGTCATTAAAATCTTTGGTAGTAACATAATATATTCTGTGGTTAAGTCCATCATCTTCAGGCACCCATGTTTCCGGAAACCTTCCTTCAATAGTAGTAGCCCAATAAATAATATAGAAATCATTTTTTTCACAATAGGTAATTTCAGGTGCCCAAGTATTTCTGGCATTTTCTTCATGCTCCATGACAGGAATATTTTGCTGTTCCGACCAATTCAACAAGTCCGTTGAATTGGCATATCCAATTCCTTTTTCATGCCAACTAAGTGTCCACACCATGTGAAATTTTCCATCCTTAGTTTGAATAATACAAGGATCTCTCATCAACTTATCATTGCCTACCATGGGTTTTAAAAAAGATTTACCATTATTTAGCTCATTCCACGATAATCCGTCTTCACTCCAAGCAAGATGTAGTCCATCACGACTATCTCCTTTAAAATAGCTAAACATATAAACATCATCCTGATAATCAGGAGTATTGCAGCCTAAGCTTAATAGAAAGATGCAAGCTGTAAGAAAATTAAATATTTTCATATCTAAAAAGGTTATTTTTATTAAAGATAAAACAATTCTAAGTCATTAATTCATTTTTTGATTTGATATTCTACATTTTCGGCCTTCCCATTAATTAATTTAAAATTGAAAAAATATAGGAAGGGATTAAAAATATTTGAATAATTTAGCTTCCTTATTATCTCCTATGAGATTAGCTATCATCAAATTTGCCAGCCTACTTGCACCAATTCTAAAATATTTGTTATTCATCCATTTCTCTCCAAGCACAAAATCTGTTATCAGCCAATATTTCAAGGCTTCTTCGGGCTGAGAGATGCCACCGGCAGCTTTAAAGCCTATCATTTTTTCTCTTTTTGAGTGAAAGGCCTTAATTGCATGTGTCATAATCCATGCAGTTTCGGGTGAAGCGGCAGCTTCAATTTTTCCGGTTGAGGTTTTAATAAAATCAGCCCCGGCTTCCATTGCAAGTAAGGATGCTTTCCATATATCATAAACATTCTTCAATGCTCCCACTTCAATAATAACTTTAAGATGTCTATCCCCAATCAGTGATTTAATAGCTGATATTTCATTTGCCACAAATTCATAATTACCATCAAGAAATTCTCCAATTGACATTACAATATCAATTTCATCAATTCCAAAAAAGATGGCTCTTGTTGTTTCATCGATTTTTGTTTCAAGGAAGGTTTGTGAAGCGGGAAAACCAGCAGATACAACAGCTGTTTTAACATCAGCATTTTTCAATATTGCAGTAGAAACCGAAGCAAAAACAGGAAAAACACATACAGCTGCGACATTGGGAAGCTCAGGATATCTTTTATGAAAGTCCTTTACTTTTTCACATAAAACTCTAATATTATGAGCATTATCAGTAGCATTTAAGCTGGTAAGATCAATGCAATTAAAGATTTTTCCAAACAATTCTGTTGATCCCTGTGATTCAGGTATATTAACTTCTAAATATGGTTGAATAGCCTTAAATTGATTTTCAAATTCTTCAAAAAACTCTAAATAATTCATTGCAGTCTAATTAATATTTAAAATTCATGTATATAAAACAAGTATTAGTGATTGATAATCAGAGTCTTACTTCAAGTTTCAAACTTATAAATTTAAATTTTATTCTTCGTATCTATAAAAATTGTAACAGGTCCATCATTTACAAGTTCAACCTGCATATCAGCACCAAAGATACCGGTAGCAACTTTTTTACCTGAAAAATTTTCAAGTTGTTGAACAAAATATTCATATAAAGGAATCGCATGGTTGGGTTGAGCGGCATCCACATACGAGGGTCGATTTCCTTTTTTTGTTCTTGCATGCAAAGTAAACTGGCTAACAACCATTGTTTCTCCTTTAATGTCCATAAGGGATTTGTTCATCACTCCCTTTTCATCATCAAATATTCTTAAAGCTAGGACTTTTTGAGCTAACCATTCTGCATCCTCTTTCGAATCAGAATGTTCAATCCCAAGTAATATTAAAAGCCCATTTTTAATACTTGAGATTTCATTATTATTTGTTTTTACTTTTGCTTCAGTAACTCTTTGAATTAGTCCCCTCATTTTTTTTATATTTGAATTTATTAGTCGAAAATAAACAATAAATTTGAAATTTATCAGTCACACATAGCCATTAACAGCTTTATTTTCTCATTTATAGAAATAATGGAATCAATTACACGATCAATAATAAGTACCAGTACAGATCCATCATTTAATTTGGCTGCTGAAGAATATTTACTGCGCGAAATAAAAGGCGATATCAATTTCTTTTATATCAATAATCCCTGTATAATCATAGGAAAACATCAGAACGCTTTAGCTGAAGTAGATTTGAATTATTTATTTGAAAACGATATTCCCCTATTCCGTCGTTTATCGGGTGGAGGGACAGTTTATCACGATAAGGGGAATTTAAACTTCTGTTTCATTCACAAGGGTTCATCCAATAACCTTATTAACTTTAAAAAGGCTACAACTCCGGTAGTAAAAGCCTTGAATATGTGGGGTATTCCGGTTTATAATGGCGAAAGGAATGAATTACTTATTGGCAAGAGAAAAATTTCAGGTAATGCCGGCCATGTATTTAAGCAGAGAGTAATGCATCATGGTACCCTCCTTTTTAATTCTAATTTAGAACATTTAAGTTTAAGTTTAAATAATAGTTATTTTCATTATAAGGATAAAGCTGTTAAGTCTGTTAGAAGTGAGGTAATGAATATCTCTGAAATATTTAATGAGCATAGAGATTCCTTTAAATTCTTAACTCAATTAGAAGAAGTAATTCGTAACAACGACAGCAAGATAGAGTCTTCAGAATTCACAGCAGAGGAGATACTCACAATATCAAAAATCCAAAAAGGAAAATACCAAACTAAGGAATGGAATTATTATTATGGTCCGGCCTATGCTTTCATAAAAAGTACAAATATAGCTGACAATGAATGGAGCGTAAATATGGAAGTTAGCAAAGGAATAATAAACGAATTAAGTATTACATTAAATGGATCAAGTAACGAGAATTTGGATCAATTAGTTAAAATCTTGGAAGGATGCTACCATCATAAAGGGGAAATAATTAAAACGCTTCGTACTAATTCAAATTTAATAAATTCAGATTTAAGTGTTTTAGAGTTCTCGAAGATTTTCTTTTAAAATTTTCCTTGGATTAATAAAGTTTAAATTAGCTTATAATTTATTGTAGCAATATTTTGTTTGAAGCAACAATTTATTTTACAAATGCTTTTATAGTATGAGCCTTATGCTCACCAATAACATCTTTTAATTCTTTTATTGAAGCATTTTTTATTCCGGAAAGAGATTTAAAAGTCACAAATAATTTTTCTACACTTTTTGGTCCTATTCCCGGTATATTATCTAATTGTGATTTAAAAGCAGCTTTAGACCTTTTATCTCTATGAAATGTAATTCCAAATCGATGTGCTTCATTTCTAATATATTGGATTAATTTAAGTGAAGTTGAGTTTTTATCGAGATATAAAGGTACAGGATCATTTGGATAAAAGATTTCTTCCAATCGTTTAGCGATTCCGATTACAGCAATTTTTTCATTTAGTTTTAACTTCCTCAAGGCCTTCATTGCAGATCCAAGTTGTCCTTTCCCCCCATCTATAACAACAAGCTGTGGAAGGGAGCTTCCTTCCTCCAAAAGTCTTCGGTATCTTCTTTCTACCACTTCTTCCATTGAAGCATAATCATCCGGTCCACTAACAGTTTTTATATTATAATGTCTATATTCTTTTTTTGCCGGCTTACCATTTTTAAATACTACACATGCAGCCACAGGGAATGCACCTTGAAAATTAGAATTATCAAAACATTCGATATGAACGGGCAATGATTTAAGCTGTAAATCTTTTTTTAAATTTTCCATAAGTTGAGCATGTCTCGGAATTTTTGTAAAATTCGCAGCCTGTTTCAACTTTTCAAGTCGATAATATTTTACATTTCGTTCGGACAGATCAAGCAATTTCTTCTTATCTCCTATTTTAGGTATAATAAAATTCACTCCTTTCAAAGCAACTTCAGGCATCGTTGAAACAATTATTTCTCCGGCGTTACTTTGAGTTCTGTTTCTTATTTCAGTAATTGCAAATGAAAGCAATTCGGAATCTGATTCATTAAGTTTCTTTTTTAATTCAACAGTATGAGCCTGTACGATTGAACCATTTAGCACTTTTAAAAAATTCACATAGGCATTTTTTTCGTCACTTAAAATTGAGAAAACATCAACATTATCGATATTTGGATTAACGATGGTAGATTTACTTTGAAAGCGAACTAATATTTCTAAGCGTTTTCGTATTTCCTCAGCTTCTTCAAATTTATATTCTTCTGCGAGTTCATTCATTTTTTCATTTAGATAACGAATAACGGAGCTGATATTTCCTTTTAAAATATTTTTAATCTCTTCTATATCCTCCATATAATCTTCTTCTGTTTGCAAGCCTTCGCATGGTGCTTTACAATTTCCCAAATGATATTCCAAACACTTTTTAAATTTCTTTTGTTGTATATTTTCTTTTGTCAATTGCAATTTGCATGTCCTAATTGTATATAAGTGTCTAATGAGGTCAATAAGTGTACGCACCATGGTAACAGAAGTATAGGGGCCAAAATACAGGCTCCCATCCTTAATAAGCTGTCGTGTTTGATAAACTCGTGGGAAAGGTTCATTACGTATAACTATCCAAGGGAAAGACTTATCATCTTTCAACAAAACATTATAACGAGGTTGATATTTTTTAATAAGATTATTTTCCAACAGCAAGGCATCTTCTTCAGAATTAACAACAATATGCTTGATTTCAACAATTTTTTTTATCAACACTCTTGTTTTACCATTTTCAGGTTCTCTGTTAAAATAAGAAGAAACTCTTTTACGCAGATCTTTTGCTTTACCTACATAGATTATTTTACCTGTGTTATCAAAAAACTGATAAACACCGGGATCATCAGGCAAAGCTTGCGCTAATTCTTTCATATATTTTAGACGCTCTTGTGTCATTTCATTTTATTCAAACAAGGGAACAAATTTAAAGTGTTTCACATCAAAAAGTCCCTTATCACTAAGTTTTAATTCGGGAATTACCAATAATGCAAGAAAGGATAGTGCCATAAAAGGAGCTTGTAATTTACTACCCATATTTCTCACAAGTTCATTCATTTTCTTGTACTCTTCAGCAATATCTTCTCCTTTCTTGGTACTCATTAATCCTGCAATCTCTAAAGGCAATATTTTTGTTTCAACATTATTATCGACAGCTATTCCACCTTTATTTTCGATAAGCTTCTCTACAACTCTATAAATAGCATCATCATCGCAGCCGGCAACTATAATATTATGGCTATCATGTGCTACAGTGCTTCCAACTGCACCTAAGCTAATACCAAAATTTTTAACAAAAGCTACGCTTGCTTTTGCGTCGTGATAGCGATTAACAACTACCAACTTTAAAACATCATTTTGTGGCGAGGCACTAATTTCTCTATCCTCATTAATTTTTGCTTCCCATAGAAATGACTTTGTCATCAAATCTCCATCGATGATTTCAATGGCTTTAACAAACTTTTTATTTTTGGGAAGAAATACCTTTAAATCATCTTTGTTAATATGGGTGGTTCTAAATTTATTAACTGTTTTTACAGAAGGTGTTTTATAACTTAAACCTCTTTTATAATGATAAACACTTTCACCTTTAATTACAGTATGAATAACTTCGAATTGCTTGAGATCTTTAACAACAATAAAATCCGCAGCATCATTAACTTGAAGTAATCCTATTGGCAATGCATAATGCTGAATAGGAATTAATGATGCCGATCGAAGCAAATCCATAAGGTCTATTCCTTTTTTTAATCCCATTTTAATAAGGTGGTCTATATGTCCTTTCAGCAACAAATCATCAGGATGAATATCATCTGTGCACAACATTAGTTGATCGGCATATTTATTAAACAAGGGATATAGCTGCTCAAAATTTCGTCCTGCACTTCCCTCTCTAATTTGAATCTTCATTCCATTAAGAATTTTTTCTTCAGCTTCTTCAAGGCTCAAAGATTCATGGTCGGTGGAAATCCCGGCATTAATATATTTTTTTAAAGCCTGTCCTCTTAAACCCGGTGCATGTCCGTCAATTTTTTTATTATATTTTTTTGCAACTTCCAAAAGTTTCATAACCTCCGGATCGTTATTAACTACTCCCGGGAAGTTCATCATCTCGGCTAAAAACCAACATTCGTTATTTTTGAAAAGAGAATCTACAATATCAGAATTTATATTTGCGCCTGAGGTTTCAAATTTTGTTGCAGGCACACAACTTGGCACTCCGAAAAAGAAATAAAAAGGGACCTTCTTTCCATCTTCAATCATAAACTTTACTCCTTCTACTCCGAGCACATTTGCAATTTCATGTGGGTCGGCAACAACTCCGATTGTTCCACGTGAAACAATTAGTTCAGAAAACCGGCTAGGCACAAGCATGGTGCTTTCTATATGCAGGTGTGAATCAATGAATCCGGGTAAGATAAATTGATTTTTAACTTTTGAACTTGATTCGATACTTGCAATTCTCTTATCCTTGATAGTTATTTTTCCGGGAAAAATTTTTCTATCAAAGAGGTCAACGATATAACCTGTTTCTTCAGATAAAAACATAGTATAGTTTGCTTATCAATAAATTAAGAAAAAATAAAATTGTTCCACGTGGAACACTACCTTCCTAAAAGTACAAGTAAGGCATTAATATCGCTAGGTGAAACTCCACTAATCCGAGATGCCTGTCCTATGGTTTCCGGATCAATTTCAGTTAATTTTTGTCGGCCTTCCGTGCTAATAGAAAAAATTTCTTCGTAATTAAATTTACCTTTAATTTTCAATTGCTCCAATCGCACGAGTTTATCTGCCAGGGCTTTTTCTCTATCGATATAACCTTGATATTTAATTAAAATTTCAGCAGCTTCAATAATTTCTTCTCTTCTATTTTCAGGGAAGGAATCACAAAGTTTCTTTAAAGCTTGGAAACTTTCGGCCAAAGTAAAAAGTGAAACTTGGGGTCGCGTGACTATTTTAAAAAGTTTTGTTCCATGTTTAATTGAAGAAGACAAAACTTTTTCAAGATAGGGGTTAATTTCATTTGGCTTAACGCTAGTTTCTTTAAGGAAATCGATTAAAGAATTTCTTAAGGAGATTTTCTCATTAAACAATGAAAATCTATAATCATCTACAAGTCCAATTTCTCTACCCTTAGGAGTAAGTCTTAGGTCGGCATCATCCTGTCTTAAAAGGATACGGTACTCTGCTCTACTTGTAAACATTCTATATGGTTCATCAACTCCTTTAGTAATTAGATCATCTATGAGTACTCCAATATAAGCTTCATTTCTATTGAGGATAAATTCAGATTTATTTTGAATTGCCCTCACTGCATTAATAGATGCCATTAGGCCTTGGGCAGCTGCTTCTTCATATCCGGTTGTACCATTAATTTGTCCTGCGAAATAAAGTCCGTCAATTAATTTTGTCTCTAATGAATATTTCAATTGTGTAGGATCAAAAAAATCATATTCGATAGCATAACCAGGTCGTAAAAAATTCGCCTTTTCTAAGCCCGGTACCAGTCTCAATGCTTTAAACTGGATATCCATAGGCAAAGAACTACTAAATCCATTTAAATAATATTCAATAGTAGTTTCTCCTTCAGGTTCGAGATATAATTGATGTGTTTCTTTTTCTGCAAAGGTAACAACTTTAGTTTCTATACTTGGGCAATATCGAGGTTCGAGACTTTGTATAGTACCATTAAACATAGGGCTTTTAAAAAGACCATCTTTAACAATATTATGAACTTCCTGATTTGTATAAGTAATATAGCAACTACGTTGTTTCAAAATTTTGTTACTACCCGGAAGAAAACTAAATTTATAGTAAGATGTTTCACCTTTTTGTTCAATAAATTTACTAAAATCTACTGTTCTGGCATCTACTCTAACAGGAGTTCCCGTTTTCATTCTACCTGTTTTAAAACCAAGGTTCATCAGATTTTCTGTCAATCCGTAGGAAGCTGGCTCTCCCATTCTTCCCCCTTTAATTTGAACATTTCCAACATGAATAAGGCCATTTAAAAAAGTTCCGTTTGTTAAAATAACTTTTTTACTATAAAAATGCACTCCCAGTTTTGTCCTTACCCCCTTTACACTTCCTTGTTCAACAATAAGATCAACGACTAAATCTTGCCAAAAAGAGATATTAGAGTTTGCTTCCAAGACTTCTCTCCATCTCTCTGAAAATTTATTTCTATCACATTGTGATCTTGGCGACCACATAGCGGGACCTTTACTTCTATTCAACATTCGAAATTGTATAGAAGCGTAATCAGAGACCAGACCCATTTGCCCACCTAAAGCATCAATTTCTCTAACAATTTGTCCTTTTGCTATGCCACCGATAGCAGGATTACAACTTAATTGTGCAATCTTATTCATATCCATTGTAATCAATAGGACTTTCATCTGCAAATTTCCGGCTGCTGCAGCAGCTTCACATCCTGCATGTCCACCCCCTACAACTATAATATCATATTCATACTTCATAACAAGCAAAGTTAATTATGCAAATAAAGTTTTACAATAATAACAAATAATAAAAAGAAAAGATTAAAGAGGCTATAAATAAGGAAAAGAAAAATGGAAAGAAACAATAAAATTAAAAGGGAAATTCACCAAAAAAGGAATAAATCTAAATCAGGAAATAAATTTTTCTAACCAATAATCTTCTATTTGTGTCATTTCTTCTTTTTGATTATTAGTAGAATCATCAAAGCCGAGAAGGTGAAGAATGCCGTGAACGATAACTCTATTAATTTCATCTTCAAATTTAATATTAAGTAGCGAAGAATTACTCTTGACTGTTTCAACACTAATGAATAAATCACCGGAGATAAAACCGAGATTGGAGTAATTAAATGTTAAAATATCGGTATAATAATCGTGGTTTAAATATTCTTGATTAAGTTTTAAAATAAATTCATCACTACAAAAAATAATAGAAATTTCCCAAGGTTTTTGCTTATAGTGACGAATGACTTTATGTATCCACTTTTGGATAGATTCAAAATTAAAATCTATAGGATCTACCTCTTCAAAAAAGAATCTTACATCCACCTTTAAGTGAGATAAAAAATCAATTTAACCTGGTTACCGGGGTCGGTAAATTCTAATTCATCAGCCAAATGGTTCATTAAAAAAATACCTCGTCCATGTGTACGTTCAATATTTTCAGGTTTAGTTGGATCCGGCAGATTTTTATAATCAAAGCCGGGACCGCTATCAGTAATAAGGAATTCAATTTCTTTATCACTAATACTATATTCGACGTAAACTTCTTTATCTTTCTCCAATTTATTACCATGTACGATAGCGTTATTAACTCCTTCGACAACGGCTAATAACAATTTACCATAAACATCAGAATGAATATTGTATTGAGCAGATAAATCATCAATAAGTTTTTCAATGATGTTGATATTTTGGATTTCTGATTTTAAAATTAACTTATTCACAAGGAAAAAAATTTTTAAAAAACAATTGCATATTAAATACTAAAATTTGCTTCATTGGCTTATACTGATAAAAACAAAAAGAGTTTCTAAAAAACATCAGTTTTTTACGGTAAGAGCCAATTTGAGGGATCTAATTTACTCTTTTCATGCCAAATCTCAAAATGTAGTACGGTCTCACTATCAGAAGTATCACTATAAATTTCTCCAATTAAAGAGCCGACTTGAATTTTTTTTCCGGCACTAACATAAACATTTATAAGATTAGCGTAAACAGTAAGGTATTTTCCATGCCGAATAATAACTGCATTATTGTATCCCGGAATAACAACCACTCTACTAACTTCCCCGTTATGCACAGAAAAAACCTTATTATCATCAAAACTTTGAATATCAATTCCATTATTATTAACAAAGACATTTTTTAAAACCGGATGAGGATGTTGTCCAAACTCACTAACAATGGTACCCCGTTTAACGGGCCATTTCAATTTCCCTTTAAAGTTTTCAAAATCATAATCCGTAATGCCGATTCCTGCCGTTTGCAAAAAATCTAAAATAGAATTTTCTAATTTCTTTGCAGACTCTTCTTTAATTTTAATTTGTTGTTTTAACCAACTTTCTTCTTTTTCGAGTTTTCCCATCAGGGAATGGTATTCATTTTTAGCACGATTGAGTGAAACATATTCTGATTCAATAAGCTTAAGATGTTGTTCTTTTTGCTCTCTTTGCATCAAAATATCTTCTACGAGGGAAACATATCGGTTTTGTTTTTCAATTAATTTTTGACCTTGTCCTTGTCTATATCTGGTATATTCTTTAAGAACACGATATCGCCGGTAAGCGCTTGAAAAATCAGATGCACTAATAAAGTATATAAGTTCATTAAGAGCATTACGTCGTTTATAGCTATCAAGAATAAGCAAAGCATATTCTTCTTTTAAAACATTAATTTCACTTTCAAGTCCATTAATTTCTAATTGAAAATTTTCAAGGTTTTGATCAATCAATATAATTTCATCAGAAAGAGTTGATAATACATTTTCTCTAATTGAAATTTCACTTTGAGTATTATTAAATTGTTTCAATGTATTTTCTCTTGTTTCTCTTTTACTTTTTAAAAGGGAAGAAAAATCATCAATTTCTTTCAATAATGAATCTTGTTGTGCACGAAGAAGCTCAACAGATTGTGGATATATGTTGATAGAATAAGCAAGAAACAAAAGCTTAATTAAAAACAAAAATTTAAAATTCAATATATTCATAGTTCGATGGAATACTAAAAGCAAGGCTACGATCAGAATTAATTTCAATATTATTGAATTTAAATGTTAGGGTAATTTGTTCTTGGTCATTAGTACCTGAAAGAAATATTTCATTAGGAAAATTAAGACCGCTTTCAAGTTTATGAAAATTAAGATACTCAATTTTAAGATTAAAATTCTCTTTTAAATCACGGATTTCAGCTTGACTAATACGAAAGATATCTGACAAAATGTTAAACTGTTGAAAAACAGAAGAAGAAGAAAAAAAGTTACTATAATTATCATTATACAATGTATAATGATCACCTGAAACATCACCTTTAAATCTTTTTAAACGATTAATATCGTTATTAGGATAAACAAAGACATTATTAGTTAATATATTTTGAATCAGTTGAAAATTAAGTTCATAAGAATATATTTCCTCAAATTTTTTAAAAGAATAAAACAAAACTTCTTTATTTAATCGGTCAATAATTTCAAGACCATTCTGTGTCATCCTAACTCGAAAGGCCTCTATCCCTAAAAAAGGAATAATAGAAATAATAATTTCTTCATTCTTTTTAATAAACATATTGGCTCTTGAGGAATGGTTGTTATCGGGGCTTTTGAAGTTTACAAGCATTCTTTGAAAATACATAGTATTATAATCAGGTTGATTTTTAATTAAAAGTTCAACCAATTCAGCTCCGGAATGTTCCCCTTCAGGCGTGCCAGTAAAAATTCGATCAAGGCTGCGACAGGAATTAAAAAGGAACAAATTAATCAGAACAAATGTTATAAGATATGATTTGAATAAGGTATTATTTTTCTTCATCGTCGCTTATATAATTTTTCTCCTGAATTTTCTTTAAAAGGATGTCTGAAGCTTCATCTACATGTTCAGAAGCAATAATCCAATATTTAAGTGCTTCCTCAACATCTCCATTTTTAAATAAGATATCGCCATAATGCTCGAACAAAGTACTATTATTCTCCTCATCTAAATCAACCGCAATTTCAATATAATAAAGGGCATCCAAATACTTTTTCATTTTAAATAAAACCCAAGCGTAAGTATCTAAAAAAGTAGGATTATCAGGATCTCTTTGGATAACAAGGCTACTCATTTGATGAGCCTTATCAAGGTTTTCATTTTCTAAACTAAGATAATAGGCATAATTATTTAATACCGTTAAGTTTTCAGGATCAATTTTAAGGCTCTCTTCATAGGAAGAAAAACTATTATCTTTATCATTATTTTGAAAATAAACATCACCTAAAAGGCCCAATACAACAGCTTTAAGATCTTTATTATTATCACTAAAATCTCTTGATTGTTCAAAATAAGGAAGTGCCGAGCTGTAATCGTTATCGAAAACAAAAGAAAGTCCTGCCATATAATTAAAAAAGGCATTTTCAGGAAAGAGATCAGCTGCAGTTTTGCTATGCTCTATTTTATCTTTTCTATCTTGATCTGCAAAAATGAGTATCAGAAAGTCATGCCAAACATCTTCTTGTCGTTCATCAAGAAATAAAGCTGTTTCATACATTTCAGCAGCTAATTTTTCTTTCTTAATTTCAGAAAGAAAATTACCATACAAAACATAGCCTATTGTTTCAAATTTATGTAATTCAATAATTAAATTTAAACATTGTTCGATATCATCTTCATTTAAAGGATTATCCTTTTCATTGAGATTAACAATAAAGGGAATTAATCTTTGTATTTTTCTTTCAGCAACAAGCTCTTCACTTTGAAACCCTTTAAAGAGAAATTCTTTAAATTTAGAAATATCAGAAATTTGTAAATAATAATTGGACATACTAAAATTAGCGAGTCCGTTGTTAGGGTAGGTATTAAGTATATCATTATAAATACTTAAAGCTTTTTTGTTCTTTTTCAATTGTAAATAAAAATCCCCTAAAAATACTTGATAATCAATATTATCGGGATAAGTTTCAATTAATTTCTCTATTTCCCGACGGGCAGAACGATTATCATTGGCTTCTAGAAATATAGAATGTTTTTCAAAAGATAAATCTTCATTAACTCCAATAAGATTTTCAATTTGATTTAAACTATGAATAGAATTATTATAATCTTTATTTTGATAATGGATTTGGGCCAATTGGTATAAGTAATCAATTTTACCGGGAGCTTTATCTACCAGATATTGAGAGCTTTGAATAGCTAAATCAATTTTATTGTTGTGGAAAAAAAGTTGAGTAAGTAAATTAATAAAATAAGGATTATCCGGATCATACATAACCGCTTTAAAGGCAAACTTTTCAGCATCGTCAAATTCTCGATTTTGAATTAACAACTGGCTAATTTCATAATAACAAGTAGCACAAACAGAATCAATTCTAAGGGCTTCCATAAAATATAAAGCAGCGCTTCCATATTCATTCTGAGCCTTTAATCTGCAAGCTTCTAAAAAATAATGGTTAAATCTTTGTTGTGAAATTTCATCCTCAACTTTAATAACAAGAGGTCTTCCTTCCGGATATAAAACATCTTCAAAAGAAGTCAAATTACTTTTGGAAAGACATCCATAAAAAAGAAAGATACTTGTTAAAATTCCAATTACTCTATACAAATCACTCATAAATATATGATTGAGATAAAAAGCTAATCAAAAAAAAACCGACAAAAGCAGGAATAACACAGCAATAAAAAATTATTTTTTTCCACTATGTCCAAAGCCCCCTACTCCTCTCCCACTATCATTTAAGGAATCTGTTAATTCCCATTGGAACTTTTCATATTTTTTAATAACCATCTGGCAGATTCTATCACCGTTATTAACTTCAAAGTTTTTATCAGAAAAATTTACCAGAATAACTTTAATTTCCCCTCTATAATCTGAATCAATAGTACCAGGGCTATTCAAAACAGAAATACCTTCTTTTAAAGCAAGTCCACTACGCGGTCTTATTTGCGCTTCATATCCAGGGGGCAATTCAATGTACAAACCTGTAGGAATCAATTTCCTTTCTCCCGGAAGAATAATAAATTTGTCATTTAAAAATGCTCTCAAATCAACACCGGCTGAAAAATCAGAAGCGAATTCCGGTAAAGGATTATCACTCTTATTAATAACTTTAATTTTTATCATTTTCTTTTATAAATAATTGCCTTCGGTTCAAGATAAAAAAAGAACCAATATATACGGCAAATATAAGTGCTTTAAAAAGATAATTAACAATTAACGAATTAAAAGAGATAAAATTACTAATAAAGTATAATGTAAAGCCTAAAATAAAATAAAAGCTTATTCTTTTTAAAGGATATGGAATGGGAAAAAATTTGTTACCATAATGATAGGAAAAACCAACCATGAAGAGATAACCAATTAGAAGAGCAATACCGGCCCCTAACATCCCCATTTTTGGAATAAGTAAAACATTTAGACCAACAGTAACAAACATTCCGATAAGCCCAAAATAAACGCCATAATGAGTTTTATCGGTTAATTTATACCAAAGCGATAAATTAAAATAAATGCCATAAAATAATTGCCCTATTAAAATAAAAGGAATAACAATATTTCCTCTAACATATTCAACAGTCAATAAAATATTAATGAGATCAATAAAAAGGGTAACAGCTAAAAAAATAACAATTCCAAAAACTATATAATATTCCATGATAAGGCCATAGCTTTTAATTCCCTTAACTCTTTCCTTAAAAAAATAGGGTTCAAAAGCAAATCTAAATGACTGAGTAAATAAAGTCATAAGAACCCCAATTTTAAAATTAGCGCCATAGACAGCTAATTCGGTAAGGGCTTCTTCTTCAATAAGTATGGGCATAAGAATTTTATCACTATTTTGGGTTATCATACCGGTAATTCCTACAACAAGAAGTGGCCACGAAAATTTCCATACCTTGGCAACTATTGTAAGATTAAAAGAACCTTGAATTTTTAAGATTTCAGGAAGAAAAATAAAAAATAAAAAAAGACTGCTTATAAGATTACTAAGCATAACAAAAAAGACTCCACTTTTTCGGGAGTAAAATATAGAAAAACTCTCACTAACAAGATTTTTTTCAATTAATTGAGGAATAAGAACCAGGAATAAAACATTAAATAATATATTAATAAATATTCCGGATACTTTAAGTATTCCAAATTTAAGAGCCTTATTCTTATATCTAAGATTAGCAAAAGGAACAGAAAGGAAAGAATCTATAGCAACAATAATACCGGCAATAAAAACGGATTGAGAAAATTGACCATCATAAAAAATATTAGCAATAGATTTTGAAAAAAAAGCCATTAATACAATTAAACCGAAACTGGTAACTGCTAATAAATTTAATATAGAACGATAAACATCTTGATGATTATTTTTACGTGCATATCTAAAAAATCCTGTTTCCATCCCATAAGTGAAAACGACAAGAAGAACAGCAATAAGTCCGTATATATGCACAATAATACCATAATGCTCAGGAATTAAAGTTCTGATATAAAAAGGCATCAAAAGCCAGTTAAGGAATCTGCCTGTCATATTACTAACGCCATAAATAATTGTATCGTTAGTTAATTTTTTAAAATCCTTACGCATTATTTTCTAAGCTAAAATAGTTTTAAAAGTATCGGTAAATACAAAAATCAATTTTATAAAAAGAAATGATAAAAAGATCAAAAAAGTGAATTTTGAATTGATCCCGGATCTCTTCCAAAATGTTTATAAGCCAATAAGGTTACAACACGACCTCGAGAGGTTCGTTTTAAAAATCCTTCTTTAATTAAAAATGGCTCATAAACTTCTTCAATAGTTCCGCTATCTTCACTAACAGCAGTAGCAATAGTGTTAATTCCAACAGGTCCTCCGTTAAATTTATCTATCAAGGTGAGTAAAATTTTCCTATCCATTTGATCTAAGCCATGTTCATCAATATTAAGTGCTTTAAGTGAAGAAAGTGTAATATCAAAATCAACCATTCCGGATCCTTTCACTTGAGCAAAATCTCTAACCCTCCTAAGCAAAGCATTAGCAATTCGCGGTGTTCCTCTACTTCTTTTTGAAATTTCTTCAGCCGCATTATTTTCAATTTCAATTTTAAGAATTTTAGCAGATCGCATAATTATTCCTGCAATAATTTTACTATCATAATATTCTAAATGACAATTAATCCCAAACCTAGCTCTAAGCGGGCTAGTAAGTAATCCGCTTCTTGTAGTGGCTCCAATAAGTGTAAAAGGGTTTAAATCAATTTGTATAGACCTCGCACCGGGTCCCTTATCAATCAGAATATCTATACGGTAATCTTCCATAGCAGAATAAAGATATTCTTCAACAATGGGACTTAGTCTATGAATTTCATCTATAAAAAGAACATCATTGGATTCAAGGCTGGTTAATACTCCGGCTAAATCACCCGGTTTATCAAGAACCGGTCCACTTGTAATTTTAAATCCAACATTAAGTTGATTTGCAATAATATTAGAAAGTGTGGTTTTACCAAGTCCCGGAGGTCCATGCAACAAAACATGATCGAGTGCTTCTTGTCGCATGGTAGCAGCTTTAACAAAAACTTTTAAGTTATCAACAATTTCTTTCTGTCCTTTAAAGTCATTAAAAGTAATTGGTCTTAATTGTTGATCAAATTCAATGTCATCAAAGAAGTTTTCGTTTTCAAATTTAAAATTTTCATTCATCAGTGAGCCTTAAGCTTAGATCTTCAATTTAGTAATAATTTGATTAAAAAGCTCATAATCAAAAGGTTTCTCCATATATTCATCCATACCAAATGCCAAACATTTTTCTTTATCGGCATCTAAGGTATTGGCAGTTAATCCAATAATAGGAGTTTTATAATTTAATTCATTTTCAATTTCTCTAATCCGTTTTGTTGCTTCAAATCCATCCATTACGGGCATCATAAGATCCATTAAAATAAGATCATATTTTTTTTCCTGTATTTTATTAACGGCTTCTAAACCATTATTAGCATAATCGATATTGAAGCCACGTTTAGACAAGGTTAAATAAATAAGCTTTTGGTTTAAAATATTATCTTCTACTAAGAGTAAAGAAATGGATTTCATTTGAAAATATTAAACGTCCAATATACTAAAACAATAAATTATGAATAAATCAAAAAGATTATATTATTTAAAATATCATCACTATTAATTATTCATTTTTCATAAAATTAAAGACGAATTTAAAAAAATAACAAGGTTAGAAAAAATAATATTCAAAAGAAAATAATAAATAAGAGTTAGAATAATAGAAATAAAAAGATTCTATAAGCTTTCAAAGACTAAATTGTTCAGATAATTCAAGCATTTTTTCTATAGGTTTAACAGCTCGTTTACGTAATGATTCTTCTACCTCAATAACAGGAAGTTCATATTTTAAAGCATTATATATCTTTTTCAATGTATTCATTTTCATAAATTCACAATTAGAGCATCCACAAGTAGAATCGATAGGAGGGGCGGGAATGAATAATTTTTCCGGTGAAGCTTTTTTCATTAAATGTAATATACCGGCTTCAGTTGCAATAATAAATTCTTTACTTTCATTATTCTTAGTAAAATTAAATAGAGCAGAAGTACTACCAATAAAATCTGCCATCAACAGAATTGTTTGTTTACATTCGGGATGTGCAAGCAATAAGGCTTTTGGATATTTCTTTTTTATTTTTACAATTCTCTCTACCGAAAACTGTTCATGAACATGACAGGCTCCATCCCATATAATCATTTCTCTTCCGGTTATACTCTGCAAATAATTGCCAAGGTTTCTGTCAGGTCCAAAAATAATAGCTTGATCTTTTGGTAAACTATTTATGATGGCAACAGCATTAGTACTTGTAACAACAATATCTGACAAAGCTTTAATTTCAACTTTAGTATTTACATAAGTAATAACAATATGATTGGGATATTTTTTTATAAATTTCTCAAATTCATCCGGAGGGCAGCTATCAGCCAAAGAACATCCTGCATTAATATCGGGTATCAAAACTTTTTTATCAGGAGCAAGAATTTTAGCTGTTTCGCCCATAAATAAAACACCTGAAAGCAGGATGATATCAGCACTTGTTTCAGCTGCTTTTTGAGCTAAAAGTAAACTATCACCTATCACATCAGCAATATCCTGAATTTCTTTAACCTGGTAAAAGTGAGACATAATAACGGCGTTTTTCTCTTCTTTTAACCGAAGAATATCATTAATCAGGTTTGTTTTTTTATTCATAATTTAGTAAACCTTTAAATTGATAATTTCTAACTAACTATTATTATATATTTTAATATTTAATAATATATGATGATAATAATAGCCTGTTATAAATGTTTATAAAATACTTCTTTAACCCTTGATTTTTTGAAATTGCTTTGCTTATAAAATTTTACTAACAAGTTATAAAAATATAAAATATTAATAATGAACATATTAACTCTCAGTTCTGAAATTGTTAATAGCTGGCAAAGTTAAAAAAATGTTGCTTTATTAATACACAAAATTTTGCTTAATCTTGTTAAGAACTATTATTAAAATATTAAAAAAAATTCCATATAATCGTTTTTCGATTTCTATATATATATTTTCAAGAATGTCAACCTTTTCTTTTCAAAAGGAATTAAAAACATTTTATTACTTACCAACAATTTTTCAATATGCTTTGTTTAAGCTTTAATATTTTTAAAAGCATATAATTAAATATATGTAATTTAATTAGTTTCAATAATATTGGATTTATATTGTTGAAATAAATTAATTTTGGATATTATTTATGCTCATTAAAAATTTAAAGAAATGAAAATAAACAAAATTGCTATTGGTTGTGATCATGCAGGATTTGAGTTAAAAGAAAAGATTAAAGAATATCTTAAGCAAAAGCAATATGAGCTTGTTGATTTTGGCACATATTCTAGTGATAGTGTAGATTATCCTGATTATGCCCATCCTTTGGCGATAGCTGTAGAAAATAAAGAATGTGATATTGGCATTACTATTTGTGGTAGTGGTAATGGAATTAATATGACTGTTAATAAGCATCGTGGTATTCGTGCTGCTTTATGTTGGATTCCTGAAATATCAAGGCTTGCCCGTTTACATAATGATGCTAACATTTGTAGTTTACCCGGCAGGTTTGTTACTTTTGAAGAGGCAAAAGAAATTGTGGATATTTTTCTTAAAACTCCTTTTGAGGGTGGTCGTCATTTAGCCCGCATTAATAAAATTCGCGATTATTAAATATTTAATTTACAGCTTTTGTGAGTGAAAAGAAATATAGTTTTTTATCTGCTTCTCTTTTAACAGCTTTTGACAGGAAGCATAGACAAACAATTGCTTACAATATAGAAAAATATGAAACTTCCGTTAAGGCAGGTAAGGAAAAAATTAATTATAAGCGTAATTATTACTCCAAGGCAGCATTTATAAAACGTCAGGTATTAAAAAGCTTAGCATTTTATTTAGAACAATTTGAAAAATCTGCTTTACAAAATGGCATTAAAATTTTATGGGCTAAGGATGAGGAAGAGGCCAGATCTCATTTAAGTGATATTATTTTTTCTAATTCAGTAAAAAAAGTCGTTAAAAGTAAATCAATGACTTCTGAGGAAGTTGATTTCAATAATTATTTTGCGCAAGTTGGTATAGATTGTATAGAAACAGATTTAGGAGAATTTATAGTTCAGAATTTAGGTGAGAAGCCCTATCATATTCTTACACCTGCCATGCATAAATCTTTAGCTGATATAGCTAAGTTATTCAATCGTTTATTTAATCTTTCTGAATCCTCATCGGCAAGTGATCTTACTTTATTTGTTAGAGAAAAGCTGAAGAATGAATTTGTTACAGCTGATATGTCTTTAACCGGGGCTAATTTTTTATTGGCTAAGGAGGGAGGTATTGCACTTATTGAAAATGAAGGGAATGCTTTGTTTTCTATTTCTTATCCGCGTGTTCATGTTGTATTAGCGGGAATTGATAAAATTTTACCTTCAATTGATGACTTGGAATTATTTTTGCCATGGTTATCACTTCATGGCACGGGTCAAAAACTAACTGCCTATAACTCTTTGATATTTGGACCTCGCAGGGCTAATGAAACTGATGGTCCTGAAAAGATGTATGTTATATTAATTGATAATGGTCGCAGCAATTTATATTGCAAGCCTTTCCAATCGGAGGCCTTGTCGTGCATACGTTGTGGTGCTTGTTTAAATGCTTGCCCTGTTTACAAGACTATTGGTGGTCATGTATATAATTCTGTTTATAGTGGACCAATAGGATCGGTTATTACTCCACATTTGGAATCTTTTTCAGATAATATTCATTTAAGTTTTGCCAGTTCTTTATGTGGTAAATGTTTTGAAGTATGTCCGGTTGGCATAGATCTTCCAAAGTTACTGCTTATCAACAGGAAAGAAGCGATAGATAAAAGGCTTCCTTCAAAGAAGGAAAATTTTATTTATTTATTTTTCAATAAATTACTATTAAAGCCTGGTTTTATTGATATAATTAACAAGAAAATAAAATCAATTTTAATAATGCTTGTTGGTAGAAGGATAATTGGGGAAAGAAGATCTTTTCCTGATTTACCTAATCGTAGTTTTAGGAAGCGGTGGAAATCGATACAGAAGAAGAATGGGAATTAAAATTTAATTTTATGATGTATATTTTTATATAAATAAAAGCTAGTGATTGTTCCCACTGAATTAGCAACAAAATCAAAAAACTCACAACTTCTGGTTGAAAATATCGGTTGTGCAATTTCAATAAGACCTCCGATTGAAATAATAATTAAAATAGGAATTACATTATTAATGAATTTTAATTCGCTTGTTTTGTTTTCTAATTTTCTAAATTTTTCGAAAAAGCAGAAAAAACCCAAAGTAAAATACATCATAAAATGAATTAATTTATCACTTCCTTTATAATCCCAGATATTATGTGATGAAACTCGTGATGTATTTATAAAGCTTACGAAAACAATGAATGCACCTATTATTAGAGTATATTTATATTGGTATAGAAATTTTTTCATCTTAAGTAATTGACTTGGTTTTTATATTTTGAAATTGGGTTTATAAATCACAAATGTATATAAATAAGATTATTATCCTGTCATAAATATTATATGCTAAGTTAAATTTATGTTAAAAGGATTTATAAGTTTTAAATGGAAGCAATTAATTTACAATAAAATACCTTTTACCTAAGTTATTTTAAAAGTGATAGGATGGTTCAAAATGAATCGAAAACAATATTTTTTAATTAAATATTAAAAGGTGGCCGGGATATACATACATATACCATTTTGTTTATCAATATGTGGGTATTGTGATTATTTTAAAAGTACTGCTTTAAATAAGCGATCTATATTTTTTAAAGTTTTATGCGATGAAATTCTTTACCGTGTTAAAGAATTTCCTTATGAAATATCTACTATTTATTTTGGTGGTGGAACTCCAAGTTTGATGTCACTTAAGGATTTAGACATCATTTTAAAGCTTATAAAAGACAATTATTTATTGAGTTCTGATATTGAAATTACTATAGAGTCTAATCCTGATGATTTAACTAAGGAGTATTTGGAAGGATTATTAATGCTTGGTTTTAATCGAATCAGCATTGGTGTTCAGAGTTTGCTTGACGATGATTTAATTCGAATGAAGCGCAGGCATAATTCCGTTCAGGCTGTTAATTCTGTATTGTATGCATTAGAGTCGGGGTTTAAAAATATTAGTGTTGATTATATTTACGGTCTTCCTTGGTCAAATTCAAATTTGTTTAAAGATAGCTTGGATTTATTGTATTCATTACCATTTCATCATTTATCTGCTTATCATTTGATTATAGAAAAGTCAACTTATTTTTGGCAATTGCAATTAAAGAATAAGATTTCACCAATTAAAGAAGAAGAGAGTTTAGAGCAATATGAAATAATTTGTAATAGTGCAGCTTCGAGGGGTCTTGAGCACTATGAATTATCAAGTTTTTGTATTCCCGGTTATCGTTCAAAGCATAATTCTTCTTATTGGTTGGGGAAATTTTATATTGGTTTTGGGCCCGGTGCTCATTCTTTTTATGCTAACAAGCGTCGATGGAATAAGGCTGAGCTTGGTTTATATTGCAGAGGTGATTTGGATAAGATTTTTGAGTCTGAGAATTTGACTCTTAATAATTTATATAATGAAAAAATAATGTTGGGTTTAAGGATAAAAGAAGGTATTAATCTTGAAGAATTTAGAGTTCTTTTTCCTCAGTTTTATTCAGATTTTATTTTCAAGGCACAAAAATGGCTTAATAAGGGAGTTTTAAAAAGTGAAGATAATTTTTTAAAATGTACCGAATCGGCTTGGTATATTTTAGATTCTATAACAGCAGATTTTTTTCTTGTTTAAGGTATAATATTTTTAGGATGAGGGTATTTCGTTCTATAATTTCATTATTTTATGTTAGTACGGTATTGATTTTAGCTCCTTCCGAATATTTCAGTTCTTTATCTGAGTCGGAAAACTATATTTTATTAGATACCAGGATGTATGAGCAATACATTGAAGAGAGGATTCCCGGTGCTTTATGGGCTGGTGAAAGTGCTGTTCTTGATACCGTATTGGAAGGTTTGGATAAAAGCACCGATATTTTTATTTACTGTAGTTATGGTGATAGAACCAGGCCTGTTTTAAAAATCTTAAAGCGTAAGGGCTTTAAGTTTTTATTTGATTTAGAGGGTGGTCTTGAGCGATGGTATGAAGAGGGTTTTCCTATTGATGACAGTCGAATAGTTGGGGATTAGTTTTTTTAGCTTGGTTTATATTTTAAAACGATTTACATAAAAAAAAATTCCCTGAGCAGTGTTTATTATTAACTGTTCAGGGAAAAATTGATATTATTATTTTTTAAAATGGCATTTCATCTGCAGTATATTGTTTTACTAATGACAATACTGCTTCCGCGCATCCTTCATGTCCACCCGGAAATGAAAAGACCAATTGATAAACTTTTGTGGTTCTTATTACAATTTCATAATTACTATAAGTTTTCCCTTCATGTCTGTTACTTACAATAAGTTCATCTTGATCATATAATTGCATAACAATATCAGTTGGATTTGAGTTTCCATTAACTACGTTGAAACGATAGTGGTTTCTGCTATTGAGTAACACATTAAATTTCATTTGACCTGTATTGACTTGTTGCGGTCCTTTTTGCAGATTTACTGAAAAATCTTTAATATACTGGCTATTACCCATTTCCTGTAATGCTTGTCGTCGAATTGATTCATCACATTGTGCCCAGCTATTAAAAGCATTAAAGGTAAAAGCGATAATTAGGCTGATTATAACCTTTTTCATGGTTTATCTGTATTAATTAATTTCTGATAATATTAAATTCGCGTTTATTTAAATTATTTATGATATAATTTTGGTACGAATTTCTTCAATTATATTGATTATATTATTTAAATCTTCATCTGAATAATGTACAGTACTTATTTCTGCCTGTATAAAAACTAAAGCACCATCTTGTTCGAGTCGTTGAGGTTCTCCAAGTTCTGATGTAATTCTAATGGGTTTATATGCTTCTTTAAGTCGTTTAATATCCTGAGCTAAGTCTGCAAAGTTGGGTTCATTTTCATAATTTGCAAGAATAATTTCAAGGATATTAATAATATTTTTTTGTTCGGCGATTCTGGTTGATAATTCTTTATCACCTGATTCTTTAATTACGTTGGAAGCAATCCACAGGCCTTCTATCCATGCTCCTGTTACAATAAGAGTACTTACATTGCTCCGGTTTTGTTCTCTCAGGTAATTATCCATTTGATTAAAGCTCGTTACCGACATTTGCATCAGTGAGTCAAGGTTTGCTGAGCTTGTTGCCATTCTTCGCAAAGCGTTAAAATCGAAAAATTGTCCCACTCTAATACCATCTGCCAATGAATTTACTGCCAAAAGATAAGAGACAACGATATTTCCTTTATCGAAGGTATTAATATATCCCAGGTCGGCACTAAAAACTCCAAGATTTAGGGCTCTTTTAAAGCTAGTTTGATAGCGCGAGACGTTATCCGGATCATTTAATATTCTTTGAGTAAAATCAACACCTGAAGATTTAAATAGGTTAGCCATTTCTACCGGAGAAGAGATATTATTAATAACCTCATTCATAATTTCCTCGGATAATTTAAGCGGTACATCTGTAATTAGTGAGTCAGGCAGTGTTAAAACATCATCATTTTTTGATGATCTTGAACAGCTATTACATCCAGAAAAGAGATGTACTCCGGCAAATATTAACAAAATGATAGAAAAATTCTTAAGCATAGTTATTTTTATTTACTGTTGTTATTGTCTTTTATACCTTAAAAAAGCATAAAAGGTTACTTTTTACCCAGTTTTAGCGAACCAAAAAAGTGAATTGTTTTTTTCAGTAAGTCATAATAGAGAACAACATAAAGGAAAATTGTTAAAATCCATACCATGGCTATATTAAACCATAGTGTTTCATAGAACATCCCTCCAAAGTGTTTCATTGGAGCAAAAAAATGAGTACGAAAGTCAAGTGCATTATTAGGTTCGGGCATTTGATAAATTGGGTCGGTCATTTGTATTAATTCGTTCCCTTGTCTAAGTATTTTATTTCTTTCAAATTCTCGTCGTACTATTGATGAAACACTTTCATTAAAGTATTCATCTTTTATCTGATTAAATTTATCGGGTTGCTCGCTTAAGTTGATTGTTATAAATTGCTCTTTTAAATAATTTGCTTTTGCAAACAATGATTTATAGTGTTGTGATAATTTTGAAATATAATCTTCCACTGATTTTCCTATTTCTTCGGTAAATTGATTTGGGTTTAGTTGTTGTAGGTTGTTAAAAGAAATTTCCGGTACCCGTTTCATTTCTTTTTGTACTTCATTTTTAATTAATTGCAGGTTGTTTAAAAACTTTTTATCCTTTCTATCTTTTCCATCCATTACATAAACCATTATTTCGTTTAGCAATTGTTTAAGTTCGGGCAGATAATGGACATTTTTATAGTCGGTACTACTTTCCTGCATTTCAATTTCAAAGAGATTTTTTTTGAAATTATTGTGTTTATACTGGTGTACAATTAAACCTTCATAGATATAGCGCGAGGGCATAAATTCTGCTACTGCCGGAACTTTATCAAGGCTTGTAACATCTTTATTTAGTTTATCAAAAGTAAACATAGCACCACCTAAAACCATTTGCGGTATCATTACAAGTGGTATTAATATATAAATAGTAACTATAGAATTAAAGGAAGCTGACAGTATTAATCCCAAAATATTTGCAAATGCAGCAATAGAAAATAGTGCCAACCAAAATTCGAAGTACATATTTTTAATTCCCAAGATTCCATTTCCCACCAGCACAAACAGTATCATTTGTATAGCTGATATTGTAAATAAGAGTAATATTTTTGATGCGAGATAACTTGAACGGCTGAGTTTTAGGAATGATTCGCGTTTAAGTATTTTTGCATCTTTAAA
Organism: uncultured Alkalitalea sp.; assembly: GCA_964578485.1. Lineage (GTDB taxonomy): Bacteria > Bacteroidota > Bacteroidia > Bacteroidales > Marinilabiliaceae > CAZODA01. The sequence continues at coordinate 26,508 of CAZODA010000004.1, read as the reverse complement.
AATTTCTTCTGCGCTAATTATTAATCCAAAGAATAAGGCAACAACAATTCCCATAAAAATATATGGTGGGATATTCTCATTTTCCCTAAAAATATAGATGTTTGATGTAGGGTCTGAAATATATCTTATAAGGTAGGCCAATATTAAACCCAAAAGGGGCGCTTCAAGCAAGTTGAGAATGATATATTGTGTGTTGCTGATTTTTGAAAAGAAATCTCTTAAAGTATATATTTTAAATTGTTTAAACCACGATGGTATATTGAGGCTTTTGGGTGGTGGTGTTTTTACTTTAGAAATTTTTGGTATTGCATTTTGTTCCACAAAATGCTTATGCCATTCTTCGGGTGATGTTTTGCGCTTATTAGTATAATTTCCGTATTCATCAATTATACTTGCATCAATTATATTAAATATCAGCTCGGGGTTTAAATTTCCACATGTTGGGCATTCACCCTGGTCGCTGTTTATTTGGGCATCGAGTTGTTTAAAATATATAAGTGATTCTCCGGGGTTTCCGTAATAGACAGGATATCCACCTGTATCAAGTATATACATTTTATCAAACATTTTATAAATGTCTGATGATGGTTGGTGAATAACAACAAATATTAGCTTCCCTTTAAGTGCAAGTTCACGCAAGAGATTCATAACATTTTCTGAGTCCCTTGAAGACAAGCCTGATGTGGGTTCATCAACAAACAATATTGCCGGCTCACGTATTAGTTCTAAGGCAATATTAAGTCTTTTCCTTTGACCTCCGCTAATCATTTTATTTAGTGGTGAGCCTACTTTTAAATGTCGCCTTTCGTATAATCCTAAATTTTGAAGAGTATTATTAACAAGTTCATTTATTTCTTCATCGGATTTATCTTTAAAGCAAAGTTTTGCATTATAGTAAAGATTTTCAAAAACTGTAAGTTCTTCTATAAGAAGGTCATCTTGTGGAATAAGTCCTATTACACCTTCAAGTTGTTCTTTTTGATTATGAAGATTTATGCCATTTATTAATACTTCACCTTCAGTAGGATTCTCTGTACTTGACAATACATTTAAAAGTGTGGTTTTACCTGCACCTGATGCACCCATTATACCTATCAGGCGGCCTTGTTCTTCAGCAATATTTATATTCCGAATACCAATAGCACCATTTTTAAACCGGAATAACAGATCCTTAACTTCATAACTAATTTTTGGCGAATCAGTATCAGTTAAAAAATATCCTGCAACGTCTGTGTAATAAATTGGTTTTCCCTTTGGTGCACGAATAAAGCTTCCTTTTGGGAAAAGATAAATATGTTGATTGTTTATAACCAGCCCGTTAAGGAAAATTTCCTGATCTCCGGTATAACGCATAAAATACAGGTCGGCACTTTTTATTCTTAAAATGATAATTTCGCCTGTTAATCCATTATTTATTATGTGTTTATTTTGTGATCCTGAGCTTTCCCAATTATTTACGATTAAAAAATCCGGATAATCCAGCTTTGAGCTTTCATTGTTGACAACAAAATTTTCAATAGAATTTACTTCATTTTTAGGGATTTTAAATACATCAGCCACAGTGTTAATAATAGCCATTCTTTGTTCTGTGAACTTCATATCTACACTTATGAGTTCGTACAACCTTACCAGTGCTACTATTTTTTGTTCGCGATTTAGCTGTTTATTAATTTTTTTACAAATCCCCAGGATTCTTACCGAATCCTTCATTGAAGTGAGTTGCACTTTATTTTCTTTCTCTTTATTACTTTGTATTTCTTTTTCTGTTAGTTCAGAATGCTTGAGAAAAAGTGCAAAATACTCATTAACAGCCTCTGTATTAAGTTGCTGCTTTAAAAAATTACGTACGTATTCGGTTTCATTGGTTTCAACTCCACCATCTTGTTTGGTCAATAGACCAAACAATTGCATAAGTGCTTTGAGTATTTCTTCGCTCATTATTTAATATACTAAAAATGGCTTTTTAATTTTGTTAAAAAGATCACCCGGGATTTAATTTAATCTGCATAATCGATATAATCGAATGGTATTTCAACTATATCAGCATATTCTTCGCCTGCTTCCAGCATATCTTCTTCATCTTCGTGATAGTGCCATTTTATTAGCACTTCTTTTCCATTTTCAATAATTTCTTCAAATTTCAAAAGAATATCAAGAATAATTTTTGAAGAGGCTGTATTAAAATATTCCAGTTTGATGTTAAACTCTGTTCTGTCATTTGGATCTTTAGCATAATCATCTATCCAATCGAGAATTTTTTCATAAAACATATTGACATCTTCCGGAAGTGATCTACCGGAAATTTCAAATTGTCCACTTGCTTTATCAAGAATAACGCAAGGTGTATCATCAGTACCATTAATATTTATTAAATCCATATTATTTTTTCTTTATCAGTTTCTTTTAATTGTAGATGTTAGGATAAAAAAGGATACTTGATCATTAAGTTCTTTAAACTGATAGGATAGTTTGCTACCTGTTTTTTTGGCTATATCTATTAAGCCCAGGCCTGCACCTCCTTTTTCAGAAATTGTTGTTTCTCTGATTTGTTGTTTAAAGAGGTTCGACAAGCCAACTTTATCTAAACTGTTTATTAGTTCAAGATTTTCTTTTAGTGGCTGTATCCTTTCATTTCTAATAATATTACCTGTAATAATATTATAGCAATCCTCGCCTTTACTTACCATAACTATTCCGCGGCGTTCTTCATCTTCTTCACTAAATGAGTCGGCATGTTTACTTATATTTTGTAAACACTCGACCATTACGTTAAAAACCTTTTTTTGAACAGTGTTTGATTCTTCACTTTTCGAAAGGCTTTTTTCAGTAAGTGATGTAAATGTTTTAGTAATATCCTGGGTCACCTCCCCTTCATAAACCAAGCTAATTTCATTGGTCTTCATGGTTTTATAGAGTTGGTATGCAAACTCTAGAAACCCTTGTTTTCCATTTTTCATAGTTAAAAGATTCAAAAAATTTAAAATTATTCAAATATAATTACAATTCAATTCCTATCAATAAAACATCGTCAAGTTGTTTATTATCACCCATCCAATCATAAAAGTCTTTTGCAAAATAGCGGCTAAAATGTGCCATTGTTTGGCCTGCTTGTTCTGTCACTATTTGTCGTATTCTTTTTGATTGATATTTTCTATTATCAGGTCCTCCAAATTGATCCTGAAGTCCATCGCTAAAAATAAATATTTGATCGCCTTTTTGATATTCAATTAAATGATTTTCAAAATCTCGTTCAATTTTCTTCCTCAGTGGTATTCCTCCAATAGCTTTTCTTGTACCTTGATATTCGTGTAGTTCTCCATTTCGGACAAGAAACAGGGGTCGGTAGGCACCTGCAAAATTCATTATTTGATTTTGTTGATCAATTATACACAATGCCAGGTCCATTCCATCACGGCCTGTTGCCCCTTCTTGATCTTGTTTTAGTGTACTGCGTACTTGCAGATGAAGTTCATCAAGTATTTGGGCTGCATTGGTAGTTGATTTTGCACTTACAATATTATTCATTAAAAAGTAGCCAATAAAACTGATTAGTGCACCCGGCACTCCATGTCCTGTACAATCTATGGCTGCCACGTATGAAATATCGCCATTATGGAAGAACCATGGGAAGTCTCCACTAACTACATCTTTTGGTCTGTAAAATATAAATGATCTAGGAAAATATTCCTGTATCATTCCTGTATCCGGCAATATTGATGTTTGAATACGTTGCGCATAATTTATACTATCCGATATTTTTTTATTCTTTTCTTTTATATCTTGTTCAATTTTCTTGAATTCGGTCATATCATGGGCTACAAAGAGTATAGTTTCGAGTCCTTCCTCTTCATTTAATTCCGGTATTGCTTTAATTTCCATGATGCGTTCATCTGATGGAGTTTCAATTGCTACTTCAGTAATAGTTTGTTCTTGTTTTAATCGCATATTTGCGAGTCCTTCTTCAACATAACTTATAAAGCGATTATCAATATCAAGTTCACTAACATGTTTTTTGATTATTTCTTGTGCCGGCAGGTCCATAAAGTTTGTAACAGCCGGGTTTACATAAACAATTTTACCAAGAAGATTGATACGAATAATCATATCGGGTGAATTTTCCGAAAGACTTTGCATTCGGCTTTTCATTCGTTCTTCTTTTTCGGCCCGTTTTCGTTCGGTAATATCTTGTGTATTAAAAATAATTCCTCTTATTGCCGGATCGTGCAAGAGGTTTTTTCCTTTTGTTTCGAGGAACAATTTTTCTCCATTTTTTCTAAGGTAGGTATATTGCGCTGTTTGTTCTCCTCCGGGAGTATCTACCAAATATTGGAAAAGGTTATTTATTGTTCTTAATCCTCTTGGTGTTAAAATATCAGGGTCCATTCCCGATATATTATCATTATCGTTGTAGCCTAATATTCGTTTAACAGAGGGGCTTTCGAATAGTAGTGTTTGATTTTGGTCGTAAATGGAAATAAATTCAGAAGCATTGGTTAACAGGGCCTCCAGGCGTTTTCCTGAATTGGCCACTTCTTGAATTTGTGTTTCAAGTAGTTTATTGCTTTTTTCCAGCTCTTCTTGAGCTGCAATCATTTCCACTGCATTTTGTTGTAATTTTTCTTCATTTTCCTTTAGGGTTGAGGTCATTTCTTGTGATTCTTTTAATAGTTCCTGTGTACGGGTTGTAATTTTAAGATTATATATAGTTTGTCCGATAATGGAACTTAATTCATTGGCAAATTCTTGTTTATAATGTGGTAAAGCTTCATCGATAAAGGCTATTTCAAATACTCCTTGTAATTCTTCTTCTTGAAGCAGGGGTACAATAATTATACTTTTAGGTTTTTGTTCTCCTAATAGGCCTGATGTTATTGTATAATAATTTTCCGGTATTTCTGTTCTATAAATCATTTCTTTTTCATAGGCTGCGGCACCAACCAATCCTTTTCCGGGAGATATTTCATCATATTCAAATCTTTGTCTTTCATAGGCATATAGAGCTGTTCTTTTAAGGATATTATTTCTATAAATATAAAATGATCCTTGTATTGCTCCCATATAATTTACTATGGCTTTTAGGGTTGAAAATGATAAATCTCTAAGGTTTTGTGAATTTCTCAACACATTTGAGATATGCTCTTTTCCATTAATTATCCAGTTATTTTCTTCTTCTTTCTTTTTGCTTGTACGTATATGTTTTCCTAATGAAAGCAGTGTTTCAGTTAAAACATCGTTTTTGCTTTCAACTTCTTTCCAGTTATTATTAGCTAATGCTTTTGCCAGCTCAATATTTTTTTTGATTTGAGTTTTAAGTTCTTTGATTTCTTTTTTAGATTCTTTTGTTGTTTTATCAAGATAATTTTGGAAAAAGAGAAAAATCATGGGCAGTGCAATAATAATGGTGTTAACCATCCACACGAGGGAAAGCTTATGAATATACAGGATATTAAGGAAGGAGATCGACAGTTCAAGAAATGCTAAGAAGCCATTCCAGGAAAGAAAAAGCAATAAAATTGTAGCTGCCAATAAAAAATATTTTTCATGCAGTAATAATCTATTTGTTGAAAAATATCTTTTCAACTTTTTATATCTTTTTATGTTAATACTTTTCTCCATCATAAATTATGACAAAATATTTTCTTTGATTAGTCTTTCCGATATTTTCGGCCACAACACTTCTATTTCATTTTTCGTGAATGTTATTAATTCAATCAAATATTTACATTTCCCTTTATCTACAACCGGCAAAAGGTATAAATACTTACCTTTTGTTTTTCCCAGGCCCGAAGAAACTGAAAAATAATCATCCGGAATCTTTGTTATAACTTTTGGTTCTCCATCTTGTGCTGTTTGTCCATTAAGTCCGTCTCCTAAATTAAAGGGAGCAGGTTTAAATTTATCGGGTAGGGCGTACGTTTCTTCTACGCTAAAATAGCCCGATGGTTTTGTTTCTTTATAAATAATGGCTGCTCCTATGTTAAAGGTGTTTGCTAATTGGTGTAAAAAATTATGTTTTGTTGTTTTTAAGTTATTATTTTCAAATAAGTTATTTATTATTTTTGCTTGATACGATTTGTCTTGTTTCATATGCTGTTCTTCATATTCTTGAAGTTTATTTTTTAATGATCGTTTAGTATTTTCCCATTTATTTTTGTTTTGTAGCAATTCATCTTTTACATTTTTCATTTTTTTATTTGTGTTGAGGGAAAATTTATGTGATATAAACAGCAGCATTAAAAGGGGGAACAGACTAATAATGTCAATACTTAAAAAGGTGCTATTGATTTTGGCATCATAGATAAAATATTTTGCCAATACAAGTATCATTATAATACTTGCAAAAATATATATTAAAAAAAGGTAGCTATTTTGCTTTATTTGTTTCATTTAATTTCCTTTTTATAAATTTATTGTGGCAGGTGGTTAAGGAAGGTTAGGATTTGGGTGGGGGTCATAATTTTGTTTGGTTTGAATAACTTCAGTGCCGATTTTGGCATTGTATCGATATCGCATGTTGCGGGATCTTGTATAATTGTATATCCTTTACTATTTGATATTTCTTTTAGTCCTTTAGCTCCATCTTTGTTTGCTCCTGTTAATAGTATTCCCAGGACTTTTTCGCGATAGACATATGCTGCCGACATAAAAGTATAATCTATTGAGGGCCTGCTATGGTTAAAGCTTTCTTCGGTAGAAAGCGCTATTGTGCTGTCGAGTTCTATGAACATATGATAATTTGCCGGTGCCAAATAAACTTTATTATAATTTATTTTTTGTTTGTCACAAGGTTCAATTACCTCAATATTAGATTTTAGGCTCAGTCCTTCTACGAGTCCCGAACGAACATGTTTAAGTCGGTGTAGGCTCATAACAATTGGAGTTTTAAAATCAGGTCTGATATTTGCGAGGATATCAGAAATTACTGCAAAGCTTCCTGCTGAGCCTCCAACAACAATTAATTTATATGAATGATTCGTATTTTGCATAATAGGAATTGAGTTTGACATTAGGTTTTTGATATATCCTTTCTGTCTGGTCAATAACAATTAAACTTTCTTCTATAGATTTGGGTAATTTTTCTTTAATGCCTATCGCAAGGAATCCTCCTGGCATCAATTTGTCAATTAATAATTTAAAGCTTGATTCAGCCATTTTATGGTTATAATAAATTGAGTTATTCCTAAATAGTATGCATCCGATTTTATCTGATTCCGGGTCACACAAAAAAGTTTTACGATAGCAATTAATATTATTTTTCAGGCCATCGTTTAATATCATATAACCATTCTGTTGTGTAAAATAATCGTTAAATGAGTCGTTTTCTTCCAGTCGTCTGTAATTAGTTTGGTTAATATCGTTATGGCGTATGGTGATTTTACCATTTTTAATATTTTCACATATAAGTGGGGATGGATTATGGCATAGTATTTTATATTTATCAACTAATTTGTTTTCATGTAATAGCACGGCCATTGAAATAGCTTCTTCTCCGCTTGTTTCCATTGGGAACCATATAGTATTACTTTCTTTGGGCATTTCAGGTAGTATTTTGCTTCTTAGAGTTCTCCAGAATGCCGGGTCCCTAAACATTTCAGTAATTTCCACACACATCAGGGAGATTACTTTATTTCGGAAGGCTTCATTTTTCAATGAATTTATAAAGGGATCGGTTTTTTTAATTTTTAGTTTATGAAATATATAGGGTAATCTCCTTTTCAAAAAGGATAAGGCATAATTAGAATAGTCCATGTAGGGGTATTCCGACATGGCAGCAGTTAGTTCTTTTATATCTTTTATTCCTAAATTAATCACCTTTGATCGGGATCTAAATATTAATACTTAAAATGGAACATATTAGTTCGGTAGTAGGCGGGTCCATCCTTATTAAATTTTGTTTTAAAAAAACCATTGAGTGTTTCATGATTTCCAAGTATCATAATGCCACCCGGAAATAAATGATCATGAAAGCATTGAATAATCTTTGATTGCAATCGGCTATTAAAATAAATTAACACATTCCTGCAGAATATTATATCAAATTTATTAAAAATAGGTAGCGATCGGCTAACAAGATTATGGCGAAAAAACTTCGTGTTTTTCTGCAAGAAGGGTTTAGCTGTGATAAGGTCATTTTCTTTATCAATTATAAAATAATCCTGTATTGCTTTTTGTTCTGATTCGGGAAAACTGTTTTTCAGATTCTTCGTATATTTTTCAATATTAAAGCTGTATTTATAAATTCCTTTTTTTGCTGTTTCAATTGCTTTTTTGTTTATATCAGAGGCATAAATTTCGCTTTTCTCAAGAAATCCTAATTCATGTAGCAGTATATTATTTGAATATACTTCTTGTCCTGTTGAGCATCCTGCATGCCAAATATTTAATTTTGCTTGGTTTTTAAATGCCGGTAAAACATTTTCCTTTAAATGTTTCCATACATGTGGATCCCTGAACAATTCAGTTGTATTAACGGTAATAGCTTCAACAACTTTTTCAACAAACTCATCGTCAGTTTTAGTCTTATTAATGAGTTCATTCATTGTTAAATTATTATCAGTCATTATTTTTTTTATTCGCCTATCTATTGAATTATCAGAATACTCGCAAAAATCGTAGGATGAATACTCCTTAAGGATTTGCAGATATTCTTTATATGTTAGGTCTTTTTGTTTATCCTGCATACTTAAGGCTAATTTAAAAAAGTTCAACTTCTACATTTTGAATAAATGCAGTATATGAATGTTCGTTTCCAAGCTGTGCTTCCGATAATAATATAAGAACCGGCACATCTTCACCATATTTATTTCTTATAGGGATTTCTCTACGTTCTCCAACAATTTTTTTACCATCTTTTTTAATGAATTCGGATACGAATTCATTGTCTTTTGTTGTACTTTTTGAGAAAAGTTTATCTACTTTCTGTCCTAAAATTTCATTTCTGTTATATCCCCATAATTTTTCTGCTGCTGCGTTAAAGAATTCAACCGTTCCATCTCCATTTGTTGTAATTATAGCATCTAATGCTCCTTCAAGTGTTTTTTCATTTCTAATTTTTACCGCTTCTATTTCTTTAAATTGTTCTTTCACATCATTGCGTGCTTTTTCTAACAGTAATCCCAGTTCATCTTTAGAACGTTTAAGTTCATCTTCCATTTTCACTTGTTCAGTAATATCATTTTCGAGGCTTAAAATTTTCACAATTTCCCCATTGTTATCCATTACCGGGCTATATGTCGAAAGCAAATATATTTCTTCCCCTGCTTTTGTTCTTCGCTTGGCTCTTCCTCTGTAGTTTTGGCCATTTTGTAAATTTGCAAGGATACGGTCTAATTCGGTTACATTGTCTTTAAAGAAAAATATTTTCAAATTTTGTCCTTCAACTTCTTCAGGTCTATATTTAAAAGTGTGCAAAAAGTTTTGGTTAACCGACAACAAATTTCCTGTTGTATCAAATTCACATGAGATAGCTGCGTGGTCTATAGCATCAAGTATTCCTTTACGTTCGATTTCTCTTCTATCGCTTTCCTCTTGCGTAGCTCTCATTTCTTCTAAGTTTTGCCTTAATTCTTCTTCTTGTTGGGCCATTTTTTCGGCCTGTATTTGAGTTTCTTTTAAAAGCTCATTGGTTTGTATATTTGTTTTTACATTAGAGATTGTTAAAGCGATACTTTCAGCAGATTTTTCGACCAATTCAATTTCAAATGCTTGTAGAATTTGAAATGATGCTAATTCTATTACTCCAAATAGTTCGTTATTGGTTTTTAATGGTACTAATAGTATGGTTCCCGGATTAGCATCGCCAAGTCCTGAGGTTATGTTGATATAATTATCGGGAATGTCTGTTAAAAAGATTGTTTCTTTTTCCTGTCCGCATCTTCCAATGAGACCTTCGCCCCAGCTAATAATTTTATCGGCAAATTTTCTTCTATCAAAGGCTACGCAGGCGGTCATTTCAAAATATTTCTCTCCATTTTTATTTTCATTTAATAAAAACACCCCTCCTTGGTTAACCTTCATATAGTTTAATAGGTAGCTTATAATGTTGTATGATAGTTCTTCAAGATTATCGGTTGATTTTCTAAGTATTTCACCAAATTGTGCCAATCCTTGAGTAACCCAGTTTCTTTGTTCTTCTTCAATTCGTCTTTGTTCTTGTTCTTTTCTACTTTTCGCAAGGAATTCCCTCAGGTTCAAAAGAGCTTTGGTGAGGGTATCATTTTTTTGATTTTTACTAAATGGCTCATCAAGTTTATTTTGCCTTAAATTTTCTATAAAATCCAGCACCATACTTGTTCTGTTAGCTTCTTCTTTTATTTTTCGTGCTTGTTTTTTTATAATTTTAAAAAACCTATCTGCAAAATAATAGCCTGCAATAGCTGTTATTAATGGTAATAGAATAACAATCCATAATGCCGGTATTTGGGTGAGAAGTTCACCAAGGTTTTTTTCATACCCTGTCATTACGGGCGAGTCCATGCTAATTAAAATAATTATTGCTGCTATAATAAAACCTGCGCTGAAGCTTTGCAACACAGATTTTGAAATCAGAGTTTTATACTTGATCTTTTTCATTCTAAGAAAACTTGAATTATTGATTTTTTCTATCTATACGATAAAAAGGCAAAAGAGTTTAAAAGAATTGCCTGATGAGGTAAGGAGCAATATCTTCAACGGCCATAATTTCATTGGCAGCGCCTATTTTTATGGCTGCTTTTGGCATTCCAAAAACTATTGATGTTTCTTGGTTTTGAGCTATTGTATAGGCTCCTGATTCTTTAAGTTCCAACATTCCTTTTGCACCATCGTTTCCCATTCCTGTTAGCAATATTCCTGTTGCATTTTGTCCTGCATATCTTGCTGCAGATCTAAACAGTACGTCAACTGATGGTCTGTGTCTGTTAACCAATGGTCCTTTCTTTATTTCTACTGAGTATTCTTTTCCTGAACGTTTCAACAACATATGGTAGTTTCCCGGTGCAATTAATACGCGTCCTTGGTACAATCTGTCACCATTTTCTGCTTCTTTTACTTCCATTTGTGAAGTGGTGTTCAGGCTGTTAGCAAATGATTTGGTAAATCCTTCAGGCATATGCTGAACTATTGCTATTCCCGGCATTTTTGCCGGCAATATTTTTAATAATGATCTGATTGCTTCTGTTCCACCTGTTGATGCACCAAGAACAATAATTTTTTCTGTATTAATTATTCTTCTTCTTGTTGAGCCTCTATCTAATATTATGTCGGCAGAATATCTTGGTTCAACAATTTCTATAGTTGGGGTTTTACTGATTTTTAATCTTGAAAGTTTAACTTGCGAGGCAGCTTTAACGGCATCAATTAGTCGTATTTTTGATTCGTTAAAAAACTGTGCTGCATTCATTGCAGGTTTCCCTATAATTTCTGAGGCACCATATTCAAGGGCTTTCATTGCCACTTCGGTTCCTTCGTTTGTTAAAGAGGAGATAACCACCACCGGAATTGGATATTGTGACATTATTTTCCTTAAAAAGGTGAGTCCGTCCATTCTTGGCATTTCAATATCAAGAGTAATAACATCCGGTATCTCTTTCATAATTTTTCTTACTGCGATCAAAGGATCAGCCGCTGTTCCCATTATTTCTATCTGGGGGTCAGTTTTCAGTATGCTTGAAAGGCTTTGCCTAACAACAGCTGAATCATCGACTATTAATACTTTGATTTTTTTATCCATTAACAATAAAAATTATAAAATAAGATGTATTTTTTTAATATTCTCTTTTATCGATAAATTTATGGCGAACTTCACCTGTATCGGTAAAAAACAATATTTTTCTTCCTTTTCGTCCTCCTGTACTTGATGCAACTACCTGAATGTTTTTCTCCTCCAGCACTATTCTTGCTAATCTTATATTTCGTTCTCCAATAAGCATAGAGCTATGGTCAGTTCCTATAAGATCGCCACCTCCAAATATTTTTGCTTTCAGATTTTCCCTTTTACATCCTAATGCCAACATTCTGTCAATAAGTCTTTCAATAGCAATATTTCCATACTTTGGTGATGCAAGATCATTGCCATTCCAGCTGGGCAGCATATAATGGTTAATACCACCGATTTTTGTTGTAGAATCATATAAGCATACTGCCACACATGATCCCAGTATGGTTTTTACCACATAAGGCTCCCTACTAGCAAATAATGTAGAAGGATATAAAAAATGTTGTAAATATTGATACATGTATGTACTTCCTTAGAAAATCTCATCTTCATCATCGAAGAAAATATCATTACCTTCTCCACTAAATCCCTCAACAACATTTTTTGATTCAGGGATATGAACTGTAAATATAGACCCTTCTCCTTTCTTACTGTCAATTTCAATAGTACCTCCTAAAACATCCAACAGGGCTTTAGTAATGGATAATCCTAATCCATGGCCTCTGTTGAGGGAGTTGATACCTGAGTCGAGTCTTTTAAAGCGTTCAAAGATAACTTTTTGATTTTTCTCGGAAATACCGGTTCCAAAATCCTGAACAGAAATCTTAAGAGTATCCTCATCAGCAGTCATTTTAATAATGACTTTACTGTTTTTATAACTGTATTTCAGGGCGTTATTGAGCAAATTGCTCATTATGAGCTTTAATTTTTCATTATCTGTTTTAAAATTGAAATTTTTACCAAATCCATAGTCAATTTGATAATCAAAATCAATTTCAATGCCCATTTTTCGAGCTACCAAGTTAAATGATTCAATAATTGCCTGCACTACACTTCTAACGTTTACTTTGGCAACATTTGGTACAACTTCTCCTGCTTCAATTTTTGCTGCTACAAAAATATTTTTCAATTGAAAATCCAGGTTAAAAGCTTCACTATGAATTAGTGCTACCATTGAAACCACTTTCTTCCAATCATTTTTCTCAACTGATAAAATAGATTTGGATAATCCCAATATGGAAGTAAAAGGATTAACAATTTCATTGGAGATATTTGAAATAAAATGGCTTTTTAGGGCCTCTGATTCTTTTAAACGTTTTGTTACGTTTTGTAACTCCTGTGTAAGTGTAGTAACTTCTTTTTCAAACTTTTTACGCTCCTGAAGTCCTCTCCTCAGCTCACTTATCAGCTGTCTATCAGAAATATTTGTCATAATTCAGCTATTAATTTTCATTAATTTTAATGGTTATTTTTTTTAAAAATCGTTGGTTTAATATGTTTTAACGGAACATCCATACCTGATAATGATTCGGAATGTCCAATAAAAAAGTATCCATCTTTTTTTAGATATGTACATAATTTATTTATTACAGCTTCCTGTGTGGGCCTGTCAAAGTAAATAAGTACATTTCTGCAAAAGATAACATCAAAGGAATCTTTAATATCATAGTTTGTATCCATTAAATTAAGATAACTTAGGCTTAGGTTTTCTTGCAATTTTGGATGCACCCTGACGGTTTGATTCTCAATATTTTTACTTTTTAAAAAATACTTTTTTTTGATATCAAGGGAGAGGGCATTGGCCTTGTTCATATCATATATTCCTCTTGCTGCTTTTTCAAGCATTTTGGATGAAATATCGGTACCCAGTATTTGGAATTTAAAATTTGGGTTGTTTAATTTATATTCATTCAGTACGATAGAAATCGTATATGGTTCTTCCCCGCTAGAACATCCTGCACTCCATACTTTAAATGTTTCAGAATTTTTAGTTTTTTTGGTATATGCCGGTAAAACTTGTTCATTTAAGAATAAAAAATGTACCGGTTCTCTGTAAAAATCTGTTTTATTAGTTGTTACCACATTTAAGAAATTCAACAGTTCATTTCCATGGCCTTCTTTACTAAAAAAATAATCTTTATATTCTGAATATGAGCTCATTTTAAGCTCTCTGATTCTTTTAAGCAGGCGTCCTTGTAGCATAATTCGTTTTATGGGGGGCATTTTAATCCCATATTTCGTATATATAAATTTGCTAAATACCTGAAAATCTTTTTCAGATAATTTGGCCTTAAAACAATCAAGTCCGCTTGAATTATTATTTATTTTTTCTATTTCTTGGTTCATTCTGTTTTTTTATATTTTTTATTGCATCAAGCATTGCAATTATTTCTTTTGTATTAAATATTAGGTCTGCATTTAAAATGTAGATCATTTTATCGTCTTCAATTATTGTTGCATATATATAATCAGGTCTATAATCATCAGAAATTGTTTTCATTTCCGATTGTTCATATTCAAAAACATCAGACACCTCATCAACCAATATTGCAACTCTATAATTTCTACCAACAGAACTATTTGAAAGCTGCAAGATTATTATACAGGTGTTTTCTTGAATTTTCACAACTTCCATATCAAATTTTTTGCCTGTATCTATCAATGGAATAACTTCGTTGTTGTTATCAATAACACCTGTTACAAAAGGAAGGGCTTGAGGTATTTTTTTTGCTTTTTGGTATTCTTTAATTTCAAGCACTTTAGCCACATTAATACCAAAAACTTCTTCCCCTATTTTAAATGTTAAATATGAATTAATTCCTGAAGTCATATTATTTATTCTTACTTTATTATTTTTCCAATATTTCGGTCAGATTATTCATATTAATTATATGAATAAACTCTCGGTTCATTAAAAGGGTACCTTCAAAGGTATCAATCATACCTTTTTTCCCTTCCAGCACAGTTTCTTTTAGTACTTTCCGGTTTGTTTCAATAACTTCTTGTACTATATCAACCAGGAGTCCTATTACTGATTCTTGGTTTCCTAAAGGGTTAATTACAATAATTGAATTATCCTGATTGTCTGTAAATTCTTCATGGCCCATCATTATTCTTAAATCAGCTACGGGAATAATATTGCCATGTAAATTTATGATCCCCTTCATATATGGTGGCGAATTTGGCACCATAGTAATTTGGGAAGGAACTTCTAGTATATGGTCAACCATTAATGCATTTACTGCAAAAGTGTTTCCTTGAATTTGAAATGACAAGAGTGTTATTTCTTTTGTTTCCATAGTTCTATTATTCCTTATTGGTTTATAATTTTTGCTTTTCTCAGCATCAATAACCTGGCGGTATCAATAACCAAGGCAATAGATCCATCGCCCATTATTGATGCTCCTGAAATGATTTCTTGTTTTATAAGATATTTACCCAAAGGTTTTACAACGGTTTGATATTCTCCAATTATATTATCAACAATTACTCCTGTAATTTTTTCTTCTGCTTTTACCATCACCATTTGAACCACTTCATGTTCAGTTTTCGTTTCACCAAAAATTTCACGTAAGTCAAGATATGGTATTTGTATATCTTCAATTACTACCACATTGTTAAAAGAGTTTTGTATTTGTGATGGCTCTAGGGCATAAATTTTATCGATTGCTGATATTGGAATTACATACTGTCGATCGTTTATCCCTACAAGAAGCCCGTCGATAATTGAAAGTGTCAAAGGAAGCTTTATAGTAATAATAGATCCTTTTCCTTTTTCAGTCTCAACAGTTACTTCACCTCGTATATTTGCAATTTTTCTCCTTACTATATCCATTCCCACTCCTCTTCCCGATAGATCTGATACCATATCGCGTGTACTAAATCCGCTTAAGAAGAGTAGATCTAATATTTCTTTATCATCTATAACAGTATCTTCTTCAATAATTCCCTTGTCGATAGCTTTTTCTTTGATAAAATCGACATCTATTCCTTTGCCATCATCTGATATTTCAATTATTACATTTGCACCGGAGGGATAGGCTTTAAAGACAATGTTCCCTTTTGGAGCTTTACCCGATTTTATACGTTCTTCGGGTAGCTCAATACCATGATCGATAGCATTTCTGATGATATGGAGCAATGGATCGGTAAGATTTTCTATAATGTTTTTATCAAGTTCTAATTCTCCACCCTCAATTATAAAATCAATTTCTTTTGATTGCTCTTTTGAAAGGTCCCTTACTAACCTTTGAAAACGCATTAGTTCACTTTGAAGTGGGATAAGGCTGATATCAAAAGCATTTTCTCTTAATTGGCGTGATAGCTTTTGAATATTTTCGGTAAGTGATACTATTAGAGGATCTTCATTATTTTCTGCATATAAGCTCAATTGAGCTTGAATTGTAACCAGTTCACTTACTAAATTTACAAGTTCATCAATTTTTTCCGACGATACTCTTATGCTGGATATTTTATGCTCTTTTAATAATAAGTTTTTCTTTTTGTCATCAGCAATTTGTTTTTTATCAGTATCCTTCCAATCCTTTTTCTTAAATTCATCGGGTTTTAATAAACTATTATTTTGAATAGCCTTTTCAACAAGCTCAATGATATCAGGATCATTAGTTAAATTGATATCTGAAATCTGGTCAATATGAAGTTCACATTCATCTTCAACAAAAATAAATACATCTTTTATTTCATTGATTGATTCATCAGTACTTAAAAGTATTTGCCAGATACAATAATTTGCTGTTACATCAAGTAAATCAAGTGATGGTATTTTATGTGTGTATGCTATTGATATAGCGTCGCCTAAGGCATGTAAATCGTCTAATAAATAAAATGGGTTGGTACCGTTTTTTAATAATTCACGTTGCGGGATAAAACTTATTAAATAAGTTCTATTATTTGCTTGTTCCGTGAATGCTTCCTCTTTTGTTGAAGGTATAATTGCTTGAACCGTGGAGTCGGAATTTTCGAGGAAGGTTTGTAGCTTATAAACGAACATGTTGTGTTCATTTATTTCTTTTTCAACTGTAAGGTCTCCGGTTTTTAATAAATATTTAATATGATCAACTGCTTTAAAAGTCAGTGAAATTAAATCAGAAGAAACTATAAGTTTATTATTCCTTATCCAATCAAAAATTGTTTCCAGGTGATGTGTAAAATCACTCAGATGGTTAAAGCCAAACATTGCACCTCCACCTTTCAGAGAATGCATAGCTCTGAAAATGCGTTCAATAAGCTCTTTATTTTCCATATCTTTTTCAAGAAGGAATAAGGCCTCTTCTAAATCATGGATATTATCCATTGATTCTTCTACAAATTTTGCTTTAAATTTATCTATCATGTAATTTGATATTATACATCAACATATTTGGGCTATGTTAAGATGATTTTGGGTTGGCTTCTTTATGTATGGTTTGGATTAATGATTCAATAATTCTTTTTGTTTGCAAAAGCACTTGAGGTGTAATTTGCCTTTGACCTCTTTTGATATCATAAAAAATTTTCTCTAATTTTTTACATATTTGTGAACTTGAGTCAAATCCTAACATGGGTCCGGTACCACAGAGTTGGTGCGATACTGAAAACACTTTTTCAACAATTTCACCTTTCTCTTTTGGTTTTATGTTTGTTTTTGAAAGTCCATCATTAATTTCTTCAAGTTCATTGATGGCATACTCATAAAATTGTTTTTTAATTTTTGTCAACATAATTATCTACCGGATAATTCTGGAAATTGCAGAAAGTAGTTTTGCAGGAACAAATGGTTTTATTATCCAGCCTGTTGCGCCTGCTTCTTTCGCTTCCATTTTTTTTGATGCTTGAGATTCTGTTGTTAAGAATAATATAGGCATATGTTTGTATGCATCCATTTCACGTATTTTTCTAATTAAACCCAAACCATCAAGGTTTGGCATGTGCAGGTCGGTAATGACGATGTCTATGTGTCGTCCGTCTAAATATTTAAGAGCATCTTCGCCATCCACACCAATCAATACATCGTACCCTTCATTTTGCAGTGTAAAGTTTACTACCTCACGAATACTTTCTGAGTCATCAACAATTAGAACTGTCTTTGCCATAATTTTATGCTGTTTAGTTGTTTTAATTTAAAAGTTTGCCGAATCCGGCGTTTATGATTAATGATTTTAAATCTTCCGGTAATTCCATTGATATAGCTACCTGATAACCATTTTTCTTACCACTATTTTTAATTGAATATATTAATTGAATAAACGTAAGATCAATATTATCAACTTCTTTAACATCAATGCTTACCTTACTTACTTCTTTAATCTGGTCTTTAATTTTTTCGGATATTTTTTCTATTGAATTAATAGTTAATTGTCCGGAACAATTAATGATCAGTTCATCTTTTTTTTGATTAAATTTTACATCAAAATTATCTGTCATGGTAATTTATTTACATTATACGAATGTGATCAGAATCTTTCATAATTATCCAGATCAAATTCTTTACCTAAATTTGTTAGATTTGGTTTTGGTGGTTCTGTTACAATTTTATTTTTACTTTGTTTTGGTTTTTCTGTTTTTTTAGTTTCTATATCTTTGTCTTCTTCAGGTTTTAATTCATTTTCTTCTTTTATGTCTTCTTCAGCTTCTCCAATATTAAAATAGCTTACTGCTTCTTGCAGGCTTGCAGCAAGATCAGCTAATTGTTCTGAGCTTTGTGTTAATTCGTCGGAGCTTGAGGCATTTTCTTGGGTTATCATATTTAGTTGTTGCATAGCTTGATTAATTTGATCAGCCCCGGTTTTTTGCTCCATACTTGCTGCCGCAATTTCTTTTATTAGCAGTGTGGTTTTTTCAATGTCCGGGACTAACATACGTGTTTTCTCACCTGCTTCTTGCGATACTTCCAAGCCATGTGTTACCAGAGTAACTATTTCATCGGCTGCTACTTTACTTCTTTCAGCGAGTTTACGTACTTCAGCAGCTACAACAGAAAATCCTCTTCCATGTTCTCCTGCTCTTGCTGCTTCAACAGCTGCGTTAAGGGCTAAAATATTTGTTTGAAAGGCAATATCACTAATAATGGATATTTTTTCTGAAATTTCATTCATTGCCTTTGCTGCTTCAGAGCTTAACTCATTGGCAATATTAACATCACTTGCAGTTTCAACTGTAATTTTTTCGGTTTGAATTGCATTATCAGTATTTTGTTCGATGTTGGCAACCATCTCTTCTATTGATGTAGATACTTCTTGTGCCGAGGCAGCTTGATCGGCAGAACCACGTGATAGTTGCAAAGAGCTGGTTCTGAGTGTTCCACTTGAATTAACCAATTTTACTGCATTATCTTTAATTGCAATGACTGTATTTTGAAGATTTTCAGCCATTTTTCCAAGTCCTTTTGCTAAAGCTCCAATTTCATCTTCTTGGTCAATATTTACAGTTGCAGTTAAATTACCTTCGCCAATAGCTTCTGTAAATTCAACTCCTTTTTGAAGAGGTTTAACTATTGATGAAAACAGCAACCATGCAATAACAAAGGATGCCAGCATTAATATCAAGCCCATAATAACTACAACCCAAGTAAACCTGGCAAAAGCTCTTTCCATGTCATCAAGTGCAGCTTCGTTTTGAATATTATATTTATTCGCCAGGTCCTGAATATCAGCGCTTATCGTATCTGTCAGCCTCATTATACCTCTTCCGTCCATTACCATGTCTTCTGCTTCAAAAAATATCATAATATCTTCATAAGCATCAAATGAATTCAGGTCGTTCATTACTTGTTTATGTAATGTAAACATTGAATCTATTTCGTGACATATTTGGTTTAATTTGCTTATATCATTATTATCTTCCCAACGTTTGCTAATATTTTCCAGTATATTTTTTAATTCAGGCCAATCTTCGCTGTGAAGAGTTTCAAGTCTGACTTTATCAGGAGTCCCCGGTTGTTTATCAACAAACACCCAGTTCTTTATTAACATTTTACTTTGGATTATCATCATATCAAGTTCACCGAGGTGTTGAACAGTTGGGCTGTATATATCGGTAACTTGCTTATTTAGACTGGTTCCCCTTAAAAGAGTGGTAATTGTTAATACACTGCTTAGCATTACGGCAGCTAATATAAGGCCGAAACCATATAATAATTTTTGCCCAATTTTTAATTTAAGTTTCATTTTCTAATTTGTTTTTGCTGTTTCAGTTCCCTGCCTTTAGAAATCGATATATCGAATAGAACCTTGTATGCATGATTTTAAATAACAACCATAATTCGATAATTTGTTTTTGCTAACTCCTAAAAACATTTTTTTAATTTACATAACAATAGCTGCTGTCATTCCTTCTAATCTGGAGCTAAATTGAAGTCCCATTCTTGCAGCATTTGCACGATGTAATTCAAAACGCAAAATATCATCTCTAATTACAAAGTTAATGGCAGAACCATGATTGGTAGCTCCTTCCGTTTCAGAAATAATTAAGCTGTTGTTCTGGAGTGCCTTATCAACTGCTATTTCTCCATTTGCACGCAGGTTTATTGAAGAAGAAATAAAAATAACCTGACATCCTTCAACTTCATCAACATTGCGGAAATCCTTGACAACTATATTCTGGAAGCCAAATTTTTTGCCCTCCGATTGCTCTCTGAGATGATCGGCAACTTCTTTATTGCGTACAACGCCAATTACAAAGTCTCCTTCCAGTGAGCTATCGGGCCATCCGATATAGCGAATAAAGTTCAGCGAAAAAATCGCTTTAAATTTTGCCTCTTGTGCCAACATTGTATTAAGTGGCAACACGCAAAGTATTAATAATATAAAAACCCTTTTCATAATAAATAACCCATCTTTTACTTTTTACATCTTTGTGCATGTTACGTATGATTGATTTTTAGGTTTCTTTTTTTTATAATTGAAGTAGATATATCTTCTGAAATTCTAATTTTGTGTCGCTCTTTTTTTAGCAAATATCTATGGTTATAAAAGGTATCCGTGGTTTTTTATACTTTTATAAAAAAGAATAAAAGTATGAATGGCTTTTAAAAATTTATCTGATATCTTTTACTGATATTATTTTTTAAATTCGCAATTTGCAGAGTTTAGTTAATTTTGGATTTTATTTCTTTTGATTTGGTATTTTATGTCTTATGTTTCGCATTTTCAAAATTTAATTGAAAAAGAATTGCAGCTTATAATACAGGAGATGGATAAGAAGAGTTTGTATGCTCCCATCTCTTATGTATTATCAATTGGTGGAAAGCGCATTCGTCCTGCCTTGTGTTTATCAGCATCTGCTTTATTTGACGCTGCTTCTGTTGATAATTGCATTGCACCTGCTCTTGGGATAGAAATATTTCACAATTTCACTTTACTTCATGATGATATAATGGATAATTCATTAATGCGGCGGAATCATCCAACTGTACATGTAAAATGGAATAAGCAAGCAGCCATATTATCGGGAGATGCAATGATGGTTAAAGCTTATCAATATATTAGTAAATCTCCGCCGTCAGTACTTTTACCTATTTTAAATATATTTAATCGTACATCCTTGGAGGTTTGTGAAGGTCAGCAACTTGATATGGAGTTTGAGGATCGTCATGATGTTAGTGAAAAGGAATATATTGAAATGATAGGTCTAAAAACGGCTGTATTGTTAGGGGCCAGTTTGCATATAGGTGCTTTGATTGGTGGAGCATCAGATAGAGAGTTAGACTTATTGTATCAATTTGGTTTAGCTATAGGTATTTCTTTTCAGTTGCAGGATGACTGGCTGGATACTTTTGGAAATAGTGAAACATTCGGGAAAGATATAGGAGGTGATATTGTCTCCAATAAAAAAACCTTATTGTTAATTTATGCTTTAAATAGTTTATCCGGTTCAGCTCTCCGTGAATTGAAAGCATGGATATTAAAAAAAGAATTTGACAGAGAAGAAAAAATATCTGTTGTACGTAACCTTTATGAAGAAGCAAACGTTTCTGTATTTGCAAAGAATATGATGAATAAATATTATCAACGTTCATTGGATTTATTAAACCGGGTAGGTGGTAATACTGAAATTAAAAATGATTTAGCTTCTTTTGCCACTGAGTTGATGAAGCGTTCCCGTTAATTTTTTAATAAAAACAAGAATAGAACACTAATAATTTTGTAACTTAAGCGACTAAAATAATTTATCTTTATTTAATATAAAAAATGACACAACTTACAGGAAAGGTCCTTCAGGTAATTGGCCCTGTTGTTGACATTGAGTTTGATATTGATTTGCAGGAGTTACCTGAAATAAATGATGCCCTTGATATTATTGTTAATCAGGACGACACCATTGTTGTTGAGTGTCAGCAACATATTGGTGAGCATACAATACGTTGTATATCTATGGATTCTACCGATGGTTTACAAAGGGGTATGAAAGTTATATCGCGTAATGCCCCTATTACTATGCCCATTGGTGAAGAGGTGCGAGGGCGTTTATTAAATGTGGTGGGTAGGCCTATTGATGGATTAGAAGATATACAAAGTGAGCTTAAATCTTCAATACATAAGTCTCCTCCCCAATTTGTTGATTTATCTACAGAGGCAGAAATATTATTTACCGGTATTAAGGTTATTGATCTTATTGAACCTTATTCTAAGGGTGGTAAGATTGGATTATTTGGTGGTGCCGGTGTTGGAAAAACTGTTTTGATTCAGGAATTAATTAATAATATTGCAAAAGGATATTCCGGATTATCTGTGTTTGGTGGTGTTGGTGAGAGAACACGCGAAGGTAACGACTTGTTACGCGAGATGATAGAATCGGGTATAGTAGATTATGGCGAACCATTTTTGAAAGGATTAAAAGAGGGGCGTTGGGATTTGGATAAGGTTGATATGGAGGCTATGAAAAACAGCCAGGTATCGATGGTATTTGGGCAAATGAATGAGCCTCCCGGTGCAAGGTTGAGAGTTGCTTTATCTGCCTTGACAATTGCTGAAGGCTTTAGAGACGGTGATGGAAAAGGTCCGGGTAAAGATGTGTTGTTGTTTATCGATAATATTTTTCGCTTTACGCAGGCAGGCTCAGAGGTATCTGCACTTTTAGGACGTATGCCTTCAGCAGTTGGTTACCAGCCAACATTGTCATCAGAAATGGGAGCTTTACAGGAGCGGATTACTTCTACTTTAAATGGATCGATTACTTCAGTTCAGGCCGTATATGTTCCTGCTGATGATTTAACAGACCCGGCACCTGCCACTACTTTTTCACACCTTGATGCTACTACTGTTTTAAGTCGTAAAATTTCGGAGCTTGGCATTTATCCGGCTGTTGATCCATTAGATTCTTCTTCCCGCATATTAACTCCTGAAATTGTTGGTGAACTACATTATAAAACAGCTCAGGATGTAAAAGAAATTTTACAACGTTATAAGGAATTGCAGGATATTATTGCCATTCTTGGAATGGAAGAACTTTCGGAAGAAGATAAAATTGTGGTACATAGGGCTAGACGTATTCAACGTTTTCTTTCACAACCATTTTTTGTTGCAGAACAATTTACCGGGTTAAAAGGTGAGATGGTGCCTATTGAAGATACAATAAAAGGCTTTAATATGATTTTGTCGGGAGAGCTTGATAAATATCCTGAAGCTGCATTTAATCTTGTAGGCAATATTGAACAGGCTATAGAAAAAGGCGATCAATTATTAAAGGAGGCAAGTAGAAGATGATGGATCTTTATTTAGAAGTTGTTACACCAAAGGAGATCCTCTTTGAAGGTCCGGCAGGAATGGTTGAGGTGCCCGGTGCACTTGGGCGCTTTGTTGTTTTAAGGGATCATGGCCCTATTATTTCTACCTTGGTAAGTGGTAAAGTCAGGGTTATTGGGAAAGATGGTGTTGAAAGAAATTTTGAATGTAATAGTGGAATCGCAGAATGCAGGGATAATAAAATGACTGTACTGATAGATCCTCCTCAGGGGGGATCATCTTAGCATGTTTTTTTTTATTTTAATTTTCAGTCTTTTCAGCAGTTTAACACCTGCCGGAAAGGCTTTTTTGTTTAAAAAATGATAACTTTGTCTGTTAAATAATATGGAATAAATTATTTTATATCTTTAATTGTTTTTACAACTAAACAACAACATTGTTATTTTTTGATTATAGATATTATTAAAACAGACTTTGTTCCATATATTTGATTTAGTGAGGATTCTATAATATATTAATTAGTTGTGTTGATTACACTTTAGGATAGGGATAAGTTTTTTAAAATAATTATTATGACAAAATTTAGTGATTTATGTAACAAGATTTTTGAAGAAACAATTGATCTTTATCATGAGACCGATGATGTAGATGCTGTTGTTACTAACCCTTATAAGGAAGGCAGTATTGAGTTTTTATTATTTTCAAAAAATTGGATAGATGCTGTTCAGTGGCATCTTGAAGATATAATCAGAGACCCCGAAATAGATCCTGTTGAAGCGTTGAAGATAAAACGGCGTATCGATAAATCTAATCAAGATCGTACAGATCTTGTAGAGTTTATTGATGGATATTTTATGGATAAATATAAGGATATTAAAGTTTTACCTAATGCAGGTTTAAATACTGAAACGCCGGCATGGGCTATTGATCGTTTATCAATTTTAGCCCTAAAAATTTATCATATGAAGCAGGAAACAATCAGGGAAGGAGCTGATCATGAACACATAGAAGCATGTAAAAAGAAATACATGGTTTTATTGGAGCAAAGGAAAGATTTGAGTGGCGCTGTTGATGAATTGCTGGAAGATATTGAAAAGGGTAAAAAGTATATGAAGTTATATAAACAAATGAAAATGTATAATGATCCTGCTTTGAACCCTGTATTATATAAAGGTGAAAAGTGAAAAATAAGAGTCAAAAAATACTAATTTTTCGATTTAGTGCTTTAGGAGATATAGCAATGACTATTCCTGTTGTTACATCATTACTAAAGGCTTATCCTGAAAAAGAATTAGTATTTGTATCACGACCTTATGTTTCATCTTTGTTTAAACCTATTAATCGCATACATTTTATAGCATTCGATCCTAAGGGGGAACATAAAGGCCTTAGAGGATTGTGGAGACTATTTTTGTATTTAAGATCTTTAGGTCCTTATTCTTTTGTTGCAGACCTTCATGATGTTTTTAGAAGCTGGATTTTGGATTTATTTTTTATATTTAGTGGCACTCCTGTTTACAAAATAAATAAGGGACGTCGTGCAAAAAAAGCATTAACACGTCAGCATAATAAAGTTCTTAAACCTTTAAAAACAACTTTCGAGAGATATCAAGATGTATTTATTAAAGGAGGCCTGCCTTTTTCTTTGGATGATTTTGATGGTCGGCCTTTTTATTCTTTAGATTTTGATGAGACTTTATGCCCCGCGTTAAAAGGAGAAGCTTTAAAAATAGGGATTGCTCCTTTTACGGCTCATCCTTGGAAAACTTGGCCTTCCGATAAAATTCAAGATCTTATGTTAACCCTTGCCGAAAAGGGTTATCAGATATTTTTGCTCGGAGGCAGAGGTACCGAACAAATTCAGCTTGAGCATTGGGCGACAAGACATAATAACATTCACAATCTTGCCGGTAAATTACCAATAGAAGGGGAGCTTAAAGCTATTTCTCTTATGGATATTGTTGTGTCAATGGACTCGGCAAATATGCATTTAGCATCATTGGTAAAAATTCCTGTTGTTAGTATTTGGGGTGCTACCCATCCATATGTTGGGTTTTATGGCTGGGGTCAGGATCCTGAAAATGCTGTTCAGGTTGATTTGGATTGCAGACCATGTTCTGTATATGGGAATAAACCTTGTTATCGTAGTGATTTTGCCTGTATGAATAATATTTCAACTACCATGGTTCTACAAAAGATTGAGAGATTAATTGGAAGTAAATAATAAATGAGAGTTTTATTTATAAATTCATTAGGTAAAAAAAAATGGGGAGGTGGTGAGAAATGGATGCTGATGGCTGCTACCGGTTTAAAAGAACGTGGTCATGAGGTTTTTATAGCCTGCAAGTGCGGTTCAATTATACAAAATAATGCTCACGGTGCTAATCTTAAAACACTTCCCTTATCTTTTAATTCTGATTTTGATATTATTGGCTTTTGTAAGCTAATTCATTATTTAAAAAAACATAGAATTGAGATTTTAATTTGCGGGCAAAATAAAGATACAAAAATAGGATCAGTTGCTGCCGCATATTTGGGCAATATTGTTGTTCTGGCACGGCATGGTTTACAATTAATCAGCAAGAAGAATAAATATAAGTTCGTATTCACAAAATTAATTCATGGTATAATAACAAATACTTATTCAATAAAGAGTGAATATGATTCGTATAATTGGTTTGACAAAAACTTTGTTAAAGTAATTTATAATAGTTTTATCCCTCCCAACGATATTCCATCAATCGATTTACATTATCAATTGGGTATTGATAAGTCTGCTTCTTTGATATTTAGCGCCGGCCGGCTTGCCCGGCAAAAGGGTTTTGAAATTTTTATTGAAGCGGCATCTATAGCAAAAAAGGAAGGTTTCAATTGTTGTTTTTTAATTGCCGGAAGAGGTAAACTCGAAAAAAAACTTAAGAAAATGGCTGATAACTTGGGTTTAAAGCGTCATTTATTTTTTCTTGGATTTATTGATGATGTTCTACCTTATATGAAGGCTTCTGATTTGGTTGTATCATCTTCCTATTATGAAGGTATGCCTAACTCGCTGATTGAAGCAATGGGAATAGGTAAATGTTGCATAGCCACATCTGTTAATGGAAATGTTGAATTAATAAATGATGGTTATGA
>CAZODA010000003.1:0-150492 GCA_964578485.1 uncultured Alkalitalea sp. | reverse complement strand
AAATCCAGCTGAGACTTAGTGGTATCACTGATTTTTTTTAGAGCATCTAACTCTAAACTTAAATCGATTATTTCAAGATTTAATTGATCGAGTACTATGCCACCGGAAATTAATTGTTTCTGGAGCCTTATGATTTCTGCGTTTTTCTCCTCCAATTGCTTGCTTAAACTTGCTATCAATTGATTACTACGCTGATTTTGAATACCAATATTTTTTAATTGTTGCTCAAGTTCTTGAATATGACTTTTGTTTTGAACCATTAACTCATAAATAAGGTTTATGTCATGATTTATTTGTTCTGAAGTCCTGCCCTTTAAATCCCCCGTTTCAGCATGTAATGATATAATTTGTTCCTTCTCTTTTATTAATTGAATGTTTTCATCAATTATATTAATGCTTTCTATTAACTCATTGAGCTGAATCTGTTTTTGAGCTGAAGTTAAAAGTAAAGAATCGTTCATTTGAATCAGTTCATTACGGCTGGGACCTGTTACGCATTGCCAAAACAACGGTAATAACAGAATGAGAATCATTTTTTTCATGGCTCCTGTTTTTTTAAAATAATATAGATATAAAGTTATAATTCTTTTTTCCCTTCAACAACTAAAACTATTTCTCCTTTTAAGGTGTTAACAGAATAATGATGAAGGAGTTCGCTTATAGTTCCTCTGAAAATCTCTTCATGGAGCTTGGATATCTCACGACAAACGACAGCCTTGCGATCAGAACCAAAATAATCTGAACATTGCCCAAGCGTTTTTAATAAACGATGAGGAGATTCATAAAAAATCATGGTGCGTGTTTCATTTTGTAATTCAGTAAAGCGGCTTTGCCTACCTTTTTTTACAGGTAAAAAACCTTCAAAACAAAAACGATGATTGGGCAAACCTGCTACAGCAATTGCCGGAATGAGTGCTGTTGCTCCGGGTAAACATTCCACCCTTATATCGCTTTCAATGCAATGCTTAACAATTAAATAACCGGGATCAGAAATTCCGGGAGTTCCGGCATCGGAGACTAAAGCAAGAGTTTTACCAACTTTCAGTAAATTAATAATTTTCTCTGTTATTGTATGCTCATTAAATTTGTGATAAGATATCATCTTGGTTTGAATCTCATAAGTTTTAAGCAGATGAGAGGTTTTACGGGTGTCTTCGGCAAGAATAAAATCGACCTCTTTTAAAATTCTGAGGGCACGCAGACTTATATCCTCCAGATTACCTATCGGAGTGGGTACTAATATCAGATGTCCTGTGTTATGATAGTCCATTACATAAATCTTCGTTTTACTAATTGCGTGAAATCAATAGCTGCTTGATTGTTTTTATCCCAGCTAAAATTCGATTGTAAAAAAGATTCAGCAGCTTCAAATGATGACATATCATTAAGTTGTTCTAAAGTTTGTGTAAACAACTCGCTGTTTCCGTTAAATAGCTCGCGTTGATAAAAGAAACGATCGTTAATGCCAATAGCTTTTTTCAAATCTTTTATCGGTTGATTGCTTACAAGATTGTTTTCTGTGTGTTCGCGTGCCAGCAATTCATTATACGACTGCTTTTCCTTTGAGAATGATTCTCCCAATACCTTGCTTGAAGTAGGAATATTTTCTTTTGGAATATTTGTTTTTATTTCTTCAGTTTTATCGACGCTTTTAACTTCTTGCTTTTCAGTGGATTTCTTATGTGCCTTTTCCTTTTCGTCAAGTTTTCTCTCGGAAGTTTGTTTTTCATAAGCTGCTGTTTGCTCTTTATGTAAGGATGTGGCCTTAATGGGAGCTTCCTCTTTTATACCGGCTTCATCCTTATCGACTGAACTTGTAGAAAGCTGTTCCTTTGTATCAGTCACTTCCGAAGAGTTGAAACTGTCAAGAAGATCTATTTCATCTAATATCCCCTGTGCCTTACTCTTTGCAAGCTTTAGAAAAGCTGCAGGAATTTCTTTGTTGCCGGAAAAAGTCTCTATTAACATTTCCAACTCTTTAATATCCTGAATTATTATTTTTAGCAAAGCTTCCTTTTCCATAAGTAAATGTTGTAAATAATTTTTGTTTTACCTTTGCAAAGGTAATAATTGAATTTTAGTGCATACAGTAAAAAACTTTTTTTTAAGTTAGGAGATCTTAACATCATAGCAAAATTCATCTTATGCAATTTACAAAATATTCAGTTTCTAAGATAGCTCAAATTACCGATGGAAAATTAATAGGAAAAAAATCTAACTTTGTTACTAAGCCTGCATTCGATAGTCGCCTTACTTTTCAAGGTGAAGGAGTGTTGTTTGTAGCCCTTAAAGGACAACTAAATGATGGTCACAAATATATAGTTGAGTTGTATAAACGTGGTGTTAGAGCTTTTTTAATAAATGAGGAATATAAGATTCCTGAAAATATTCAAAATGCAAGCTTTATAGTAGTGAAAGATCCCCTTACTGCCCTTCAAAAAATAGCAATATACCATCGAAAAAAATATAAAGGTACACTTCTCGCAATTACAGGAAGCAACGGAAAAACAATTGTTAAAGAATGGCTTGGACAATTAATGGGGCCTTTTGAGAAAATTACTCGTTCCCCACGAAGCTATAACAGTCAGATAGGTGTGCCTGTTTCTGTTTGGCAAATTAATAAGGAAACAACATTTGGAATATTTGAAGCTGGTATAAGTAAGCCTGGTGAAATGGCTAAACTTGCTGAAATTTTAGCACCTGATATTGGTTTAATTACAAATATTGGCAGTGCTCATCAAGAGAATTTTAAAGATATCACTCAAAAACTCGAAGAAAAATTGTCTTTATTTGAAACTTGTGATACAATATTTTATTGCAGAGATAATTCTTTGATACATGCTGAAATAAATAAAAAATTTGCAAACAAAAATCTTCTAACTTGGGGTAAGGATTCAAAGGCATCATTAAGATTAATGACGATTGAAAAAAACAACAATAGTAAACTGCTGTTGAAATGGAAAGATGATACTTTTAAGCTAACCCTGCCATTTACTGATAATATCAGCATTGAAAACAGCCTGCCGATAATACTCCTTATGTTGTTTAAAGACTTGAAAATTGAAAATATCACCCAAGGTATTGCAGCACTACAACCCGTAGCTATGCGTATGGAGCAGAAAGAAGGAATAAATGGCTCTCTTATTATTAACGATAGCTATAATTCTGATTTTACCTCACTTGAAGTTGCTCTGGAGTTTCTTCAACAACAAGGGCTTAAAAAAAAATATAAAAAAACACTCATATTATCTGATCTGCAACAAACCGGAATGGAGGCTTCCGTTTTATACCCACGTGTGTCTGACCTCTTAAAAGCAAGACAAATCGATCGATTGATAGGGGTGGGAGAAGAAATTATGAAATATGCTTCATATTTTCGTGCCGGAGATTGTTTTTTTTCTGACACACAAAAACTAATGGATTCATTGCATAGCTTTTCATTTAAAAATGAAGCCATACTAATAAAAGGAGCAAGAAAGTTTGAGTTTGAAAAAGTGAGTGAACAGCTTGAGCTTAAACAGCATAGCACTCTGTTTGAAATTAATTTGAATGCACTTCTTGATAATTTGAACTTTTTTAGGAAAAAATTAAAGCCTTCAACTCATGTGTTGGCAATGGTTAAAGCATTTGGATATGGTAGTGGAGCCTACGAATTAGCTGCTATGTTGCAGCACCATAATGTTGACTATCTCGGTGTTGCATATGCGGATGAAGGAATAGAATTACGACAGGCAGGAATTACCATGCCTATTATGGTTATGAATCCTGAAGTAAAAAGTTTTGGGCAAATGCTTAAATATAACTTAGAGCCCGAAATTTACAGCATAAGAATATTGAAGGGTTTTATTAGGGCACTTGCTGAATCCGGAGAAGAAAAGGCAAATATACATATCAAGGTTGATACAGGTATGTTCAGACTTGGGTTTTTAGCACATGAATTACCTGAAGTACTTGATATCTTAAAATATAATAAAGCAATAAAGGTGAAATCTGTTTTTACACACCTTGTTGGAAGTGATGATCCCAATCATGACGAATTTACAAAAAAACAAACTCAACTGTTTCTTGATTTTACTCAAGAACTTGAACAAAAATTAAATATAAAAGTATGGCGTCATATTTTAAATTCTGCAGGTGTAGAAAGATTCCCACAATATCAGTTTGAAATGGTGCGCCTCGGAATTGGACTATTCGGTATTAGTGCTGTCAACCGCTCAAAGCTTCAAAATGTAGTAACATTAAAAACATATATTTCACAGATTAAACCGGCTAAAGCAGGAGAAACTATTGGATACAATAGAGCGGGTAAAATGAAAAATGACGGTTTAATCGCTGTGCTTCCAATAGGTTATGCCGATGGATTTAACCGAAACCTTGGGAATGGTAAAGGGCAGCTTATGATTAAAGGTGAATTGAAACCTGTTGTTGGAAATGTTTGTATGGATATGTGTATGGTAGATGTTACAGGATTGGATGTGAAAGAAGGTGACGAAGTAATTGTTTTTGGCGATGATTATTCCATTAGCGAAATGGCAAAAATATTGAATACTATAGCTTATGAAGTCCTTACAAGCATAGGAAGAAGAGTGAAACGTGTTTATTTTCGCGAATAATTTTTATCCGAGACGTGACACACGTTCAAGCTTTTTTTCGTCAATAATTTTTA
Source organism: uncultured Alkalitalea sp. (assembly GCA_964578485.1). GTDB lineage: Bacteria > Bacteroidota > Bacteroidia > Bacteroidales > Marinilabiliaceae > CAZODA01. The sequence continues at coordinate 145,826 of CAZODA010000003.1, read as the reverse complement.
TAATTCGGCCATCTACTAATATTAGTTTTTCTTTTACAAAGGCAGTTAGTGTCCGAATTGCATTAGAAGTTGTCATATTGGAAAAATTTGCCAGATCTTCACGTGATAGATAAATGTTGAGAGTGCAATTATCCGCCTCATAACCATAGATGTCCCGGAGTAATATTAAACTTTCTGCCAAACGTCCCCTGATATGTTTTTGAGTGAGAGTAACAGTACGAAATCTTGAAAAACCTAACTCAACAGCAAATGATTTAATAATGTTTCTACATAATCCGTTGTTTACCGACATTAGATATTCAATATCCTTCTTTTCAATGAAAAAGATTGTGCAAGCTTCAATTACAACAGCCGAAGCAATATGACCCTCTTCAGCAAATAATGCCCTATAACCTATCAGATTAGGTGCTTTTGCAAGCCGTACTATTTGATCACGACCACTTAAACCTTCTTTAAATACTTTTACCTTGCCAGATCCAAGACAAAGCAAACCGGTGGGCTTTTCCCCTTCCTGATAAATGATTTGCCCTTTACGGAATCGTAAAGTCGTATGATTGTTTTCGATAAAGACTTTTTGATCAGGGCTTAAAGTATCATAGATTAATGGAATATCTTTTATAGAGGGCTGTGCCATGCGATTTTATATTTTATGTGTTTAAAAACACTGCTTAAAAACACAAAATTATAAAAAAAAATATTATTGCAGGCAAAGATTTAATAATGTTTAAGTATGATAATTTGCTACAAGTGGCATACGTCTGCCAAAACCAAAGGGTTTTCCGGATACACTAAGTACTGGAGGAGCTTGAAATCTTTTATATTCTGATTGATTAACCAATTTAAAAACTTTCAATACTGTTTCCGGGGAATGGCCTTTGGCGATAATCTCGCGATATGAATAGTTTTTTTCAATATAAAGAAATAATATCTCATCTAAAATCGGATAATCAGGCAGGGAGTCTGTATCTTTTTGATCTGGTTTTAACTCCGCAGAAGGTGGCTTCATAATAGAATTAACAGGTATAATAATTTCTTTACGATTTATGTAATGCGACATTTCTATTACTTGCGTTTTATACAAATCTCCCAATACACTTAGCCCGCCATTCATATCACCGTATAAAGTTCCGTAACCAACAGCTGACTCGCTTTTATTTGAAGTATTAAGCAACACATTACCAAATTTATTTGAATAGGCCATCAATATAGCTCCCCTGATTCTTACCTGAAGATTCTCTTCCGTTGTATCGGAAGGCAAACCTTTAAATAGATTTTGCAATACAGCTTCATACTGATTGTAGATTTGTTCAATATGTATAAGTTCATAGCTTATACCCAAATTATTGGCTAAATCTATGGCATCGGTAATACTATGATCACTCGAATATTGTGAAGGCATTAAAATTCCATGCACATTTTCGCTGCCCAAAGCCCTACTTGCTAAAACAGCTGTTAGAGCCGAATCAATACCTCCCGACAGACCCAGTACGGCCTTGCTTAAGCCTGCTTTTGAAAAATAATCTTTTATGCCGGTAATTAAAGCAGTATATATAAGCTCAATGGATTCAGGCTCACTTATTTCTTCCTGAATATTTGATCCAAAAGTGCTGATAAATGTCCCTTCATTAAAATATATCGGATTTTTTAAAATTTCCCCTTCAGAAGAAATAACCATAGAACCACCGTCAAAAATTAAACTTGTATTTGCCCCGACTTGATTTACAGAATAAATGGGAAGTTTATATAATAAGGCATGATTACTTAATATCTGTTTGCGTGATATATGCTGATGGTGTGAAAACGGAAAGGCTGCAATGTGAACAATAAAATCAGGATCCATGGAAGATAATTTCTCCAATGGAGAGAAATTATAAGACAGATCGGTACCGGAAGCTACTTCATCACTATATTTGTCATAAATATCATGACCTATTATCAGAGCAATTTTGAAACCCTTGAAACTTATTGTTTCAAAGTTGTTGTTAGAGCTGAAATATCGGGCTTCATCAAATTCTCCGGACCTCGAAAGAAGAGTTTTGTGGGCTAAGGGTTCTGCTTTTCCATTGTGTAAAAACCAAGCAGAATTATATAATTGCTTAGCCCCCGATTCGGGCACTATGGATGGACAACCTACAACCGCAGCTATACCTTTACAGTGTTTGGCAATATCATGAATAGTATCAACAGCCTTATTTATAAACTCTTTGTTTTTCAATAAATCAAGAGGTGGATAACCACAAACAGCCAATTCTGAAAAAATAATAAGATCTGCATCTTGACGAATGGCGTTTTTTATTTCACTGATAATTTTTAAGCGGTTATTGTCAAAATCTCCTACTTTGTAGTTTAACTGAGCTAATGCAAGTTTAAAAGAAACCGACATGAAAAAATCTTTAAAAAATAAAACCAAACTCAAAAGTTAAACGATTTAATATCGCTTTATCCCTAATACCTTTGTGTTTGCTTATGTCTGTAAAACCATTATTGAAGAGCAAACCAAAAATTAAAGCATTTTTGCCACCCAAGGAGTATTCAATTCCACCACCCAAATGGTAACTCAATTCTAATAATTTGACCTTACTTGAAATACTGTTGCCGTTTTTATCTCTTGCCTGTATATTAACCTGAGGTGAAAGCCCAAACCTGCCGTAAATATTTGTTCTTCGTATGTCTTCAGAACGAAGTTTCAAACCAAGAGGAATTTCTAAATATTTCAAACGATAATCAATAGTTTCTCTTATCCCTATTTCATCCTTATATCCAAGTTTGCCACCTGTGGTATTAATTGTAAGACCGGTAGAAAAAGCATAGTTGTGGCCAAAAAACCTGTCCATAACCAAGCCAAAATTATAACCAAACTTAGAACTTTTGTTGCTAACAAATTCATGATCCGACTTAATCCATGATAGTTGTGGATTTAATACAAGAGAAAAACGAAAGTCATTTTTATACTGTGCTGTTAAATTAGACGAAATAATGAATGTCAAAAAAAGAAAAATATATTTTTTCATTTGAATCTTTTTGAGAATTAGGAGATTAAAACAATTAAAACGCTCTGTGATACAAACATAATGAAATAGAGCTTGAAAGATATTAAAAATACTGATAAAATAAGACTTGCATTTATTAAAGTTTTTTGTTGCTTTACTTATTCACAATCTATATTATTGCTTTGGATTCATTATGGTTGAACTATGATTTTGATAAATTGACTTTTCTGTAATAGCTTTAGCATTTGCATGTAATTAATAAAAATATGAAAGTTTATAAATTCCCTTTATTTATAGTAGTGAGCCTGCTAATGATTGCCTTTGCTTTTTTTAATGCCTGTAAGTCTAAATCACCCAAAATTGATAAAATTGAAGTTGATTTTGAGTTGATTCCATTTTATGAGGATTTGCATACAGTAAATCCCGATAGTTTTGCTCTTAAACTTGATAGCTTTAAAACTGCTTATGGCTCTTATTTTGATGCATATAGCATGGGAGTTATTGGAGCAGGAAACCCGACTGATGAAGATTTTGTGAAAAATATGCAATTCTTTCTCGCCTATGAGCCAAATCAAGAAGTTCTGGATACAATAAGAAAAGTTTTGAGCAATTATGATACATTTTACAATGATTTAAAGAAGGCCTTCAAGTATTTTCGATATTATTTTCCTGAAGAGGAAATCCCTGATGTTTACATGCATATTTCCGGATTTAATCAAAATATGGTTGTTGATTCATCATGGATTTCTGTCAGCCTTGAACAATATCTTGGCGCCGATTGTATCTTCTATGAATGGTTGGCGGTGCCGGTTTACCTGAGAAAACAAAAGGCTACGGAAAAATTAGTGCCCGATATAATGAAGGCATTGGCAATGAGCCAGTTTCAGTATAACGATTCCATAGATGACCTTGTTAATCAAATGATTTATCAAGGGAAAATATTATGGTTTGTGAAACAAACAATACCTTCAATACCTGATAGCTTACTTTTTGATTATTCAAAGGATGAAATTAAATGGGTCCAAGATTACGAAAAAAATATGTGGGAGACAATAGTAGAACAAAAACACCTGTTCTCAACGGATAGAATGATAGTTCAACGATATATAGAGGCAAGCCCCTTTACTTCTTTTTTTGGAAGTGATTCACCCGGACGTACAGGAATTTTTTTGGGATATAGGATAATACAATCCTTCATAAAAAGAAATCCTGACATAACTCTTGAAGAACTTATGCAAATGAATGATGGACATGAGATTTTTGCCGAAGCAAGATATAGACCATGAAGAAAAATAAATGAAGCCCTGTCTTTTAATTATTTAAAAAATGAAAATAGGTGTCCTCCAATATGCACCAAAAATTAATGATATCAGATATAATCTGTCTGTTATTGAAAAAATGTTGAATAAAGCAGCTTATGCCAATCTGTGGGTGCTACCGGAATTGGCCTCAAGTGGATATGCTTTTAAAACTAAGGATGAAGCAATATTAGCATCAGAAAAAGTGAATGATAGTATGCTTGTTCGATTTTTAATGAAGGAGGCACAAAACCGAAATAGTTGGTTCGTTTGTGGTATAAATGAAAGAGAAGGAGATAGATTATACAATTCAGCTGTATTAATTAATGGGGAAGGTGTAATCGGCCTTTATCGTAAGCTACATCTGTTTGGAAAAGAAAAACTTTTCTTTGAAAAAGGAAATCTTGGTCTGCCTGTTTTTGACAGCCCCTGGGGAAAAATTGGAATGTTGATCTGCTTCGACTGGATGTTCCCTGAAATATGGCGCTTGATGGCTTTAAAAAATGTGCAAATTATATGTCATCCTTCCAATATTGTATTGCCTTGGTGCTATAAAGCCCTGCCGGCTTATGCCATAACAAATAGAATATTTGTTGCCTCAGCAAATAGAATAGGAAAAGAACGAGAATGTAATTTTACAGGTCAATCTGCACTTATCTCACCCTATGGCGAGTTTATATTTAAAGGAAAAAGAAGAAAACAACAGGCCTTAATAGCTGAAATAGATCCGGCAATTGCTGAAAACAAGCAAATTACACCAGATAATAATTTGTTTAACGATCGAAGACCTGAAGTTTATGGGATTAATATTTTGTAAATTTTATTATAATGGATAAAAATAAATCTGATCTGACTAAAGACAAAAAAAATATTAGAAAAGAAATATTGCAAAAAAAGAAAAACTCCACACCGGAACAACATCAAAAAGAAAATTTAAAACTTATAAGCTTAATTGAAAATAACGAAATATTTAAAGAAGCTAAGCTTATTATGGCTTTTTGGCCTATGAAAGATGAGGTGGATCTTAGACCTCTTATGGAAAATTTTGTAAATGAAAAAGAATTCTTACTACCCTGTGTTGCCGGAGACCGACTGATACTTCGAAGGTATAAATGGGGTGATACTCTATATCCAATGGGAAAATATAAAATTATGGAACCTAAAGGAGAAGAGTTTACAGACTATGACAATGTGGATTTAATACTTGTGCCGGGAATGGCTTTCGATAGAAAAGGAGGGAGACTCGGTAGAGGAGCAGCATATTATGACAAGCTGCTGCCGAAAATGCAAAAGGCAGCTAAAATAGGCCTGGGATTTTCATACCAGCTAATAGCTGAAATACCAATGGAAGCACATGATTTTTATATAGATGATGTTATAATTCCATTAAATATTTAAAGAAAAAAAGCTGTCCTTGTGAGACAGCTTCAATTTTTTTATTCTTAAGCAGGATGAATTGCGTCAGTGGGACATACCTCTGCACAAGCACCACAATCGGTGCATAATTCAGGATCTATGACATAGATTTCACCCTCCGATATTGCTTCAACCGGACACTCGTCAATGCATGAACCACAAGCAATGCAATCATCATTAATTACGTAAGCCATTTTTTTTAATTTTTAAATTTTACTAAGGGACAAAAATATCCTGTTTTTTGATTAAAAAAAATGATTTTAATCAAAAAAAATGATTTTTAAAGAATCTAAATAAAGCAAGTTTTCTTTTTTTGTTGAACATCAGTTAGTTGCCTGTGTTTTGGTTTTTATGTTAAAATATAAAACAAAACTAAAAACTGATAAAAAATAACTCAAAAATTTTGACTTGAAAATATTCTGCTTCCTTTAAGATTAATTTTCAAGTAAATTTTCAAGTACATCCATTAATTCCCTGCCTCTTATTTGTTTTTCTATAATATTCCCTTCTTTATCAAGAAGCCAAGTGTTGGGAATTGATTGAACCATATAAGTTTGTGCTGCAATATTTAATGTGTCATGAAGAAGAACCCAGTTAAGACCGTCTTCCTGAACAGCTTTCTTCCAAGCTTCTTCAGTTTCATCTAAAGAAATACTTATGATCTCAAAATCCTTGCCGCCGAAACGATCATAAACTTCTTTAAGAACAGGATTCTCTACCCTGCACGGATTACACCATGCGGCCCAAAAATCAATAAATACATATTTCCCTCTAAAATCACTAAGACTTATTTCATTGCCATTAATATCGCCTAAGGTGAATTCCGGAGCTTCGTTACCAACTGCCAGCGCTTCCTCAGCATCACGTTGAGCCAACATAGGAGCAACATACTCTTTTAATTGCTCAACATAAGGATGATCAGGCATGTTTTTGTCAAGTTTATCTGTTATCTCAAGCATTTCGTCAACAGAAAAAGTTTGAGCCATGTTTAAAGTTAAAAAAGCACCTAAAACATTGTTACTGTTGTTCATGACAAAATCAAAATAATATTTCTGCTGTTCTTCTATTATAACCTGCATATCGGCTATTATACTTTGCATGGCAGCCTCATCATTTGAGCTCTGAGCAATAAAAAACTCCTCGCGCATTTCTTCTGTTTTTTCTTGATGAGGTATTTCGTCATTGAACTTTTTAAATAGATTGTTAATACCGGAGCCCTTTATTACAGCATCCTGCATTAAATCAGTAGATGCAGTAATTGAAATATTGGCATTCTCAAGGAAAAATAAAATGGGCGCCTGTTTGTCTTCATAAAAAATTAAATGTAATTCGGGGTAATCAACTTTCCCCTCAAAAATAAATTCACCACCCGTCAGACTTGTTGAGTCAATATCTTCAATACCATATAAACCAACTTTCTTTAAATGAACGGTGCCAACAGTAACATCTTCGAGCTTGCCCGAAATTTTGTAACTGTTAGATGAACAACATGTCATGGCTGCTAATAAAGCCATTCCTAAAATAATTTTTTTCATATTATGTTATTTGTTTTTGTGATAATAACTCAGCACTTAGTTAATACATTGAGTTTAAAATTGTTTAAACGGGTCGGAGCTTGTTGTTATTTTAATTTAAAAATGTAAAGTAGGTGAAAAAATACCTGATTACAGCACTTTTTTGTTAGAATTTTTGTTTTTAAAATTGATAGAGTTTGAGAAGTTGTTTTGCTGCCTCAAATGAGCTTAATTTCCCGGTCTTTACAAGTGGTTCTAATTCGTTTATTTTTTCTCGGATTAAGGGGTTTTGGTAGAAATTATTTTTTATTTTGTTGTTAATTGTTTCAAACATCCAATAACTTGATTGTTCCTGGCGATTGAGACTAAAAGAATTATTAGAAAGTGTGTGAGCTTTAAATTTCTCAATCATTTCCCATATTTCTGCAATACCAAAGGAATGTAAAGCTGAACAGGTAAGAACCGATGGCTTCCAGCCATTTTTATTTGGTGGCATTAATTGTATAGCACCCTTGTATTGAGAACGAGCTAAATTTGCTTTATGAATGTTTTGACCATCTGCTTTATTAATTACTATACCATCGGCCATTTCCATTATACCTCTTTTTATTCCTTGTAACTCGTCACCGGCACCGGCAATTAATATCAATAAAAAGAAATCAACCATGGAGTGAACAGCTGTTTCACTTTGTCCAACGCCTACGGTTTCAACAAAGATGGTGTCGAAGCCGGCAGCTTCACAGAGTATAATGGTCTCGCGCGTTTTTTGTGCTACCCCTCCAAGGGAACCGGCAGAAGGAGATGGCCTGATATAGGCATCCGGATTTATTGATAGTTTCTCCATGCGGGTCTTATCACCAAGAATGCTCCCTTTAGAACGCTCGCTGCTCGGATCAATAGCTAAAACAGCAAGCTTATGACCACGCTCCGTAAGATAGCATCCTAAGGCTTCGATAAAGGTGCTTTTGCCTGCACCGGGTATGCCGGTTATTCCAAGACGTACAGATTTACCGGAATAGGGAAGACAACGTAGAATTATTTCCTGAGCTAAATCTTGATGAGCAGGGAGAACGCTTTCTATAAGTGTGACAGCACGACTTAAAATAGTGATATTGCCCGATAAAATACCTTCAACATACTCAGATAAAGAAAAATCCTTTGGCCGTTTGTCCAAAAAACGTTGAACCGCCTCCCGATTAACCGACGATGGTTGCTCAATACCTTTATTTACATTGAGATTTTTAAATTCAGGATTATTCTCTATGTGTTTCGATTCCTTACTATCTCCCATCTAAATTGTTTTAAACACACAAAGATAACTGATATTTTTCCTTTTCCTTGATGTTTTTCTTAATTTAAATACTTGTTTTACTGTATAACACTACCCGATAACCTTAATACAGACAAGCTTTTATTAGGATCATTGGAGTAAATGGAAATAGCCTGATTCTGACGCCCATTCCTTCCTCGTGTGTTAAAACTTACCTCAAGCAAGGTGGATTCACCGGGAGGAATAACATCCCTTTCAGGAGAGGATGCAGTACAGCCACAAGAAGTGCGAACCCTGCGAATTATAAGATCTGATTTACCTGTGTTGTTAATGGTGAAATTATGCCGAACTAAAACACCCTGCTTAACTTCATCGAAGTTATATACATTCTCATTAAAATTGATGCCGGGAGCATTTGCCAACTCTTCGTCCGACCATAAAGAGAAATCTTCTTCAATTGTCGCATTTATACTGATGCGGTTTAAACGGGCAGGAGTATCGTTGACTGATACAGGGATATTATGAGAAACAAAACCCCATTCATTAATCTTTGAAGCGTCAAATAAACAGCGAAATAGACCACTTTCACCGGGCGATAATACCTCAGGGATCATAACTACATTTATATGAGAGGGAATGTTTGTAAATGATACCGAAACCGGCTCATTAGAAACATTGATGATTTCTAAATTTTCTTCTTTTTGCTCTCCCTTGTTAATTCTGCCAAAAGAAAAATATGATGATTTTAAACGAATACTGCCCATATCACGAGGATATAGCTCCTTGATGGATTCTGACTCCTTTATTACATTACCCACAAGGCGAAGTAGGGAAGTACCCTGTTTTGAATTGCTGTATATAGTAATGGATTGGTTAAAATTGCCGGGCCGATTAGTAGGATCGTAAACAACTTCTATCTGACCCTTACCGCCGGGCTGAATAGGTGCCCTGCTCCAGTTAGGTGCCGTACATCTACAGGAAGTACGTACATTGTGGATAACTAATGGCTGATTACCTGTATTGGAAAAATGAAAAGTGTAACTTACAGACCCATCTTCTTCATTTATTGAACCAAAATCATATACCGTTGTCTCAAATGAAATTACAGGTTTTAATTTTTGAGAAAAAGCCGAAAAACTAAAAAAAATAATGATTAATAAAAAAACACCCTTTTTCATGTTTTAAAAATAATTATAATTCAGAATCTTATTAGTGAATTCAATGTTATACTGATTTGGAGAGCTAAAGTTTTATGTTTTAGAAAAAATAATGGCGAAGCCTGATGAAAACCTGTTATCGTAATTAATAAAATAACAATTAATAATAATCAATTACAAAGTTAGATTAAAAATTAAAGTTTTCTAAAAGTCCGGAATTGATGGTAATAGCCATAGTTGTTTTCTATTGAAATTGGTGACTTTAACTCAATCAGGGATTTGCAATTAACAAATGACCTATCCTGCAGTGAAGACATTTCTTTAAGCGACAATAACTTTGATAAAGATGAACTAAAGCCTGACTGTGAGCAGAATTATTTACTTCAATCCCTGCTTTCATGAAATTATTGATAATGGAGTTTTTTTCAGGCTTTAAACCCTTTAACCAATTAAAGCTAAGATCGCATAATTGTTCATTACCACGATTTTTGCCGTAAATAAAAACAAAGGGAACAAAGGTGTTGATAATTAATAACTCCTTGGAACTGTCACCGATAGATTTTTTCGAAAAAGGTGATTCAGCACCGGGCCGGTAATGCTTATGCCAATATTTTGAAACCCCTTGATTAAATAAAGCTTTTAATTCCTTAGGATTTCGGGCCTCTATTACTTTGCTGAAATTCATTTTTCCGGCTTTAAAGATGGCTGCTAACTGTACAAGTCGTATGGTGGGAAAATTTGAAGGACGTAAACGAAGAAATTTCCAATTGTGTAATGGAACAGCTTTGAGCCCATAAAGTTTAGATAACATTGAATATTCACGTTGTAACATTTTAATGTAATCGTCTTCGGGAAGCAAATCGGATAAAAAGCCACCCTGACCTAAGAAAATAGCCTCTAAACGATTTATGTCATGAGAGTTCTTTTTAATAATCCGCCAAGGAGTTTGACGAGCCAATTGCTCAAAAACATCACCATTTAAGCCAAAACCAAAATTGCGTACCAGCATTATGTAAAAAACTTCTTCCCAGTCATTACGGTATTGGGTGAGTAGTTTTTGAATGTCATCACTTTTCTTTTCAAGCTTTTCAATCATCATTCGATCGAGCCAGTTTTTTAATTCAAATTGTGAAATTTCCTTTAAAAGATTCGAACAAGGTATCCAGCTCTGATTGCTCTGAAGTCCTTGGTAAGCTTTAATCATATGAGGCTCTACCGATATCTTATAAGCTGGTATTTCTTGCTTGTTAGAATTGAAACAACTGACATCATTGTCGAATACAACATGAAGTATAACATTGTTATATGCCTTATCCTTATGATGATTATGCCTGTTCCAGTCTGAAGCCCTAAGATGAATTTCAACGTTCCCGGCCCATAGGGTACCATCGATTTTAATTTTAGCATTAAAAAAATCAGGGCCCGAATCGCTGTTGTGTATGCCGGGATGTATAATTTCAAGTGATTCGCCGGAGTGGGTGTAAAAATTGTTCCGACGATAAAGCTTGTGTTTCCAAATGTAATGAAGAAAATCCTCTGTCATAGGTATCGGGTTATATTTTTGAATAATAAGTGAAAAATATGAAATAATTAATAAATAAGCAATTCAGACAAAAAATAATTTTAATCCCAATGCAATAAATTTTTATCGCATTTTTTAAACAGCCTATACATTTTACTGAAATGACCTTGAACTAATTTTTTTTTATTCTTATTAATAAGCTGATACTTATTGTTGATGCATTGAATTACAATTGTTATATTTGACAGCTTCTTTTATAATATTGAAAAGTAGCTTGTGTTTTTTATTTATAAAATTTAATTCTCATCCCTAAAATATCCTTTGAAATGAAAAAAAATATTATTGTACTATTAATTTTAGTGTTTATGGCCTCATGTATTAAGCAGGATGAAAATCCTTTCTTAACATCTTATGATACACCTTTTGGTGTTCCTCCATTTCATTTAATTGAGAACTCCCATTTTATGCCTGCCTTTAAGGAAGGTATCAAACAGCATGAAAAAGATATTGCTTCAATAATAAATAATTCCGAAAGTGCGAATTTCGAAAATACTATTGCAGCAATTGATTATAGTGGAGAATTGTTGAATAAAGTTTCTTCAGTGTTTTTTAATTATAACTCATGTAATACTTCAGAAGAAATCCAGATTATTGCCCGTGAAGCTTCAAGTATGCTTTCCGAACATAGCGATAATATAAGACTTAATGCTGACCTTTTTGCAAAAGTGAAATCTGTATTTGAAAATCAGGATGAATTTGATCTCACAGAAGAGCAAAGCATGCTACTTAAAGAAACATATGAAAGTTTCGTCAGAAATGGAGCTGCATTGCCTGAAGATAAACAAGAACGCTTTCGAGAAATTAATCAGGAATTATCGCAACTATCTTTAAAATTTGGTGAGAATGTATTGGCTGATGTAAATAATTATAGACTGTGGATAGATGATGAGAATGATCTTAAAGGAATGCCCGAATCAATAATTGCAGCTGCAGTTGAAGCCGCTGCTGCTATTGATGAAAATGAAAAGCAAGGTGAATGGCTCTTTACTTTGCAAAATCCCAGTGTAATGCCTTTTCTTAGCTATGCCGATAATCGTGACCTTAGAGAAAAATTAAACCAAGCATATATATTAAGAGGGAATAATGATAATGAAAATAATAATCAGGAGCTTATAAACAAAATGATAGAACTACGTTTAGAACGCTCCAAAATGCTTGGATATAACAGGTTCGCCGATTATGCCCTTGAGAATAGAATGGCGGAAAATGTGGAAATAGTTGAATCTTTCCTGTCCGAACTTTGGGAAGCTGCCCTGCCAATGGCACGTGAAGAAGCTGCTGAATTTCAGAAAATGATAAATAGCGAAGGTGGTGATTTTGACTTGGAATACTGGGATTGGCGATATTACGCAGAAAAAGTTCGTAAAGCGAAATACGACCTTGATGAAGAAGAAATTAGCCAATATTTCGAACTTTCAAATGTGCGTGAGGGGATTTTTATGGTGGTAAATAAACTTTATGGATTAAACTTTACCGAACGTAAGGATTTACCGGTATATCATCCCGATGCTACAGCTTGGCAGGTGTTAGATGCAGATGGATCACATCTTGGAGTGCTTTATATGGATATGCACCCAAGGGCAAGTAAAAGAGGAGGAGCATGGATGAGCAGCTACCGAGATCAGCGAATTAATCCTGACGGTGAATTTGTAAGCCCGGTAATAACAATAGTATGTAATTTTACTGAACCCGCTGCCGGACAACCGGCATTGCTGACCTTCGATGAAATGACTACCTTTTTCCATGAATTCGGACATGCTATACACGGACTATTATCTAAAGTTACATATCCCGGATTATCCGGAACCTCAGTACCACGTGACTTTGTGGAAATGCCCTCGCAATTGTTAGAGAATTGGGCCAAACATCCGCAAGTGCTAAAGATGTTTGCAAAACATTATAAAACAGGAGAAGCCATACCCGATGAATTGCTTGCAAAAATAGAAGCTGCTTCATATTTCAACCAAGGTTTTGCTACAGTCGAATTCCTTGCATCGGCCTTACTCGACATGGATTATCATACCATAGAGTTTTATGAACCATTTGATGTTGATACCTTTGAACATGAAGTGCAAAAACGCTACAATATGATGGATGAAATATATTTCAGACATGGAAGTACACATTTTGCACATATATTCTCCGGTGGCTATTCCGCTGGCTATTATAGCTATATATGGTCGGGAATACTCGATGCTGACGCTTTTGAAGCTTTTGTTGAAACCGGAGATCTCTTTGATCCGCAAACAGCAAATAAACTGCGTAAAGAAGTGTTAGAAAGAGGAGGAAGCCGTAAAGCAATGGATATGTATATTGCATTCCGTGGTAAAGAGCCTGGAATAGAACCATTGTTAAAACAAAGGGGCCTGGTTAAAAAATAAATCTTTTAATCATATTCTGACTTTGAAAAACTATTTAACCTTTTTATAAATTTTAATCTAAATTTAAAATCATGAAAAACCTATTCCTGTCAGTTTTGGGTTTAAGTTTGTTATTAAGTTGTAGCACACCCCGTCCTGATGAAATTGAACGTCCAATTTTTGAGGTGACGAACACTACAACACTTGAAATTGATAAAATTGTAATGACAGACAGTTCTACGGTCATTTATTTTGATGCTTACTTTAGACCACATTGGTGGATTAAAATTGTGTCCGACACCTATATCCGTGAAAGTGGAAGTGATGAACGTATGTTTATCACCCATGCCGAAGGGATAGATCTTGATACTGAATTTTTTATGCCTGAAAGTGGCGAAACATCATTTAAGTTGTTTTTTCCGCCCCTGCCTCCCGGTGTTACAAAAATAGATTTTATCGAAAGTGATTGTGCTGATTGCTTTAAAATATGGGGAATTAATCTTTTGCCGGGCACAAAAATCAAAATGGCAGATTTAAAAAGAACTTTTAAAAGCGATAAAAAATCAGAACTCCCAAAAATTAAGTTTTCCGATGAACCGGCAAAAATTTCAGGAAAAATTTATGGTTATAATAAGGAGAATTATAAAGATGAAATTAGAATTGGTTTTATAGATATTAGTACATTTCAAAGTGGAACAGAGTTGGTAGCTATCTCTCCAAATGGAGATTTTTCTGTGGAATTATATACAGGATTGCCACAAATGATATATATGGGCGATTTTGGATTAGTCTTGGCAAAGCCCGGAGAGGAAACCAAAGTCTATCTTGACTTAAAAAAGAAGAGTAGGTATGAATCACGCTATCGTACCGATAAAGAAGCTTCTGATTCATTGTATTACGTGGTTGAGTCTGAGAGTGTTAATGATCAGGAATTTTTGTTTTTGAATAGTGTTCAATTTGTTGATTTGAATAATTTAATGCAGGAAGCTGAAGATTTTAGCCCTGCAGAATTGCTTGAATATTTCAAGCTTCAAATAGAGAATAAACTTAACGAAGATGAGTACAAGAACCTTTCTGATAATCAAAAACTCTTGTTAGCATCCTCTTTAAAAGCTTTTTCCCTCCATTATCTGATATCTTATAAAAGCTTGATGTCTTATGTGAAATATCTTAATTCCGGACTTCCTCAGGATAGGTGGGGAGAATTGCAAATAGAAATAGAAGAACCTGATTTAGACTATTATGTAGCACTTGGAGATTTTTTTGATGAAAATATTCTTTTATTTCAAGAAGGCCTTGTGTCAGTTAGTTTTATGACAGGCCTTGTCCAGTTTTCGTTAAGAGATGTAAATGCCACACCGGAAGAGAGATTCTTGTATTATAAAGAAAATGCTCCCGATTTTTTAATAGAAAATAACTTGTTCCATGATTTGGCATGCCTACCATTTTTTGCCGGAGAAATAGAAAAAACAGATGATTTTGAAGAACATGGAAAAGATGAACTTCTGACTCTTGTAAAAGATCCTATGTCAGTAAAATTTGTGCTCGATAAAAATAAACGCACGCGCGATCTTATTGAAAAAATTTTGGAACAAACAGATACAGATTTTATTATTAATGAAACACCGAAGGTGGAAAATGATAAAGTGTATGAAACAATCTTGGATCTTCATAAAGGAAAAGTCGTAGTAGTAGATTTTTGGGCGACATGGTGCGGACCATGCATTGCTTCTATTGAGCCAATGAAAGAAGTGAAAAAGGAATTCCAAAATGAAGAGATTGTTTACATTTACCTGACAGATGAATCTTCACCAAAAGATTTGTGGGTGCAATTTTTATCCAGATTAGACGGGCATCATTATCGTTTTAATAACGAACTTATGTACCTGATAAAGGAAAATCTTGATGTTACAGGAATCCCCACCTTTTTTGTCTATGATAAAGAAGGAAAAGAAATAGCTAAACATGTCGGATTCCCGGGACCCGACACTATGAAAGAATCAGTTCGAGAAGGATTATAAAAAAAAGAAATTTTTTGTATAAATAAAGGAGCTGCCTTGATTTTAAAATCGAGGCAGCTCCTTTATTTCAAAGATACTTGTCTTCTCTGTTCCGCCGTCGGCAAGCCTCGGCGGAACAGGCCCACGCATCGCGTGGGGTCGATGAATCCACTACTCTCTACGCCTTGAAGAGGTAGCATAAATTTTACGGAGTTGCTCTCGCTGCAAAAAATGGAATTAACATACAAAAACCATCAATACATAAGAAATATAATAATATCACCCCTCCGGGGTTCTAAATGTTTGGAGGTTACATTCTTACTACAATAATACCACCCCTTCGGGGTTATTTCTGTTTGGTAGCCATATTCTTTCTTCAGAATCCCGTCTCCCGCTAAAGCGGGACAGCGAAGTCGAAACGCCCGAATTAAAAATGAAGGAATGAAGAAATGAAAAATTACGAAACATCACTGTTTACTGGTGACTGATAACTCGAAACCCAAAACCCTAAACTCGAAACCCTAAACCCTAAACCCTAAACTCGAAACCCTAAACCCTAAACTCATAGTTCTTTGGGTACATTAAAAATAAAAGCTGTCCTTGTGGGGCAGCTTCTACGACCTGAGTTTATTTAAATGATGGCTGCAAGCAATTCAGCCATTTTGCCTTGTATGTCCTGTGCTACCTTACGGGCTTTATCTGCAAAGTCAACTTCAGAGCCTGCATATATTATCTGACGTGATGAGTTTACAAGTAAACCACATTGTTTATTCATTCCATATTTGACAACTTCCTCCAAACTTCCACCCTGAGCACCTACGCCCGGCACTAAAATAAAATGATCAGGAATTATTTTTCGTATGCTTGCAAGCATTTCGGAACGGGTAGCACCCACAACATACATCATATTATTTTCATCACCCCATTTCCGAGATTTCTTTAGTACACGTTCGAATAGTTTTTCATCGTTCTCAGTCATATATTGAAAATCATCAGCCCCCTTGTTGGATGTAAGCGCTAAAAGGACAACCCATTTATCAACATAGCTTAAAAAAGGAGTTACAGAATCTTCCCCCATATATGGAGATACTGTTACAGCATCAAAATCCATAGAATCGAAAAATGCACGTGCATACAAGTTTGAAGTGTTTCCAATATCACCTCTTTTAGCATCGGCAATAATAAAAATTCCGGGATAATTGTAACGGATATAATTGACAGTTTTTTCGAGGCTGTTCCAACCGTTAACTCCTAAGCTTTCATAAAAAGCAAGATTAGGCTTGTAAGCAACAGCAAGTTCATGACTTGCATCAATAATTTCTTTGTTAAAAGCAAATATTGGATCAGTAGTGTCAAGTAAAATGCGTGGTATCTTTCTTATATCGGTGTCAAGTCCTACGCATAAAAAGCTTTTTTTGGCTTTTATCTGGTTGAATAACTCTGCTGAGGTCATATTATTTTTCTTTTAAATTATTTATCACTAGCATTTGTTTGTTACTTGTAACAGAACTGCCTTGTCGGAGCATTGTTTTGCCCTTCAGACACAAGAAGTATTTCAATATTTATTAACTGTAAAAATATATAGCTTAAGCTTCGCTTAATTTTAATCTTTCGGCATTTTCTTCCATCTGAAGCTTATCAATTAATGCTATAATATCACCGTCCATTACAGCTTGAAGATTGTACATGGTTAAGTTTATTCGATGATCTGTAACACGTCCCTGAGGATAATTATAAGTGCGAATTTTTGCTGACCTGTCGCCGGTAGATACCATAGTTTTACGCTTCGATGCAATATCATCAAGATATTTCTGATATTCGAGATTATATATTCTGGTACGAAGCTCTGCCATTGCTTTATCAAGATTCTTGAGCTGAGATTTCTGATCCTGACAGGTTACAACTATTCCGGTAGGTATATGAGTAAGACGAATTGCCGAATATGTGGTGTTGACAGATTGACCACCGGGGCCGGATGAACAATAGGTATCCTTGCGAATGTCTTCCTGCCGAAGTTGAATGTCAAATTCATCAGCTTCAGGTAAAACAGCAACCGAAGCAGCAGAGGTATGAACACGACCCTGAGTCTCGGTTTGAGGTACCCTCTGTACACGATGAACACCCGATTCGTATTTCATAATCCCATAAACACCATTACCGCTGATATTGAAAATAATTTCTTTATAACCTCCGGAGCTGCCTTCAGATATATGAGTGATATCAGTTTTCCAGCCCATACGTTCACAAAATTTTGTGTACATTCTAAATAAATCTCCGGCAAAAATAGCAGCTTCATCACCTCCCGTACCACCGCGAATCTCAACAACAGCATTTTTTGAATCCTCGGGATCGGAGGGAAGTAATAACAATTTAATCTCTTCCTCCATCTCAGGAAGCTTTTCCTCTAACATTTCAAGCTCTTCTCTCGCCAATTCAAGCATTTCTTCATCACTGTCTTCTTTTAGTATTTGCTTGGCATCATTGATATTGCTTATAAGGTTTTTATATTCTATGGAAACCTTAACTAAGTTCTCAAGCTCTTTATATTCTTTGTTGAGCTTAATATATCTTTTGGTATCGGCAATTACCTCCGGATCAGAGATCTGTTGACCAATCTCTTCAAAACGTAATCGAATGGCCTCTAATTTTCCTAATAGTGAATTATTATGTGTCATAGTATGATTCGAAATAAAATAATGCTTAGATAAAATTTTTAACTATTAATTTGTTGATATTTGATGTTGAAAGAACAATAAATATAACAAGCTAATAAAAAAATTCTCCAAAACCACTCCTAATAGTGAGCTTAGCCTTTTCAGAAGGTTCACAACGACCAATTATCTTTGCGTCGATATTAAATAAACCGGAAATTTTAATAATGTCATCAGCAATTGAAGGATCGGTATAAAGCTCCATACGATGACCCATATTAAATACTTTATACATTTCAGACCAGGGAGTACCCGATTGCTCTTGAATAATACGAAATAAAGGAGGAACATCAAATAATTGATCCTTTATAATATGTAGATTCTCAACAAAATTTAAAATCTTTGTTTGACCACCACCCGAACAATGAATCATTCCATGAATCATGCTGCGATGATGTTTTAAGATTTCTTTGATAACAGGAGCATAAGTGCGTGTAGGAGATAATACCAATTTACCGGCATCAATACCTAAATTTTCAATCTCCTGTGTTAAAGAGTAATTTCCGGAATATACAAGCTCCTCAGGTACCATGGGATCAAAACTTTCAGGATACTTGGATGCAAGATATTTAGAGAATACATCGTGCCTTGCTGAAGTTAGACCATTACTGCCCATACCACCATTATACTCTGTTTCATAAGTGGCTTGGCCATAAGACGAAAGCCCAATAATAACATCGCCCGGAGATATCCTGCTGTTACATATTATTTCTTCACGTGGCATGCGACTGCAAACAGTGGAATCTACAATGATAGTACGTACAAGATCACCAACATCGGCAGTTTCACCTCCTGTTGAATAAATTTCTATACCATTGTTACGCAATTGCTCAAGAATCTCTTCAGTTCCATTTATTATTGCAGCTATCACTTCACCGGGAATGAGGTTTTTGTTGCGACCTATAGTTGATGATAATAAAATATTGCTTGTGGCACCTACACATAATAGATCATCAACATTCATGACAATAGCATCCTGTGCAATACCCTTCCATACTGAAAGATCTCCGGTCTCTTTCCAATAAATATAAGCTAAAGATGACTTGGTACCGGCACCATCGGCATGCATAATATTACAATAAGCAGGATCTCCGGCTAAAATATCAGGACTTATTTTGCAAAAGGCTTTTGGGAAAAGACCTTTGTCAATTTTTTTTATAGCCTGGTGAACATCCTCCTTGGAAGCAGAAACACCTCTTTTGTTATATCTGAAATCAAAACTCACAATATCAGTTTTTGAAAATATGAATGCAAAATTAATACAATCTTTTGGATCATCAATATTAAGGTAAAATACTAAATTCTACCCTATTATTTAAATTTCTGGCAAGTTCTTGATAATTAGGACTTAACTGCTGTATGGTGGCTTCATTTAAAACACTGCCTTCTTTTAAATAATTATAACGACGGGCAAGAGATTCGCTAACCTTTAATAGCTGATCACCTGCCATACCCCGGGCAGATAAGTTTTCTGCAGCTACTCCTTTCTCTGTTAAATAATTGAGAACATTTTCAGCCCGTTTCTGGGATAAAACAAGCAGATCTGTATAATTGCCACGTGAATCGGTATGTGCTGTTATGTCTATGCGTACTAATGGATTGGCTTTTAGCATATCGGCAAGACGATCTAACTCTTGAAGTGAGGATGAAGATAAGTCGGACGACCCGCTTGCAAATTGAAGATTCTCAAATATTAGAGGGCGACTGGCACTGCTAAGCTCTATATTTAAATTGTATTGATGATTTTCACTTAAACCGTGAGTGTTGATCCTTTCACGATGGTTTAAATATCCGGGTGCAGATGCTAATATAGCGTATTCATTATCAGGGCTAAGCATGATGTTAAAAGCTCCTGATGATTCAATGTTTACTCTCAGATTTGTACCGTCGGTACCTATAATGCGTACCTTTGTATCTTCAGTTATACTTTCCTTGTCGGATAAAGCAATTTTCCCTGAAACAACAACATTTATTGAAGGGAGTGTAAATGAATATATATTATCATAGCCCCTTGCATTATCACGAGAACTGGAAAAATAACCACTTTCTCTTCCGCCGAGGAAAGTAATACCAAAATCATCCGATGAAGAATTAATAGGACGACCCAAATTACTTACTTCCCATCTTTCATCCGCATCACTGTCTTCATTTTGTACTTTTACAGCCTTGAATATATCAAGACCTCCATATCCGGGCAAACCATTTGAACTAAAATAAAGTGTTCCATCCTCACGATAATATGGAAACATCTCATCACCCGGAGTGTTAATATCGGGACCTAAATTTACCGGAGTACTCCAGCCATCACCTAAGCTTTCTGATTTCCATAGGTCTAAACCTCCAAAACCACCGGGACGATCAGATACGAAATATAAAATATTACCCTCGGAGCTAACGGCAGGATGAGCATAAATTAAACTGTCAACACCTAAATCAACAGGTGAAGGCTCACTCCAGTTGCCACCGGCACGACGACTGGTCCATATTTTTGTTCCCCTTATTTCTTCACCATCATAACTGCAACGAGTGAAATAAGCAGTATTACCATCTCCGGTAATAGTTATAGTACCATCTTCATGGGAGTCTGCTGCATCCATTTCAAAAAGAACTTCCGGTTCAAGCCAGTCACCACGTGAATCCTGTATAGATGTGTATATTTGTGAAGGTCCCTGACCTGTTATGCGACTGACCTTTGGACGACGACCGGTTTGAGGACGCATGGAAGAAAAAAATATCATGCCGAGATCATCTGCTGCAATATAGGGTGAATAGTCACTGTTGCGCGAATTAACAGCTCTCAAAGGATTTACTTTGTAAGCTGTTGTTACTTCTGCCTCCTCAAGTGCCTTTTTTGAAGCAGATAAACCATTCCAAGCTAAAACATTATCACTGACTTTCTCCAAATAATTGTTGTAATGCTCTATTGCTTCCTCATAATTCCCAATTTTATGTAGTTGCTGTGCCTGATATAGTTCAGTATCACGATCAGAATAACCAAAGTTTAAAGCCCTGCCGTAAAGTGCAGCAGCACGACGTGGCTGATTGATTTTACTATAAGATTGAGCAAGATAAAATGAAATCTCACCCCGGTAATAACGATTCCTTACACGTTTATAAGTCCTTTCAAGAGATACTATCGCCTTTTCATATTCGCCTGTTTCATATAAATCCAATCCTTTTCCAAGAGGATTTGAAGAAGAACAAGCTAAAAGGGAAAATAATACTATGATAAAAGGTATTATAATAAATGAAAAATTTCGCCTCATATTCGCAAAGATACAAACTCCTTTCTTCTTTGGGAAAAACGAAACCCTTTAAATATTATTGTTGTAAGAATCAATAAGCTTTACTTTTTTATAAAATATGCCTATAGATGTATTACCTCATCATAAGCAGCAGCTGCTGCTTCCATAATTGCTTCAGACATGGTGGGATGAGGATGAACAGTCTTTATTAATTCTTGACCCGTTGTTTCAAGCTTTCTGGCAGATACCAAACCTGCAATCATTTCTGTTACATTGGCACCAATGAGATGACCACCAAGCAATTCACCATACTTAGCATCAAAAATTAATTTTACAAAACCCTCCTTTTGACCTGCAGCACTTGCCTTGCCTGAAGCGGTAAAAGGAAATTTGCCAACACGGATCTCGTAACCCGCTTCTTTTGCTGCCTTTTCGGTAAGACCTACTGATGCAACCTCAGGACTGGTATAAGTACAACCCGGAATGTTTTTGTAATCTAAAGGCACAGGATGTTTGCCTGCGATTTTTTCTACGCATATAACTCCCTCAGCAGAGGCTACATGCGCTAAGGCTTGACCGGCAACAATGTCTCCAATGGCATAAATACCCTTAACAGATGTCTCATAATATGAGTCAACTTTTATCTTTCCATTCTCTACTTCAATACCAACATCTTCTAAACCTAAATCTTCAATATTTGGAGTAATACCCACAGCTGAAAGAACTATGTCGGCTTCAACAGTTTCTTCCTTGCCCTTTTTGTTACTGATACTTACTTTAATTTTCTTTCCCGTAGTGTCAGCCGATTTTACCTCCGAACTTGTTTTGACATCTATACCCAACTTTTTAAATGAACGGGCCAACTGTTTTGAAACCTCTTCATCTTCAAGAGGTACTATATTGTCCATGTACTCTACAAGGGTGATTTTTGTGCCGATAGCATTGTAAAAATATGCAAACTCGCTGCCAATAGCCCCGGAACCTACTACAACCATAGATTCAGGTTGCTTATCTAAATTAAGAGCTTCACGATAACCAATTATCTTTTTACCATCAATTTTTAAACCGGGTAACTCACGACTGCGAGCTCCTGTTGCTAATATTATATGATTGGCTTCATAAGTTGTTGTTTCATTTTTACTGTTGGTGACCAAAACTTTTTTGTCCGATGTTAGCTTGCCGGTGCCTTCGATAACGTCAATTTTGTTCTTTTTAAGTAAATACTGAACTCCTTTGTTCATGCCATCTGCAACATCACGACTTCGCTTAACTATGGCATTGAAATCAGGTTTTACACTACCGTCAAGAGTAATCCCATAATCAGAAGCATTATTTAAGTATTCAAAAACTTCAGCACTCCTGAGTAACGCTTTTGTAGGGATACATCCCCAATTTAAACAAACACCACCTAATTCGGCGCGCTCAATAATAGCTGATTTAATCCCAAGTTGAGAGGCACGAATGGCAGCAACATAACCACCCGGTCCACTACCGATAATTAATAAATCGTATTGCATAGTTTTAATTTTGAAAAAATACTGGTTAAAGCAAATTTAATAAAATTAAGCCTTGTAGATAGCTCTTATGCCTTTTTTATTCTTCAATCACTTAACAAAAAATAGGAAAGATAGTTCAGGCAGATAATTTCAGCCTTACTAATATCTGCCTGAACTTTGATTTTAGACTATTGATTCATGTCAATAGATCCAAAATTAATTATTTCGTATTGAGCTAAATCAAATATAACTTTTGCATTGTTGTTGATTTCGGTGACTTGCATTATGTTCTTTTCGCCTGAATCAAAATCCACAAACTCACTTTCCATCACAAAGCCTTCAGGATAACCATAAGCAGTTGGAACTGAATTAAAAACAGAAGATAAAAAATGACGTGAATCGGCTTTTAAACCCTTGGTTATCCACATTTTACTTTCACCTTCATTTTCAGTAAATTTCCATTCTTCACAATTATATCCAAGAATTTTCTTGGTCCTGCCGGTCTTCTTGAAACCATTACCACTATATTCCGAGTACCCTTCTTTATCGTCGCCCGCATATGAATACTCTTCTTCAATATTAGTTAAATTATTCCAAGAATTTAGATTGTAAACCAAACCCGATTTGTTGTCGTCATCAGAAGTTAGTATTACCGAAGATTGATTTTTTGTATCAATTATTATTGTCCCTTTTCCCTGACCTGCTCCCTGCGATTGAAGATCACCGGATACAAATTCATAAGCCATGTAGTTGTTGTGATTAGGAAGATAAGTGACAAATTCACCGTCAGTGGCAAGCTCCCCCGAGCCTTTGTAGTTCTGTATGTTGATGCGAAGTACAGATTGAAAAGTGTAAACATCCTCATGCTTTATAGGTTCACCGCCTAATCCAAATTTACTCATTAAAGATTCTATGCCCTGAACCTGTGCATCACTATTTCTTTCATCTGTATTCGACCGACTCGAAGGCCTTGTTGAACTGTCTTCGTTTTTTAAAGAAGATTCAACCTCATCCAAACTTTTATCAATGCTACGATCAACCTTTTGATTGAGCCTCTCTTCAGTTTTTGATTCTAATCGCTGCGTTGCCCTCTTTGCCGCCCTTTCAAGTAATCCCTGACCCCATACATCCACAGATATAAAAAGTAATGGAAGTAATAATAAAAAATAATAATTCCGTTTCATAATCTCTTTTGTTTTAAGTGTTTTATGAGCTGTAAAAAAACAATCAATCCAAAATAAAAATCAATGACGAAAATGTCAATTGATTATTTACCAATGAACGTTTAATATTGACGAATGGTTTAATTAGACTAATTAAAAATTATTATTGTCTTGTAAAATTTTGAGAGAATATTTAAAAAAGAAATTGTCCTTGTTATGCAGCTAAACAAATTAATCTAACCTACACTCATATAATTTACTTGAGTAAAAGATTATTGCTTTTTAATATTTCCCACAATACTATGCCTGCCGATACAGAAACATTTAGCGAGTGCTTGGTGCCAAATTGTGGAATTTCAATACAAAAATCACAAAGATCAATAACTTCCTGCTGAACACCTTTAACTTCGTTTCCAAAGATTATGACTAATTTTTCTCCCTTTTCCGGACGAAAATGTGTCAAGTCCTTTCCTTTATCAACTTGTTCTATTCCTATAATTTTATGATTTTCCTGTTTTAATTTATTTATGGCCTCTTTTGTAGATTTATAATATTCCCAGCTTACTGTATCTTCAGCACCAAGTGCAGTTTTATGAATTTCGTTATGTGGGGGAGTAGCGGTAATTCCACAAAGAATGATTTTTTTCATGCAAAAGGCATCGGCAGTCCTGAAAATGCTGCCCACATTATGCAGACTTCTAATATTGTCAAGGACAATAGTAACATCAATTTTAGTTGTTGCTTTAAACTCTTCGGGGCTTAGCCTGTTTAGTTCAGTGATCTTAAGTTTACGCATATTTTTGGTTAACAAAAGTGTAAAATTTGATAAAAAGTAAACTATGGATAATGGTTTGTGGTTTATGATATAAGTGTCTGCAGCATTGGATACTTAATTTTTCAAGTTTTTTTGTTTTATATGTTAAAGTTTTATGCTGCTATTTGTGGGCAATATTATTGTTTTTGACTTATAATACAAGTAAAATATTAGTTTAATGATCTTTATTTGCTGAAAACAAAATAAAAGCACGGAGAAGAAAAAGTTGAAAGATTGATTTTTTTGTGGGAATTTTACTCAAATATTAACTGCTCGTTATGAATATACATGAATTTCAAGCCAAGGCTATCCTAAAACAAAATGGCCTTACAATTCAAGAGGGTTATGTGGCAAATTCACCCCAAGAGGCAGTTGAAGCTGCAAAAAGGTTGACAATAGAAACCGGAACCGAATGGTGGGTGATAAAAGCTCAGATCCATGCCGGAGGTCGTGGCCAAGGGGGAGGTGTGAAATTGGCAAAAAGCCTGAAAGAAGTGGAGGAGATTTCAAACAACATGATAGGTATGCGATTGATCACCGCTCAGACGGGACCGCAGGGTAAGCTTGTAAAAAAAGTATTAGTGGCACAGGATGTGTTTTATCCGGGCCCACATAAAAGGGAAGAATATTATATAAGTATTTTACCCGACAGGCAAGCTTCGAAAAATGTAATTATATATTCTCCTGAAGGTGGTGTAGATATTGAAAGAATTGCCCAAAACAGTCCCGAACTTATATTTAAAGAATATATTGACCCTCGTTTTGGTTTGCTTCCTTTTCAAGTACGTAGGATAACTTATAAGCTTAAACTTTCAGGCGAAGTAGCAGGGGAAATGCAAAAATTTATACATGCATTGTATAAAGCATATTTATCGTGCGATGCTTTGTTATTAGAAGTTAACCCCTTGATAAAAACGAGCGACAATAAAATTCTGGCAGTAGATGCAAAAGTGAATATCGATGATAACGCCCTTTTTCGACATCCTGATATTGCTGAAATGCGGGATCTCTCTGAAGAAGATGCTTCAGAAGTTGAAGCCTCAAAAAATATGCTCAATTTTGTAAAACTCAAAGGTAATGTTGGATGCATGGTTAATGGTGCCGGACTGGCAATGGCAACAATGGATATTGTTAAACTGTCGGGAGGCGATCCTGCCAACTTCCTTGATGTGGGAGGAGGGGCAAACCAAAATACTGTGGAAAAGGGACTAAGAATAATATTAAAAGATAAAAATGTAAAAGCAATTTTGATAAATATCTTTGGGGGAATAGTGAGATGCGACAGAGTGGCAATAGGAATTACAGAAGCCTTTAAAAAGCTCGGAAATATTGATATACCTTTGATTGTCCGTTTGCAAGGAACAAATGCAGAAGAGGGGAAAGCTGTTATTGATAACTCCGGGCTTAAAGTTCATTCTGCAATTACATTGGAAGAGGCTGCCAATTTAGTTCGTGAGTTAATTAATTGATTGCAACTTGTTGTATTTTATCAAGATGTCTCACTTGTTGGCAAAAGTTTTTCAACTAAATCAATAAGTAATAAGTTATGTAAATGAAAAGGGCCTGGTTTTTGTATCTTTATTTCCATTGAGATTATTTGATCAGAGATGTTGAAGTAATAATTTTATAATGAAGAAAAAAAAGACAATAATATTTGTTTTGACTTTTTTTATTACCGGTTTAACCCTGTTTTCACAAAATCCACAGGAAGATAAAAGAAATCAGGGACAGGTTTTTCATTTAAAACCGGGTTTAAATGAAAGTGATACCATTCCACACGTATTACTTGATGAAGTAGTAATTATACCACAATGGCGATTTAGCGATAAGCGCGAAATTATCAGATATAACCGATTAGTTCATAATGTGAAAATTACACTTCCCTACGCCAGGGTGGCTGCAGAGAAAATTGTTGAAATTAATCAGGGCTTAGAGGAAATTAATAATGATCGCGATAGACGAAAATATGTAAAAAAAGCTGAACGATCATTGTTTTCTGAATTTGAAAAGCCTCTTAGAAAACTTACTTTTTCGCAGGGAAGATTGTTGATACGACTTATAGATCGTGAAACAGGTGATACAAGCTATAGCCTTATAAGAGAATATAAAGGTGGAGTGTCAGCTTTTTTCTGGCAAGGAATCGCACGAATTTTTGGAGCCAATTTAAAAGATGAATATGATGCATCCAGCGACGACCAAATGGTTGAGCATATTATAATGCTCATCGATATGGGAATCTTATAAAATTTTGCAAGTTAAATTGTAAGAGTACAAGCAGTGTTAAAAAAGCATAATAATTCTTAATTTGTTAGAAAGTGTATAAATTAAGGTGTATTTTTATATTTGTTCTTTACCATTGGTCTGGAACCTACAAAGGTTTTAAACGTTGAACCGTATCAACGTTTTTTTATTTTTATGTTTTTCCAAAGAATTTCTCATCTTTTTCAAAATCAGGGCCATTTAAAATATTGTTAATATTGTTTTTTTCAAAAGCAGTTACAAATTTTGCTTTTAATAGACCTGTAAATACTATCTATAATAAGGGGGATTTCTTCAATAAGAGCTACTCTTCTTTCCTTCATCAATTGATTATGACTGTGTTGCAGTTTTATTGATTTGTAATTAACTTCATTGGAAAAATGAAAACAAGATTTCTAAGTTATTCATTATATTCATTTTTTGCAATGCGGTAGAATTCTTCTATTTTTATAGCTTCAGTAAAAACATTTAGACAAAATATAGATCACAACAATTCATTATACAAAATGTGATAATTCCTAGCTGCTATTTTGAGTTTTCTATTGCTAAATTAGCATAATGAATTAAAAGCTGAGAGGATGGTTAGAACATTATTATTTTTATTATTTCTGCTCACCCCAACCTTTTTAAACGCTCAAGCCCCCTTTGTATCGGATGTGTGGCTGTCTGACTTAGGTGACGGCTATTACAAAAATCCGGTAATATATGCCGACTATTCTGATCCTGATGTTATTAGAGTGGGATCAGATTTTTATATGACAGCATCCAGTTTTAATGTTTGTCCCGGACTGCCTATTCTTCATTCAAAGGATCTTGTCAACTGGCAAATTGTCGGTCATGCATTGGATAGACTTATACCGGAGGATGTCTTTTCAAGTCCGCGCCATGGCGATGGTGTTTGGGCACCCTGTTTACGGTATCACAATGGTGAATTCTATATTTTTTACGGAGATCCTGATTTTGGCATTTATATGTTAAAAACAAAAGATCCGGCAGGAAAATGGAGCAAGCCTCATCTTGTAAAAGAAGGAAAGGGGCTTATTGATCCTTCTCCTTTGTGGGATGATGATGGTCGCGCCTATCTTGTTCATGCCTATGCCGGCAGTCGTGCAGGAATTAAAAGCATACTTGTAGTTTGTGAAATGAGTCCTTGTGCCACCCACATCTTAGATGAGGGCAGGATAGTTTTTGATGGTCACAGCAGTCATGAAACCATTGAAGGACCTAAGTTTTATAAGTGGAATGATTACTACTATATTTTTGCTCCTGCAGGAGGGGTAACCCCCGGTTGGCAGGAGGTCCTCAGATCTCGCAATGTGTATGGCCCTTATGAAAGCAAAACAGTAATGCATCAGGGAAGCACCAATATTAACGGGCCTCATCAAGGAGGCTGGGTACAACTTGAATCGGGTGAACATTGGTTTGTCCATTTTCAGTGCAAGGATGCCTACGGACGTGTGGTTCATTTAAATCCGATGGAATGGAAAGATAATTGGCCGATAATAGGTATAGACAGCAATAATATCGGTATTGGTGAGCCTGTTTCTTATTTTCGCAAACCACGAATAGAAGGTGATTTTCCTCCTACCAGTCTGTATGATTCAGATGAATTTGATAATCCCAGCCTTGGCCTTCAATGGCAATGGCATGCAAATCCTAAAAATACATGGGCATTTATTAGAACCGATACTAAACAGCTTAGACTGTTTTCTGATCAAATACCCGAAGATGCGATAAGCTATTATCAGGTTCCAAATTTACTCTTACAGAAATTTCCGGGTGAAGCATTTACCATAGATACAAAAATGACTTTTCATCCCAACGAAAATAAATTAGAAGAACGGGCAGGTGTTATAATTATGGGGCGTGCTTATGCTTCTCTTGCCCTTGAAGACCGCAGCGATGGTATTTATCTGGTTTATAATATTAATATGGGTGCACAGTATAATGAACCTGAACAGGAAATGTTTGTTCAAAAAATAGATGCTAACACTATTTATTTTCGAATTAGAATGGCTGATGATTTTATGACAGAATTCAGCTATAGCCTAAATGGAGAAGATTTTATTACCATGGATAAAAAATTCCGAGCAACCCGAGGACATTGGATTGGTGCAAAAGCAGGGGTTTTTTGTGCCAGACAAAAAACCACAAATGACTCGGGTTTTGCTGATTTTGATTATTTCAGGTTTAGTAAATATTAAAAATAAAATTCAGTTTTATAGTTTATATACTCATTTATTAATTGTTAAAACTAAGTCATATGAAAGACTTCTTTACAAAAAAAATATTACCCTCCCTGTTTTTACTTGTTTTGTTTTCTACGGCCTGCTCTGTAAAAGACAGTAATTCATGGGTTTACGACAATGTTGAGTTTGATATGCCCATAGTTCGCGAGCCTGTTATTCCGGCTAATAGCATCAATATTGCTGATCTTGGAGCTGTAGCCGACGGACAAACTCTGAATACGCATATTTTTGAAGAAGCAATAGATAAGATGTATTCAATGGGTGGTGGAAGTGTTGTTGTGCCTGCAGGTTTGTGGTTGACAGGTCCCATAGTATTAAAAAGCAATATAAATATACATCTTGAGGATGGGGCTCTTGTCCGCTTTAGTGGTGATTATGATTTATATCCGATTGTAGAAAGTGCTTTTGAGGGAAAGCTTGTTTATCGTTGTCAATCGCCTATTAGTGGTTTCGATCTCACTAATATATCATTAACCGGCAAAGGGGTTTTTGATGGTAGTGGGGATGCCTGGAGACCTGTTAAGCGCTTTAAAATGACAGATCGTCAATGGCGTAATCTTATTAATTCCGGGGGCGTTGTCATAGATAATGGTGCCTATTGGTTCCCAACCGAAAAAGCGGCAAAAGGCCATTTAATGAGCCGTAGCAGTAATTTACCACAGCTTGATAGCTATGAAGAGTTTCTTGAAATAAAGGACTTTCTGCGACCTGTTATGGTAAGTTTGATAAGTTGTAAAAAAGTATTGCTCGATGGCTTAACTTTCCAAAATTCACCGGCATGGAATATTCACCCCTTAATGTGTGAAGACCTTAGCATACGAAATCTTACGGTGCGTAATCCTTGGTATTCTCAAAATGGAGATGGTCTGGACCTTGAATCATGTAAGAATGTGCTTGTTTATAATAATAATTTTGATGTTGGTGATGATGCCATCTGTCTTAAATCCGGTCGCGATAAAGAGGGTAGGGATAGAGGCATACCAACAGAAAATGTAATTATTAAAAATAACATTGTATATCATGGACATGGTGGGTTTGTAATTGGTAGCGAAATGTCGGGTGGCGTTCGTAATATTCATGTATCAGATTGTACCTTTATGGGAACCGATATAGGTGTAAGATTTAAAAGTACCAGAAGACGGGGCGGCGTAGTGGAAAATATCTATATTTCAAATATCAATATGATAGATATTCCTACTGAACCAATTCGCTTTAATATGTTTTATGAGGGAAGAGCTCCTATACTTGATGATACAACAGGTGTTAGAAATATTGCTGAAGCTGTTCCGGTAGATGAAGGAACTCCACTTTTTCGTAATATTTATGTAAGAGATATAGTAGCTGATGGCCAAGGTAATGCAGCTCTATTTATGGGACTTCCCGAACTTAAATTGGAAAATATAAAGCTTGAAAATGTAATCCTTAAAGCTCCAAAAGGATTTTCTATGATAGATGTTAAAGGGGTAGAACTGATAAATGTTAAAGTAATTAACAGCTTAGGTCCTGCTCTTACAATTTTTAATGGTAATAATATAGATATTCAGGGTTTTAGCTATGATGATGACTTGAGCTTTCCTGCACTTGCAGTGTCGGGAGCCTCTTCAAACGATATAGCTGTTAGTAAAGAGGATTTTACTGATGTGGATGAAAATATCTATTTTACAGGAGGTGCAAATCAATCAGCTGTTAATTTTAAATAATAATGTTGAAAGTAATTAGTAAGGAGCTTAGAGTTTTTGAGCGGAGCGAAATCCCGACTAACGTCGGGACAGGTTCCCGTATGACCGCGTGAGCGGGAAACGGGAAGAGTTTAGTGTTTCGAGTTGTGAGTTTCGGGAGATCAATTAGCAAATTAGTTGATGTGATGATTAGCAGATTAGTTAATTAATAGGCTGAAAGCCTTATATATGTTTGCTTCCGCCGTCGGCAAGCCTCGGCGGAACAGGCCCACGCATCGCGTGGGGTCGATGAATCCACTACTCCCTACGCCTTAAAGAGGCAACACAAATTTTACGGAGTTGCTCTCGCTGCAAAAAATGGAATTAACATTCAAAAAATTACCAATTTAAGAAAGGTAGAGAAAATAATGTCACCCCTTCGGGGTTCTAAATATTTGGAGCTTACATTCTTACTACAATAATACCACCCCTTCGGGGTTAATTGACATCATAATTTCTACGTAAGAATATAATTTTTGTATAATGGTTATTACCAGCTGACCCGAAACTCGAAACGCGAAACTCCCAAAGCAGGATGCTTCGGGTACATTAAAATTAAAAAACTCTCCTTCTTTTTTCAAGGAGGAGTACGCCAAGCACAATTTGAAATATTGTTTTTGGTTGAAAAAAATGCTTGGCGGTTGAGCGTAGCGAAATCCCGTATCCCGCGTGAGAGGGAGACGGGAGAGCGGAGTCGAAACGCCGAATGAAAAATGAAGAAATTAAGAAATGAAGGAATGAAGAAGTGAAAAATTACGAAACATTACTGTTTACTGATAACTCAAAACGGACGTGACATGTCGCGTCCCTACAATGTTGTAATCCAAATTTTTATTGGTCAATCATAGCGGCAATGTGTGATTATTATCATCAATCTCGGACGACCACGTAGGGTAGCCCCTACATGATCGTCCGAAATTGTATGAAATATATAAGGTTTTGAGCCTATTATTTGCATATTGCTGCGCATGGTAATAATCATTTTTTATGATTAAACAATAGTTGAAAATCTATGCCGCTTGTGCATAAAATTAATTAACATTCAAAAAATCACCAATTTAAGAAAGGCAGAGAAAATAATGTCACCCCTTCGGGGTTCTAAATGTTTGGAGCTTACATTTTTACTACAATAATACCACCCCTTCGGGGTTAATTGACATCATAATTTCTACGTAAGAATATAATTTTTGTATAATGGTTATTACCAGCTGACCCGAAACTCGAAACGCGAAACTCCCAAAGCAGGATGCTTCGGGTACATTAAAATTAAAAAACTCTCCTTCTTTTTTCAAGGAGGAGTACGCCAAGCACAATTTGAAATATTGTTTTTGGTTGAAAAAAAAATGCTTGGCGGTTGAGCGTAGCGAAATCCCGTATACCGCGTGAGAGGGAGACGGGAGAGCGGAGTCGAAACGCCCGAATTAAGAAATGAAGAAATTAAGGAATGAAGAAATGAAAAATTACGAATTACGGATTACCAGTGATCAATAAATGAGTTATTAGTGCAAATAATGGTAGGGACGTGACATGTCGCGTCCCTACAATGTTGTAATCCAAATTTTTATTGGTCAATCATAGCGGCAATGTGTGATTATTATCATCAATCTCGGACGACCACGTAGGGTAGCCCCTACATGATCGTCCGAAATTGGATGAGATATATAAGGTTTTGAGCCTATTATTTGCATATTGCTGCGCTTGGTGACAATAATTGAAAATCTATGCCGCTTGTGCATAAAATTAATTAATATTCAAAAAATTACCAATTTAAGAAAGGTAGAGAAAATAATGTCACCCCTTCGGGGTTCTAAATATTTGGAGCTTACATTCTTACTACAATAATACCACCCCTTCGGGGTTAATTGACATCATAATTTCTACGTAAGAATATAATTTTTGTATAATGGTTATTACC
Organism: uncultured Alkalitalea sp.; assembly: GCA_964578485.1. Taxonomy (GTDB): domain Bacteria; phylum Bacteroidota; class Bacteroidia; order Bacteroidales; family Marinilabiliaceae; genus CAZODA01. The sequence continues at coordinate 112,669 of CAZODA010000003.1, read as the reverse complement.
AGCTGACCCGAAACTCGAAACTCAAAACCCGAAACTATATTATACGACGTAGTCCTCAATTTTTTAACTTATCACTTATCACTCATCACTGTTTACTGTTTTACTGATGACTGATGACTGATACATTTTCTGTGCGATTCATACTTCCGGTGGATATACATTTCAGTATAAACTAACAACTTCAGATAAAATGTTTATCTTTATAGGTGCAACATATACCCTACATATTTTAAAAACATTTATCATGAAGCATTTTTTGATTTTAGCATTTATTCCCATACTATTTTCTTGCAACAAAAAAGATGAATTCGATAATACTTATCATTTTTGCTTTTTCCCAAGATTAGTTTCATACATTTGGAGTGATTATTCTCTTGTATTGCCGGCTATTGAAGATGACAAAGGCAACATGACTTATTATGCTGCTCAGAATTTTTCCGGCAGCGAAGCAAAGTCAGATCAGATTGTACTTGGGCTATATACCAGTAATTTAAATATAGATACAGTAGCATTTGAAATACTCGTCAAAGATGACTTTGTTGGCCGTAATGAGCTATTATCAATATGGGACTTAAATAGTTTGACACATTACAAACCAATAAGATTTCTTCAAGAGGACTTTATTAAAACCAACTATGTTGACGAACAGGAAATATCTGTGGAAGAAAAAATAGAATACAGTTACACAAAATTTGCTAATTCTCTTCCTGCATCCGGTTCGTTCAATAGTGTTGCACCACCTATATTTCAGGATTACCGGCTTAGCGAAGTCAAAAATTTGACGATTACTTCTAACTCCTATCTTTTTGGGAATCCGCCCGGTGCTTCTTTGAATACATATTTTGTTATATACGATCTTGATCCGGCATGTGTGTTTTATGGCAACAAGCAATTGGCGCTTGATCATACACAAACATATAAAACAATAAACGAAGGCTTTTCCATAGAAAAATGGCTGAGTTACAGTCCGTTATCGCCATGCTATGTTTACTTCAAACTCAAGTCAATTCCCACTGAGCTTCCATTAAACGATTTGATTTTCACAATAACTATGGAAACTGCTGACGGAGAGATACTCGAATGCCTTAGTAATGCTATCAAGCTAATCCGATAAATGCGAATACTATTATTATTGCTTCTATTATTCTTTTCAAAATCCATTTCTGCACAAAACCGAGATTACTTTAAAAATATAGAATGGCTTATTTCCTTTCGTTCCGAACATATTGCAATTGTTTCCCTTGAAAAAGCGGATCATACCACCGACAAAAAATTAACTTAAACTGGTAACAGATACTTCATTTTAAACCTTAACAATTATATCCATGAACAGACAAGAGGCTGAAATAAGATTAAAAAATACATTCGGATTAGATCATTTTTATGATAAACAATGGGAAACTATTAGTTTATTGTTTCAAGGGAAAAGAGTTCTACTTATTGAAAAGACCGGTTTTGGAAAATCTCTTTGTTTTCAGTTCCCGGCAACACAATTACCTGGACTTACTGTTATTTTTTCTCCTTTGATTGCATTAATGCGAGACCAAGTAAAGGGGCTTAATGAAAAGGGGATAAAAGCCAAATTTATAAACTCCGAACAGGCAGCGGAAGAGAATACTCATACCATTCAAGATGCTATAAATGGTAAATTAAAAATTTTGTATATAGCCCCCGAAAGACAAGAAAACCAAGAATGGATTGAAGCTACGAGAAAAATGAATCTGTCAATGATTGTGATTGATGAAGCTCATACAATTTCAGTTTGGGGCCACGATTTCAGACCTGCTTTTAGAAGGATTATCAATCTTGTGAAATTATTACCACAACATCTTCCTGTTTTGGCAACTACCGCAACTGCAACAAAACGGGTACAAAAAGATATTGAATCACAAATATCAGAAAATATTCATACAATCAGAGGTGAACTTATTCGTGAAAATTTTCAATTATATGTTATTAAAGTTCAATCTGAAGATGAGAAATTATTGTGGTTAGCTGAAAATCTGGCAGGACTGGAAGGAAACGGTTTAATTTATACAGGAACAAGAGTAAATACAGAGATTTATTCCAGATGGTTCGAATTTTTGGGTATTAGTACAACTGAATATAATGCAGGACTTGATTCAGATTCAAGGAAAGAAATTGAAAAAGGATTAATGAATAATAGGTGGAAAGCTGTGGTTTCAACTAATGCACTCGGAATGGGAATAGACAAATCCGATATTCGATTTATTATTCACACTCAGATTCCTGTTTCACCAATACACTATTATCAAGAAATTGGAAGAGCAGGGAGAGACGGCAAAGCAACTAAAATAATTCTTTTTTACAATTCAATTAAAGATAAAAATGGAATAGAGGAAGATTATAAATTGCCACAAGCTTTTATTGATAGTGGTCGCCCAAATATTAGAAATTATAATAAAGTGATCAATATTCTCAAACAAAATCCATTAGGTGAAAAGCAAATAATGAAAGAAACAAATTTGAGACAAACTCAAATCAGAGTTATAAAGGCAGATTTAATTGAACAAGGAATAATAAGAGAGGTTATTTACGGTCGCTCAAAAAAATACGAATATCAATTCAATGCACCTGAACTTGACACAAAAACTTTTGAAGAACTACGAGAACAAAAATTGAAAGAGCTTGGCTCTATGTTAGAATATGTTAATACTAAAGACTCTCGAATGAAGTTTTTGTGTGATTATTTAGATGATAACTCCCATAATTATTATCAAAATTGCGACAATACTAATCTTCAACCTTTGGAATTAAACTTGCAAGAATCAACAAAACTAAAATTACTTAATTTTAGGGAAGCTTATTTTCCGGAATTAATTGTTAAAAGTAAAAATTTAAATATTGTAAATGGAATTGCTGCAAGTTATTATGGAGTGTCGAGTGTTGGAGCTGCATTACATAGAAGTAAATATGAAAATGGTGGGGATTTTCCCGACTTTCTCCTTAAACTTACTTTAAAGGCTTTTAGGAAAAGATATGGCCGGGAAAAATTTGATTTTATTGTTTTTGTTCCTCCAACTGAATCAGGAAATTTAGTACAAAATTTTGCTGAAAAGCTTTCGCAAGTTTTAAAAATACCCATTTCATACAAACTAATAAAGGTGGGAGACACTCAACCTCAAAAGGTATTTAACAATGGCTATCTGAAGAAAGAAAATGTAGCACAAAAATTCAGTTATTCTGATCCGGAGGAATTATCAGGAAAATCAGTTATTTTATTTGATGACATTTTTGATAGTGGTGCAACAATTAAGGAAATTGGAAAGGTTTTAACTAAATTTGGAGCTGTAAAGATTGCTCCTTTAGTAATTGCAAGAACTGTAGCGGGAGATATTAAAACACTTTAATATGCATAGAGAATTAACATATTGGTTAGCTTTGACGCATGTCTCAAAGATTACAACAAAAAAGAAAAACGAAATAATTGTTCAACTTTTTGAACGAGGCAAATCAATAATTGACTTTTTCGAATCTGAATATTCAAATTGGGAAGATGAATATCAGTTGAATAAAAATGAAGTTGAATTATTTTTAGAAGAAAAAAAGGAACTTACGAATTATTCGTTTATGGTTGAAGACTTATTGGAGCAAGGATACAATATAATTCCAATTACATCACAAGATTATTCTCCGACTTTAAAAAAGAATCTGGGCAGGAGATACGCTCCGCCGATATTATACACCAAAGGAAATCAACAAATAATGAAAGAGAAATCTATTGCAATTGTAGGTTCTCGAAAGGCAAATGATAATTCTTTGGAGTTTACCGATAATGTAGCAAGAAATGCATCTAAAGATTATAAAGTTATTGTTAGCGGTTTTGCCAAGGGTGTTGATAAACAGGCACTTGATTCGGCGATAAAATATAAAGGGCAAAGTATCATCGTTCTTCCGCAAGGTATTGCAACATTTCAAACAGGCTATAAAAAATATTATAAACAAATAATTGACGGGGATGTTTTAGTACTTAGTACTTTTTACCCCAAGGCTCCTTGGAGCATTCAATTTGCAATGGCTCGTAATCCAATAATTTACGGATTGGCATCTGAAATTTATGTGGCAGAATCAAATGAAAAAGGAGGTACTTGGTCAGGAGTAATGGATGGCTTAAAAAAAGGAAGGACAATTTATATCAGAAGACCAAACTCTCAAGAAAAAAACGCCAATAATACTCTTATCACAAAAGGTGGAAAAGCAGTTGATATTGCAGGGAAGCTGATAACTTATGAGTTTCAAGACGAGGTTGACTCAACAGTTTCAGAGCTTAATGATACTGAAGAAAAAATAGTTGAGTTTTTAAAAACAGGCGTTTTTTCTGCTAAAATGATAGTTGATTCTTTAAAAATTGAATGGACTTCAAGAGAAGTTTCAACTTTCTTAAAAAATAGAGACGATGTTTTAACGGTAAAAGGGAAACCTTTAAAATTCGCACATAAAGATAGGTCGATTCAAAAACAGAAAACTCTATTTGGTTAATAACAAGCAAGAGGCTATTTAATAGTTTCAATCAATATTACTCCGTTGGCACCTCTGCTTCCATAAATTGAAGATGCAGCATCTTTAAGGACGCTGATACTTTTTATCTGACAGGGTGGAAGGGTGCTTATCGACTGTACAACCATGCCATCAACAACATAAAGGGCACAGTTGGACGTTGTAAAAGAACTTTTACCTCTTACAATTACTTCGGGCTCTCCACTGCCTCCGGTAACCATAACTCCCGGGAAACGACCTTTTATCAATTCAAAGATATCGGTATAACTACAAAAGTTGTTTTGATCCCTTTCCATTTGTGAAACAGCATAAGTTAAGTCGGATTTTTTTACATAGCCATAACCAACGGCCATGTCACGATTTTGCGGTGTATCAAGAAATCTGAGATTAACTTTTAGGGAGTCCTTTGTTTTTTTGTTAATTCTCACTCTTTTTTTGTTAAATACCTTTGAGTCAAAAACTAACACATCTTTTTCTTTTGTTACTATTAAAAAATATCCGGTTGAATCTGTTCTAACGGCTGAACCTGCTTTTTTAGCTTCCACTTTAATATTGCCAAGGCTAAGATCATCGAAGGCAGTTACATAACCTGAAACTACTCTTTGTGAGAAAAGTTGAGAAACACAAATGGTGAATGAAAAAACGAATAATATAAATGATTTCATTTTAAAACAATTTAAACAACTAAGAAAAAGCTTATTATTAGTTAAGACAAATTTATTTAGAAAAACCACTATTCAAATGTCGAGAAAATTAAGGTGTAAATAAAATAAAAGAGATATTTAAATAATTAGAATGTTGTATTACATGATGTAAGCAAGGCTTTAGGCTGTTTTTGAATATACAAAAACAGCCCGAATATTCAAATTAAAACTATTGTGTTTATATATAATGGCAAAAATTAAAATTGTTATGAAGTTTCTTTTGAACTAAAGCTGTAAATAGCAATTACTACAAAACAAATTAATGGTAGAGCAAATGATATGTTTACCTCCGGTATATAGCCTAAGATTGCTACATCGCTAAATCCGGGACCTCCAATGTCGAGCACCATCCCTTGTAGTGGAGGCATAAGCGCACCTCCTACAATAGCCATTACTAAACCGGCAGAGCCTATTTTTGCTTCTTCCCCCATATCTCTTAATGCGATCCCATAAATTGTAGGAAACATTAGTGACATAAATATTGAAATTCCAACAAGGCAATACAGACCAACTATTCCAACAATAAAGATGGTTCCAAGAGTCATTGTTATTGCGCCAAGAGCAAAAATGAACATCAATTTTGCCGGTTCGGTATATTTTAAAAGGAAAGTACTAAGGGCCCTTGCTGAAAGAAACATCATCATTGCTGCCATATTATACCAAGTGGCAGTAAGCTGAGCGTCGGCAGGTCGTGATGCGTTTAAATTATCAACATACTGAAATATAAAGGTCCAAACCATGATTTGTGCACCTACATAAAAAGCTTGTGCTATAACACCATTATAATATCTTTTATTTTTAAATAACTTTTTAAATGTTTCTGAAAGGCTAAGTGCCGAATGTTCTTTTATTTTGGGCATTTTTGCAAAAGCAATCAATATAAACATCAAGATAATCAATAATCCCAATGCTATATACGGGCCGCTAATTAATGACAAATCATGGGTTCTGATAGAAGCTTGTTCAACTGTAGATAATTGATGATAAGTATCTTCGGTATATCGGGCAGATTGTAGAAGCTTTATAACAAAAAGCTGCGCAATTAACATTCCTAAAAGAGAGCCCATGGGATTAAATGTTTGTGCAAGGTTTAAACGCCTTGTTGCAGTTTTTTCATCACCCATAAAAAGAATGAAAGGATTTGCTGCAGTCTCTAAAAATGCAAGTCCAAATGTTAAAATATAAAGTGAAAGTAAGAAAAATGCAAACTGCTCATATGCGGCAGCCGGATAAAATAGTAAGGCTCCGGCGGCATAAAGTCCTAAACCAATAAGGATGGCTACTTTATATGAAAACTTCCGGATAAAGAGTGCGGCAGGAAGTGCCATAGTTGCATAACCTCCATAGAAGGCAAGTTGAACCAAAGCAGCTTCAAAGTTTGATAATTCGGGCATCACTTTTTTGAAGGCCGACACCATGGGATTTGTCATATCATTGGCAATCCCCCATAAAAAAAAGAGACTTGTGATTAAAATAAAGGGTATAAGAAAACTACGCTCTACAACTTTTGCTTTTTTATTCGACATTTTTCTAACTTGTTAATTATTGCTGTTAATCAATTGGTGTAACTCCTTTTTTTAATAATATATTTCCATATTTCGCTGTTTCACCAGTTATGACAACAGCAAAGGCAGATTTTGTTCTTTCGTAAAATTCAAATCTGCCTATACGATCAATTTTAGAGATTTTAGGATAGCTGATATTTATGCTTTTTATATAACGCTCTTCAACCGATGGGTCTAATTTATCACCCTCAACTGCTGCCATCATGATTAATGGGTGATCTACATAAGAGTCTAATTCAAAAAGTGGGAGGATAGCTGCCAATAAATCTGCAATTTTTAAACCATCAGCACGAATTACTTTGTTATTCATGCTATCGGCAGGAAAATGGGCATCAGCTAAAACTATTTCGTCGCCGTGTCCCATGCTTGCCAATGTTTTTAAAAGTTCGGGACTAATTAATGGAGATATTCCTTTTAACATTGTAAATTTATTTTGTATGTAACTTTAAAATAAAGTATCAGCAAAAATACATTAAAGAATAATTAAGGACAAAGCATTTTTTAATAAAGAAGTTACAGCTGTTTTATGATAATGTAGCAAACGTAAGTTTTTTAATGGTGTTAAAAGAATAGAATATCTTTTTTCTCTAAATACTTGCCTAATTTATTTTTGTTCATTATTTTTGAATGTTCATTCCTGCTGAACACTTAATTTTAATGAACATGAGATGTATAAGGACAACGATTTTGTATATGAAGCCATTGCTGCTTTAGAAGAATCAACAGGGATCCCTATTGCTATTGAAAGTGTTAGGGAAATCTATGATGTGGTGCTTCAAATTAACAAGGAGACCTTCTATGGCATTGCTAAAAAGAATGCTAAAAACGCAAATTATGGCATCATTATGTCTGCTTTGAAGGATATTAATCCTTCAAAAAACAATATTGTCATTGCTGACTATCTGACTAAAAAAACAGCAGAAGAGCTTAAACAAAATAACATCAATTATCTTGATGCTTCAGGGAATGCTTTTATCAAGACAAAGAATTTTTTTGTAAATATAGAAGGGAAGAAAGCAAAAATCAATAAAAAAACAAATCAAACCCGAGCTTTTCAGGAGGCAGGTCTAAAATTACTTCTACTACTAATCTCTAATCCTGAGACACTACAATTTTCTTATAGAGAATTAGCAGAAAAAGCAGGTATTGCTTTGGGATCTGTAAGTAATATTTTCAAAGAGTTAGAGGAAAGTCATTATTTATTAAAAACAAAAAATAAAAAGGTTCTAAAAAATCAAGATGAAATCATTGAGCGTTGGGTAATCGCTTACAATGAACTTTTAAAACCTCGTTCTTTCAGAAAGAAAATGAGAGCTTTAGAAAGTGAGTTTAATGTGAATAGTATTTTAAGCAACAGTGACTTGCAACTGTATTTTGGAGGTGAACCCGGTGGAGAATTGTTGACAGGACGCTTAAAGCCCCATGATTACATCATCTATACCAACGAAGAAATAATCAGAATTGCAAAAGAGCTAAAACTCGTTCCTGATGAATATGGGAATATTGATTTATATAGCAAATTTTGGACAGACGATCTGGATTTAAGAAATCGCAAAACAGCTCCTCCTTTAGTGATATATGCAGATTTATTAGGAACCGGAAACAATAGAAATATAGAAACAGCTAAACTAATTTTAGAAAATGGCTTATAACATTTCAAGCGAGAAATTAGAACATTCATTACTAAAAAAACTGTTGGATGAGCTGATTCCGGTATTTCAAAAATTGGAAATCAAGTTCTTTATCATTGGGGCAATGGCACGTGATATCATTATGGAACTTCACCGAAAAAAACCCGGGCGAAGAACGCAAGATATTGATATTGCCATAGCTGTGGATAAATGGGAAGAATTTGAAACTATTGAAAAAGAAATCACGCAACTGTCTGATTTTAAAAAAGATCCAAGGCAACAACAACGATTTTTATATCTGAATTATTTTCAGTTAGATATAGTTCCGTATGGTGGAATTTCAACTGCAGATGACAAAATTTTTTGGCCACCAGACGAGTCTTTTGCAATGACAGTTCTGGGTTTTGAAGAAGCTGAAAAAGATTTAGTCAGAGTGAAGATAGATGATACACTGGAAATTGATATTGTTTCATTAGCAGGAATTTTTATTTTAAAATTGGTTGCTTGGAAAGACAGATATCATAAAGGGAATAAAGATGCTGACGATATGGGATTTATTCTTCAGAACTATCTCAATATCCACGAAAAAAGAGCAGTTATGGAGCATTATTTAGAAGTGTATGAAATAGAAAGTTTTATCATAACAAAGGCTGGTGCATCGTTATTAGGTATTGATATTAACAAGCTCTTAGCTGACAATAACAGCAATAAAGCAAAATTAAAAGCAATTATGGAAACAGAGATAAATTTAAAAGAAGACAGTATTCTGTTTAACCAGATTGTAGAGACAAATAAAGTCAAATTTGATGACATTGTAGATTGCTTTCAAATCCTAAATCAGAAATTAAAGTAATGGAAAATGAACAACGAATCTCAAATCTCAAATAAATACTTTCCGTTCCCTATTTAAAGGACGAGAAGATGTGTTTGCTATTTGCTGGGAGAAATCAGGAAAATCTGGTTATATGCCTGCTATTATTTACTTGATTTATATTTTACATATAATCGATTATAAAGATCTTTATTTTTGGAGGGCTTAAAAGTTGTTGAAGAATAATCTACTTTTTTTCTGCTTTCTACAGCAGATTTTGAAACAGATGCAGCTGCAAAAACAAAGAATGATGCTCCAAGAACTGTTGTTTCTTTTTGTGCAATAGTAACAATAGGAAGCCCGGTAACATCAGCCCTTATTTGATTCCAAAGTCTGTTTTTAGAACCACCACCAACGCAAATAATCTTTTCAGCTTTAAAGCTTCCTGCATTTTCAATTGCTTCTAATCCTTCACGTAATCTAAAGGATAAACCCTCTAAGAAAGCCCGATAAAGCATAGCCGGTTTAGTATCAAGAGTTAAACCTCTTATTACCCCTCCCTTTGAACTTAAGCTGTCCTTATAAAAGGCTGGATTAACAGTTATGTCACCTGCTCCGGGACTTACTTTTTCGGCATCAGCAATCATTTTTTCATAAAGCTCGTCACCCTCAAGATTTGGATAAAAGTGGTCTGAGAACCATTCTAATACTCCCGCTCCAAGCCAGTTTTGTCCAATGTTATATACACCGGGTATTGGATCTGCCTCAGTGGTAAGACACAAATCCAATGATGATTGTGTACTATTAAAAGAATTGCTTCTGCTAAGTATAACCTCCCAGGTGCCGGAGCTTAAAACCGGCTGATTGAGTTCAGCTCCTGAGCCAAAAACAGCAAACTGTGAGTCGTGACCGGCCAAAAATAGCGGTAATTTCTCCGGAAGCCCGGTCTCTTGGGATGCTTTTTCTGTCACAAAACCTACCATATCACCCGGTTCTCCAAAATTGCCAAAGATAGATTCCGGAATTTCAAGTGCACTAAATATTTTCGATGAGATGTGTCGTTTTGCCAAATCATTCATCATAGAAGTGCCAATCATGGTGTAATCATTTTTTGCTACTCCTGTTAATTTTAATGCCAAAAGCGAGGGCATAAAAATGAACTTGTCGGCCTTCTCAATTATATCAGGCCTGTTTTCTTTAAACCAAATAAATTTATTTATAGTATTAAAGGCATAGGGATAAACAGCGCTTTTAGAGTATATTTCTTCAAGTGAGATTTTATCTTTTATCTTTTCCAGCATATTTTCTGTGCGTGTACATTGCCATGAAATTACAGGATATAAAAGCTTCCCCTCTTTATCTATAAATGTACCATCTACACCGAAAGTGGTGATTGTGACACCTGCAATTTTTTGAGGATCAATACGCTTCATCACTTCTCTAGATGAATGAGACAACTTTTCCCATAACTTATCGATATCCCATATTTTTCCATTTTTGTAATGTGGATCATCGTCAACTTCATTAGCTTTTGAGTCTATAGCAAGAATTGTTCCACCTGTATCAATGGCAACAACTCTTGCATTAGAAGCACCTATGTCAAAAACTATTGCAATTTTATTTTTACTCATAATAAAATCAACACCTTTAACACTTTCTATGTAATATTCTTTACTTTATCCCATATAGAGGACCATAATTTGCACAAGCCCTGTAATCCGAGCCCTCTTTTCCTTCTCCAAAAGCTGTCCAAGCACTTGGTCTGAATATTTTATCGTCGTCAATATTATGCATATTAACAGGGATTCTCAACATGGAAGCCAAGGTAATTAAATCTGCTCCAATATGCCCATAACTTATAGCCCCATGGTTTGCTCCCCAATTAGACATAACAGTATAAACATCTTTAAAAGCACCCTTAGCTGTGGTTCGTGGAACAAACCAAGTTGTTGGCCAAGTTGGATCTGTGCGCTTATCAAGAATTTCATGAACTTCATTGGGTAGAACTACCGTTTGGCCTTCAGCAATTTGTAATACCGGTCCCAAGCCTTTAACTATATTTAATCGACACATAGTAACAGGCATTTCGCCATCAGTTTTAAATAAAGAAGAGAAACCACCACCCCTGAAGTATCCTCTATTAGCCTGAGGCCATACAGTATTATCCAAACATTTTTGAACCTCATCTTCTGTTATCTCCCAGAATGGTTTCATGGTAGGCTTACCTTCACTGTCACGTTGTTGTGCTGTGGCATCCAAAGTCGTTGACCCGGAATTTATAAGATGAATTATTCCATTTTTTGCTACTCCTTTTAATTCCTTGCCGCTTACGCGCTTTACAGCTTCCGGACTCCAAAAAGTTCTGACATCGGAAAAAAGTTGAGCACGATTTGATAATAGATGACCAAAAAGCATTGAAATAGCATTTAAACTATCATTTTCCGTTGCAAACATAAATGGCTGCCTGATACCGTTCCAATCGAAAGAAGAATTTAATATGGCTTCAGTGAAATCTGCGTTTGGCTGATAATCTGTCCATTGCCGTTGTCCTTGAAATCCACCTACAATAGCATTTCTGCCAAGCCCTTCTTCACGATACCCTCTCTCAACCAACTTTTTATTGCCTATCATCATATCACGACAGATAAGAGTCATTTTAACAACGGCCTCCCATTCAAAAGCCTTGCGCTCTGCATCAACTTGCATCTCAGGACTATTTAAATCTTTACCTTCTTTACAGTTCTTCTTTGTCCATGCCAAGGCCTTTTCAAACTCTTCCTGATCATATATTTTTTGATCAATTCTTCTTAAAATCTCAACCGACTCAACAAACTCAGTTCTGATACCAAAATAATCCTGCATAAAATTTGTATCAACCATAGAACCGGCTATTCCCATTGAACTGTATCCAATTGAAAGATATGACTTACCCCTCATTTGAGCTACTGCTAAACCCGACTTTACAAAACGCAATATCTTCTCACGAACATCGTCAGGAATATTTGTATCCCCCGAATCCTGAACATCACGTCCATAGATGCCAAAAGCAGGAAGACCCTTTTGAGAATACCCGGCCAATGCTGCCGCTAAATATACAGCCCCGGGACGCTCAGTTCCATTAAAACCCCATACAGCCTTAGGAATAAGAGGGTCTGTATCCATTATCTCTGTACCATAACACCAACAAGGAGTTACGGTTAGGGAAACGCCTACTCCCTCTTTCCTGAATTTTTCTGCACACATGGCAGCTTCAGCAACTCCACCAATACAAGTGTCAGCAATTACACACTCAGGCTTTTCACCACCGGGAAAACGGAGTGAGGATTCAATCAAATTGGCTGCAGCCTTGGCTAAAGCCATTACCTGCTCTTCTAAAGATTCGCGAATTCCATTTTCACGACCATCAATTACAGGACGAATACCAACCTTGGGTAAAGCCCCAATTAATCTATTTGCCATTGCTATATAATTTTAATTTTTACTTTTTAATCTTTGTCTTACAAAATTGCATTTTTTTTGTATTGAAAAAAATGTTTATTTTACATAGATTTGTATCTGTTTCTAACATTTGTGAGATTTGGCAGCATCAATTATTCCAAAAATTCCTGACAAAGGCGATCCATCGGATATTTTACAAAAATTTCCGAATTACAGTGTGAAAATACACTGTTGCAGATACTGGTGGTTGAAAAATTGGGAGTTTAATGAACTGTCATATCCATATTGGCGGATATACCACAACGACAAAGAAGGTGCAAAAATAATTTATGAAAACCAAGAGCTAAATCTAACAGCTGATAAGATTATTGTTATTACGCCAAACACCTCATACGCCACAAGAATTGACAATAATATTATTCCTGATAAAGGATATGTTTTAAAGGGTGGCAGAATAAATGAAAATGAAGTTAATGATTATATTTCTCATCTGTTTATTCATTTCAATATTGGTTTTCCTTATGACAATATTATCCCTGAAATATTTGAAATAGATATAGATAATAATTTGTTGGATAAAATTAATGCTATTAAAGAACATTTAGAACATACTCAGGCAAATTCAAATTTCAATTTTTCAATAAATGTCATAATTCATTCATTTATAAATGAATTATTGTCAAAAATATTTGAAAATAGCAAGTCATTAATTTCAAGCGATAAACGAATTTTATCAGTATTAAATTATGTAGAAGAAAATTTAAATGATAATTTAAATAATGATGCTTTAGCAGTTAAGGCAAATATGGCAACAAACAGCTTTATACGATTCTTTAAGCAGGAAATTGGTTTAACACCACAACTTTTTGTGAAAAAGAAAAGAATTGATGTAGCTTGTGTTATGTTACATCATTTTGATACGCCAATAAATGAGGTAGCAGTGAAAACCGGATTTGCTGATCGTTATCATTTTTCAAGAATTTTTAAACAGATTACCGGTTTTTCACCGGCTCAATACAGAAAAAATATAATAATATGATGATTTGCATAATATTATAGTGAGAATTTACCTGTAATAGACATAATTTTTTCACTAAAAAAAATTAAACTCCAATAGCTGTTGTGATTTTATTGAAAATGATATAACTTTGCCGCTCAAAATAAATTAGTCTGAATAATTATGTATTTGAATCAAGAAGTAAAAAAAGAAATCTTTTCAAAATATGGTAAATCAGAAACTGATTCAGGGTCTCCCCAAAGTCAGATTGCATTATTCACTTACCGTATTGAACATTTAACCAAGCATTTGAAGTTAAATAAAAAGGATTTTAGTACAGAGCATGCTTTAATGAAAATGGTAGGTAAACGTCGCCGTTTGCTTGACTACTTAAAAGCAAAAGACATTGAAGCCTACAGATCGTTGATTAAAGAACTTAAACTACGGAGATAGCTTTCCAAATATAGTTCTTGCTTCATAATTTGTTTTTTCAGCAACAGCTATATTAGCTGCTTAATAATTTTGCTTTATATAAAGGCTGAATTCAGAGCTAGTTGAAAAAAGAAATTTTGACAACTTAAGCTATTAATAGGCGCGTTATTTTTTGAACTTAAAAATTTAGTTTGCACGATAATGCACTTATTTTATATCTGAAATTAAAAATTTTTCTTAGATAGCCTCTTTTTTTAATCGCATTTACTTAAAAGTCAAAGATATACTAACTCAAAAAATATTTTTGCCGGACAAGTATTTTATTTTACTTGCCGGCATTATATTGTCTGCATATATTGAGTATCTTTGACAACATAAATATTATTTTCAAGTTATGTTAAAATCAATTGAACAAATTATCGATTTAGGCGATGGCAGATCGATTATTATAGAAACAGGTAAACTGGCAAGACAAGCCGATGGATCTGTTGTAGTACGTATGGGCGATACTTATCTTTTAGCTACTGTTGTTGCTGCTGAAGAAGCTAAACCCGGTACGGACTTTATGCCTTTATCGGTTGAATATAGAGAGAAATTTTCCGCTATTGGGCGTTTCCCCGGTGGTTTTCAAAAGCGCGAATCACGCCCTTCGGATTATGAAATATTAGTTTCACGTATAGTTGACAGAGCTTTACGTCCCTTATTTCCTGATGATTTTCATGCTGAAACTTTTGTTAATATTGCATTGATTTCTGCTGATAAGGAAAACTCGCCTGATGCTCTTGCAGGTCTTGCAGCTTCTGCAGCACTTGCAGTTTCCGACATTCCTTTTAATGGCCCTATCTCTGAAGTTCGTGTTGGCAGAGTTGATGGTGAGCTTATTGTTAATCCCACTGTTTCACAAATTCAGTCTGCAGATCTTGATATTATTGTTGGTGCAACTTATGATAATATCTTGATGGTAGAGGGCGAAATGGATGAGGTATCGGAAGCTGACTTGCTTGAGGCCATGAAAGTTGCTCATGAAGCAATTAAAGTGCAGTGTAAGGCTCAGATTGAATTAGTGAAGAAGCTTGGTAAAAAAGAAGTTCGAGAATATTTACATGATGAAAATGATGAAGAACTTCGTGAAAAAATCTGGAAAGATACTTATGACAAGGTTTATGCAGTTGCTAAAAAGGCTAATCCTAATAAGCATGAACGCTTGAATGCTTTCAAACAGCTTGTTGATGAATTTATAGAAATTAATTATCCTGATGTTGAAGAAGATGAGATACCTCTTGATTTGATTAAAAAATATTATCATGATGTAGAGAAGGAAGCTGTTCGCCGACTTATGTTAGATGACAATATCAGGCTCGATGGGCGTAAAATGGATGAGATCCGTCCAATATGGTGTGAAATCGATTGCTTGCCCGGCCCTCATGGATCATCTGTTTTTACACGTGGTGAAACACAATCACTTACTACAGTGACCTTAGGTACCAAGTTAGATGAAAAAATTATTGATGATGTTTTAAATAAAAGCGTTGATCGTTTTCTTTTGCATTATAACTTCCCTCCTTTTTCAACAGGTGATGCTAGACCATACCGAGGAGTAGGACGTCGTGAAATTGGTCATGGAAATCTTGCCATGCGTGCATTAAAAAGAATGATGCCCGAAGACATTCCTTATGTTATAAGAGTGATGTCAGATATATTAGAGTCTAATGGTTCATCGTCTATGGCAACAGTTTGTGCAGCTACACTTGCCCTTATGGATGCCGGTGTTAAAATTAAACGTCCTGTTTCAGGTATTGCCATGGGCTTAATTTCCGATCCAAAAACCGGTCAATACACCATATTGTCAGATATTCTTGGTGATGAAGACCATTTGGGAGATATGGATTTTAAGGTTACAGGTACAAGTGAGGGTATTACTGCAGCACAGATGGATATAAAAGTTGACGGACTTTCTTATGAGATACTAGAAAAAGCATTGGAGCAGGCCAGAGTCGGTAGATTACATATTCTTGAAAAAATTACGGATACCCTTCCTGAGGCAAGGTCAGATTATAAGCCACATGCGCCACGTATTGAAACTTTGAAGATACCTAAGGAGCTTATAGGAGCTGTTATTGGGCCGGGTGGAAAAATTATCCAAGAAATTCAAGCTTCAACAAATAGTATTATTACTATTACTGAAGAAGGAATGTTTGGAATTGTAGATGTTGCTGCCGATAACAAGGAGTCTATTAATTTGGCTCTTGAAAGAATCAATGCAATAGTCGCAGTACCGGAACTCGGAAAAGTTTATAAAGGGAAAGTAAAATCAATAGTTCCTTTTGGAGCTTTTGTAGAAATACTTCCGGGAAAAGATGGCCTGTTACATATTTCTGAAATTGACTGGAAACGTATTGAAAAGCCGGAAGATATTTTGAAAGAAGGTGAAGAGGTTGAGGTTAAGCTGATTGATATAGATACGAGATCCGGAAAATTGAAGTTGTCGAGAAAAGTTCTGATCCCTCGTAGTCCGAGAAAAGAGTAAATATAGTTTGCAAAGCCGGAAATTGTAAAGTGAGCAGCCAAGAATCAAAACAATCGCAATGGTATGAACGTGTAAGTCTGAATTTTCAGAATGTGCCACGTGAAGCTCTTCGTTTTTATAATATCCAGACAGTACCCCGTTTGTTGTATGCCTTGGATCAAAAGAAGGAAGATTGTAAAGAATGTGCTTTATGGCTGGAAAAAATTAATTCGCAACTTGACTTTGCAGGCGAATGGGTTAAAAATGATGCACCTGAGGTGAAATTATTTCAAAATGATCTTCAGAAAGCGCTTAATCACCTGAATGACAGTCATAAAATTGTTGCTCGTGGCTTATGGTTATCCCGGATTACTGTAGCAGGTATTCTTATTGGTGTTATCCCGGCTTTAATACTTCACCGCATAAGACCGGGAATTCAATTACATGAGCTTTTGATGCTGACAATTGCAACGGGTATGATTTTAGGGTGGTTTGCCGGTAAAATTACCGAACTGATACTTAAACGTAAAGGAAGAATTTTTTAATCCTATCAATTATGAAAACATTTCGTCTTTTTATTCCTTTTATACTTATTGTATTAATTTCTCATGCTTGTAAAAACAACTCTTCCAAGGTGATCAAATATCCTGAAACAAAAAAAGATGATACTATCGATGATTATTTTGGTCATAGCGTTGCTGACCCTTATCGTTGGTTAGAAGACAATAATTCTATCGATACACGTGAATGGATTGATGCCCAAAATGAAGTTTGCTTTTCTTATCTTGACAATATCCCCTTCCGCGACGCAATTAAAGAAAGAATCACCCAACTTTGGTCTTATCCGAGTGAAAGTTCCCCGTTAAGAAAGGGAGACAAACTATTTTATCATAGACATGATGGCTTTCAAAATCATGCCATACTATATGTAAAGGATATTTACGACAATATTGAAAAAGTACTAATAGATCCAAATTTATTTTCAGATGATGGAACAAGCAGCTTGGCAATCATTTCTGTTTCTAAAGATGGCAAGTATGTTGCCTATGGTATTAGTAGTGGAGGTTCCGACTGGAGAGATGTCTATATTCGGGAAGTTGATAATGTTACTGATCTTGATGATCATTTAGAGTGGGTGAAATTTTCAAACCTTTCATGGGATAATGATGGTTTCTTTTATAGCCGGTATGATGAACCATTATCTGAAGATCTGTTATCGGCAAGCAATGAATTTCAAAAAGTGTATTATCATCGCTTAGGGACTTCTCAGGATGAAGATGTATTGATTTATCAAAACCAGGATCAGGCAAATATGAATTTCTCACTTCAAGTGGACGACGACAGTCACTTCCTCCTGTTATTTTCAAGCATTTCTACTCAAGGCAATAGCCTTATGATAAAAGATCATCGTAATAAAGGATCATGGCTGGAAGCTGATAATGATTTTGAAACTGAAAGTTCCTATGTGGCAACAGTAGAAGATAAGATTTTGGTAAAAACAAATTATGATGCTGCCCGATATCAGCTAATGACCGTTGATCCAAAAAACCCATCTATAAAAAATTGGAAAACAATACTTTCTGAAACCAAAAATGTGCTTAGTTCTGTAGTTGCATCAAAGAATTATTTAATTGCTCATTATATTGAAGATGTTAAATCTGTATTAAAGGTTTTTTCAAAAAAAGGAGAGTATTTATATGATATATCCCTTCCGGGATTAGGTTCAGCTTCAGGACTGCGTGCTGATACCGATGATGATATATTGTATTATAATTTTGCATCATACATAGTGCCTTCAGGTGTTTTTAAATTTGATTTAAAAAATCGTAAACAAACAGCATGGTTCATTCCCGAAGTTGACTTCGATAGTGAGGCCTTTGAAATAAATCAGGTTTTTATTGATGCAGAAGATGGAGCAGAAATCCCTCTTTTTATTGTGCATAAATCAAAGCTTGAATTAAATGGCAGCAATCCAACTATTTTATATGGTTATGGTGGGTTTAATATAATTCCTTCCCTTGGTTTTGATCCGAGACTGATTCCATGGCTCGAAAATGGTGGAGTTTATGTTTGTGCTCACATTAGAGGAGGTGGAGAATATGGTGAAGGATGGTATAGAGGAGGAACACGCTTTAATAAACAACGTGTATTTGATGACTTTATCTTAGCTGCAGAATTTCTGATTGATAAACAATATACAAATAATGATAAATTGGCCATCATGGGAGGTAGCAATGGAGGCCTTTTGGTTGGTGCAGTAGCAAACCAACGTCCTGAGCTTTTTAAGGTTGCACTTCCTGCAGTTGGTGTTATGGATATGTTGCGATATCACAACTTCACTATTGGATGGGCATGGGCAGGTGATTATGGCCGTAGCGATGATAGTGAAGATATGTTTAATTATCTTTTATCATATTCACCCCTTCATAATATTAAAGAGAGTGATGTCTTTCCTGCTACCCTTGTTACCACTGCTGATCATGACGACAGAGTGGTGCCGGCTCATTCATTTAAATATATAGCTTGCCTACAAGAAAAATATAAAGGAGAAAACCCTGTGTTGATAAGAATTGAAACCCTTGCAGGTCATGGAGCCGGAAAACCCCTTTCGATGCAAATTGAAGAAGCGGGCGATAAATGGGCTTTCGCCTTGTATAATATGAAGGAAACGTGGAAACTGCCAAAAAAGTGAAACAAACTATTGATATAGCTGGTAAATATGAGGTCTTAGCGCTTAAAAAGAACAAAAAGATTTATATAAGTTCAATTATTAGTTATATTTGTAATTATTAACGGTATATTCTTTAATTTTTTAAAAACATTATTATATTTGTGTGTAAGTTTTAGAATTAGTTCAAGAACAAATAATTAAGCTAGCATTATGAAAAGAACAAGAATTATTTTTTTTGCTACTCTGGCGTTGACAGTTATTGCCTTTGCCGGATGCTCCAGCCTCGAAAAAATGAAAAAAAATGCAGAGGATGTTAATTACACTGTAACTCCCGAAGTTTTAGAAACTCACGGAGGAAAAGTGGATATTAATGTCCGTGTACAAATTCCAGCAGGCTATTTTGATCGTAAAGCAACTCTGGAAGCCACACCGGTATTAGTATATGAAGGAGGAGAAACAGAATATCCTTCCTATTCGGTGCAGGGTGATCGCGCTGAAGGTAACTTCCAAGTTATTTCACGTGCTAATGGCGGTCAGGTAAATTACTACAACACTGTTACTTACAATGAAGGTATGCGTGTTTCAGACCTTGTAGTTCGTATTCGCGCAACAAAAGGTAACAAAGAGCTTGAATTTGAACCTTACAAAATTGCTGAAGGCGTTATTTCTACTTCATCAATGGTAGAAGCTCGTGGAATTCAGGGTTCTGTAGGTGCGGATCAATTCCAGCGAATTATTCCCATTACAAAATCAGCTGAGATCCTTTATTTAATTCAGCAAGCTAATATTCGCAATACCGAATTAAACAAAGCTGAAGTTAAAGCTATCAATGATTTTCTTGCGGAAGTTCGTGATTCAGATAATAAGGAATTTAAAGGTGTTGAAATATCTTCATATGCTTCACCCGACGGTCCTATCGATCTAAATACCCGTCTCGCTTCACAGCGTGAGAGTTCCGCTCAAAATTATCTGAGCAATCAATTCAGAAGAGCAAAAATAGACGAAGTATCTGATGCAGATTTCTTTAATTTAAAGACTACTCCGGAAGACTGGGAAGGCTTTAAACAATTAGTTGAAAATAGCAATATTCAGGATAAAGATTTAGTCCTTCGTGTTCTTTCCATGCACACTGATCCTGAAGTTCGTGAGAGAGAAATTAAAAATATGGCCAGCACTTTTGAAGTATTGGCAGAAGAGATACTCCCACAACTTCGTCGTTCAAAATTAAATGTTAATGTTGAGGAAATTGGAAAGTCAGATGAAGAAATTTCTGAATTGGCTTCAGCTAATCCTTCTGTATTAAATGTTGAAGAAATATTATATGCAGGAACATTAACTAATAATGTTGATGAACAATTAGCTATTTATCAGGCAGCAGCCAAACAATTCCCCAACGATTGGAGAACTCACAATAATGTTGGATATGCCTTTTATCAAAAAGGTGACTTGGATCAAGCAGCAGTTGCTTTTGAAAGAGCTAATTCTACAAAAGCCAATCAGCCGGAGGTTATGAATAACTTAGGTGCTGTAGCACTTCGTAATGGTGAAATGGAAAAAGCCGAAGAGTATTTTGGAAATGCTGCAGGAGTTGGTAGTGAGCTTGATAATAATCTTGGTGTTGTTGCAATTAAAAAAGGTATGTATGATGAAGCTGTACGTTATTTCGGAAACAGTGTAAGTTGTAATGCTGCTTTAGCCAAAATATTGGCAGGTAATTATGATGCCGCACTTTCTACTTTAAATGCTAATACGCAAGAAGTAGCACTGAAATATTATTTAAAAGCTATTGTTGGAGTACGTACCAATGATTCTGATGTGATGTTTGACAATCTTCGTAGAGCTACCGATCTGGATGCTAAGTATAAAGAATATGCTTCTACAGATATGGAATTTGCAAGATTCTTTGGTGATGCCACTTTCAGATCTATCGTTCAATAACATTGAATAATAAAATTAAAAGGGGTTGCACTTTTTAGCAACCCTTTTTTTTTGAATACAAATAATATATTCGTTGATTTGAAAAACATTTCATTATATATTTGCATTATAATTGTATAACTTATTAATAAATGAGATACAATTAACTATGAAAAGAAATTTTATATGGATATTTTTGTTTGTTTGTCTGCAGTGTGTTACACTTCCAATTAGCGGACAAGGACAATATAGCCGTTTGAAATGTTGGCCTTCGGAGTGGTGGGTTGGAATGAAAAACAATAAGTTGTTGTTAATTATTCAAGGAAATCAAATTTCAAATGGAACCGCCAATATTGTCCAATCCGGAGTTTCTATTATCAATCAGTATGCGGGAGATAATCCCTCATTTCTTTTTGTTGAAATAGAAATATCGCCAAATACCACGCCTTCTACCTTTGCAATTCGTGTTACCACTCCGAATCAGCCGGCACGCATCGTAAATTTCCATCTTATAGGTGGTAAGCAAAGCTTTCAGCCTATGCCGCTTACCGGTGCTGATGTGATATATCAGATCCTTCCTGATCGTTTTGTTAATGCAAATACCTCTAATGACAGTTTTAATGGACTATTTGAACAAGCCGATAGAATGAATCCTGCAGGGATTCATGGTGGGGATTTCGAGGGTATTTTGAATTCTATTTCATATTTACGACAACTTGGAATAACAACAATTGAACTTACCCCCGTTTATGAATCTAATCAATTGGTATTATCCTATGAGCGCTTTGCACCTACTGATCATTATCGTACCGATTCTCGATTAGGAGATTTACAAGAGCTTACAAATTTAGTTGCACATTACCGCAATCGGAATATTAAGTTTATTCTTACAAAAGTCCTTCATAAAGCTGGTAATCAACATTCATTAACGCAAAATCCTCCTTCACAAAATTGGATTTTAAAAAGGAATGATTTGTTTGGTTTGTCGGAAAACCCTTATGTGTTTGCTGACCCTTATTCAAGTAAAGAAGATTATCTTAAGTATTCCCATAAATGGGACTCCTTTGATACACCATCATTAAATTATCAAAATCCTGAACTCAGGAGATATATGATACAAAATGTTCTGTGGTGGATTCAAAAAACTCAGCCTGATGGATTTAAAATAGAACAAACTCAACTTGTGCATCCTCTATTGCTTGAAGAACTTACGCAGGCTGTAAAACTTGAATATCCAAATCTAAATATTATTGCCGCTCCACAAACTAGTTCTCCTATTTTAAATAATTATTGGAAAAATGGAGATAATAATAAATTTGAATTTACTCATGTCACTGACCAACCTTTCTATGATATATGGAAAGATGTGTTTGCTGAATATCAAAAAACAAATGATGTATTAAAGCAAATTTATAGATTTATGGCATCTGACAGAGTTTATGATGACCCTACTTCTCAGTTGATACTCTTGGGGGATAACCACAATAGTACACGCCTATTTACACTTGCTGAAAAAGATATTGATATCTTTAAAATGTATGTTGGTTTTTTGCTTACGGCAAGAGGAATACCAACTTTCCTCTATGGGTCGGAAGTACTGCTTGAAGGAATGGCACAACATGGTTTAGGTTTTATAAGATCCGATTTTCCCGGGGGATGGACAAATGATAAAGAAAGCGCTTTTAATATATCAACTTTAAATAACCATCAGCGTGATGCAATACGCTTTATGACAACCTTACTAAATTGGCGACAAAATAACCCGGAGTTGATGAAAGGAAAAACTATCCACTTTGAACCTGTGGAGGATATTTATGCATATTTTAGAATATCCGATGAGAAAAAATTATTGGTAATTATAAATAATCATCCTTCTTCTCCTCGAAGAGTAGAATCCTCACATTTTAGCCAAACTACAGGTAAAGTATTGCAGGTGACAAATATATTAAATGGAGAAACATCATCAGGACTTGGCACTTTGTTGTTAGGACCAAAAAGTATAACTATACTCGAAATTATATAATAAAACAGAACAACCACGTAGAAGTGTTCTTACGTGGTTGTCCAAAATAGATTTTCCTCCGATTTTTGTCTTTATAAATATGCTGCCCAGGAGGATTTTAAATTAAAACCTCAGCTTTTATTTTTCTTTTTCAAAAGGCCATGCTGAAATGCCACCCTCCATAAGTTTAACATTTTTATATCCCATAGCTTTTAACATTACAGCTGCTTCATAGCCTCTAAGAGATATTTGGCAAAATGTTATTATCTCGGTGTTTTTATCTTTTGGTAACTCATCCAGACGGTTCCTTAGTAAACCAATAGGAATGAGAATTTCTCCTATTCCCAATCTTGTCACTTCATATTCATCGGCACCCCTTGTATCTAAAATAAATAGTTTTTCGTTGTTTGAGATTTTTTCCTTAACCTCAACGGCCGATATACCTGTATAAAAACCACGCATTTTATTTTGAATAATATGTGCCGTAGCTATACTGTGATCAATAGCAAGTGAAAAAGGTGGTGCATAAGGAAGATCAGCATTTACCATGTCTTCGACTGTTTGTTTTGCTTTTATTGCTGTTGCCCATATTGCAAGCTGTTTGCC
This sequence comes from uncultured Alkalitalea sp., assembly GCA_964578485.1. Lineage (GTDB taxonomy): Bacteria > Bacteroidota > Bacteroidia > Bacteroidales > Marinilabiliaceae > CAZODA01. The sequence goes on along the minus strand of CAZODA010000003.1, from coordinate 88,871 downwards.
TACATCACCCGGACCAAGACATTGAGCACCCAATAACTGCCCCGACTTTTTATCAATTACAAGCTTTGTAACCAGTAACTTTCCATTCATGAAACTTGGCTTGTCGGGACTGGCATTTACAACTGTCATATAAGCTATCCCCTCTTCTTTTGCCCTGCTTTCCGATAATCCTGTAATTCCTACTCCATAATCAAATAATTTGCAAATTCCGGTCTGTATAGTGCCGGGAAAACTTGCGACATTATCTGAAATAACATTCTCACCTGCCACACGGCCCTGAAGATTTGCCAAGTCACCAAAAGGTGCAAGAACTTTTTTAGCTGTTAAAAGATTGTTGATTTCACAACAATCACCCGCAGCATAAATATCAGGATCGCTGGTTTGCATATATTCATTAACTGAAATTCCACCCATTTCACCTATCTTAAGACCGGCTTCCTGCGCAAGCTTAATATTTGGACGAACACCTATGGCTATAACTGCAAGCTCACAAGGTATTTGTGTGCCATTGCTTAGTTTAACTCCACATAAGCGACCATTATCGCCCATAAACTCGGCAACACCATTCTTAGTGATAACATTGGTTTTGGTTTTAAGGTAGTTCTCAATTAATTTGGCCATCTCCCAATCTAAAAAAGTTAGAAGTTGAGGCAAAAGCTCAACAAGTGTGAGATTGATATTTGCCAAATGGAGAGCCTCAAGAGTCTCTATCCCTATCAGTCCGCCACCAATTACAACAGCCTTTTTAATAAGCCCTTCATCCCTTATCTTCCTTAAAAAATCAGCATCCTGCATAGATTGTAAAGTGGTAATCCCTTCAAGATCGATACCCGGAATGGGAGGCTTGTTAGGAATGGCACCGGTAGCAATAATAAGCTTGTCATACTCCTGTGTGCCGCTTTCGCCGTTTGTTAAATCTGTAAATTCAATTATTTTGTTTTTTCGGTCGATACGGGTAACTTCAGTGCTAACTTTTGCTATTATTCCCTTAGCATTCCAATAAAATTTTGGGTCTCTTATAACGCCGGCAGGAGTACATAAAAGCTGATTCCTGTCATCGAAGAAACCACCAACATAATAAGGATAACCACATGAAGCCATAGAAAGATCAGGAGCTTTCTGAAACATGATAATTTCTGCATTATTATCCATGCGGCGTGCTCGTGCAGCAGCTTTTGGTCCGGCTGCAGAACCACCAATAACGATTACTTTTTTTGACATTATAAAATATTTTAATTTTTTATTTGATTATAATATAAAAATCCTTTTTTGTCAGTTTCTTCTGTGAGGAGCCAAAGCATCCCTGGCAGCTCTAAATTCATTGTCGGGCATCCAATTTGGAAAATCATCATTATTGGCAAGCTCCTTACCTATATTGTAGAAAAGCCATAAATCTTGATAAATACCATTATAGTTCCATAAATCGTGAATAACATCATTCGGTGAATGATAACGGGAAGCCTCATCCTGTGCAACCTTGGCAGCATAAGCCTGATTTTTTCCTATATAATCTGAACCGCTGTTGGCATAAATCATAGGAATACCAAGTTTCGCAAGATTAAAATGATCGGAGCGGTAAAAAAAGCCCCCTTCAGGATTAGGATTGGGCTTGACTATTCGGTTTTGATATGCCGCATGACGCTCAAGATAATCTTCAAGTTCGGAGTATCCATAACCAATTGAAATAATATCACCTGTAGGACCATAAACATTAAGGGCATCGATATTAATGCCGGCAACTGTTTGGGCAACAGAGAATAGTGGATTCTCAGCATAATATTGCGAACCCAATAGTCCTGACTCTTCGGCAGTTACAGCCATAAAAACAATGGAACGACGCGGAACTGTTGCCTCACTCATAAAACGTTCGGCGATGGACATAATGGATGCGACCCCGGTTGCATTGTCAACGGCCCCATTATAAATATCAACTCCATGATCGGTCTCCACCATTCCAAGATGATCCCAATGAGCCATATAAATTATACTCTCTTCAGGGTATTCACTGCCTTCAATGAAACCGATAATATTATGACATTCCGATTGTTTGATGTGGTTGTCGAAGGATACTGAAACATTCATATTGAACGTTAAAGGGCTAAATTCTTTTTCGGCAGCTTTAAGGAGCATACTTTCAAAATCGTAGCCTGCTTCTTCAAAGAGAAGCTTGGCGATATCTTCTCTTATCCATCCTTCAGCTCTAAGCTTTTTGTCATCGTCGGAAGAAGAAACACCATATTGGGTACCCGACCATGAATTGCGTACTACATTCCAATCATAACTGGCAGGCGCAGTCTGATGAATGATTAAAGCACCGGCTGCTCCCTGACGAGCGGCTTCTTCAAATTTGTAAGTCCATCTACCATAATAAGTCATGGCTTTTCCGGTAAATAGATTAGGATCACCGCTAACAAAACCCGGGTCGTTTACTAATACCAACACAGTTTTACCCCTTACATCTAAACCTTCATAATCGTTCCAGCCGTATTCGGGTGCAACAATACCGTAGCCTACAAATATAAGTTCACTGTCGGTGAGATCTAAACTTTCCTCAGGCCTATAACTTCCAACAACCATATCATCAAGATAAGTGAATGAAAAAGTTGTGTCGGATGCACTGATCTTTAAAGGAGAAAAATTAGAAGCTGTTATTTCAACTAAAGGAACAGCCTGAAAATAAGTGTCTCCATTGGCCGGTTGAAGCCCTATCTCCTTAAACCTTGATACAATGTATTCTTTGGCTTTTATACCACCGGGCGAAGCAGGTGCACGACCTTCCATTTCATCGGATGAAAGTGTTTTAATGTCGGCTTCAACATTACTGCCAAATGGCAATATTTCAGTATCAGAACCTGAACAGGCTGAAAATAAATAAAGTAAAAGCAGTAAAAAGTTGAATGCCACCAATGAGTATTTGCGTTGCATGATAAAAATATTTGAAATAAAATGATTAAAATAAATGATATGAATATCTTGTTATTTATTCTTCTAATAATAGATTAAGCTTTTGTACCTCTGCATTATCATTTAAACGGATATAAATATTCCTTAAAAGGATGATATATCTTTTGTCGCTGGGATTTATCTCACGAAGCTCTAATACCTTATCTTTAACTTTTCGATAATCATCGGATAAATAACGAAGCTCACGTCTTAATAAAGCATAAGTAGTGGCATTCTCATTTTTACGATATTTTGCCATCTCATACTGATATTTCTTTTCAATTGCATCAAATTCCTGACGTACCTCATAAAATAAGGCTATCTCATAAGCAGGTTCAAAATCAGGAAATTTCTTGGATAACTCCTGATACTTCTCATATATACCTTCATTTCGGCCTGTACGCTCAAGGGCACGTAAATAGGCAAATTGTAAATCAGGAAATTCACGGTATTCAATTTGATTATAAATTTCTATAGCCCATTCAAACTCTCCCTGTCTGATGTTACTCATAAACATATCAATAAGAGTTTTATCTTCAAAGCTTAATTCTATAGAAGTACTGTCATTTTGCGTTATTTCTGTAGCCCGAACATAAAATATAGAGAATAATAATAATGTTGCAACAAATAATACTTTAACTTTAAGTTTTGTATCCATCTTATTTGAATTTTAACTGATTTTATTGACCTAATGTTGATAAAGTTAATCCAAAAATAGTAAATTTATTTTTGTTTGAATCGTAAATATTGAAAAGTTATGAGACCTTCTTTTGTTTTATTTTGCTTTTTCATAGCTGCCTACTATTCTATGGCACAAGAAGAAAACCCCCAGAGAAGGCAGTATAGGGGATATTTTTCTGATATTACAAGCCATAAAGATACAACAAGAGTTCATGATCCTGTGATGATAAATGAAAATGGACGCTTTTATATTTTTTGTACCGGTAGGGGAATAAGCGTTTTTTCATCGGAGGATATGATTACATGGAAATATGAAAAACCGGTGTTCCCTGAGCCGCCACAATGGGCCTTAGAGTCTGTACCCGGTTTTCGCGGACATATATGGGCGCCGGATATTGCCTTTTATAAAGGAAAATATCATCTCTATTATTCAGTTTCATCATTTGGGAAAAATAGCTCCGCCATAGGATTGGCAACAAATAAAACACTTGACAGTGAAAGCCCTGATTATAAATGGACCGATCATGGAGAAGTGATCAGATCAATACCGGGAAAAACAAATTGGAATGCAATAGATCCGAATTTTATTCTCGATAAGGATGGTACACCCTATTTAAACTTTGGATCATTCTGGGGAGGAATTATGCTTGCAAGACTTAATGAGGAAGGATTCCTACCCGATCAAGAAATAGACGATTTCAAAGTGATCGCTACTCGAAAAATGAAAGAAAATGCCATAGAAGCACCTTTTATCTTTAAAAAAGATGACTATTATTATCTCTTTGTTTCTTTTGATTTTTGTTGCAGAGGAGAAAATAGTACATATAAAATTGTAGTAGGTCGATCTGAAAATCTTGATGGAGAATATTTCGATGAAGATGGCAATTCAATGCTCGAAGGGGGAGGAACAATTGTTATTGAAGGAGGAAAGAATCATGCAGGAGTAGGACACAATGCCGTCGTCGCTGTTGATAATACAGACTATCTCATTTTTCATGCCTATGATTTAAATAGACAGGGTGCAAGTTTTCTTAAAATATTACCAATTTATTGGGAAAATGGATGGCCGCGTGTGGAAATGTAAAGTAAAAATAATAACTTGTAATTACAAGTTATTATTTTTACCTTTGTTTCCAAAATAAATATATAATGGCAACAGTTATCATTATGCCCAAACAGGGGCAATCTGTCGAAAGCTGTATAATTACAGAATTTCACAAAAAAAAAGGTGATAAAGTGAAAAAAGGCGATCTATTATTCGCTTATGAAACCGATAAGGCATCTTTTGAAGAAGAATCTCCTGTAGATGGTGTTTTACTTGAAGCATTTTTTGAAGAAGGAGATGAAGTACCTGTTTTAACAAATGTGTGTGTTATAGGTGAGGAAGGTGAAGAAACGGAAAAATTCAGACCCGGTGGAGAAGCCTCCAATAGTATAGATAAACAGGCAGTTGAAGAGGATGGTGTAAATGAACAGAGCGTTGAAGAAGGAGAAGAAAAGGAGATAGCGGAGCCTGAAGTTGAAAGCAAGCCTGCAAAGGAAATTTCCCTAGAACATGAATCTTCAATCTCACCTCGGGCAAAAAATCTTGCCGAACGAAAGGGGATTCCTGTAGGAGGCCTTTTAGGCTCAGGACCTCATGGCCGTATTATAGAACGTGATATTGAAGCCGCCCTTACCAAGGCAGAACGCGCTACCCCACTTGCAAGAAAAATGATGGAGGCAGAAAGCTTGTCTGCTGAAGAAGGGACCGGACTTGCAGGAATGATTACTTCTAAAGATTTATCGGCTGTTAATCCTGTTTACGGACTTGATTATGAGCTTAAACCTCTTTCAAATATTAGGAAAATCATTGCTAAGGCAATGTACGAATCACTTCAGAACTCAGCCCAATTAACTCATCATCTTGGAGCTGATGCCAGAAGGATATTGGAATTACGAAAGAAGGTTAAAGCTGCCATGGATGAAGGCTATCCCACAAATATTACCCTTAATGACATGATCTGTTTTGCTGCTATAAAAACTCTGAAGCAGTTCCCTCAGGTTAACGCACATTTTATGGGAGATAGTGTGAAAATATTTAATAAAATTCATTTGGGATTAGCAGTTGATACAGAAAGAGGCCTGATGGTTCCTGTAGTAAAAAATGCCGATGACTTATCTATCACAGGCTTGGCAAACCAATTTAAAGAAATTGCAAATGCTAGTCGCAAAGGGGCGATAGACCCGGAACTACTTGCTTCAGAAGCAGCCTCTTTTACTGTTACGAACCTTGGTGCCTATGGCGTTGAAATGTTTACGCCTGTTATAAATCTGCCGCAGGTTGCAATCTTAGGGGTGAATACAATTGTGCCGCGTCCAAAAGATTTGGGTGATGGTGTATATGGATTTGTTCCTTACCTTGGATTAAGCCTTACCTATGATCATCGTGCTCTTGATGGAGGTGAAGCAACGCGGTTTCTCAAACAGTTGGCTATCGAAATTGAAAACCTTGAATTTGAACTATAACAAGGGATGATATCCTGAATATTCTTTTTCAGAAATTTAAAAAGCAGGAAATAAAATGAATTATAATTTAGGAATTATAGGCGGCGGACCGGCAGGATATGTGGCAGCAGAAAGAGCCGGAGCAAAAGGACTTAAGGTTGTGCTATTTGAAAGGGCAGAGCTTGGTGGTGTATGTTTAAATGAAGGTTGCATCCCTACAAAGTCACTTTTGTATAGTGCAAAACTTTATGAAAATGCACTGAAGGGTAAAAAGTATGGCGTTGAAGCTGAAAAGGTTACTTTTGATTTTTCAGCTATTATGGCCAGAAAAAACAAGGTAGTCAGAAAGCTTGTTGGCGGTGTTAAAATGAAAATGAAGCATAATAATGTTACTGTCATCAATGCTTTTGCAAGTGTTAAAAGCCGTAGTAGCAAGGGGGTCGAAATTGAAGCTGATGGAAAGATCTTTATTGTTGATAATCTGCTGATATGTACAGGTTCAGAAACATTTATTCCGGCTATTGAAGGATTAAAAGAGGCCGGTGATTTAATCCTTACCAATCGTGAAATATTGGAGCTTAAAAATTTACCCGAATCGCTGGTGGTTATTGGAGGAGGCGTTATAGGAACTGAATTTGCTTCATTTTTTAACAGCCTTGGTACTAAGGTTACTGTTATTGAAATGCTTGATGAAATCCTTGGTGATATGGATAAAGAGCTTTCTGTTGCCTTACGAAAAATCTTAGAAAAAAATGGTGTTGAATTTCATCTATCTTCCAAGGTAACCGGTATTAGTAAGAATAAAGTGAGCTTTGAAAAAGATGGCAAAGTACATAGCGTTGAAGGTGAAAAAATATTATTGAGTACCGGACGTCAACCCAATGTTAAGGGTATAGGTTTGGAAAATATTGGTGTAGAATTATATAAAGGAGGGATAAAGGTTGATAAGTATTTAAAAACTAATATACCTAATGTGTTTGCAGCAGGTGATGTAACAGGTTTTTCTTTGCTTGCTCATACGGCAAGCAGAGAAGCTGAAGTTGTGGTTAATCAGCTTACAGGAAGAAAAGATGTAATGAGATATTCAGGAATACCTGCTGTTGTATATACAAGTCCCGAGTTCTCAGCTGTCGGATTAAGCGAAGAACTCGCAAAAGAGAAAAAAATAAAATATAGAGTCGTTAGCATGCCAATGGCTTATGCAGGAAGATTCGTTATAGAAAATGAAGGTGTTAATGGTGTGTGTAAAGTGCTGATAGGAGAAAAATATGAAGAAGTGTTGGGCGTACATATGCTTGGCAATCCTTCCAGTGAAATGATCTACGGTGCTGCTATGGCTATTGAAAATGAACTTACATTGAAAGAAATGGAGGAACTTGTATTTCCTCACCCTACTGTATCTGAGATATTTAAAGAAAACATTTTTGCTTTTTAATTAAACTATAAAAATATGCCTAAAGAATTATTTCTTGATCCTGATAAAACCAGAAAAGCCGGAGAAATAAAATTTAAACCCATTCCTGTTAATCAGTATAATAAAAGGGTGAAAGATGAACTTGAAAACTTTACGGCTGATGAGTTGAAAAGAATTTATCACGACATGCTTGTGATTCGTGAATTTGAAAATATGCTTAACCTAATAAAGACAACCGGCGAATATAAGGGAGTTTCATATGATCATCCCGGCCCTGCTCACTTATCGATTGGACAAGAAGCTGCTGCTGTTGGTATGGCTTTTACCCTGTCGGTTGAGGACTTTATTTTTGGCTCGCACAGAAGTCATGGCGAAATATTAGCTAAGGGCTTAAGTGCAATTGACCGGCTTTCTGAAAAAGAGTTGGCAAATATTATGGAGTCCTTTTTTGACGGTGAAATTTTAAATATTGTAAAAAAGAATTTTAAAGGCAATATTAAAGATATTGGCCGCCGCTTTTTGATTTATGGAACCTTGGCTGAAATATTTGCACGAAAAACAGGTTTCAATAAAGGACTAGGCGGAAGTATGCATGCATTTTTTACTCCTTTTGGTGTATATCCCAATAACGCTATTGTGGGAGGAAGTGGCGATATTGCTGTTGGAGCTGCACTCTTTAAAAAGGTGAATCGTAAACCGGGACTTGTAGTGGCTAATATTGGTGATGCTTCTATGGCTTGTGGCCCTGTTTGGGAAGGTATTACCTTTTCGGCAATGGATCAATATTATAATTTGTGGGAAGATGATATGAAGGGAGGACTGCCTGTAATTTTTAATATCATGAATAATCAATATGGTATGGGCGGACAAACTTCGGGTGAAACAATGGGCTATGGCATGGCTGCACGTATCGGTGCCGGTGTGAATGAAGATCAAATGCATGCCGAAAGAGTGGATGGATATAATCCGCTCGCTGTGATAGATGCCTACAAAAGAAAAAGAAAAATTATTGAAGATAAAAAGGGACCGGTGCTATTGGAGGTTTTGACTTATCGATATTCAGGTCATTCACCATCAGATGCTTCTTCATATCGTAGTAAGGAAGAAATTGAAGCCTGGGAATCGCATGATAGTATTATTGATTATGGCAATCAACTCGTTGAGGCAGGACTGTTAAAAGAAAAAGACCTCCTTAATATTTCGGAAGATATTAAGGACGTGATTTTTGAAATGTTCAAATTGGCAATAGATCCTGAAGTGTCACCATATATGGATTTAGAAAAACATCCTGAACTTATTGGTGATATGATGTTTTCTGAAGAATCAAAAGATGCCATGTTACCCGGTGAACCTGAAGTTAATCATCCTCTGACAGAAAACCCCAGAATTAAACAGATCAGTAAAAAAGAGCGTTTTGCTTTTGATGAGAATGGCAAAGCTTTTTCCAAAATGAGACAATATCAGTTGCGTGATGGAATATTTGAAGCTATAATTGATCGTTTCTATAAAGATCCTTCATTAATAGCTTATGGAGAAGAAAATCGCGACTGGGGAGGAGCTTTTGCAGTTTATAGGGGACTTACCGAAGCATTACCCTATCATCGCTTGTTTAATTCGCCTATAGCAGAAGCTGCAATTGTAGGTACCGCCATAGGATATGCAATGTGCGGAGGAAGGGTGATTCCTGAAATTATGTATTGCGATTTCCTTGGAAGAAGTGGGGATGAAGTATTTAATCAACTACCAAAATGGCAGGCTATGAGTGGAAATGTGCTGAAAATGCCCGTTGTACTTAGAGTATCGGTAGGTTCAAAATATGGTGCTCAGCATAGCCAGGATTGGACCTCGTTGGTTGCACATATTCCCGGACTCAAAGTTGTGTTTCCGGCTACTCCTTACGATGCAAAAGGCTTGATGAATAGCGCACTTCAAGGAACAGATCCGGTTGTTTTCTTTGAAAGTCAACGTATATATGATGTGGGAGAACAATTCCATAAAGGTGGAGTACCTGAAGATTATTATGAGCTTCCTTTGGGTGAACCGGATATAAAAAGGGAAGGAAAAGATCTGAGTATTTTAACTATTGGTGCTACCTTATATAGAGCACTGGAGGCAGCAGAAATATTGGAAGAAAAATATAATATGTCGGCAGAAATTATTGATGCTCGTTCATTGGTTCCATTTAATTATGAAAAAGTAATTGAATCGGTGAAAAAAACCGGACGCATTATTATTTCAGGAGATGCCAGTAGTAGAGGATCCTTTTTAAATGACCTTGCACGTAATATTACTGAGCTGGCTTTTGATTATCTCGACGCACCGCCTGTAGTTGTTGGCTCACGAAATTGGATTACTCCTGCTTATGAGTTGGAAGATTATTTCTTTCCGCAAGCCGAATGGTTTATAGATGCCGTACATGAGAAAATTGTGCCACTAAAAGGACATGTCAGCACAACAAATTTTACTGATGCAGAACAAATCCGCAGAGGAAAAATGGGGATTTAGTATAAAATTCTGGTTTTATTAAAATTTGAAAATAATGAGCTATTATTCAAAATATCCGGACAAGATTGAAGACTTATTGAAAGAAAATAAAAATTTCGATAAGGATGCAAAAATTAAAGTGAATGCACATTTACATACTCCATATTCTTTTAGTGCCTTCGATAGTATTTCACAGGCCTTAGATATGGCAGTTGAGGAAAATGTAAAAGTGCTTGGAATAAATGATTTTTATACTGCCGATGGCTATGAAGAGTGGGCTAAAGAATGTGAATTACGTGGATTATTTCCTCTATTTAATATTGAATTTATAAGCCTAAACAAAGAGGATCAAAAGCAAGGAATACGCGTCAATGACCCCAACAATCCCGGTAGAACATATCTTAGTGGTAAAGGACTTGGATATCCATTCCAACTTAAAAGCCCATGGCTTGAGAAATTAAATAATGTAAAAGCTGAATCAAACAGCCATGTTGAAGCTATGTGTCATAAATTGAATGATATACTGAAAAAGATAGAAGCTCCTTTTTCTTTGTCGTTTAATGTTATTGAGAAGGAAATGACCCATGGTAGTGTGCGTGAACGACATTTGGCAAAAGCATTACGCCTAAAAGCAGCTGAATACTTTAAAACAGAAGAAGAACAAATTTCATTTTATAAAAAACTGTTTGGAGGAAATGCTCCCAAATCGGATGCGGATAATTGGGCAGCTCTTGAAAATGAAATCAGAGGCAATCTTTTAAAAGCCGGTGGCAAAGCTTTTGTTGCTGAAGATCCGAAGGCTTTTCTTGAAATGGAAACTGTACGCCGGATCATTATTAATGCCGGCGGAATACCAACCTATCCTTTTCTTGCTGATGATGCAAATGGAAAATTTACCGATTTTGAAAATGATAAAGCCCTTGTCGCGGCTAAATTGAAAGAACGAGGCATATTTTCTGTGGAATTTATTACAACACGTAACAGCCTATCTGTTTTGGAAGAATATGCAGGTTTTTTCTACGATGAAGGTTTTATAATAAGCATGGGAAGTGAACACAATAGTCCTGTTATGGAACCTATCAGCCTGTCGGCAAGGAATAACACCCCTTTATCTGACAAAATAAATGAAATAAATCTTAAAGGAGCAGCAGTAATTGCAGCTCATCAATATCTTATCGCTAAAGGAAAGCAAGGATACCTTGATGAACAGGGAAATGCAAAAATAGAACAGCGTGAAGAAATGGAAAAATTAGGACGTATCTTAATTGAAATTAGTTAAATATGAATAAGGAATTAAAAATACTGGCCGAAATATCCCAATATTATGGTAAACGTAAGGAGTTTGTAATAGCCGGAGGTGGTAATACTTCTTTTAAAACTGAAGAACAATTGTGGGTTAAAGCTAGTGGATATCCTCTTTCTGATATTACAGAAGAAGGCTTCGCTATGCTTGATAGAGTTAAGCTTAGGGAAATTGGCTTGAAAAAATATAGTGAAAACATTGTAGAACGTGAAAGTCAAGTAAAACAAGATCTCGCAGCTGCTAATTTAACACCGGATAAACGTCCCTCGGTTGAAACTTCCTTGCATGATGCTATCAATTATAGTTATGTTGTTCATTTACATCCAACAGCTGTAAATGGACTTATGTGCGCTAATAAAGCTCAGGAAATTACAGAGAAAATTTTTGGTGCTGAAGCTGTCTATATTCCTTATATTGATCCCGGATATACCTTGTTTAAAGAAGTCCAAAAGCAGATCAATAGCTTCAGGGCTTTTAATGGTTTCGATCCTAAAATAATTTTACTTCAAAATCATGGTGTTTTTGTTGCCTCTGATGATGTTGATGAGATAAAAGAAATTTATGACAGAATCCTATCATCAATCTATAAAGAGGTGAAAGATCCCATTCCTGAAAAAGAAATACCCATAGCCGATATCGTTACAGAAATTGTTCCTGCTATTAGGATGATAGTGAGCGAAGATGACTTGAAAGTTGTAAAAATAAGAAATAATGATTTAATCCGACATTTTTCTGATTCGCCTGAGTCCTTCAAAAAAATACAAAAACCATTCACCCCTGATATTATAGTTTATTGTAAATCAGAATACTTATATCTTGATAAAATTCAAAGCTCTGAATCTGTCATTAAACAATTTAAGGAAGAGCATCAAAAATTTGTGGTTAACAACGGTTATCCTCCAAAAGTAGTTATGATAAAGGATCTTGGACTACTTGCAATAGATGAGAATAGTGAAAGAGCAGAAATTGTATTAGACGTCTTTGAAGATATGCTCAAGATATCATGGCTTACAGAATCTTTTGGAGGACAACATTTTATGACTGATGACCAAATTGGCTTTATTGATCAGTGGGAAGTTGAAAACTATAGAAGAAGTGTGGCTGCAAAACAATTAAAAGGACGTGTTGAAAACCGTACAATTATAATTACAGGAGCAGCTCAGGGCTTTGGCGAAGGAATAGGCAGAGAGCTAAAAAGAGAAGGAGCAAATATTGTAATTGCCGACCTTAATGAGGAAAAAGGCCGCGAAACAGCAAATGATTTTAACTCCATAAAAGGAGCTAATAAAGCAATATTTGTAAAAACCGATGTGTCGGATATAAGCCAGATTGAGCAACTTGTGAAACAAAGTATTATAAATTTTGGTGCTGTGGATGTGCTAATAAGTAACGCCGGAATACTTAGGGCAGGAAGCCTTGATGAAATGGCTACAGATACTTTTGACTTAGTTACCAAAATAAATTATAATGCTTATTTCTATTGTACCAAGGCTGTTTCTAAAGTTATGAAATTACAGACCGCTTATAGTAAAGAATATTATGCCGATATAATTCAGATAAATAGTAAAAGCGGACTTACCGGAAGTAAAAAGAATTTTGCTTATGCAGGAGGGAAGTTTGGAGGAATTGGACTAACTCAGTCCTTCGCCCTTGAATTGGCACCCTACAGAATAAAAGTTAATAGCATCTGTCCGGGTAATTTTTATGACGGCCCACTTTGGAGTGATCCCAAAAATGGCCTGTTTGTTCAATATTTGAATGCAGGAAAAGTACCCGGTGCTCAAAATCTTGATGATGTAAAACAACATTATTTGAATCAAACCCCAATACAAAGAGGATGTACAGTTAATGACGTACTTAAAGCTGTTCTTTATCTTATAGATCAGGATTATGAAACAGGGCAGGCCCTTCCCGTAACAGGTGGGCAAGTAATGTTGAAATAAACAAAAAACACATTATTATAACAATTTTAATTTGAATATGATGAAAACAAAAGCAGTACGCTTATATGGCAAAGGCGACCTTAGACTTGAAGAATTTGATTTGCCAAAAATTAAAGACAACGAAATTCTTGCAAAGGTTATATCCGACAGTATTTGCATGTCGTCATATAAAGCAGTTACTCAGGGTGCTGATCATAAGCGCGTTCCCGATGATGTGGCTGAAAATCCTATAATTATAGGACATGAGTTTGCAGGAGTGCTGATTGAAGTAGGATCTAAATGGAAATCAAAATTTAAAGAAGGTGATAAATTTTCTATTCAACCGGCACTTAACTACCCCGACGGGCCCGTTGGCATGCTTAGTGCTCCTGGATATTCATATCAGTATATAGGAGGAGATGCAACTTATGTGATTATTCCTAACGAAGTGATGGAATTAGGTTGTCTCTTGCCTTATAAGGGAGAAGGATTTTATCCCGCCTCACTTGCCGAACCTCTATCATGTGTGATTGGTGCCATGCATGCAAATTATCATACAACACCGGGTTCTTACGAACATAAAATGGAAATTGTTGACGGAGGTAAAATGGCGATATTGGCTGGAGTTGGACCCATGGGATTGGCTGCCATAAATTATGTGCTTAATAGAGAAGACAGAAAACCATCATTATTTGTTGTAACAGATATCGATCAGGCAAGACTCGATAGAGCAGCATCATTGTTTTCTCCCGAATTTGCAGCTACTAAAGGAATTGAACTGAAATATGTTAATACAGGAAAGACAGAAGATCCGGTACAGGAACTTATAAAAATTTCTGATGGAAAAGGATATGACGATGTGTTTGTATTTGCTCCTGTTGCTGCACTTATTGAACAAGCAGATGAAATATTAGGAGTGGACGGTTGCCTGAACTTTTTTGCAGGACCCGAAAATCCAGACTTTAAAGCTTCACTGAACTTCTATAGAGTGCATTATGAGCAAACGCATATTGTAGGAACCAGTGGTGGAAATATGGAAGATATGAAAGAAGCACTGGATATGATGAGCAAAGGATTAGATCCGGCGGGTCTGGTTACTCATATAGGCGGACTCGATGCAGTTATTGATACAACACTAAACCTTCCCAATATACCGGGAGGAAAAAAATTGATCTATAACCATATCAGTATGCCGCTAACACCAATTTCTGATTTTGAAGAAAAAGGAAAAAATAATCCTATCTTTAAAGAACTGCACGAAATTTGTCAAAGACATAACGGCCTGTGGAATATTGAAGCAGAGCAACTTATCCTCGATAAAGGACATATGCTGAAATAATACTCTAATTAAGCGATTCAAAATATAATAAATAAAAAAGCTGCCTCAATTTGAAAATTGAGGCAGCTTTTTTATTTACAAAACAGAAATTTCTTGCATGTAAACGATTGCATTGTTTTTTGTATCTTTATAAAATTAATGACAAAAGTTTGCTTATTATTGATATTTTTGCAAATTATTATTGGATTAAACAATATAGTTTTATGGCAAGCATGAATGATGTTGCACGCCTGGCTGGTGTGTCTGTAGTTACCGTTTCACGTGTGGTTAATAAAAGTGTGAATGTTAATGAAGCAACACGTGATAAGGTTTTAAAGGCAATTAAAGAGCTCAAGTATAAACCAAATAGAGTTGCTAAGCGTCTTCGATCTAAAAGTCTTTCCGGTAATTTGATAGGGGTAATGATTCCTGATATTCGAAATCCTTTTTATGTTGATGTACTTAGGGGTATTGAAGATGTTGCCTATCATAACAATTATGCAATAATAGTTTGTAATTTCGGACAGGATGAGACTAAAGAAAAAATGTATCTTGATATTTTACAGTCTGAATCCGTTGATGGACTTGTAGTTGCTCCTGTTCGTGAGGATGATGATAAGGTGATTTCCTTGGTAAAAAGTGGTCTGCCATTAGTTTGTGTTGATCGCGGTCTTGCTACTGTTGATGTTGATGTTGTGTTGGTCGATAATGTTAAAGGAGCATATCTTGCTGTTGATCATCTTGCTAAAAAGGGCTATAAGCGTATAGCATATATTGCCGGAAAACCCGAAATTCCTTCAAGTAGATATAGAGCCGAAGGATATAAAAAGGCTCTTCAGAATAATGGAATCACTTTTGATGACAGCCTGATTTTATACGGTGATTCCAGCCACGAAAGTGGTGTTAAATTAAGTGCCGAATTGTTGGAGCGTGAGAAGAATCGTCCTGACGCCCTGTTTACAGGTAACAACTTGATAACTTTAGGAGCCCTGGAAACTATTCATAGAATAGGTTTGTCTATCCCAAAAGATATAGGAATTGTAGGATTTGATGATATGTCTTGGTCAAGCTCACTTAATCCACCATTAACGGCTGTACGCCAGCCAGCTTATGAAATTGGAAAACGCGCTGCAGAATTATTGATAAACCGCATTGATGAACCCGGAAGAAGTGCTATATCCATGATGCTTAATACCGAATTGATTGTTAGAAAATCAAGCTAACTTATAAGTTGCTTTTTAATAATTCTTTATTTTTTAAGAATAATTTGCAAATTCTCGTGAAAACGTTTACATTTATCCGGGTAATACCATGCTTTTCATTCTTTAATCTAAATGTAATTCAAAAAACGAAGTTTAATGAGCTTATTAATTGTGGATTTACCTTTGCGACTTGTATTCGGAAAGGAAAGTACAAATTTGTTGGTTGATGAATGTCGCTTATATGATAAGCTTAATCTTTTTGTTTTAACAATTCCTTCCTTAGTTAGTAAAGTTCAATCGCTGCTTTCTCCTTTAGAGGAAGATGGATTTAAGCTACATTTTGATTATTCCATTAATAATGAGCCTACTTTTTCTGATTTTCATCGTTTGTTGCAAGCGGCTGAAGATTTTAATGCGAATGGGGTAATTGGAATTGGTGGTGGTAGTGTAATGGATGTTGCAAAACTTATTGCTGCTTTGCTTAATAGTAAACAAAGCTTGGACGAAATTATAGGAAATAATAGACTAAAGGGTAGGAATACATGGTTAGCTTGTGTGCCTACTACTTCAGGTACAGGCAGCGAGGTATCCCCAAATTCTATTCTAATTGATGATATTAACAAAGGGGGAAAAGTTGGTATAATTAGTAGGTATTTAGTACCAGATGCATCTTTTATAGACCCCTTATATACTGTTGGAGTCCCGGCCGATGTTACCGGAGCAACAGGTTTAGATGCATTAACTCATTGCATAGAGGCTTTTGTTAATCGTTTTTCACATCCTGTGATTGATTTATATGCTTTGGAAGGCATAAGGCTCATTGCAGGAGCCTTAGAGCGTGCTGTTAATTGCGGTACTGATTTGGATGCACGTTCTGATCTTTCCTTAGGAAGTATGTATGGAGGTATGTGCTTGGGACCTGTTAATACTGCAGCAGTTCATGCTCTATCATATCCGCTTGGTAGTAAATATGGTATTCCGCATGGCTTGGCAAATGCAATTTTACTTCCTTCTGTGATGCGATTTAATATTCCTGAAGTTCCTAAATTGTATGCAAAAATTGCTGAAGCATTAGGTGTTGTTGAGGATTTAAATGATTTTGAAAAAGCATATAAAGGAGTGGAATTTATTGAGAGTTTGTTGAAAGCATGTAGAATAGAAGCGAATTTAAAATCGATGAATATTCAGGCTGACGATATTGCCATTCTTGCCAAAGAAGGGATGCAGGTTCAAAGACTGCTAAAAAATAATCCAAGACTTGTGAATTTTGAAGATGCCCTGTTGATTTATAAATCTTTATTATAAATAGTGATGATAAAATAGAATAAATTATTTTTAAATATGAGTTTTAAGTTAAAGTACGGAGGAGTTATTGTTCCAATGGTTAGTCCTTTAGATCCTGAAGGTAATGCGGATACAGAAAGTGTTGCTCAGCTTGTTGAACATCTTGTAGCGGAAGGTGCGAAACCTTTTGTTTTAGGTACTACAGGAGAAGCGCCTTCACTTCCGTCAGTGACTCGTTTAGAGATAGTTAAAGCTGCTTCTGCTACAATTAACAATAGAACTTTATTATATGCAGGTATCTCAAATAATTGCTTTGAAGATAGTTTAATAGATGCTGAAAGATTTTACAAGCTTGGAGCAAATGTGTTGGTTTCTACGCCTCCTGCCTATTATTCGCTTAATGACAGTAGTTTGATAAAATATTTTGAAGATCTTGCTGATAAGCTTCCCTTACCATTAATGTTGTATAATATGCCCTCAACAACAAAAATCAGTATCCCTATTTCGGTTATAAATGTTCTTAGTCAACATCCTAACATTATTGGAATTAAAGATTCAGAACAAGATGAAGAACGTGTTTTGAAAATAATAGAGATGTATAAAAAGCGTAATGATTTTGTTTTTCTGAGTGGTTGGGCAGCTTCATCATATAAAACTCTTGGCGCAGGAGCAGAAGGGATAGTCCCTAGTGCCGGCAATTTGATTCCTTCGTGGTATGTTGAATTGTTTACTGCTGTGAAGACTGGAAATAAGGGAAAAGCAGAAAGTTTGCAGAAACAAACAGATAAAGTTTCTCTGTTGTATCAAAAAGGTAAATCACTGGCTGAATCCTTGGCTGCCTTAAAATTATTATTATCACTTAAAGGTTTATGTGATCCTTATGTCGCACCACCACTATATACCATGGATGAACAAGAAGAGAAAAAGTATCTACGAGAGATGAAAATTGAATTGAAAAAAATGAAGATATTGTGATATGAGTGATTTGCACAAACCAATTTTAGCTGTTACTATGGGAGATGCTGCAGGCATTGGACCCGAAATTGCCATTAAAGCTTTTGCAAATAAAGAAGTGTACAATAAATGTAGGCCGATTTTAATGGGTAATTCTGAGGTGCTTGCTCATATCATGAATTTAATTGACATAAAATTAAAACTCAATTTGATTAAGCAGGTCGAAGAAGCTGTTTTTGAATGGGGAACTATGGATGTTGTAGAACATGAATTGGAAGGTGGAATTAAAAATTTACCTTTAGGTGAGATAAATGCTGCTTGTGGGGATTTAGCTTTTCGTTGCATACTTTCTGCAATTAAATTTGCAATGAATGGAAAAGTTGATGCTACTGTAACAGGCCCTATTAATAAAGCGTCGATTAATGCTGCAGGTCACTTATTTTCAGGACACACCGAAATATATGCGCACTACACAAATACTAAGAAGTATGCAATGCTTTTGGCAGATGAAAACTTAAAAGTGATTCATGTAAGTACTCATGTGAGTTTACGGAAAGCTGTGGATATGGTTAAAAAAAACCGAATTATTGAAGTAGTGCAACTTCTAAATTCAGCCCTTAAAACTATGGGTGTAAAAAACCCACGAATTGGTGTTGCAGGACTGAATCCACATGCCGGAGATAACGGTTTGTTTGGTACAGAAGAACAAGAAGAAATTATTCCTGCTATAAATAAACTTTTACAAGAAGGAGTTATGGTAGATGGACCTATTCCGCCGGATTCTTTATTCGTATTGGCAAATGGAGGACGCTATGACGGTTGTGTAGCAATGTACCATGATCAAGGACATATTCCTTTTAAAGTAATTGGCTTTGAGTGGGACAAAACAAAAGATTTATTGAAAAGTGTCAAAGGTGTTAATATAACTTTAGGGCTTCCGATTATAAGGACTTCTGTTGATCATGGAACAGCATTCGAGATCGCAGGTAAAGGTCTCGCTAGTGAAGATGCTTTAGTATTGGCAATGGATTATGCTTTAAGGTTTTGTAGTGCTAATTATAATTGAAAAATAAAAAAATGATAGCGGTTATTGCGGATGATTTTACAGGAGCTGCCGAAATCGGAGGAGTAGCCTTACGGCATGGCTTAAATGTAATAATAGAAACTGATGTTAACGGAGTTCGTGATATCGATATTGTTGTAATTGCTACGAATACCAGGTCTATGAGTGGCGAGAAGGCAAAGCGCGAAGTGAAAAAAATTGTAAATCAACTTTCTTCCTTAAATCCTGACTTTATATTTAAAAAAATTGATTCAGTTTTAAGAGGAAATATACTGGTAGAGCTTTATGCTCATATGGAGGCCTTGAATAAAAAAAGAGCACTTGTTATTGCAGGTAATCCTTATTTCGGAAGATTAATACATGATGGGGTATATTATATTAATGATGTCCCACTTAGCGAAACTTTTTTTGGCGACGATCCTGAGTATCCTGTTAAATCAAGCCTTGTTAAAGAAATAGTCGAAACTGATGATATGCTTATTCATAACATTGATATAGAAGAAGAATTCCCAAAAGAAGGTGTGTTTTTTGGCAATATTTCAAGTACAGAGGAAATGCACAAATGGGCCTCGCGTTTGGATAATACGATAATTCCCGCCGGAGGCTCAGGCTTTTTTAATGCTATAATTGGAAATGATAAAGATAAACCGGCCGATTCTGAATTACGTACTTTTAATATTGGCGATAAAGCACTATTTGTTTTTGGAAGTACATATCCAAAACCTCAAGAGGTAGTTGAAAAACTTACTGATGCAGGATTGAAATATGTTTATATGCCTGATGTTATTTATAGTAATCCCGATTTTCCTCAAAGTGAAATGAATAAGTGGGTTGATAAAGTTGTTGAAGTTATGGAAGCAACAGGTAGAGTTATAGTTACAACCAATAACGGGGAAAACAAAGAAAAGAATCTAGCTAGTCGGATCCAAAAAAATTATGCAGAATTAGTTGCGCGTGTAATGCAAAAGGTGCAAATAAATGATTTACTCATTGAGGGAGGTGCTACAACATCTGAGATTTTGAAGAAACTTGGCATTTCAAAACTTTTCCCATATAGAGAGATTGATGTAGGGGTCATCCAAATGAAAGTTAAAGAATATGAAGGATTAAATATAACTACAAAACCAGGTAGTTATCTTTGGCCTAAAAATTTTATTTTTTAAATCCTTTACATATATCTTATGAGTTTAGGCTCCATACATATTGTTGATTATATAATTATCTGTCTCTCAATTATCCTTACGGTAGGAATGGGAGTGTATTTCGCAAGTAAACAAAAAAATACTGATAGCTTTTTTAAAGCTTCAGGAAAAATACCTGCTTGGGCAATAGGGATATCTATTATGGCAACCCTAATCAGCAGCGTTACTTTTATTGCTTACCCCGGAGAAGGATTTTCATCCAATTGGATCAGATTGGTGCAAGGCTTGATGGTACCTGTTGTTCTGATTCTTATAATTGGATTTGTAGTGCCCTTATTCAGAAAGGTGATCCGACTTAGTGCCTTTGAATATTTTGAACATAGATTTGGTTTTTTTGCCCGCTTGTATAGCTCCATAGCTTTCGTTTTAATCCATTTTACAAAAATGGGCACAGTGTTTTATTTATTAGCCATGGCTTTATCACCGATTATTGAAGTTGATATAGTTACTATTATATGGCTGGTAGGTATATCTGTATTATTACTTTCGATATTGGGAGGGATTGAGGCTGTGATGTGGTTGGATGTTATTCAAGGTATTTTATTGATAGTTGGGGGGATAACAGCATTGCTTATTATACTATTTTCTGTGGAGGGAGGACCTTCTACAATATGGAGGATGGCATTGGATAATGATAAAATTGGTTTTGGCCCTTATGACTTTGAGTTTGTTAATCTGACATTTATAGTGATGGCACTAAATGGGGTGTTTTATGCAATCCAAAAGTACGGAACTGACCAAACTATTGTTCAACGTTATCTAACAGCTAAAACTGATAAAGAAGCGTTTAAAGCCTCGCTTATAGGAGTGTTGTTGAGTGTGCCTGTCTGGGTCTTGTTTATGTTTATTGGAACAGCCCTGTTTTCTTATTATCAAATTTCTCCGGGAATTTTGCCGGAAGGAATTAAAAATGATGAAGTGTTTCCTTATTTTATTATGACAGAGCTGCCGGTAGGAGTTGTAGGACTCATTTTATCTGCCTTAATAGCTGCTGCTATTTCCTCCCTCGATTCTGATCTTAACAGTATTTCAGCTGTTTGCCTTGAAGATTACTTTTTACGCTTTAAACCTAATGCAAGTCAAACTACTCAGTTAATCCTTAGTAGAATCTTTATTTTATTGTCAGGATTTGGCTCTATTGGAATAGCATTGTATTATGTTAGATCAGGAGGTGAAGGTGTGTTGGCTATTGTCTTTACACTATATGCAATTTTCTCCGGAGGAATTGCCGGAATGTTTTTATTAGGCATATTTAGCAAAAGAGCCAATACTAAAGGACTCTATTTTGGCATAGGAGCATGTGTCATTTTTACTGCTTATGCTTTACTATCTTCAATGCCTATGGGTGAAAATAATCCAAGACTTATCTTAGATTTGGGACGTTTTAATTATAAACATCACTCATACATGGTTGGAGTATATAGCCATATAATACTTTTTATTGTAGGATATGTAGCAAGTTGTTTTTTTAAAGGTAAAAAGTTAACTGAAAAATTAACATATTATGACTGGAAAGAAATGAAAAAAGCACAAAAACTTGATTTGTAAAATAATTGAGATAAGCTATGACCTTTCTTGCTTAGATAAAATTTTTATGCTTATAATCCTTAATCTTAAATTATAAAATTTGAAACGCTTATTCTTTTTCTAAAAATTAGCTGAAGAAAATGAGCCTTTTAGTTTATGATCCACCAATTTAAAGGTTTCTGTGTATGTATAACTCTTATATTAACAACTTTGTGTATATTTCTAAAAAGGGCAAACTTACAGCTTTTAGCTGTTTTTGGATTTATATTGCTTTTTAGTAATCTTTGTGAAATCGTTTTCATGAAAATGAGATTTTTATGATTATTGCGCCTTTAACCCCAAGTTTAGTTTTTAAAAATTAGCTTTATGTGAAATAAAAGGGGATAAGTTCAATAAATACTTTGAGTTGCCCTTTAAAATTATTGCTTATGAAGACAAAGAGTTTTTGGATTTGTTTTTTTGCTTGCTTGTTGGTAAGAAGCAGTTTAGCTCAATATCCGGTAATTCCTAAGGAAGAGAGTGCTAAAGGTGAAAGTTATATGAAACAAGTAAATGCTCGTTCTGATAAAGTTTGGGAACTAGCATGGCCTGAGGTAGAGAAGGAAATTAAGGAAGGTAGGCCATATATTCCATGGGCAGGTGTTCCAAATGCACTTAAACAAGCTAAAATACCTGCTTTCCCCGGAGCAGAAGGTGGAGGTATGTTTACTCCCGGGGGAAGAGGGGGGAAGGTATTTGTGGTTACCAATTTGAACGATGATGGACCGGGTTCTTTTCGGGAAGCTTGTGAAGCCGGCGGAGCACGTATTGTCGTATTTAATGTTGCAGGTATTGTTCAATTACAAGATCCTATAATAATTAGAGCTCCTTATATTACTATTGCCGGACAAACAGCACCTGGTGATGGAGTTGTTATTGCAGGTGAATCAGTTGATATTGCTACTCATGATGTAATTATTCGACATTTACGTTTTAGAAGAGGAGAAACTGATGTGTTACGCAGAGATGATGCAATTAGTGGGGATGCCATAGGAAATATAATATTAGACCATGTGTCGGCTTCCTGGGGACTTGACGAAACTCTTTCTCTATATCGTAATATGTGGACACCCGAGCCAAAGAGACATCCTCAAAGACCTCCTCAGAAACTTCCTACAGTAAATATTACCGTGCAAAACAGTATAATTGCTGAAACGCTTGATACCTATAATCATGCTTTTGGCAGCACTTTTGGAGGACTTAACAGTTCTATGATTAGAAATTTGTTTGCTAATAATATATCAAGAAATCCCTCGGTAGGTATGTGGGGAGATTTTGCCTATATTAATAATGTAATCTACAATTGGTGGAATCGAACTGTTGATGGTGGTGACTATCGATCTATGTGGAATATTATTAATAATTATTACAAACCGGGTCCGGTAACTCCCGAAGATAGTCCGCTGCGATACCGTATTGCAAAACCGGAACCGGGCAGCATAGATTCTGTTTTGTTCGGAAGAGTTTATGCGCATGGAAATATTGTTGAAGGAAATAAAGATGTTTCTGAAAATAATTGGAAGGGAGGAATTCAATTGAGTAATATGACTTATGAAGAAGCTGTTAAACATTTCTATAAAATTCGGTCTAAAGAACCTTTTGAAATGGCATACTTACGTATTATGCCGGCAGAAGAGGCCTATGAATGGGTGTTGAACTATGCCGGAGCTTCCATTCCATGTAGAGATGCTGTAGATGAAAGAATTATTAAGCAAATAAGAACCGGAGTTGTTGAGGTTGAAGATGGATTGGAAGCAGAAGATACCGGATATAACAAACGTCGGCTACCTGCAGACTCTTATAAGCTCGGCATAATAACTGATATTAAACAAGTAGGAGGATATCCCGAGTATAAAGGAGATCCATATCTTGATAGTGATTTAGATGGAATGCCTGATTGGTGGGAATTAAAATATGGATTGGATCCTAATGATCCTTCTGATGCAAATGGCGACCTAAATGGTGATGGATATACAAATATTGAAAAATTTATTAATGGGATTGATCCTGAAACGAAAGTTGATTGGACCAATTTAATTTATAATTACGATACACTTAGAGAAAAAGGTAACTTGCATAAATAAAGCTATTACAACTTGAAGCTATTTCAAACTTCATTTGAAACTTTGGATATTAACGCCGGAAAATGGATATAAAATAGTTAGCAATGAGAAAAATTTTAGGATTTGTTTTTTTGATTTTGTGCCTACAAACACATGCTTTGCAGGCACAAACTTCTGATGAGAATTATGGAATGTCGCTTAGCAAAGTGCTTGAAACTTTTCAGAAACAATACGGAATTCAAATTTCTGTTTCAGAAAATTTGATTGAAGGAAAGGAATTAGATTATGCCCTTTGGCGGTTCCGTCCTGATGCAGAGGAAAGTTTACGGAATATTCTCAGCCCTTTCGATCTCGTCTTTGAGGTTCAGACAGACGGCAGATATAAAATTGTTCCTTATGCTTACCATAAGCGCTCCCCTTCGGAAGGAGCGGAATTGTTGGCACATTTGGCAAAACAATACCGAAATGTAGAAGAATGGGAAAAGCGTAAAAAAGATTTGATACCCTGCCTGTGGGAAGCACTTGGAATTGATGAACTGCCCAAATGGAATTCTTCTGCTGCTATTGTAAGCAAAAAACGTAAGTATAAAGATTATCAAGTTGAGAATGTGGCTTTAGAAACTTTGCCCGGAGTTTATGTATTTGGCTCTGTATATAAACCTTTAAGTGTTAAAAATAAATTGCCGGTAATAGTGTCACCCAATGGACATTTTCCTGATGGCCGCTATAATAAGGATATACAGGCTCGTTGTGCTACAATGGCACGAATGGGTGCTATAGTAATGAATTATGACCTTTTTGCTTATGGAGAATCAGCTCTTCAGTTTAACCCTTCAACACATCGCAGCAGTCTTGCAATGACTATGCAGATTATTAATGGCTTTAGAGTGCTTGATTATCTTTTAACATTAGAGTATGCTGACCCAGATAGAGTTGGTATAAGCGGTGCCAGTGGTGGTGGAAGTCAAACAATGTTTCTTTCTGCTTTGGATGAACGTTATAGCCTTAGTGCTCCGGCAGTAATGCTTTCATCTTATTTTGCAGGTGGTTGTCCTTGTGAAAGTGGCCGACCTATTCACCTATGCGGTGGAGGAAGTAGCAATGCTGAATTTAGTGCCTTCTTTGCTCCTAAACCGCAATTGATTATTTCCGATGGAGATGATTGGACTAAGCATGTGCCTGAAATGGAATTCCCTTTTGTACAACGCATATATGAATTTTATAATGCTGCTTCGAAGGTGCAAAATGCACATTTTGCTGATGAGGGGCATGACTACGGCATTTCTAAACGTAATGCCTTATATGATTTTTTGCAGGAAAACTTTCAAATGAAATCTTTACGTAAGTCTGACGGAACCTGGGATGAAAATGGCTTTGTCTTGGAAACGCAAGTGCAAATGAAAGTGTTTGGATCAGAAGCTCATGATCTACCGGCAAATGCATTAAAGAGCTTTGAAGATTTAGAAAGACTCTGGAATGAGAGTTATTAAAATACAAATTTGAGATAGTGCTGTTTAAAGGGATTGCAAAGGTTTAATATTTTACTGATTAGAGAATTATATCGAATTTCAAATTGCAATTTATTGTGTTTTCGTATGAAACTAAGGTATGTGGCAAAATTCCTGATAGCCTCTATGTTTATTGTTGGAGTATTGTCTTGTTCGAAACCAAGTGATAATGTTCGCATAATTATTCCACTAAACAATAATTGGCACTTTGCTTTATTAGATGATTCATTGGCCTCTAATCCTAATTATGATGACAGCCAATGGCGAGTGTTAAATGTACCTCACGATTGGAGTATTGAAGGTGAGTTTAACGAAGAACATAGTACTACTCCGGCAGGTGGTGCTTTACCTGCAGGAATAGGATGGTACCGAAAGACTTTTGTTAGCACTGAAGCTCTAAAACAAAAAAGGGTTCGGATCGAATTTGATGGAGTCTTTCAAAACTCAAGCGTATGGATTAATGGCCATTTATTGGGAGAAAGACCCTTTGGTTATATTTCTTTTCAATATGATATTACTCCGTATTTGAATCCCACAGGAGAACAAAATGTTGTTGCGCTTAGGGTGGATAACCATGATCAACCTAATTCTCGTTGGTTTACCGGTTCGGGAATTTATCGAAAAGTTCGCCTTGTAGCTGTTAATAATATAGCAATCGGCCATTGGGGTACTTATGTAACAACTCCTGAGCTTAGTGTCGATAAGGCCTTGGTAAATTTGGAAATTCGTATTGAAAATTTCAGCGGAAGTAATTCAGATTTAGAAATTGTCAGTAATATATATTACGGCAAAAAGCGTGTTGCACATGCTAAAACGCAATGTGGAGTCTCAAGTGGCGAAACTTTAATTGAGCAGCAAATGAAGGTAATAAAACCTCAACTTTGGTCACCTGACTATCCTAATATGTATCAAATTGTTAGCAGGGTTTATAGTGAAGGTGATTTGCTTGATTCTTATGAAACTCCATTAGGGATAAGATTCTTTGAGTTTGATAGTGAAAGAGGCTTCTTTTTAAATGGTGAAGCCTTAAAAATTCAAGGAGTCTGTTTACATCATGATTTGGGTGCTCTTGGAGCAGCTTATAATCGCCGGGCCAATGAACGCCAACTTGAGATTATGAAAGCAATGGGAGTAAATGCCATTCGTGCAGCGCATAACCCATTTGCTCCTGAGTTTTATGAACTCTGTGATGAGATGGGCTTCCTTGTTATGGATGAGGCATTTGACGCTTGGGCTTTGGCTAAAATGAAATACGATTATCATTTGTATTTCCATAATTGGTATGAGCGTGATTTAAGAGATATGGTAAGGAGAACACGAAATCATCCATCAGTAATTATGTACAGTATAGGTAACGAAATTCGGGAACAATTTGATTCAAGTGGTTTGTATATTACTCCTAAGCTGGTTCGCATTGTAAAAGAAATGGATGATACCCGTCCTGTTACCTGTGCCCTTACAGAGAACCAATTAGAACTTAATTTTATAGCAAAAAGTCGAGTTTTGGATGTCTTGGGCTTTAATTATAAACATGAGGTTTATGACTCACTGATGCACATATTCCCCGGTCAAAATATAATTGCAAGTGAAAATGTGTCGGCTTTGGCAAGCAGAGGCTGTTATAATATGCCATCCGATAGTATTCGTGTATGGCCTGAATTTCATGGAGCTCCATTGTTAGATGCCAATGATGACTATACAGTATCGGCCTACGATCATGTATATGCTTATTGGGGAACTACTCATGCCAACAACTGGAGAATGATTAAAAAACATGATTATGTTTCGGGGATGTTTTTATGGACAGGTTTTGATTATTTAGGTGAGCCAACGCCTTATCCTTATCCTGCACGGAGCTCTTATTTTGGAGTGGTTGATTTAGCAGGCTTCCCAAAAGATAGTTATTATTTATACAAAAGTGAATGGCAAAATAATCCTGTATTGCACCTATTCCCTCACTGGAACTGGGAAGAAGGGGAGCAAGTTGATGTTTGGGCATATTTTTCAGAAGCCGATGAGGTGGAGCTTTATTTAAATGGATACTCACTTGGAAGAAAACAAAAAAACAATGTGGATTTCCATGTTATGTGGCGTATTCCTTTTGAGCCGGGAACTTTAAAAGCCGTTTCTCGAAAAAATGGAGTTGATGTATTGGTTCGTGAAGTGCACACTGCCGGAGATCCTATGCGCCTTGAGTTGCTTGCCGACCGTAATGTGATTAATGCTGATGGGGAAGATTTGTCATTTGTTACCGTTAAAATTACCGATGCTAATGGCGTTGTTATACCTAATGCTGATAATTTGGTGCACTTTGAAGTAAGTGGCACCGGCTTTCTGGCAGGAGTTGATAATGGCTATCAGGCAAGTCTTGAGTCCTTTAAAGCCCCTTACCGTAAGGCCTTTAATGGTTTGTGTTTGGCAATTTTGCAAAATGACGGCCGTAGCGGAGAACTTCGGCTGAAGGCTCGTAGTGAAGGACTTGAAGAATCTGAACTTATAGTGAATTGTAGATGACACTCTTGATTTATATATTAAAAATAAAATTTTGGCAATGACAAAAAAAACAGTATTTATATTTGTAATGGCTTTTGGGCTGTGGATAACCTTTGTTGACACCCTTCACGCCGTTGAAACACAAAGAGTCTATTTATCCGGAACAGGAAGTGATAATACTGTTGAGTGGGAGTTTTATTGTAGCGAAGGAAGAGGAAGTGGAGAGTGGACCACCATCAATGTCCCGTCGTGTTGGGAGCAGGAAGGCTTTGGAAACTATAACTATGGAGTAAATTTCTATGGAAAAATTAGTGATCCACTTATTCCTACTGAAGAAGGAAAATATAGACTTAAGTTTGATGTACCGACAGCTTGGCAAGGGCAGAGAATTGTGATTGTTTTTGAAGGAGTAATGACTGACGCTGAAGTTCGAATTAATGGAAAAACTGCCGGTCCAACTCATCAAGGAGCCTTTTATCGCTTTAGTTATGATATAAGTAATTACCTGAAATTTGGTAAAGAAAACAAACTTGATGTATTGGTTAAGAAAGAGTCGGATAATCCCAGCGTAAACTTGGCTGAAAGGCGTGCTGATTATTGGAATTTTGGAGGTATTTTCCGTCCGGTTTATCTTGAGATTCATCCTCCATTGTTTATTAAAAGAAGTGCTATAGATGCACGTGCCGATGGTAGCTTTTGTGCCCATATTTTTCTTTCGGAAGGACAAAAAGAAGCCTATGAGCTACAAGCTGAGTTGTTTGATAATAACGGGAAACCCATAGGTGAAACACTATTAGTGTCTTTGAGGCCGGGCAGTGATAAGTTAGAAGTTCAAGGGAAATTCGATAACGTTTCTTTGTGGAATGCTGAAACTCCTAATCTTTATCAAGTTCGCTTTAGTTTGCTTCAAAATGGCAAGGTCTTGCATCAAACAAATGAGAAATTTGGTTTTCGAACTTTCGAAATAAGAGAAAAGGACGGACTTTATGTTAATGGCAATTTGGTGAAATTGCGTGGTGTTAACCGACATGCTTTTTGGCCCGAAACAGGTAGAACAGTTAATAAAGACCTCGATTACAATGATGTTCGTATGATGAAGGATATGAATATGAATGCTGTAAGAACATCCCATTATCCTCCTGATAAAGATTTTTTAAATGCCTGTGATGAACTCGGACTGTATGTTATTAACGAGTTAGCCGGATGGCACGGTCGCTACGATACCGGGCTGGGGCGAAAACTTGTAAAAGAAATGGTGACTCGAGATGTTAATCATCCAAGTATTTTGTTTTGGGCCAACGGAAATGAAGGAGGGTGGAATGTTGAACTGGATAATGAATTTGCTAAATGGGATCCGCAAAATAGACCCGTTATACACCCTCAGCAGCATTTTAATGGAGTGGAGACAATGCATTATCGGTCCTACGGACAGGTTCAGGAATATTTAAGAGGCGAACATCTGTATATGACTACGGAGTTTCTACATGGCTTATATGATGGGGGACATGGAGCAGGATTGTACGATTATTGGGAAATGATGTATAATCACCCAAATTGTGTTGGAGGCTTCCTGTGGGTTTTTGCTGACGAAGGAGTGGTGAGAACCGACCAAAATGGAAGAATAGATAATGATGGAAACCATGGTGCCGACGGAATAGTAGGCCCTCATCGTGAAAAAGAAGGCAGTTATTATACAATTAAAGAAGTTTGGTCACCGGTTCAGTTGCGACCGGAAATTTTGCCTGTTGATTTTTCAGGAGTATTAGATATTGAAAATCGTTATGATTTTACAAATTTGAAAGATTGTAGTTTTTCATACTCCTTGCTTAGCTTTCCGGATGCTTTTTCCGAAGATAGAACAGTGAGGACTTTAGCAAGTGGACAAATTGTCGCCCCTAATGTAGAACCACATCAAAAGGGGAAATTGAAAATATCCTTACCATCTGATTGGAAGGAAGCTTCCGCTCTTTTTGTAAGTGCATATAGCCCTTCAGGTGAGGAGTTATGGACCTGGTCATACGATATCAGGCCTGTTCGATATTATTATTCGGGAGCTGCTGATACATCTGCTTCTGTGCAAGAATTTTCTGAAAAAATAGTGGTTAACGTTGGTAAACTTGAACTAAGTTTTAATAAACATAATGGCCTAATTACTCAGCTGCTGCATAATAACAAAATGATGAGTTTTAACAATGGACCGCGCTTTATTGCCGCGCGAAGGGGTGATCGTTCGCTTGACCGTTGGATAGAAGAAAACTTAGCTGAAAATGTAGATCGAATTTATCCTGAAATAACTGATAATTTTGCCTTGCAAGATATGAATTGGCACTATGATTCTGATACTTTAATTGTTGAAATGAAGTATCATGGCATACTTAAAAATGTTGAGTGGCGAATTTATCCAGATGAAAAGATACAGTTGAATTATGCTTATCGCTACGATGGTGTTGTTGAGTTAATGGGGATTTGTTTTGATTATCCTGAAGCAAAAATGGAAAGTATTGAGTTCCTTGCTAATGGACCTTATCGTGTATGGCAAAATCGTGAACATGGTTCAATATTGGGGATTTATAGTAATGAATATAATGATCCTATTCCGGGTGAGACTTTTATTTATCCTGAGTTCAAGGGGTATTTCCGTAATTGGCAGTGGGCTGAATTTAAAACGGAAGAAGGGTTGATTTTAGTAAATAACAATAATAGTACTAAGTATTTGGGAGTTTACACCCCCCGAGATGGAAGAGATAAGTTGCTTTATACTTTACCCCAAAGTGGTATTTCCTTTTTAGATGTAATTCCTGCTGTTAGGAATAAAGTTAATGCAACTGATCTGTTAGGACCATCCTCTCAGGCTGTTGATGCTTCAGGTATATATAAAGGTTCGCTCTGGTTGAAGTTTATTTCATATACGAAATAACTACTTTAAAGTAGTGATGATAAATATATATAAAATAATATGCTTTTTTAGTTTGTTGTTTTTTGGAAGCTCCATGCAAGCAACGAACATAAAATCGATTATTAATAATTATAATATACGCTGGAATACTCAAAGTGCAAACTCGTCTGAGTCCATGCCCTGTGGAGGAGGTGATATAGGACTTAATGTTTGGGTAGAGAATGACGAATTGTTGTTTTATATTGCTCGAAGTGGAACTTTTGACGAAAACAATTTGATGCCTAAATTAGGTAGGATACGGCTTCAGTTCCGCCCAAATCCTTTTGAAAATGCTGAGTTTTCCCAAGAACTTAATCTTTATAAAGGAAGGATTGAAATAAAGGCAAAAAATGAAGATCAGTTGCTTCTTATTAAAATATGGACAGAAATAGAATCTCCCGTAATCCATTTGGAACTGAAGGCGAAACAGCCTATTGAGCTAAGAGCAATATATGAAAATTGGCGGTATAAGGATTTGCCTTTGAAAAGCAATGAAGGCTTTGCTACTTCCTATAAATGGGAACTTACCAAAAACCTTTATACACGAAAAGATAGTATTCGCTTTGATGAAAACACGGTTTTGTTTTATCATCATAATTCCGGAGAAAATGTGTTTGATGTAACTGTAAAGCAGCAAGGACTCGACGAATATAAAGAACAATTGTTTAATCCACTTGCAAACCTTATTTATGGTGGTCGAATGCTCGGAGATGATATGCTTGCAAGCGAGGTAATGGAAGGTGATTACTTTGGCACAGCTTTTAAGGCTTGGGTGCTTCAAAGTTCAAAGCCAATGAAGAGTCATCATATACAAATAGCTTTACATACGAAGCAAACCCACGATATTGCCGATTGGGAAAGTGAATTAAAAGGGATAAAAACTAAAGAGGCCTTGCAGAAGAAGCGAATTAAAGCATTAGAGTGGTGGCATAATTTCTGGGAAAGGAGTTATATTTTTATTCCTCCTTCAAATGAAAATTTCCCTGATGTTATCGGACAAAGCGCAAGAAATTATCAGTTGTTCAGATATATGCTGGCCTGTAATGCTTATGGAAGCTATCCTACTAAATTTAATGGAGGCTTGTTTACATATGATCCTGTATTTGTATCTCGCGAAAGACCCTTTACTCCGGATTTTAGAAATTGGGGAGGTGGAACTTTTACTGCTCAAAATCAGCGACTGGTTTATTACCCAATGTTTAAAAGTGGTGACTTAGATATGTTAAAACCCCAACTCGACTTCTATAAGAAGCTTTTAAATAATGCTGAAATACGTACCGAGGCTTATTGGGGCCATGGAGGAGCTAGTTTTACCGAACAAATAGAAAATTTTGGGCTGCCCAACCCAACAGAGTATGGATGGAATAGACCTGATTATTTCGATCCGGGTATTGAGTACAATGCTTGGCTTGAATATCAATGGGATACTTCGCTTGAGTTTTGCTGGATGGCTCTGGAGTTATATCGATACAAAGGGGTAGATATTAGTGAGTATATACCACTTATAAAAAGCTGTTTGATTTTTTTTGATGAGCATTATCGTTATTTGGCACGTAAAAGAGGGAGTAATGAATTAAGTGGGGAAGGGCAGCTGATTATTTATCCGGGAACAGCCTGTGAAACTTATAAAATGGCTACCAATCCTGTATCTACCATTGTTGCATTGGAATCTGTCATTGACGCTTTACTGAATCTACCGGACAAGTATCTTAGTGACTCATCACGTCTGCGTTTTGAAAGTATGAGATCTACTTTGCCTCCAATGAAGTATCGAGAATTTGAAGGTCATCAAACTATTGCCCCGGCGTGGATGTGGGAGAGAATTAATAATACCGAGCTGCCTCAACTTTATCCGGTTTTTCCCTGGGGGAAGTTTGGTGTGGGAAAGCCGAAACTTGAACTTGCTCGCTCCACTTATTTGTATGATGAAGATGCTCTGGCATTTAGAGGCCACGAAAGCTGGAAACAGGACAATATTTTTGCGGCACGCTTGGGATTGACCGAAGAAGCAATAAAATATACAAGCCTTAAACTTCGTGATTCAGGACGCCGTTTCCCTGCTTTTTGGGGACCGGGATATGATTGGGTGCCTGATCATAATTGGGGCGGTTCCGGTATGATTGGATTGCAGGAAATGTTGTTACAAAGTGATGGTGATCGCTTATTGCTTTTTCCTGCCTGGCCGCATAATCAGGATGTGCAGTTTAAATTACATGCCCCGGGTAACACTATAGTAGAAGCAGAATTGGAAGAAGGTGAATTAATCCGCTTATGGGTAGATCCTCCGTTTAGGATCTCCGATATTGAATTAATGAATGACTTAATACTTATGAAATATTTACCATGAGGAAGCAGCTGTTATTAGTTTTATTTTTGTTTGTAATTGGCTTATGGGGCTGTAGTAGCGCTGCTGATTTTGAGCTAAGTTCACTAAGGGTAGATCGTCGTTATAACCCTCTTGCTCTTGAGCAAAAAACACCGGTTTTAAGTTGGCAAATAAATTCAAAAAAAGTAGGATTTCGTCAGGCTGCCTACCATGTTTTGGTTGCCGATAGTGAAAGCAAATTAAAAGAGGGAAAGGCTAATATTTGGGATTCAGGAAAAATTAGTTCTGAAGAATCGCTCAATGTTCTTTATGATGGAAATGTGCTTGAGTCGGGAAAAACCTACTATTGGAAAGTTAAAGTGTGGAGTAGAGAAGGAAAAGCTTCTAATTGGAGTTCTACTAATCGTTGGCAGATGGGTTTGATGGAAGATGACGATTGGGAAGGAGCTGAATGGATAGCTTATGAAATCATGCCTGATTCTATGCGCGTAGTACCCGGTGTACATGGTAACGGAAACGAATTAGGGGAAAGAGGACAATATCGGGTGGTAGTGCCATTATTTAGGAAAGAGTTTTCTGTAAAAAAAGGACTTAAAGAAGCCACTCTTTTTATAAGTGGCTTAGGACAGTATGAAGCCCGCATCAACGGCCAAATTGTCGATGAGGCTTTTATGACACCGGGATGGACCGATTATGATAAAACTGTTTTTTATAATGCTTATGACCTTACAGCAATGATCAAAAAGGGCGATAATGCCCTGGGAGTAATTGTTGGCCCGGGTTTCTATAATATAAACCGAGAGCGTTACCGTAAAATGGTTATTGCCTATGGCTATCCAAAAATGTTGTGTTGTTTGCAACTTAAATACCATGACGGAAGTAAGGAAAGTGTGGTTTCCAATGGACACTGGAAAACATCCCCTTCGCCTCTGAAGTATGCAAGTATATATGGTGGAGAGTATTACGACGCTAACCTGGAACAAGAAGCTTGGGATTTACCCGGCTTTAATGAAGCTTCATGGCAAGAAGTACTTTTACCATCCGCACCCAAAGGTCGATTAATAGCCGAGTTTGACTATCCCGTGAAAGTTATGGATGTGTTTGAGCCTAAGCGGAAAAATGTTATGAATGATAGTACTCTTGTAATTGATTTCAATCAAAATGCCTCAGGTATTGTTGAGATTTCAGTAAAGGGTAAAAAGGGACAAGTAGTTGAGATTTGGCCTTCTGAGTTGCTCACGCAAGAGGGGCTCCCTAAGCAAACTGCTACTGGCAGACCTCATTATTACAGTTATGTGCTTAAAGGAGAAGGGATAGAAACATGGAGGCCACGCTTTAGTTATTATGGCCTTAGATATATACAAATTAAGGGTGCGATGCCTGTAGAATATGCTGTCGGAGAAGAAAATGCTCAACTTGTTGATGTTAAGTTTTTACATACAAGGAACTCTTCTCCCCCAAATGGGACCTTTAGCTGTAGTAATAAATTATTTAACGATACTTATAATCTTATAAATTGGGCTATACGAAGTAATTATCAAAGCGTGCTTACCGATTGTCCACATCGTGAAAAGTTGGGCTGGATGGAGCAGACCTATTTAATGGGCAATGGAATCCATTTTAATTATGATAACTATCATCTTTATCGTAAACTTATCTATGGAATGATAGATGGACAGACAGATGAGGGGATGATACCAACCATTACTCCTGAGTACCCGCTTTTTGAAGGTGACTTTCTTAGTATATTCAGGGATTCTCCGGAATGGGGTAGTGCCGGAGTTATACTGCCTTATATGTTGTATAAATGGTATGGAGACCTTGATATTATTAATATTGCCTGGGATATGATGCTGGGCTATGTGAACTACTTGAAATCAAGCTCAAAGAATCATATTGTAAGTCACGGACTTAGTGATTGGTACGATTTGGGACCTGAAAAGCCGGGCTTTTCACAGCTTACCGTTCAAGGACTAACAGCTACTGCCATTTATTATTATGATGTAAAAATTTTAGCTGAAATGGCCTTTGTTAGTGGACGAGCTGAACAACAAAGCTATTTTGAAGAATGGGCGGAGGAGATTCAAAAAGCTTTCAATCAAAAGTTTTTTGATGTCGAAAATATGATCTATGCCACCGGCAGCCAGGCATCTATGGCTATACCACTGGTTATGGGCATCGTTGAGGAAGAAAATCGCGTTGAGGTATTCAACAACTTTGTTCATAATATAGAAGAAAACGACAAGGTTCTCACTGCAGGAGATGTCGGCTTTCATTATGTTGTTGTTGCATTACGCGAAGGTGGACGTTCTGATTTGTTATATGATATGAATAATCGGGATGATATACCGGGTTATGCTTATCAATTGAAAATGGGAGCAAGTGCTTTGACAGAATCATGGATGGCCTTAGAGTCGGTTAGTAATAACCATCTAATGTTGGGACATATTATGGAATGGTTTTTTAATGGTTTGGGAGGAATTCTGCAGTCAGATAGCTCTGTGGCTTATAAAAATATAGTGCTAAAACCTCAGATAGTGGATGATTTAAGCTATGTTAATGTTAGTTTCAACACTCCTTATGGGACACTTTTATCGCACTGGGAACTTCAAGTAGGAAAGAGCTTTATCTATAATGTTAGCATTCCTGCTAATACCGAGGCTTTATTATATCTGCCCTTTTCTGACGATGCAAACAAAATTTCAATCAATGGAAAGCCAGCCGAAGCCTTTTTAGATCTGCTCGAAGTAGAGTTAACTCAAAAAGGATTTCAGCTTTATAAACTGGGATCAGGCAACTATGTTTTTAGTGTGGATTTATCGTAATATTAGAAAATTTAAAGCAAAAAAACATGAAGCGTAAAATAAGGTGTTATAGTGTGTTGGTTGCAATATTGATTTTTATTTCTTGTTCATCGAATAAAGAGGTTTTTAATCTAAACCAGCTGCTTACTGCTGAAGAGGTTGGAGCCGATATGCTTCCTTATGAAATTGCATCTGTGACTGCCCCTTTTCCTGTCATAAATTTTGTACGTCCACAATTTAAACCCGATACAATTTTTATTAGCAAGGGATATAATATTACTGATGATGTGAATACAGCAATTTCTCAGCTTAGTGTAAAAGGCGGAGGAGTTGTTGTGATAAGCCCGGGAGAGTGGTTTAGCGGTCGTATAGAGCTTAAAAGTAATGTTAACCTTCATGTTAGCGAAGGTGCCCTTATATCTTTTAGTGGTGAAGTAGATGATTATCAGCCTGCGGTTTATACTCGTATCGAGGGTGTTGAGTTGATGTCGTTGGGAGCTTGTATTTATGCCAATGGACAGACCAATATTGCTATAACAGGTAAAGGACGTTTGATGGGCCCTGAAAAAGGCAGTGTTCGCGATAAAATTTTAACACATATAGTAATTGATGAAGCTGTTGACATTAGTTTGCCTGTTGAGAAACGAATTTATAATGGTAAGAATCAGGATTGGATTTTCCCACCTATGATGCTTAGTCCGATTAATTGCAAGAAGGTTTTTATCGAAGGAGTTACATTTGAACGCTCTGCATTTTGGAATGTTGTCCCTATTTTTTGTGATAATGTTATAATTCGAGGCATACAAGTGAACTCAGTAGGAATTCCGCGTGGTGATGGTATTGATATTGATTCATCTCGCAATATTTTAATAGAATATTGCACTTTAAGTTGTGGCGATGATTGTTTTACTATGAAAGCAGGAAGAGGTGAGGATGGAATTAGTGCAGGACGAGCAACTGAGAATGTGGTAATTAGATATAGCCTTGCTTTGGAAGGGCATGGAGGAATTACTTGCGGTAGCGAAACTGCCGGAGTAATTAGAAATCTTTATATACATGATAGTGTGTTTAAGGGAAGCGGTGTGGGTCTCAATTTTAAAACGAGACGTTCGCGGGGAGGAGGTGGAGAGTTTCTGTATTATGAGCGACTTCGTATGGACTTAAATATGACCGCCATTAAGTTTGATATGCTGGGAAGTAGCAGGCACGTTGGAGAACTTGCTGAACGCCTGCCTCTACGTGAAGTTAATAAGTTAACTCCTTTTTATAGAGATATATTTATAAAAGATTTGCTGATTGAAAATTCAACTCATTTTCTAAAGGTAAATGCTATACCTGAATCGCCACTTACAAGACTTCGAATTAAAAATATCGAGGCCTTTAGTTCTCAATTTTGTTATCTGCATGATGTAGATCAGCTTCAAATTGAAAAAGCTATAATCAATACTTCAGATAATGTGCTTGAAGTCGTTGATGCCGTAAATCTGTATTTTAAAGGAGTTAACTTTAATGCCGGAGAAAGTCCATTACAATTGAATGTAAGTGGAAACCGTTCGGATAGTATAATATTTGAGAACAGTTTTGGTAATTCTTCTTCATGGTATAGAATGCAATAGATACATGTTGATAATTAAATGACATTGTTATGAAAAAAATATTTGTGTTGCTTGTTGGATTTTCTGCTTTATTCTATTCTTCCTGTACTATGGATAGAACAATAAAAGAAGGCTATGAAAAAGAACTTTTATATTCTAAATTTATTGATCCGCCGATTGAATATAGATCCCATGTCTTCTATTCTTTAAACGACAGCCTTGATGCTGAAGAGTTGAAAAGACAAATTAGAGGCTTTAAAGAAGCCGGATTAGGAGGCTATTATTTGCATAGTCGTGTGGGCTTGCTCACAGAGTATCTTGAAGAGGAATGGTGGGCTGCAATAGATGCTGCGGTTGATGCTGCTTTGGAAACAGGATTACAGGCTTATTTTTATGATGAAGATAGATGGCCAAGTGGCTACGCAGGTGGAATAATTCCACTTATGGATGAGAATTATAGAGCACAATCGTTGGCACGGCTTGAGTTGAATACTCCAATGCCCACAGGAGCGGTAGAACTTAAGCGTGATGATAAGTACAAATATGTTGCTTATACAGCAGAATTAGGTGTCCCGGATTTTAATGGAACATCTTATGTTGATTTAATGAATCCTGAAGCAGTAGCTGCATTTATCGACGTAACTTATAAGGAATACCTTCAGCGTTATCTCGGTAAACTACCCTATTCTTTTGCTTTCTTTTCAGACGAACCTCATATTCATGCACGATATTTTCATCGAGGAACAGCTCATAAAGGACTTCGATCTTATTCCCCTTATGTGAGGGAGCGCTTTTTGTCCGATTTTGGTTATGATTTTGTCGATAAAGTGGCTTTGCTTTTTGAAGAGAAAGATGAATGGCGTGAACTGCGTTTGCAATATCAACAAACTGTAGCCCGACAATTTGAGGAAGCATTTACCCGACAAATTGCTGATTATTGTGCTCAGCATGGTCTTAAGTTTACAGGTCATTTTCTGGGTGAAGAGGTTTTGAGCAAGGTAGCTGAACGTATTGGAAATGCTATGATGCATTATCGTAATATGCAAATGCCCGGTATTGATTTGCTCGGAATGACATTAGAAAATCGATTGATTACCGCTCGAAGTTTAAGCAGTGTCGCTAATCAGTATGGAAAAGCTCGGCGTATGAGTGAGATGTTTGGTATTAGTGGTTACAATATTTCTTTCCAGGATAGAAAACGCATAGGAAACTGGCATGCCATAAATGGAATTAACCATTTTGTGCCACATCTTTCTTTATATAGTTTAAAAGGAATACGTAAAAGAGATTATCCACCTACTTTCTCTTATCATCAGCCTTACTGGAAACATAATGCATTGATTGAAAATTATTTGGGACGAATATCATATGCTGCATCCATTGGAAATTATTATTCAAGAATTTTAGTATTGAATCCTCTTGAAAGCGAATATATTGCCGGAAGTGGAGATTCAAATTTTACAGAGAATGTGCTTCGTACT
This sequence comes from uncultured Alkalitalea sp., assembly GCA_964578485.1. Classification (GTDB taxonomy): domain Bacteria; phylum Bacteroidota; class Bacteroidia; order Bacteroidales; family Marinilabiliaceae; genus CAZODA01. Next base: position 49,843 of record CAZODA010000003.1, on the reverse strand, counting down.
ATGGAGACTCTTCAAGCTTTAAATTATGACTACGATTTAGGCGATGAAGAAATACTTGCAGATCTTGGCAAGATAGAAAATAAGCAGTTGAAATTGGGAGATATGACTTACGACTTGGTGATGATACCCGATATGCTAAGTATCCGAAATACCACCTTGAAATTGCTGAAAGAGTTTTTGAATGATGGGGGTATAGTGACTTTGGTAGGGGAACGTTCTCCGGAGTTTGTAGATGGCCATAGCGGAAATTTACAATTGAAAAACTTTATACAGACTTGCTTAGATTGGAAAGGTGAAGATTTAAAATCTGCTTTAAATGAAGTGCTACCACCTTTGTTTATCCTTAATCATAATGAAGATACAGAAATTTGGTCGCAGACTCGCAAAGTTGAAGATGCATATTTAATTATGTTGACTAATATGTCGGTCGAAGAAACTGTGCGTTTTAGTATTGAAAGCAGCCTATTTAATGAGGCACCTGTTTTATGGAGTCCTTCAAGAGCTAAATGCTTTTTACTTGAAAAAGATGAAAGGAACAAGTATTGGCTGGAACTTGAACCATCAGAGTTGTTTTGGTTAACTACAGGAAGTCTTTCAAAAGATGCTGTTATTAGTGGAACTTATAGCATAAAACAAGAAACAGAAGTCGTTTATGAATTCGATCATGAATGGAATATAGTTCGACATGATCCGAATGTAATGGTACTTGATTTTGCACAATATTCAGTAGATGATGGAAAAAGTTGGAGTGAATTTGAACCCTTAATAGGTATTTTTGATCGTTTATCTGATATTAAGTATCAAGGAAAGCTATTGTTGCGCTATGAATGGACAATGTCTGTAAAACCTGAAGTTATATCTTTGGCTCTTGAGCAGGCTTCTATGTACGAGTATGTTAATGTGAATAATAAAGCTTTGCAATTTTCAGGAGAACAATATTATATTGATCGAGGGTTTTTATGCGAAGAGCTACATAATATAGTAAAAATAGGAAAGAATGAAATATTGCTTGAATTAGATTTCAAAGCTCCTGTTCCCGGACACAGAGATACCTCTCTTCGTTATGGTACTGAAATAGAAAATGTTTATTTGATAGGTGATTTTGGAGTAAAAGGTTTAGGACATGAGAAATGTTTTGATACTCACCGTAATCAAAGTGGTATCAAACCTGAAAAACCTGTCAATAGTTTCATTGCTTTTGAAATAGTTGACGAACCACAATTTTGTAAAGGAGATTTAGTAAGTTCCGCTTATCCCTTTTTTGCCGGCAGCCTCACCTTAAAAACCTCTTTTAATTTTGAAGGCCTGACTACCGAAGCTGATTATTTTTTAGAACTGCCAATTATTGATGCAATAATTGCTGAAATAAATATTAATGGATATGATTTAGATCCCTTGGTTTGGGCTCCTTTTAAAATTAATATAGGCCCCTTCTTGAAGGAAGGACATAATGAACTTAGTTTTCGTCTTACTAATTCTTTGAGAAATGTCCTGGGACCGCACCACCATAATTGGAAAGAACCTGTAAGGGTTGGCCCTTCAAGCTTTTCAGGTAGTGGTGGCTTTCCAAATCCCCGTGGCCTTAACAATTGGTATGATGTTAGAAAGGAAGGAGGACAAGCAGCCTATTGGTGTGATCGGTATTTTATGATACCTTTTGGACTTGGTGGTAGGCCTGTATTAACAAGGGTATTGCAAAAATAAGCTGCTATTTCCTCATGCTATTGAAGATTGTTAATTTAATTGATATACTACTGTATGAGATCAAAAGTGATTAGTTTTTTAATTTTGGCTGCTTTTCTATTTAGTAATTGTACCGGAAAAATCTCTACCAATTACGAACTGTGGTATGATAAACCCGCTTCTCTTTGGGAAGAAGCTTTACCTATTGGAAATAGCCGACTTGGAGCAATGGTTTTTGGCATTCCAAACGAAGAACATATTCAGTTTAATGAAGAAACTTTGTGGGATAGTGGCCCTCGTGATTATAATCGTTCCGATGCTTCGAAGTATTTGACTGCCATAAGAGAGCTTTTGTTCGAAGGAAAGCAAAAAGAGGCAGAAGCCCTTGCTATGGAGGTGTTTATGGGTCGAAGAACTTATGAGGACGAATTCGATGGTCTAAGGAAAAAATATTCAGATAGCATTTTTCATCTACCTTTTGTGCAGGAAGCTATTAAGCCGGGTTATGATGATAGCAACTGGGCTTTGATGCATATCGATTATAAAAGTGTTTGGGAAGATAATGGCCTGCCTGATCTGAATGGAAGTGTTATTTTTAGGCGAAAAGTGATAGTTCCTGAAACATGGACAGATAAAGCAGTTGTTTTTGAAATGGGGCGCTTGAAAGATGAAGATTTTACCTTTGTTAATGGAAAACTTGTTGGAAATACTTATCATGAAAATGGCGAAAGAAACTACATTTTACCTAAAGGAATATTTCATTCAGGAGAGAATGAAATTGTTGTTTTAATAAATAATTACGTTTCTACCGGAGGATTTAACGGTGTACGTCAACATCCTTATAAAATGAATCTTAGAAATCTGGATGGAGTGACGGATACAATATTGGTGGAAGGTGATTGGAGCTATGCTGTAATTGATGATAAACCACCATATTATCCGCAATATCAGGCGAACTACCAGCCTTTTGGTGATTTGAAAATTTATTTTCCCGGGCATGATAATTTTTCTGATTATAGACGTTCTCTTGATATAACTAAGGCATTATTACATGTGTCATATGAAGTAGAAGGAGTCAGATTTTTTCGAGAATATTTTAGCAGTGCTCCCGATAATCTTATAGCTATGCGTTTTAGTGCCGATAAAGAAGGGAAACTTAGTTTTTCATTAAATTTTGAAAGCCCTCACTTGTTGTCACAAGTTAAAAGCATTGATGACCATACACTTGCATTAAATTTGAAGATTGGAAATGGAGTGATGACTGCTTCTGCTCTTTTGCATGTTGAACTTAAAGGTGGCAGAATACAAGCTCAAAATAATATTTTGAAGGTGAGCAATGCTGACGAAGCTGTTTTGAAACTCGTTGCTAACACAAACTTTCAGTCTTGGAAGTCGGTAGGAACAGATCCCTTTTCCTTGGCGAATGAAAGCCTTGATAAGGTGAAAACCTTAAAATATGAAGATATTCGTGCTCGTCATCTTGTTGATTATAAAGAGCATTACGATCGTTTTGATATTTATTTGGGTGGAGAGAAAAAACGTTCTATGCCTACTGATGCAAGAATACGTAATATTCAACATGCTGCTGATAATGACTTGATAGCAATGTATGTACAATATGCTCGTTATTTGATGTTGTCTTCAGGACGGGCGGGAACTTATCCTCCTAATCTTCAAGGAATTTGGAATGATAAAATATTCCCGGCTTGGGGTAGCAAATATACTTTGAATATTAATTTATCAATGAATTTTTGGCCGGTAGAACCATTGAATATAGCCTCTTGTCATGAATCGATGTTTAAACTTATTGAAGAAGTGGCAGAGGCAGGAGAAAGGACTGCTAAGATGTATTATAATGCACCCGGCTGGGTAGTTCATCACAATACTGATCAATGGAGAGGAACGGCAGCTATAAACAATTCTAATCACGGAATATGGCTTGGAGGTGCAGCTTGGTTATGCCAACATCTATGGGAACATTATCTTTATAGTATGGATTCCTTTTTTTTGGAGAATAGAGCTTATCCCTTGATGCGCGGAGCTGCTGAGTTTTATAGTTCATATCTGATTAAAGATCCTAACAATGAATTTTTAATAAGCTCTCCTTCCAATTCACCCGAAATTGGAGGATTAGTTGCAGGACCAACAATGGATCATCAATTAATAAGGGCTTTATTTTGTAATGTAATTGAAAGTTCCAAAGTTTTGAATAAAGAGTATGAGTTTGCTGCCTTGTTAAATAAGCAGCTTCAACAACTTGCACCCAATAAAATTGGTAAATATGGACAACTTCAAGAATGGATGGATGATAGAGATGATATAAATAGCAAGCATAGGCATGTTTCACATCTGTGGGCAGTTTATCCGGGTAAGGATATTAATTGGGAAGAAACTCCTGACTTGATGGAGGCCGCTAAAAAATCATTAATCTTCCGTGGTGATGAAGGAACAGGCTGGAGTTTAGCATGGAAAATTAATTTCTGGGCCCGCTTTCTTGATGGAGAACATGCCTATAAAATGATTCAGATGTTACTCAGTGATGCTTTAGATAAGTCAAGAAACGGTGGAGGAGGTTCTTATCCTAACCTTTTTGACTCTCATCCTCCCTTTCAAATTGATGGTAATTTTGGAGGAGCAGCAGGAATTATTGAAATGTTGATTCAGAGCCACCTTAATCATATAGATCTTCTACCTGCTTTACCTAAGGCTTGGCAAAATGGCTATATAAGAGGACTTCGTTTTCGTGGTGGTGGTGAGCTGGAGATGGAATGGAAAAAGATGAAACCGCTTAAAGTGAAAGTTGTATCTTATTCAGGGAAACCCCTGAACTTGCGTTTTGAAGATCAGATTTATGAACTCGATGAAGTGATAAACGGAGTATATGAAATAAATAACTGGAAATAGCAATAAATATAAAGATGTAAAGATACAATGAAAATGAGTAGATAGGTGGATTAGCCCCTATCTACTCATTTTGATAATTAACAGTATCGTTGTTATTTATAATTAATAACCATTCGTGCCAAATTTACAAGGCAATAAGGAAATTATTTATTTCAGTATTTAGCCCTGGTTAAGCATTTTTTTATCCTATATCAGGATCAGCTTATTTTGAAACTCAAGAAAAATAGAATAAAAAAGGCTGCCCCTTTGGAGCAGCCTTTTAGTTGATTTGATCATGTATATGATTATGAAGATTATTGATCGTCACCACCTACATCATAACCGGGATTTTGTCCAAATTCATCACGATTGAGAATGGCATCCAAGAATTGAACCGGAATGGGTCTCAGATAATGTTTGTTTGGATCAAAGTGGATAATGTCAGGATTAGCTTTTCCCGGACCAACAACATCCTCTATTTTTTTCCAACGTTTTAAATCAAACCACCTTAAATGCTCACCGCACAGCTCTCGCGCACGCTCATCCATAATAAACTGGAAGTTAATATCGCTGGCCACAACTTTCATTTCTGCTACTCTTCCCGGAACAGCAGCCCTTTCTCTAAGAACATTAATATAATTTGCAGCAGATTCGGTGTTGCCCAGATAAAGTTCTGCTTCAGCTGCGATTAAGTACATTTCAGCCAAACGCATCACAATCACATCCTTGAAACCATCTCTGGTAGTGGGGGTTTCCCTGTCAGGATCCTGATATTTGATTAAGGCAGGCCACATGCGATAACCACTTATTTCGGTTTTTTCCGATACTGATCCATCTTCGTCGTAAATATCGTTGATGTCGAGTACCGGATATCTGCGAGTGGCTTTGTCTGCAATTACTTTTTTGGTAACATACAATGCTGTGTCGCCAATTTCCACAAAAGGAGTGCCTTCCCATGCAGTGGGCTTGCCAAAACGTTGCACGTGCATTTCTTGCCATTTGTTGTATTGATTTCTTGGCGTTGCTTCTGCATCATTTCGGTACCATACCTCACGAAAACTTGCGTAGTAACGGGCATCAATTTCTTCATTAAACAATTCTAACAGGTATCTGGTTGGCATCACTCGGTCTTGGTCGGCATATCCATGTTGGAAATCTAACACCATACCCGGCTGATCCTGATATTTAGGGTTGAAATATTGATGGAGATGATTGTAAGACCCGGCTCTTAAAGCAGAGTTTAGCGAATGGGTGATCACAAACATTGCCTCTTGGTTGTTTTTGTTGTTGCTCGGTTTGAATAATTCCTCAAAGGTATCGTAAAGTTTGATACCCAACTCACCCTGACTCTCAATTATTTCAACAGCTTTTTGTTTGGCAAGTGTGAAATAAGATTTGGCCTCGGCACTGTTTTTTTCGTGGTATTCTAAGTAGGAAGCATAAGAAAGATACATTCTTGCAAGCAGACCCATTGCAGAAGCTTTAGTTGCCCGTCCATATTCTGTATTGACAACCGGAAGAATATCTTCTGCTCGCTCCAGATCGTTGATGATCAGGTCGTAGAAATCATGAACAGAACTCCTTTGTACAGTTAGTACAGGTTCCTTGGTTTCGGTAGTGCGAAGATCTACACCTCCAAAAGTTTCCACAATGTGCCAGTAATAATAGGCACGTAAAAAGCGTAATTCCCCTTCACGTGTGTTTCTATGAGCTACTGTGGGAATCCCTGCATCGTCAATGCGCCCAAGACCAGCATTACACATATTGATGGGATTATAAAAACGAGTCCAGAAATTATTAATTTGTCCACGTGTAGCATCCATCCCATCATATTTTGATACCTGGTGAAACCAGTCGCGGTTCCAGCCATTTATCCATAGATCTGATCCCATTTCAGCAAAGAAAACAATGTCAGTCCTTCCGTAGAACTGTTCTCTTACATTATAGTATGCACCATTTACAAGGGTCTCAAACCCTTCAGGTGTACCCCAAATTGCATCAGCTGTACTGCCTGATGGATTTATTTCATCTAGATCACATGACGTGAATGCTAATACAAGCAATAGCAGTGCACCAGGCATGAATATATTTGATAATTTTTTCATATTATTTTATAATTTTCTGAATTAGAAATCAATATTTAATCCAAACACATATTGCTTGGTTAAAGGAGAAGTTTCTGATCCACCCCTTTCAGGATCATAATGCTTCATTAAATGACTGTTGGCAAAGGTAAATAAATTGTTGGCTGTGACATAGAACCTAACCCTGTCTATATAGGCCCTTTGAGTAAGCGATTTTGGTAAAGTATAACCCAAAGAGACGGTTTTAATCTTAAAAAATGATCCGTCAACAAAACTCAATGCTTGATATCCGGGATAGTCAAAAAGTCGTTTTCCTCTTTCAGGTCTCGGAAAATCATTGCTGGGATTATCCGGTGTCCAATAATCGATAAAAGAAGGTCCGTTCATATCACCTCCCGGATTATAACGGCCAACAAATTCAGCATAAACGGTTTGACCCCATCGGGCAAACATATAAACATTTAAATCGAAGTTTTTGTACGCAATAATGTTTTGCATACCTGCAAACCAGTCTGGAGTAGAATCTCCAATATAGCTTCTATCTTCTTCAGGCGAAATTTCATAACCGTCAGAAAGACTCAATACCTTAATATCACCCGGTTTAAATGGAGTCCCACCAAAACTATATTTAGCAGCTTCTTCTTCTTCTCCTAACTGCCATATTCCATCTGTTTTGTAGGTATAGTAGGAATCAATGGGATACCCAATTAGTAATACATCCCGTTCGTTGCGAATCAAATCTTGATTATCAACTAAGGCGGTGATTTTCTCCCTGTTCGAGGTGAATGACAAATTAGTGGTCCATTTGAAGTTTTTTGTTTGGATATTGCGACTCCTAATGCTGAGTTCCACACCTTTGTTTTCGGTTTCACCGATATTCTGATAGGTTTCTATAACACCCGAAGAACTTGCCAATCCCCTTAACTGTAAAATATTGGTTGTTTTGGTTGAATATACGTCAACATTGGCGCTGAGGCGATTGTTGAGAACGCCAATATCCAAGCCATAGTTAATAGTAGCTGATTCTTCCCATCCAAGTGATGCGTTTCCAACACGATTACTGAAATTATATGCAGGTGAACCTATTTCCTGAAAACCAAAGGGTACATTGTGAATTAAACTTTGGGTTCCATATGGATCAATTCCTGAGTTTCCGGATACACCCCAGCTAACGCGTAATTTTAGCTGACTGATAGTTGGAAGATCATCCATGAAAATTTCTTCATTGATGTTCCAAGCACCGGCTATTGAGGGGAAAGAAGCCCACTTGTTTCCAGGCGCCAGTCTTGATGCACCATCCCAACGATTACTTATGGTTAATAAATATCGGTCGTCATAAGCATATTCAATCCTTCCACCAAGTGAAAAGGTACGGGTCATTACATAGCCCGATGAAATGCTTCGAGATTCGGCATCGCTAGCTGCTAAGTTATAAAACGATTGAGCTGCTAATAACTGATTAACGCCTAATGCATATACATTGTCAGTTTCCGAATTGGTATAACTCGAAAATGCTGTTACAGTAAATCTGTGCCTGTTGATCATTCTACGGTAGGTCAAAATGTTATCCCAAGTAAAGAACCTTGTATTGGAAGAACTTACCGAAGCTTCATTAATGTTGGAATTCTCCTGCCTGATAGAAGTGGCATCGTTGTAAATTCCCTGTCTGTTATATCTTAAAGTCGCTCCCACATTACTGCGAGCCGAAAATCCTTCAAAGGGTGTTAATTCAACATATCCATTTAGATTAGTATTGACCCTGATCGTGTTGTTTTCAGTAGTACTCGGACGATCATCGGTTAAGGGACTCCTGAAAGTGCTATAGCCCTCTAATGGAAAACGATTGATATTGCCCTCTTCGTCGTAAGGAACCCCCAGCGGAAGAGCTGTCGCCGCTTTACTTAAGGCATTGTCATTTCTTCGATCGATTTCCCAGTAAGCAACCTGGGTTCTGATACCTGTATTAATCCAGTCATTGACTTTATAATCTAAATTAGTACGAACAGTATAACGAGTGGCCTGATCGTTGGGAATCATTCCTTCTTCGTTAAAATAACTGAATGAAATGAATGAAGTGCTTCTTTCACTGCCCCCTGCTACAGATACCGTATGGCTCTCCTGAATACCGGTTTGCATTAATTCATCTACCCAGTCAACCCACAAACCATTCTGTACAGCATTCCATTCCCTGTCACTGAACAGTCCGGAATCATCGCCGGGACCATCCCAGAAACCTGATGTTTGATAAGCATCACGACGCAACTGAATGTAATCATCACCAATTCGAGGTTTTGGGTAGTCGGCATAACCATTTAATCCAATATATCCGTCGTAAGATACCTTGGTTTTACCTTCCTTACCCTGTTTGGTAGTAATAATAACAACTCCATTTGCCCCTTGTGATCCGTATATAGCAGTTGATGAGGCATCCTTCAATACCTCAATGGAAGCAATGTCGTTGGGATTCAAATCTGAATAACTGCCGCCTTGTATCCCGTCAATTATAAATAATGGGGAATTTGAGCCATGAATAGAACGGTTTCCCCTGATAAGGATATCGACTCCCGACCCTGCCTGCCCCGAACTCTTGGTGATATCCATACCCGGTACATGACCCTGAATAGCTTCCAAAGGACTAAATGTCGGAACCCTCTCGATTTCTTCTGCGCTTACCGAAGCTACAGAACCAGTCAGATCCCGCTTACGAACAGTACCATAACCTATAACAATTACTTCATCCAATCTGGAAATGTCTTCATATATGACCATGTCAATACTTGTTCTTCCTTCTACCTGAACTTCTTCTGTTATTAATCCAATAGAGGAGAAAACAAGAATGCTATTTGATGGTACATTAGCCAGAGAATAATTTCCATGTAAATCTGTAATGGTCCCCAGAGTTGTGTCCTTTACATAAACATTGAGACCCGGAATAGGATCATTAAATTCGTCTTTTACATTACCTTCTACCGTGATTTGTGCCAATGAAGCTAAAGGCAACAAAATAAGAGTAATGATAGTTAAAAACAGCTTCTTCATAAGAAAATAATTATTAGTTTAAATTTTGTACATATTTAACAAAAAGCTAATTATATGATAACGTTAACATGTAAAGATTAAAAAAAAATGCTATTCGCACTTTAATCATTGATCAGAACATTTAATTAACATACAAGATTACAAATATTAACTATTCAAAGCAAATTTTTGACTAATTTTATTTTATTCAACTTTTCAGTTTCCATCATTGATATATAAATCAGTTGATTGTTTGAAAATTTTAACATTTATATAGCCAATCAAGCGTCTTAGCCTATATGTTTTGTACTTTTTTTAGCTTGTCTTAGCGACTGTTTGTTTGTTTTTATTTATATCTTTACTTAAATTTGTAAACGTTTACATAGTGTTTAATATTGCTAATTAATAATAAACTATGTTAGTTAACTTTCGTTATTTCATAACTTCTCCCTTTCTTTTACTGTTGTTTTTTGGATTTTTTTCTTGTAATCCTGATAAAGAAGTGAGTCTATATGTTAGTGGTGAAGATAATGTCAGACTCTCCTATGGTGTTGAAAGCCTAAAACAAGAATTGATCAGTCAGAATTATAAAATTACTTGTGTTGACAATATCTTAGAAGCTGATTTAGTACTGGGCTTATTGCAAGATGAAGAAATCCGGAAATTTGCAGAATATTTAGATTTCAACTTGCCTGATACACTTTTGCCGGAAGGCTTCATTATAAAGGGAAATGGAAAATCTGTATTGCTTGCCGGGAATGATGGTAATGGGGTCATATATGCTTGTATGGAACTAAGGGAACAACTTAGACACAAAGGTTATTTTGAGATCTTGCAAGAGAAAGTTGAACATCCCGATATGCTTATGAGAGGTACTTGCATTGGTTTGCAAAAAACTGAGTATTTACCCGGACGTCGTGTTTATGAATATCCTTATACTCCTGAGTTATTTCCCTGGTTTTATGATAAAGATTTTTGGATAGATTATCTTGATATGCTGGCAAGGCAGCGTTTTAACTCTTTATATCTATGGAATGGGCACCCTTTTGCATCTCTTGTTAAACTTGATGACTATCCTTACGCCTTAGAAGTCGATGAAGAAACCTTTATAAAAAACCAAGAAATTTTTGAATTTATAACTAAGGAAGCCAATAAAAGAGGAATCTGGATTATTCAGATGTTTTATAACATTATTGTTTCACAATCTTTTGCTGAATATCATAATATTGAAACTCAAAATAGAAGCAGAGCTATTAGTCCTTTGATCTCAGATTATACCCGTAAATCAATTGCCGCATTTATTGAAAAGTATCCAAATGTTGGTTTAATGGTGACACTTGGTGAGGCTTTGACAGGTATAGAAAATGAGATAGCCTGGTTTACCGAAACGATTTTGCCGGGAGTAAAAGATGGACTTGCTGCCTTGGGAATTGATGAAGAACCTCCTGTAGTTCTAAGAGGTCATGATACAGATGCAGGAAGGGTAATCTCTGAGGCTCGAAAAATATATGAAAATTTATATACAATTCATAAGTATAATGGGGAATCACTTACCACTTATGCTCCACAAGATTTGTGGGCCGACATACATCAAGACTTAAGTTCTATTGGAAGTGTGCATATTTCAAATGTCCATATATTAGCAAACTTAGAACCTTTCAGATATGCTTCACCTGATTTTATTCAGAAGAGTGTTTTTGCAATGCAAGATATTCAAGGAGCAAATGGCCTACATCTTTATCCTCAAGCTGCCTACTGGGATTGGCCTTATTCTTCTGATAAGGTTGAACCGAGACTTTTACAAATAGATAGAGATATAATGTGGTATAAGGCTTGGGGACGTTATGCTTGGAAGAAGAATAGAGAACGAAAGGAAGAACAACATTATTGGGGAAGGACTCTCGCCCGTGAATATGGTTTAAGAAATAAAGATGGAAAGAATGTTCTCATGGCTCTTGAAGAAAGTGGTGAAATTGCTCCTAAGCTGCTTAGAACTTTTGGTATTTCTGATGGAAATAGGCAAACCTTATTGTTGGGAATGTTTATGAGTCAACTTGTAAACCCTTATAAATATCGTGTCTATCCCAGCTTTATTACATCAAGTGGTCCTGACAAAGAAATTTTGATTGATTGGGCTGAAAAAGAATGGATGGGCTTGGCTCATAGAGGTGAAACACCTCCACAAATTATTATGGAAGTGGAACAGCATGCAAAACATGCTGTAAAAGCAATAGAAAAAGTTCGGCCCCCAAAGGGAGAATATAAAGAGGAGTTTGAGCGACTTAAAAATGATATTTATTGTTATAGAGATTTTTCTCTTTCATTTGTTGAAAAGGTGAAAGCGGCAATATATGTTCTGCGATATAAATATTCGGATGATTTAGTTGATCTTGAACAAGCTATTCCCCATTTAAAAAAGAGCTTGTCTTATTATGAAAATCTTACAAAACGCACTTCAGAAACCTACCTTTATGCTAATAGCATGCAAACGGATTTGCGTCGTATCCCAATTACAGGAAAGGATGGTGCTAACAAGCATTGGGAAGACCTATTGCCTTATTACACAGAAGAATACAATAATTTTGTGCGAAATGTAGCAAGTTTAAAAAAGAAAGGAGAATTATATAGAGAAAATTCGCTTGATGTTGTATGGCGACCGGCAACTGGTGTTACAATCAAGGGCAACTTTGAAAAAGTTGAATTAAAAGTTGGTGAACGTTTGTTTTCTGACAGAGTAAACAAACTAACAAAAATTTGTTCAGAATTGGAAGGTTTATCAACCCTACGCCTAAACGCTGAATCGCTTATAACAAACGGAAGTGAAATCGAGTTTACAACTTCTGATTCAGTAAAATTGCTTGTTGGTCATTTTAATGGTCATAGTTATACGATATTGGATCCTCCAACCTTGGAGACTAATGCTTTGGCTAATATTAGGGGACAAGCCGATATACAAATAGCCAATGCCCTGAGTATTGATGATATGTGGCCCGTTAATGTTTACACTTATGATTTTGAACCAGGCTCTCATAAATTTAAAATGGAAAAAGGCTTGGTTCTCCTCTTAGGCTTTGTGGAAGGAAATCAGGAAATTATACCACGGGATGCCGGCATTGTTGAAGAAGGAGAAGAACGAGTTGTAGATTGGTTATTTTATTGATAAAATTTAATAATTGGTAATTATGAGACAATTAAATCTTTTTCTAATCTTTTTGTTCGGATTACAATTTATTAATGCAGCCAAGCCCACGTGGATATGGTATCCGGGTGATTATGAAATTTGGCTTGCAAATAAAATGCAATTGGAACGCACTGAACGTAATACCTTTTTCCCTCCCTTTTGGCGATTGGACAGCCATTATAATTTGGTTGATTTTTATAAAAAACTTGATATTCAGAGGGATGAAGAAATTGAAATATATGTGGAAGGACGGTATAATGTTAAGATTGATGGAAATTTTGTTCCGGGAACTCCTAGTAAACTTGTTTTGCCGGCAGGATCTCGTGATATCCACATAAAGGTTTTTTCGCAGGATAAGGTTCCGACAATTTTTGTAAAAGGCTCTACAGTGATTTCTGACACCACCTGGCGTGTTACTTATCAAGATTTAGAGTGGATAGACGAGTCAGGTAAAGCTTCCGATATATCTGTAACTGAATGGCTGAAACCGGGCTTATGGAATTTTGATGATATGCATTCTTTGCCTTCAGAATTTCGTTTGGCTACCAAGCCAATGGAGCCGGCAAATAGAGAGAGATGGGCAGAAGGAGAATTAATAGACTTTGGTCGAGAAAGCTTTGGGTATCTTCGCTTCCATAATTTGAAAGGAAGTGGAAAATTAAGGATTTATTATGGAGAATCTCGTGAAGAAGCTTTGTCGGTTGATTATTGCGAAACTCTTGATGATCTGAAAATTAACGACAAACAAGTTGAAGATTTAATTTTGGAAAACTCAAAAGCTTTTCGCTATGTCTATATTGTTGCCGACAAGGAACTTAGCTATGATCGGGTATCAATGCTCTATGAGTATCTGCCGATAGAAGAACGAGGAACTTTTCATTGCAGCGATGAATTGATAAATGAAATATGGGATATTTCAACATATACAATGGAACTCACTACACGTGAGTTTTTTATTGATGGTATTAAGCGCGATAGATGGATTTGGTCGGGAGATGCATATCAGAGTTATTTGATGAATTATTATCTGTATTTTGATAATTCATCTGTTGAACGAACTATTTTAGCACAAAGAGGCAAAGATCCTGTAACTACCCATATTAACACCATTATGGATTATTCTTTTTATTGGTTTATGGGAATATATGATTACTATCTCTATACAGGAAATATTGATTTTATAAAAAGCCTTTATCCTCGTATGCTTTCTTTAATGAATTTCATTTTGCAACGTAGAAATGCTGATGGCATGATGGAAGGCTTACCCGGCGATTGGGTTTATGTGGATTGGGCTCCAATGAGTAAAGAAGGAGAATTGAGTTTTCAACAACTGCTGCTTTGCCGCACCCTTGAGTATATGTCTGAGTTTGCTGCTATTGTTGGAGATGAGGAAGGACAATTATTATATGGTTTAGATGCCGAGAAATTAAAGAAGCAATTATTACTTTATTTTTGGTCTGAGGAAATTGGTGCATTCGCTCATAATAGGATTAATGGAGAGTTAAGTTCTGATGTCACACGCTATGCAAATATATTTGCTATTCTATTTAATTATTTGGATGATGAAAGGAAGGAAATAATAAAAAATAGAGTATTGTTCAATGATGAGGTGCAGGAAATTACTACCCCTTATATGCGCTTTTATGAACTTGAAGCTTTATGTATTTTAGGTGAACAGAAATATGTCTTAAATGAAATTCGTGATTATTGGGGAGCGATGTTAGAACTTGGTGCTACTACTTTTTGGGAAAAGTACGATCCGAAAAATAGTGGAGATGAACATTATGCAATGTATGGCCGTCCTTTTGGCAAAAGTTTATGCCACGCTTGGGGGGCTAGCCCCATATATTTGTTGGGTCGTTACTTTATTGGCGTAGAGCCGGACTCACAAGGCTATAAAAGCTATAATATACAGCCGCGCTTAGGCGATTTGGAATGGTTCGAAGGTTCAGTTCCTACACCTTGGGGTAAAATTGATGTGTATTGCAGCAGAGAAGAAATGCATATTAAAGCCGACGGAGGAGTGGGAAGTCTTAGGTTTAGAAGTAGTGTTAAACCTTCAGCTAAAGGTGTTAGAATTGACAAATTAGGCGAGGATAATTATGAAATGATCATAGAAGGAAAGAAGGAGTACAAGATAAATTATCGCTATGTAGATTAGTGATAAAGTTTAAGTCCTAACGAAAATTACTTTGTAAATGCTTAGAAATTTTTTATTAATAGTTGTAGCTATCTCCTTTTTGTTAAACCCAAAAATTTGCGCACAAACGGTAACGGGAGAACCGGCCGGCATACCACGATTGCCGGCTATATACAAGGGTGAACCATGGGAAGATCCACAACTTAGCTCCATAAATAGAGATGCTGCGCGTACTTTAGCCTATTCCTATGAAAGTTTGGAGGGCGCCTTAACATATAATAGAGAAAATTCATCGCGTGTAATTAATCTTAATGGGGATTGGGATTTTTTCTTTGTAAAAAATCCGGCTGAAGCACCGGATATGTTTTTTAAAGAAAAGGTGAAAGGCTGGGATAAAATTAAGGTTCCATCAAATTGGGAAATGCAAGGATATGATATTCCAATTTATAGTAGTGCAGTTTATCCTTTCCGTCCTGTAAATCCTCCATTTATACCTGATGATTATAATCCTGTAGGTTCTTATCAAAGGTCTTTTTCTCTTCCCGATAATTGGGGAGATATGAATATTACCCTTTACTTTGGAGGGGTAAGCTCGGCTTTTAAAGTATGGATTAATGGTATGTTTGTAGGTTATGGTGAGGATAGTTTCCTTCCGTCCGAATTTAATATCACTCCTTATCTAATAGATGGGGAAAATATTATATCAGTGCAAGTTCGTAGATGGTCCAGTGGTTCTTACCTCGAAGATCAGGATCATTGGCGAATGAGTGGTATTCAACGAGAAGTTTTGTTATTGGCTGAACCTAAGCTTCGAATTGCTGATTTTCACTATCAAACAATCTTAGATAAAGATTATAAAGATGCAATTTTTAGTCTTAGACCCCGTATCGATAATTATACCGGTATGGAAGTTCAAGGCTATATTCTTAAAGCACAGCTTTTTGATATGGACTTAAAGCCTGTATTTGAAAGAGCCATGGAAATGACCGTTGAAGATATTTTAAATGAATCATATCCGAGACTTGATAATGTGAAATTTGGATTGTTAGAAGCAGAACTAAAAAATCCTCGAAAATGGAGCGATGAAGATCCTTATTTATATACTCTTTGTTTGAGTTTGCAAGACAGTATAGGTGAAGTGTTGGAAGTAAAAAGTGGAAGAGTTGGTTTTAGATCAATAGAATTTTCTGAAGTCGATAGTAAACTTTTGATAAATGGGAAAACAACTTATCTGTATGGAGTTAATAGACATGATCATCATCATATTAATGGGAAAGCTGTAACAAGAGAAGATATACATAGAGATGTTATTCAGATAAAGCAATTTAATTTTAACAGTATTCGTACTGCCCACTATCCTAACGACTCGTATTTTTATGATTTGTGTGATGAGTATGGAATCCTGGTTATGGATGAAGCTAATCTTGAAACTCATGGTATTGGTGGAAAATTAAGCAATGATATACGATGGACAAACGCTCATATGGAACGAGTGATTCGTATGGTGATGCGTGATAAAAACCATCCTTCCGTAATTTTTTGGAGCCTGGGAAATGAAGCCGGAAGAGGACCAAATCATGCAGCCATGGCTGAGTGGGTGAGGGACTTCGATATTACAAGGTTTATACATTATGAACCTGCTCAAGGAAATCATAGACTTAAAGAATATGTACCTCCGGGGCACCCCCAATACCCGCCTAATGACCATGCATATCGAGTTCAAGTGCCACGCGATCAGCCTTATGTGGATATGATTAGTAGGTTTTATCCGGGACTATTTACCCCGTCTTTATTGCTTAACCAGCCCGGGGTGGATGAGCGACCAATTGTTTTTGTTGAATATGCACATTCAATGGGAAACTCAACGGGTAACCTGAAGGAGTTCTGGGATTTGTTTAGAGAGATGCCAAAAATTTTGGGTGGCTATATTTGGGATTTTCGCGACCAAGGCTTGCTGAAAAAAGATTCGGAAGGGAATGAATATTTTGCTTATGGGGGTGATTTTGGAGAAGAAATACATCATGGAAATTTTTGTCTTAATGGCATAGTTGCTTCTGATGGCCGACCTAAAGCTGCAATTTATGAATGTAAAAGAGTGTTTCAGCCTGTAGAAACCAGTTGGGCCGACAGTTCCAAACTATTGCTTAAAATAAAAAATCGCCATACAATAAAATCTACAGAAAATTATCGTATAAGAGCTGCAATTTTGGAAGATGGATTTAATATTAAAACTTTTTATTTACCTCAGTTAAATATAAAGGCAGGACAGGATACTCTTATTTCTTTTTCGCAATATATGCCCCATATTAAAGAAGGTAAAGAATATTTTTTGAATATAACTTTTGAACTCAATATTGATCTTCCATGGGCAGCGGAAGGTCACGAAGTGGCTGGCAACCAACTTTTACTTGCCAAAGGTCAAAAAAATACCGAAACAAAAGCTTTTCCCAAATTACAAGTCAATGACGAAAAAGAGTTGATAAAAATTCAAGGAAATGAGTTTGAAGTAAAATTTGATAAAAAGGAGGGGGCCTTAGTTTCATATAAATATAAAAATGAAGAGTTGATTTTTGCACCTTTGTTGCCAAATTTTACTCGTCCTCAGACTGATAATGACAGGAGGGCGACCCGATCTCATGAAACTATGAGAGTGTGGCATAAGGCAAGCCCTGAGCTTATTGGCTTTCAAACTTTAAATAAAAATAATGGAATTGCTGTTGTTGAAAGTCATTATAAAATAGTTGAGGATAGTGCTTACCTTACAATAAAATATCAGCTTAATGGTGATGGAGTGATTAAGGTTTCTTATTTTTTAAAGGCTGATAAAGAACTTGCTGAATTGCCAAAAGTAGGAATGCAAATGGGAATAAAACGTGACTACGATAAAATTACTTGGTATGGAAAGGGTGAGTTGGAAAATTATATTGATCGTTGTTACGGTTTTGACGTGGGAATTTATTCCATGAATATTGAAGAGTTTATGGAACCATATCCTATGCCTCAAGAAAATGGAAATCGTTGCGATGTTCGCTGGATGCATTTAGGCACATCGCAAGGAAATGGCTTTATGGTTGTGGCCGACAGCCTGTTAAGTGTAAGTGCTTGGCCTTATACTCAAAATGATATCCAGGAAGCAACTCACTTTCATAAATTGAAAGATGCAGGATATTTAACACTGAATATTGATTTGAAACAAATGGGCCTTGGTGGTAACAATACATGGTCGGAGGTTGGCAGACCAGCTCCGCAATATTGTATTCCTGCAAAAGATTATAGTTATGAGTTTTATCTATCACCTGCAAAGGGAAAAGCTCATCAATTATCTCAGCATGCTAAGAATTTATCTTTTTAATTACTTACCAATATAATTCTATGAGACTTATCTTTTATTTTTTAATTATTATCGCATTGTTAATTAGTTCTTGTGCTAATAAAGAAATTCCCAAAGTAGTTCCTCAGGAAGTTATGGAAATGGTTTATGAAGAGGTCAAAACACCATATAAATATGGCTTGGTTTTGAGTCCACCAAATGATAATCTTAAGTATGATTGTCCAACAATTTTTCGCTATGAAGATTGTTGGTATATGACTTATGTGGTTTATGATGGTAGTGGCTATGAAACTTGGCTTGCTCAAAGTAATGATTTATTGAAGTGGAATATTGAGGGACGCATTTTATCTTTTAATCCTGACAGCCTTGCCTGGGATAGGCACCAAGCAGCAGGGTATAATGCTTTGCAGAATTTGGATTGGGAAGGACCTTATACTTTGGAAAAGTGGGATGATAAATATTGGATGTCGTATTTTGGAAGTAATACTATGGGATATGAAAAGGGCTTGCTCTCGATAGGGATGGCATATACAAGTAAGACCCCTGCCGAAGTCCATGAGTGGACAAGACTTAAAGAACCTGTTTTAAGCCCTCATGACTCTGACGTACGTTGGTGGGAAAATAGTGTTATGTATAAATCATCAGTAATACGAGACGAAAAGAAATTAAGCCCTTATCCCTTTTTGATTTATTATAATGCCAGAGGAGATAGTATTAATCCGGGCCGCGGGGCAGAACGTATTGGAATAGCCGGTTCACATGATATGGTTAATTGGGAACGTTTCTTAGATAATCCCGTTTTAAATCATCATAAAGGTATTACCGGTGATGCGCTTATTAAGAGAATGGGAGATTTATATGTGATGTTTTATTTTGGAGCTTTTTGGACAGAAGAAGACGGGGATAAAGCATGGAATCGTTTTGCTTGCTCCTATGATCTGATTAATTGGACTGATTGGAATGGTCCGCATTTAATTGAACCAAGTGAAAATTATGATAGTCGTTTTGCACATAAATCATTTGTTATAAAGCATGATGGAGTGGTTTATCACTTTTATAATGCTGTTAATGATTTAAATCAACGAGGCATTGCTTTGGCAAGCTCTAAGTATATAGGAAAGAGTGATATAGAATTTGTTCCTTCAAAAGGTCGATCATACTAAAATATTAATAAGTGAAGAATATTGGCATTTTTTTTTGTATAACTTGGGTGGTAATAGGGGCTTTTCTTGGAAGTTGTAATAAAACAAAATCTTCCGACTTAATAGAACTGTTTAAAAACCCTCCGGAAGAAGCCCGACCATGGACCTATTGGTATTGGATGCATGGAGCTTTGTCAAAGGAGGGCATAAGTCGTGATCTTCAAGAAATGAAAAATGCCGGTTTTGGTGGAGCCTATATATTTACTATAAGAGCTGTACCCGAAGAACCATTGATTGAGCCCTCATATCACCAATTGAGTGATTCTTGGTGGGAAATGGTATTGTTTGCCCTTGAAGAAGCCGATCGTGTTGGATTACAAATAGCTTATCATGTTAGTGATGGTTTTGCACTGGCGGGAGGACCTTGGATTACACCGGAACTTTCGATGCAGAAGGTGGTATGGACTGAGCAAGTTGTGGAAGGAGGGAAATATTTTAAAGGTAAATTGAAGCAGGGAGAAACTCATGAAGGATATTATCGTGACTTGGGAGTTTATGCTTTTCCAACTATGGAAGGTGCAGAATTATCAACGAGAACCATTAAACCAAAAGTTAGTACTTCTATATCTGATGTTGATGCTTCGGTTTTAACTAATGAAGATAATAAACAAGAAATAAACAGTAATAAAAAATGCTGGATTCAATACTTTTTTGAAGAACCATTTATTGCCAGAGCCCTTACTGTTCGCTCGCAAAGGGCAGACTATCAATCGAGGCGATTAATAGTGCAAATCTCCGAAGATGGTGTGCATTATGAAGATGTATATAGATTGGAGCCTCCTCGTATGGGATGGCAAGATTATGAGCTTGAATCTACTTTTGCTTTGGGAGAAATAAAGTCGAGATATTTTCGCTTCCTGTTTGATCCTGAAGGCAGTGAACCCGGAGCTGAAGATCTGGATCCTGCAAAATGGACAGCTAATCTGCGTATAAGTGGTCTGGAACTTTTTGGCAGTCCACGCATCAATCAGTTTGAAGGTAAGTCCGGCAGCATTTGGCGTATCAGCCAGCGCCAGGGATCAAATTATGTCCCTGACTTTTTATATATCGATACTCTACAGTTGATTCATCTTGATGATTATATGTCAGGAGATGGGTGCTTAGAATGGGAGGTTCCCGAGGGTAAGTGGACTATTATAAGAATGGGACATACTTCTACCGGCCATGTTAATTCCACAGGAGGAGCAGCCATAGGCTTAGAGTGTGATAAACTTAACCCTGAGGCAGTTCGTTTGCAATTTATTAATTGGTTTGATGCAGCAGTAAAAAAGGCAGGACCTGATTTGTCGCGTGTAATTACCATGTTTCATGTTGATAGCTGGGAGTGTGGAAGTCAGAATTGGTCACCGACCTTTAGAAAGGAATTTATAAATCGGAGAGGCTACGATCCTATAAAATATTTACCAATAATGGCGGGAATACCCATTGGTAGCCCTGAAATATCGGAACGCTTTCTTTATGATGTCAGAGAAACTATTTCTGATTTAGTAGCAAATAATTTTTTTGCTGTTTTAAAAGAGCTGTCAAGAAATAATGGAGCTGATTTTTCTGCAGAATCATTATCGCCGGTATTTATTAGTGATAATATGGAGCATTATCGTTATGTAAATTATCCTATGGGAGAGTTTTGGCTTAGAAGTCCCAGCCATGACAAACCAAATGATATTATAGACGCCGTTTCAGGGGCAAGAATGTACGGCCATAATATTGTTCAAGCCGAATCCTTTACCCAGGTGCGTATAGAATGGGATGAGCATCCTGCTATGCTTAAAACTATTGGTGACAGGCATTTTGCATTGGGAATAAATCGCTTTGTTTTTCATGTGTTTACCCATAATCCATGGATGGAAAAGAAAAGACCTGGCATGACTCTTGACGGAATAGGCTTGTACCTTCAGCCTGATCAAACATGGTGGAAGCCCGGATTTGCCTGGTTTGAATATATTACAAGGAGTCAGGCTTTGTTACAACAAGGAGTGCCGGTAGTGGATATTGCTGTTTTTACCGGTGAAGAAATCCCTCGAAGAGCTTTATTGCCCGATAGATTACTTAAGGTTTTACCCGGATTAATGGGACAAAAAAGAAGCCGGCAAGAAGAGAAAAGATTAGCTAATAAAAATTTAGATACACGCGAATGTCCTGTCGGGGTAAGAACAATAGGAAATATGGCAGTTTGGTACGATTGGAGCGATCCACTTAAGGGATATGCCTACGACTCATTTAATAAGGATGCTTTGATTAATTTGGCATCAGTAAAAAATGGTAAAATTGTTCTTCCCGGAGGTTCTGCTTATGAAGTATTGGTAATTCCCGGTTCACGTGCAATGATGCCCGATGGGAATCGAATGAGTGTTTCAGTTGCCCGTCGTATATTGCAATTGGTTCAAGAAGGTGCAAATATTATATTCGAAGAGCGCCCTTTTTTAACTCTTGGACTTGCTGAAATGGAAGGAGGCGATAAAGAACTTCAGTTACTCATGGATAAGCTTTGGGAAGGAAAGGATGAAATTTGTAGTGACGAAAATGGTGAGAGTGTTACTTATCAACAATTTGGAAAAGGACGTATTATTAAAGGGGCTTTTAAAGCTTCCAATTTGAGGCCACTTCAAATAGAAGAGGACTTAATTATTATTGATAAAGAACAAGAAGAAGCAGGCTATCTTGCCTGGAATCATAGGAAAACAGAAAAAGCCCATATTTATTTCCTGACAAATCAGTTGGATAGACAAAGAACACTTGATTTGTCCTTTAGAGTTTCCGGCTTGCAGCCATGGATTTATAACGCCGTTGATGGCTCGGTAATAAAAGTTCAAGATTGGAAAGAAGATAAAAAGAGAATTAGAATGAAACTTTTTATGGAAGCTAAGGAAGCTCTTTTTATTGTATTTGAAGAGAAGAACAATGACAGGAATTTTATAGAAAAAGCAAATACCTCTTTTTATGAGGAGTTAGTTTTGTCTAATCCTTGGAATTTAACTTTTGACGAACAGTTAGGAGGCCCATCCTCTGTTGTGAAGATTGATAGTTTGTTTGATTTGCAATTACATCCGCTTGAAAGTATAAGGCAATATTCCGGAGCTGTGCATTACACTACTGAATTTGAAATGAAAGATTGGAATGAGGATAGAGAATATTTTATATCCTTAGGAGTAATTAACAATATTGCTGAAGTCCGACTTAATGGTGTCTCCTTGGGAGTATTATGGACTAATCCCTATCGCGTTAATATAGATTCCGTATTGAAAAGCGGAAATAATCAATTGGAAATAATAATCACAAATACATGGCGAAACCGACTATTAGCCGATCGTATTAAAGAGCCGCAAGAAAGAATAGCCGATTATTTTGGGCTATGGTATATTGAAGGAAAAAAATCAATTCCTGCAGGCCTGGAAGGTCCTGTCAAACTTCTTTCACGTTAATGCTAAAATATATGGGGCTGTCTCATTAGGACAGCTCCTTTCTTTAATGTAACCAAAGAATCCAAGCTCAGTCATCAGTCATCAGTTAACAGTAAAACAGTAAACAGTGATTAGTTAATTAGTAGATTAGTTAATTAGCAAATTAGTTAATTAGTAGATTAGTTGATTTGCAAATTAGTTATTAGTTCACGCGAATTTTTAAGAATGATTATGATATTGTAGAAACAGGGCATGCCCTGTCTCCCTGTTTATATTAATCATTGAGTTTTTTATCCACGAAGGGGTCAATGAGTTCACGCGAAGCCCGCAAAGGATAGTTCACACAAAGAACGCAAAAAACAATTACGAATTACCAATTATCAATTACGAAGACGTGGTGGCGTTTCGACTCCGCTCAACGACCAGTTTCGACTCCGCTCTCCCGCCGAGCGGTGGGATTTCGCTCCGCTCAAAAACCGGGCTCGAATTTTTAAACGACAGTCGAAATGATTTTTTATACGGAAATTTAATCACAACATGCGTTTTTATCCTTAAATTGTTAATTATTTAACTAATAATGTCAAAAAATATAAATGTTATATCACTTTGTGCATTGTTAATTATAATTTATGGCTTTAAATTTGGCTATGGCTATTAGTCACTAAGCAGATACATAATTAATTTATAATATTTTCAGGTATGAATTCTATTTTGAGTATTGGGCTTATTGCTTTAGGTAGTATAGGAGCCTCAAGTTTTTATGTGCCCTTTAAAAAAGTGAAAACATGGGCATGGGAATCATATTGGATTACACACGGTTTGTTTGCATGGATTATTATTCCATGGATTTTTGCCTTTTTTACAGTTCCCCAAGGACAATTAATGAGTATTATTAGCGAATCACCCATGTCAGCCAAATTATGGTCGATATTTTTTGGAATTCTGTGGGGTATGGGAGGACTGACATTTGGTTTGAGTATAAGATTTCTTGGGGTTGCCCTTGGACAAAGTATTGCCCTTGGATTTTGTGCTGCATTTGGAACTTTAATTCCTCCTATTGTGGCCGGTGAAAACCTTTTTAGCTCTACTTCAGGATTGCTTGTTTTAACCGGTGTGGCCATATGTATAGCAGGAATAGCCATTATTGGCTATGCAGGAGCACTAAAATCAAAAGAACTAAGTGAAGAAGAACGAAAAGCTGCAATAAAAGAGTTCGCTTTGAAAAAAGGAATACTAATAGCAGTTTTTGCAGGAATTATGAGTGCTGCCATGAGCTTTGGCTATGCTGCCGGAAAACCTATTGATCAGATGGCATTGGCAAAAGGTACCAATTCCTTGTATCAAAGTAATCCCACTTTAATATTCATACTTCTTGGTGGCTTTATTACGAACCTTGCGTATTGTGGTTACCTGAATATTAAAAACAAAACATATACCGATTATATTTCAGTACCAAAAGGAATATTCTTTAATAATTTATTTTTTACCTTCTTAGCCGGTACCTTGTGGTTCTTACAATTCCACTTTTTTGGTATGGGGAAAAGTTTACTTGATGGCACCATGGCAGCCATGGCATGGAGTATATTAATGGCTTTGAATATATCCTTTAGTAATATATGGGGAATTTTCCTTAAAGAATGGAAAGGAGTGAAAGCCCGTACCATGGTAGTACTTATAATCGGAATTATTATTTTAATTGCTTCTACTTTTGTAGTAAGCCTTTGATAGCTTTTATAAAACTTTAATAATATGAGTAACGAAGATAGAATTACAAAAGCATACCGGTTGGCTAAAGAAGAATATGCCGAATTCGGTGTCGATACCGACAAGGTATTAGAAAAAATGGATGAGGTGGTAATCTCACTTCACTGCTGGCAAACCGACGATGTAGGTGGCTTTGAAAAACCTGATGCAGAATTGGGAGGAGGCGGAATACAAGTAACCGGAAATTTCCCGGGAAAAGCAAAATCCATAGAGCAAGTTCGTCAAGACCTTGATAAAGTAATGGAATTATTACCCGGAAAACAACGTCTTAACTTACATGCAATTTATGGAGAGTTTGGAGGTGAACTTGTTGACCGTGATGAAATCGAAGTTAAGCATTTTCAAGGATGGATAGATTGGGCTAAGGAAAGAGGAATAGGATTGGATTTTAATCCAACATGTTTTTCACACCCCAAAGCAGATGATGGCTTTACATTATCTAGCAAGGATGAAGAAATACGTAAATTCTGGGTTGAGCATGTGCGTCGAACTCGAATGATTGCAGCTGAAATCGGTAAACAGCTTGGTACTACCTGTGTGAATAATATTTGGGTACCCGATGGATCTAAAGATGTTCCCGTTGATAGAAACGGATACAGAGCCTTGCTGAAAAAATCACTCGACGAAGCTCTTGAAGTGAAATATCCAAAAGAACATATGCTCGACGCTGTTGAAAGTAAAGTGTTTGGAATCGGATTAGAATCAATGACCGTAGGGTCACATGACTTTTATCTCGGATATGCAATTAGTAATAACATACTTATTTGCTTGGATAATGGACACTTTCACCCAACCGAGCAGGTAGGTGATAAAATTTCATCATGCTTGCAATTTGTCGATGATGTGCTTTTACATGTGACACGCCCTGTGCGCTGGGACTCTGACCATCCGGTTACTCTGGGGGAAGAAGTTCAATTGATAGCTTCAGAAATAGTAAGAAATAATTATCTCGACAGAGTGAAAATTGGACTTGATTTCTTTGATGCTTCAATTAATCGTATAGGAGCTTATGTGGTTGGAACACGCGCAACACAGCAGGCTTTTATGATTGCAATGCTCGAACCAACAGAAAACTTGAAGGCCTATGAAGAAAAAGGCAAGTTCTTTGAAAGACTCGCATTGTTAGAAGTTATGAAAACCAGAGCTTTTGGTGCTGTATGGGATTATTATTGTTTGAAAAATAATGTTCCTGCAGGAGCTGATTTTATAACTGAAGTGCAAAAATATGAAAAGGATGTCCTTTTAAAACGATAAATCTTAGTAAAACCCCGAAAATTTCCCTAAAATAATTTTCGGGGTTTTTTTGTTCGAAATAATTAAATTGTGAAAGATTAAATTATGGAAAAAGTAATTGCAGTTTTTGATATCGGTAAAACCAATAAAAAATTACTACTTTTTAATAAAGAACTGAAAATTGTTTATCTGCATGAAGAAGAATTTCCTGAAATAACCGATGAGGATGGATTTGAATGTGATGATATTGATAGAATTGATAAATGGATAATAAATTCGCTTATAAGTCTTGTTGAAGAAGGAAAGTACGAGTTGGCAGGAATTAACTTCTCTACCTATGGAGCCTCACTCGCATGGCTTGATAGCGAGGGGAAACGTTTAACACCCATTTATAATTATTTAAAACCGGTATCGGATAAATTCCGGGAAGAGTTATTCAGCCTTTATGGGGGTGAAGAAGAGTTTTGCCGTAAAACTGCCAGCCCTGCATTGGGAGTAATGCTTAATTCCGGAATTCAAATAAAATGGATTAAACATTCATATCCTGAGATTTTTAAAAAGACTGCACATATCTTACATTTTCCACAATATCTTTCATCCTTGCTTACAAAACAATATGTGTCGGAATATACCTCTATTGGCTGTCATACTTTTATGTGGGATTTTGATAAAATGACCTATCACAAATGGCTTGATAATGAGGGAGTCGTTTTGTCTAAGCCTCTTGGTAATTCACACAGTTTTGAAATAGAAATAGCAGGAAAAAAACTCATCTGTGGAATTGGAATACACGACAGCTCATCATCCTTAGTGCCTTATTTCAAAAGTACAAATAATCCTTTTGTATTGGTGGGGACAGGTACTTGGTGTATTAACATGAATCCCTTTAATCATAGCCCACTTACTCTCAACGAACTAAGAAAAGATTGCTTGTCATATCTTAGTGTTAACCAAAATCCTGTTAAATCATCACGCTTCTTTATGGGACATATTCATGATACGAATGTGGAAAGAATTGCAACACATTTTGGAGTAGATAAAAATGAATTCAAATCAGTTAAACTAAACCCGGAACTGATCAAAACATTATTGCAAAAAGGTGAAAAAGGTAAATGCTTTTTTATAAACGGAGTCCCGGAAGATTATATTGATGAACATGTAGCACTTGATAAGTTCAATAATTTTGAAGAAGCATACCACCAATTTATGCTCGATCTCACTAAAGAAGAACTAAAATCACTTATGCTTATTACAAAGAATGATGATGAAGTTGATACAGTTTTCCTTTCAGGAGGCTTTGCAAGAAATGAGATTTTTGTGAGATTGCTCGCAGAATTCTTAGCGGATAAAAAAGTGTTTACTTCAGAAGTTGATAATTCAAGTGCACTTGGTGCTGCACTTGTTATTTATGATAAAGTTTTTACAGAAGAACTGCCAAAAATTGATCTTGGACTCATAAAATGGGAAGGATTATAAAACAATTCATAGTGTTTTTTTTGTTATAAAAATTGAAAGAATCGTTTAAAAGTTCAAATTTATTAAAGCAAACTTATAAAAAATAGAGGCCTGTTTGAAAAATGAGCGTATTTTATCTATATTATGTTAATTTGTTGAATTACTGCAATTTGTAATTTATGTCTTGTGTAAACAATTGGATACTAGTAAGTATTTGTCTTTAGCCCCGATTTTAGGATAATAATCTTTGTTGTTTTATTTGTAATACTTTGATAATTTTATACATGTAGTGCCAAAAACGTTAAATTAATGATCATTTTGTGCATTGATTGCGGTGTTTAAATTGTGTAATTTTAACTGAAAATTGTAAAATTTATCCTTATCTTGATAAATCTCCTCCCAATAAAATAATGAACAGAAATGTATTATATATTTTTAAATCTTCCCTAATTGAAAATGTTGTAAAATGCCGAATGTTTTAAATAGTAAAGACTAAATTGGTATAATAATAAAACTAAGTTTTGATTTTCATTTTTTATAAAAATGAAAAAAATGCAATCCTGAAGTTTGGATAAATATAAATGATAAGGAACAAAGTAAACAGACAATTATGAGAAATATTTTGTTTAATCTGTTGATAGTTTTTGTTGTAGTGGGTAGCAGCGTGCTGTTGGGAGCCTGTGAAGATGACAAATACTATGAAAGACCTGAATGGCTCGAGAAACCTGTTTATAGTTATTTGGAAGAACAAGGTAATTTTAACTCTTACTTGGCCTGTGTTGATAAGTCGGGGTATGCAACTAATTTAAAATCATCAGGTTATTATACAGTATTTGCTCCCAATGATGAAGCCTTTAACACATTTTTTAAAGATAAAGGTTTTAATTCTATTAATGATATTGATAAAGAACTGGCAAATAAAATTGTTGCTTATTCCCTTGTTCAGGTAGCTTCCTTAGAAGAAGCTATTGATGATGTGCAGGCGACGGTTGAACCTGAAGATGAAGAATTGATCTTAGATAATGCATTTAAAAGGGCTTCATATTATTACAAAGGTGTATATGAATATACAGGCTTAGATGGTAATACACGTTTTATAGTTGATGCCAATTCCTTCATTGGTAGTTCAGAACAAAGCTATGGAATAAATGTGAACAATTTTAATATGAAAAGCATCCCTTATTTTACCAAT
Source organism: uncultured Alkalitalea sp. (assembly GCA_964578485.1). GTDB lineage: Bacteria > Bacteroidota > Bacteroidia > Bacteroidales > Marinilabiliaceae > CAZODA01. Next base: position 21,276 of record CAZODA010000003.1, on the reverse strand, counting down.
GCTTTTTTGGCAAAAAACAAACTCACTGAACTTGATTATAAATTTTTCTTTCCTGATGCTGACTTTACCGGCTTTAATGTTGTTGATGCTAAGGTCTTAAATAAAGATATTGTTACAGAAAATGGAGTTATTCATGAAGTTGATAAAGTAATACTACCTCTTCCAAATCTTGAAGAAATATTTATTGATGCCGAGGAAGGAAAGGATTTTTTGGAAATCATTGAAAAATACATGGTAAGGTATTTTAGAACCCCCAGAGAATTTGAACTGCGGCAGCAACAAGCAACAGGCAGCCAAAAAGAGATTTATGTAAAAGATTATCACGGTTTGAGATTCCCTTTGGCAGCTGAAGATTTTACCCTCGGACTTGGCACTGCCAGACAGAATGATGGATTCTCACTATTTGTTCCTACAAATGAAGCATTAAATAATTTTATGCAAAATGTTTTTCTTGCAAAAGGCTATAACAACCTTGATGAAGTCCCATCATTTGTTCTTGATGAATTTATTAATGCTCACTTGTTCAACCATACAGTATGGCCTTCGAAATTTTCAACAGCACAAAACACCCATGGTGAACCGGCTCGCTTTAATGTTGAAACAGATGTGGTGAGCAGTAGTATGGGAAGTAATGGACTTTTCTATCTCGTTGATAAGGTACAGGAAACAAATGCCTTTTATACCGTTTTGGGAGAAATATTGTTAAACCCAAAATATACAACATTGTATCAGGCACTTGTTGATACAGAAAATAACTTTATTTTAAGGAATCCAATACTAAATCTGAATGTTTTTCTGATGCCTAATGAGCATTTTGAACAAATTAATCTCAGCTATAATATCGGACTTAACCAGTGGGAACACGATAACCCCGACTGGGCACTAATGGATGCTTTTACAATTTTAAACCGCTTAGTGCACTTGCACATAATTTTGAATAAAGATATTGATATAACCGAAGGGTTTGGATTGATAGAAACAAATAATGGAGAATATATACGTTATGTTGCTGCTGCAGGAGGAATTAGAGTGTGGGCTTCGGGACAAACAATTGCAACTGCCGCCAGAATTGTAATGAAAGAAAATGGAGAATATGCCGATATAACAAATAATGGTAATACAATGGATCTGGATAGGCCACTGTTGTTTTCAACAAGAAATGTTGGACAATTTCTTGACGGAAATCAAAATTACAGAGCCTTTTTCAGATATCTTGAAAAATCTGCAAACTCACTTGTAGAAGGTGCTGAAGCTCCGGATGAATTCAGCCGTATGGTCTATGATCCCGATACAAAGGAAATTATCGGAGTATCTTCAACTTATAACCAAACTTATCTAATACCTAATGCAAATGCTATAGAACAGGCTATTGCCGATGGACTCTTACCTGAAATTGGCCAGGCTGATTTTTCAAATGATGATCAGGAAAAGGTTTTAAGGTTTGTACGTTACCATATTCTTAATGATAGAATTGTATATACAAATAATGATTACAATTTAGAAAGATGTTTTACGCATCTAAGGGATGAAGATGGGGAAACATTCGTTTATGTAGATGGTAATGGAAGTGATAAACTTGAGTTTACCGATATCAGAGGAAGATTTGCTACTGCTACAGCAACAGCTACAAGCACGCATACAAATGTGTTAGCTAATCGTGCAGTTATACATCTGATAGATAACTATTTAGATTACAGACCCTTTGAGGAGGATGAGAGTGAGCAGGATTAGTAAGGAAAAGGAAAAATTTATGTGAATAAAATGATGAAGTCTATGCTTAAATTGTTAAGATCAACGATGTTCATTCAGGCACTGTTCCTGGTTTCTGTTGTTGCTTCAGCCCAGCAACGTGCCATTGTTAGAGGGAAAGTTACTAGTGCATTTGAACCTGAAGGGGTTATAGGTGTAACAGTTGCTGAAGTGGATGCCAATAATCGTCTGATAGGAGGTGCCGTAACTAACCTTGAAGGAAATTTTCTGCTTGAAGTTATGAATATTGAAAACCGATTGCATTTTACAAGTATCGGCTATGTTGATCAAATTGTTGGAATAGAGGGCAGGACAACCATAAATATTGAGCTTAAAGAAGCTGTAACTGAACTTGAAGGAGCTGAAATTGTAGCCCATCGACGCACTCAAACAGGACCTTTAACTGTGCCCGATAGAAATCTTGCTGTACCCATAGCAAAAATATCAGCTGATGTATTTGCCGGAGTGCAAGCTTCTTCAATTGATGAAGCATTGCAAGGACGACTTGCAGGAGTTGATATTACTGCAAATACCGGGGATCCGGGAGCAGGAATGAATATACGGATTAGAGGAGTTAATACCCTTACGGGAGATTCGGAACCATTGATTGTGGTTGATAACATACCCTATGAAGTTAATGTGTCATCCGACTTTAATTTTGCAACAGCCAACGAAGAAGGCTATTCGCAAATGTTGAATATCCCTGTGGATGATATTAGTGAAATAGCTGTTTTAAAAGATGCTGCTGCTACCGCTATGTGGGGAACACGTGCTGCCAATGGTGTGTTGCTTATAACAACAAGAAGGGGTGCCAGAAGTACAAAACCATTGATTAATTATACTTTTAGAGGAAGCTATACTTTTGATCCACCAACAATTCCTCTGCTTAATGGAAACCAGTATAATACTTTAATTCAAGAGGCATATTTTAATAGCTATAATATGCCACTTCCTTTGTATGATTATCGTGAATTTTTGCAGTCTCCCGATGATCCATATTATTATCATAATTATGGGCAAAATACAAATTGGATGAAATTGGTGTCGAAAGATGGATTTACACAAAACCATGACTTTTCGATTACAGGGGGTGGAAATAGAGCAGTTTATAGGTTTTCTGTAAATTATCAGGGACAGGATGGAACAACAATTGGGACAGGACTCGACAGAATATCAACAAGGTTAAATCTTGATTATACAATTTCGGATAAATTAAGACTTAGAGCTGACTTTTCGTATGCACATGCCGATACTAAAGGGAATTTTAGAGATAATACCTTTAAAGACAGTAGAGAATTGAGAGCTGTCGCATACAGAAAAATGCCAAATATGGCAGTATATGAATACGATGCATATGGAAATTTAACAGGGAATTATTTCTCACCTGAAAATAATGCGCAAGGTACTGCTCCCGATACATATAACCCCGTAGCAATGGCTCATGATGGATTTTCAAGAACCTTAAATGATAGAATAACAAATAGACTTTCTGTGTATTATGATATATTGGAAGGACTTAGATATTCTATGGATCTATCGTTTGATGTTAATACAAACAAGGTAACACGTTTTTTACCACAAACAGCTACAGGACGAACATGGACTGATAATCTGGTTAACCGTGCTTATGATAAAGATGATGATTCTTATACTATCTATACAAATAATCAACTTTATTTTAATAGAGTAATTCATGCTATACATGATTTAACAGCTTCATTAAATATCCAAACCAACGAAAGAGTAGGAAATTTCTATGATTTGGAAACCGCTAATTCTGCATCTTCCAAACTTCAAGATCCCTCTTTGGACAATAAATATAGAGAATCCGGGCTTGGATTTAATTCAGGACCATGGCGAGGAAGAGATATGGGGATAACAGGAGTTGTTCATTATGTTTTGTGGGATCGCTATATAGCATCAGCAAGTATGAGGTATGAAGGAAATTCAAAATTCGATAAAAATAATAGATTCGGATTCTTCCCGGGAGTGTCGGCAGCATGGAGAATATCAGGAGAACCATTTATGGAAGATTTTACCTTCCTCAATGATTTACGATTGAGATTTAGCTACGGAGAAAATGGAAATGTCCCCCGTAGAGAAGGTATGTTTTTTAATAGCTATGGCACTTATGGATGGTCATATCTTGGATATAATGCCGTGTATCCTATAAATATGAAGCTGGAAAACCTTAAATGGGAATCACTTGCAACAACAAATTATGGAATCACTTTTGATATGTTCGGAGGCAGAATACTTATAGATGCTGATTATTACCTGAATAGAACAAGAGATATGCTTGTTTATGACACACCTATACTTTCCTCTTCAGGCTTTTCAAAAATTAATGCCATGAACCTGGGTACCTTAGATAATATAGGATATGACTTATCGGTGAGAACTGTGCCAATTCAAAATAAAGATCTGAGAGTAACCTTTGATTTTAATATCGCACGAAACTATAATATACTGCGTACACTTGCCGACAATTATCCGCTTGAAAGAAGCCTTACAATGTATAATGGACAGTATAAACATATAGTTCAGGTTGATAACCCAATAGGTTCATTCTATGGATATAAATTTAAGGGAGTATATACTGAAGAGGAACAGTTGATAGCAAGAGATCTTAGTGGAAACCAAATATTAGACCCAAATGGAAACCCGGTATATATGGTGTTTGATTATTCTAATGTGCGATATCCCTTTGAGCTGGGAGATGCTATGTATGAGGATGTTAATTTTGATGGAAATATTGATGCACAGGATATAGTATATATAGGAGATGCCAACCCCGACTTTTTTGGAGGTTTTGGATCTTTAATAGACTATAAAAACTTCTCCTTTAATTATTATTTCTATTTCAGAGTTGGTAATGACATAATTAATCGCACAAAATTAGACGGAGAGAAAATGTACAACTTCGATAACCAACTCGCATCAACTCTTAGCAGATGGAGACCGGGTCATGAAACAGATATGCCGAGAGCAATGCTTGGTCAAGGATATAATTGGCTTGGATCAGATAGGTTTGTTGAAGATGGATCCTTTTTGAGATTGAAGTATATTACCATTACTTATCGTGTGCCTAAAAGTTTTGCAGAACGATTTGGTATGCAAAACCTGAGACTGTCGGCAACTGTGAATAATCTGTTGACCTTTACTAAATATAGTGGACAAGATCCTGAAATTAATATTAATAAAAGATATGGCGATATTTTTACTGTTGGCGAAGATCATTCAAGAACACCTATTGCCAAACAATTTACTTTTAATTTGGCTGTGTCTTTTTAAGTGAAACGCTTAATTGCAACAAAAATAATTAATGATGAAAAAAGTTTTATTCCATATTTTATTGCTCATGATAGCGGTTCCAATCCTTAATTCATGTTCAGATTGGTTATACCTTGAACTCGAAGACGGGGTTTTTGTTGAGGAATTTTGGCAAACAGAACAGGACGTTCATGCTGCAGTTATGGGAGTTTATGCATCTATGCTTGGAGGTACAACGCATCCGGTGTCAGAAGCTATGTTTAATTGGGGAGAATTAAGGGCCGATATGGTTGCAACATTTCGTCAGATCAATAATGATTTTGAAAACCTTAATATTGGAGAAATAATCCCAAATAATGGATTCGCCCGTTGGAACGGAATTTATACTACTATTAATCAATGTAATACCGTCCTCGAGTTTGGACCTTTAGTTCTGGAACGTGATGGTGCCTTTACAGCTGAAAAATTTGATGAATATAAGGGAGAAGTCTTGGGGATAAGAGCTTTACTTTATTTCTACTTAACTCGAACCTTTAGAGATGTACCTCTGGAATTAACTGCTACAACTTCTGATAAAAGAGTTGATGTGAAAGCTAAAGCAACGCAGGCCCTCGTATTTGATCAAATAGTTAAAGACCTTGAAGCTGCCGAACAATTAGTGCCAAAGAACTATGGCAATGTTGATGAAAATAAAGGCAGAATAACTTATTATACCATTAAAGCCATTCAGGCTGATGTGTATCTATGGCTTGATGAATTCAAGGAAGCTATAGACGCCTGTGATGAAATTATTAACTCCGGACAATTTGCTCTCGTCCCGGGTAATGAAGATTGGTTTACATCATTGTTTGTTACCGGAAATAGTAGTGAAGGAATATTTGAATTGCAATTTTCACAAGAATATTATAATCCATATTATGATTGGGTAGGAAATAGACAATGGTATAAGACTAATGCAATAGCTGCTGAGCATTTGTGGCCGGTGAATATCTTAACTCTCCCGGAAGATGCCGATATACGAAGTGATGGAGCAGCATATAGATCAGCTGATGGATATAGTATTTGGAAATATTTAGGTTCCAGCCCGGTTCAAAAAAAGCCGGCTGATGAAGCTACATCAAATTGGATAGTCTATAGATATGCTGATGTATTGCTTATGAAGGCAGAGGCTCTTGCTAATCTCGACAGAGGAACAGAAGCATTAACATATATTGATTTAGTCAGAACGAGGGGAAATGCTCATAAAGATACACATGAAAGCCCCACAGGAAAATATGGACTTACTTCATATATTGTAGATGAAAGAGGACGTGAGTTTGCATTTGAAGGAAAACGCTGGTTCGATATTTTAAGAAATGCAAGAAGAAATAATTATGAAAGAATCGATTTGTTGATTGATATGGCTATTAGAGCTACAAGACCCGAAAAAATTGAATCATTGGTGAGTAAATTACAAGATCCGAATTTCCATTATTTACCTATTCACCAAGATGAAATTAATGCAGGATATCCCGATTTAATACAGAATCCGTTTTATTCAAATTGAAAAAAAATAAAACTGATACTGAATTATTGAAATTAGAATTTTAATTGTTTGGATAAAATATCAATTTAAAATAAGCATGTATGAAGAGGAGAATATATAGCAGTTGGATGTTGACACTGGTTATCTTGCTGAGTTTTAGCTTAACCGGATGTCTCGACCCTGCCTTTGAAGAACGTACTAATTTTGAAGAACTGATAGGTGAATATCTCGAAAATAATTCTGAGAGCTTTTCTACACTTATAGAAGTTCTTGAAAAGGCCGAAAGTATGTCTTTCCTTAAAGCTTATGGAGCCTATACTTTGTTGGCTCCTACTAATAGTGCCTTTGACAAATATGTAAAGGAATTGGGACTGTCGTCTATTTCAGATATTCCAAAGGAAGATCTTCAGAACCTTGTGAGGTATCATGTTATTGGAGATACTATTAGTACTACAGATTTTGTTGATGGACGAATGAACACTACTAATATGTATGGGCATTATATCACCACAGGAACATATTTTGATGAAGGTCAGTCTGTAATTAAATTTAATAAATATTCACAAATTATTCAAGCCGATGTAAGGGCTGCAAACGGCATACTACACGTTGTGAATGAGGTGGTTAAGCCTGAAAGAACAAGTGCTGCAGAAGTTATAGAAAGTATGGAAGGTTTTGAGATTTTCTTGGAAGTCCTGCGGAAAACAGGCTGGTATGATACTCTGCTTATAGAAGAAGGACCACATACAGTGTTTGCAATTCCCGATCATGTCTATAAGGAAGAAGGTTATAGCTCCTTTGAAGATCTTGTCGAAGATTTAGATCCTGAAGAAGGTAATCCCAAAAATATTGACAATCCTTTGAACAAATATGCAGCCTACCATATCCTTGATAAGAATATACGATATGTAACCGATCTTATTATTGACAGGGTAGGTATGACAAAAATAGAAAATGAGGTAATTACCATAAGAGCAGAAGGCACAAAAGTTTTGGTGAATGATGATGTTTTTGCAGGTGTACATGAACCAGGCTTTGAAATTAATAGATTATTATCAGATCGTACAGTTCAAAATGGTGTTATTCACGTGATGAATGGAGATTTTAGAATAAAAGAAAGACATCCTTTTGCTGTTTATTGGGCTGTTACCGAACAATTGGAAATAATGAGAATGCCGGGAGTTTTTAGAAGACCGGGAGATGCTGTTGAATTGCAAAATGGAGATCTTGAAAATATTACATGGGAAGGAGGATCAATACATTATGAAGGACGAGGTGGTGGAGCCGCAAATCCATGGGTAGTATTTGGAGACGTGTTTGCAATTATGCTTAGACCGGAAGTAATACCGTGGATAGAATTTAGAACCCCTGTGCTTGCTGCAGGAGACTATAAAATATGGATCTGCTTTAGAGGATCAAGTGCTGAAAGACATCCTTATTTTTGGGTGTATTTTAATGATATTGAATTGCCTAATCCTATCAGATCCTCGCCATATAATCCATCGAACCGCACCGAAAGACCGGGATATAGCGAAAGAGAATTAGAAAGTAGAGGCTATAAATTTTATCAATGGAGACCCGAAGATATATCATATAGCAGAAGTGATGACTTTGATGATGAAGTTCAAAGAAATATACTGGAATCGAATTATATAGGTGATAACAGAGTCTTTGCTATGCTGGCGGGAACAGTTACCATACCTACAACAGGAACACATAAAGTGAAATTTGTAGGTATTACAGGCACTAAATTGTTATGGCTTGATATGATACACTTTATTCCGGCAGATGAAGATCAATTGTGGCCCCGAATTAATACAATAACAGGAGAAACAATTACAAAAGAAGAGATCAATACTCTTTATCAGGCTTATGTAGATGAAAATAAAAATGAAGAGGAGTAATAATATGAACTGTTGTCAATTTATTCTTGTAAAATAGAAAAAAATGAAAAAAATGCCTTTATACCGATTTGGTTTTTTATGTGTAATGTTGGCCGTGGCAATTAGTTGTAAGGATTCATGGAATGACCATACAAGTATTGACAAAGACGTTTCTACCGAAACATTATATCAGTTCCTTGGAGCAGACGGTCGCTTTTCACAATTTACAAAGCTACTTGCCGAATTTAATCTTGATGAAGAATTGAAATCGGCCAGACAAATAACAGTTTTCGCACCCGATAATGATGCTATGGCAAAAGTTCCACAAGAATATCTTGACAATGAAGCATCAAAGGAATTGTTTGTTAAACATCATATAGCATATGGCAGGTACAATAAAGAGTTGATAAAAGATAAAGTGAAAATTAAAATGCTGAGCGGAAAATGGCTGGTATTTGAAGATAATGAAGTTGATGGAATTGATATTACCGGAAGTAGCCCGGCACAAATGAATGGTTTTGTGAATTATGTGAATGAGGCAATTCTGCCAAAACCAAACTTGTTTCAGTATATAGAGGAATTAGCTCCTGATAATAAACATGTGAATTTTCTTAATTCCCTTACCAAACTGACATTTGATCCTGAGCTTTCTGAACAAATAGGAGTTGATGAATATGGACAAGCTGTTTATGATTCGGTATTTATATATAGAAATTCATTTAATGATGACATTGCTGATTTGTCTGCCGAAGATTCTACCCTTACATTGTTTGTGGTTACTGATGAAGTGTTTGAAGCTGAATATGAGAAGTTTAAAAATTGCTTTAAAGTAGTGGGAGATCCTTTGTCACCGCTTAATATAGCCGAAACTAACTTGCAAATAAGTAGAGATTATGTCTTTACGGAGGCATATGCACAGGAAAATATTCCTTCTGTTCTGGTTTCACAATATGGAGTTAATGTGCCCTTTGATGAAACAAAAGTTGTCAGCCATTTTAAAGCAAGTAATGGCTATGTTTATATTTTGTCGTCTTGTCCGGTTGAGCTTGGTGATCGTATCCGACCGATTATTGTGGAAGGAGAAAACCCTGATGCATATTATGGCATGCCAACGGAAAAAGCACAAGCTGAAGGATATCTTAGAATTCGTGAATACGCCTCGGGTGGACATGATTTTGTACTGGATAACCATATTGCAGGCTCCAGCCAAAAATTAAGTGACGGTTTAATCCTGCCGGTTGGATATATACCTTCTCTTCGCTACGATGTGTATTTAAGAGCAATTAATGATTTTAGAACATCATACCGCTACCCTAATGATAATGAATTACAACAAAGATTGGGAACATGCGCTCCACGAACTATTGATCCTGTAAGCGGAAGAGTGCTGAGTTTTGCTCCACCGGTATATTTTTCTGATACTATTGCTGTAACAGCTTCAGAATATTCGCCCAACCCTTTGGAGGATGAGGTTTATGTAGGATCCTTTAATATAGGAACCTTAAGAGATGTGTTCTTGCAAATTGTTCCAACAGGGGAAGGAACACAATATATGGCAGTTACAGTTGATTATGTAAAACTGGTGCCTGTTTTCAATTAATAGAGTAAATCCTGATTAATATGAATGATATTAAACGAATTTTTGTTTCTCTGGTAATAAGCTGTGCAACGATAGTGATGTGGGGACAGCAACAAAACAATAGTGAATATGTTGTTTCAGGTGTTGTCTATAGTGCAGAAACATTACAACCAGTTGCTTTTGCAGAAGTTTCGTGTGGAGATTTTTCCTCTGACTTTTCTGATATGGAAGGTGCCTTTTCAATCAAAGTTAGATCATTGGAAGATGTGATAACTATAGAATCATTGGGTTATCATATTTCTGATGTGATACTTGCAGGAAGAGAAAATGTAGAAGTATATCTGCAGGAAATAGCAAAGAAATCATTTCAGCAACCGGTTAATCATGGATATTACACTATGAAAGAGGCATATTCTACCAGAGCTTTGTCATCTTCCAATAGAATTTCTGAAAGATATAAAACAGGAACTACTTCTGCTGATAGTGAATTTGGAAATTTTGCATCAGGTTTACTTATAGAAGAACGTTCCGGAATTGTAGGTGCAGGCTCTGATATGTTTATAAGAGGCTTTTCATCCCTGAATGCTACAAATCAACCCTTGGTTGTTGTTGATGGCATGATATACGATATCAATAGTTATGGATCTTCACTTATTCCGGGATATAGAGTAAATCCACTTAGTGGTATTGATATTTATGATATAGAAAATATTACAGTATTAAAGGATGCTGCGGCTATTTATGGAGCAAAAGCTGCTAATGGTGTTATTCTGATAACAACCGAAAGGACACACCGACAAGCTACAAGTATCGATTTTAGAATGCACGGCGGTATAAACCTCGAACCTGAAATTTATCCCCTAATGGATGCTGATAACTACAAATTCTACCTCGGAGATATGATGTTGTCGGCAGGATATGATGCTCAAGAAATTGCTGAAATGCCCTATTTTGCCAATAATCCTTCACAAACCGGGTATTATAGAATGAATAATAATACTAACTGGCAAAAGGAAGTCTTTAATAGAAGCTATACTTCAAATTTTGGCTTAAAAATAAAAGGAGGCGACGACGTGGCCCTTTATGCCCTCGGAGTTGGCTATCTACACCAAGGAGGTATGGTGGAAAATTCTGATTATTCAAAAATGAACCTTAGATTTAATTCGGATATCAATTTTTCACAAAGCCTTACCTTAAATTCTAATATCAGTTTTGTATATCATGAAAGAGATATTGGAGCTACAGGATTCGAATCGCCTGATGATGTTGTAACGCAGGCAAGAATTAAAGCACCATTTATGCATCCTTATATTTTTAGTGAAGCAGGACTTCAAAGCTCCTTGATGGAAGATTTCGACGGCCTTGGAGTTGGTAATCCAATGGCTGTTCTTTCAAATCACACTTTGCGTGACCAAAATTATCGCTTCTTTGGATCCTTTAATTTTAATCTTAAAGTTAACAATAAAATTAATGTCAGTAATCTTATAGGCTTGTTGTTCGATAAGGATAGAGAAACTATTTTTATCCCTTCACATGGTCTGGAACCTATTGAAACCCCCTTGGGAACTATTACCAATAAAATGGGATCAAGGGTTATGAGACATTTTGCACTAAATAATGATCTTAAAGCTTTATATTCTAATAGATTTGGATATGCACATGGCTTAAATGCAGTGCTTGGTGTAAGATTAAATCTTAATAATAACGAAGAAGATTGGGGACGGGGCTTTTCTTCTGCCAATGATAACTTGAGAACCCTCTCACATGGCTTGCCTGTATTACGACAAAAAGGTGGATTCTCCGGTGAATGGAATAATGTTACATGGTATTTATCAGGAGATTATGATTTTAAAAAACGATATTTTGTAAATCTGAGCATGGCGCTTGATGGATCAAGTAGATTTGGAAAGGATGCTGATGGAATTAATTTTATGGGTTCGGTCTATGGCTTCTTCCCATCTCTGTCGGGTGCGTGGTTGTTAAGCTCTGAACCTTTTTTGAATAACTCTGACTTTTTAGATGTCCTTAAACTTAGAGCCGGATACGGAATTACAGGGAATGATGATATTGGTGATCATTCGGCAAGAAGATATTATATAACTCAAAACTTGTTAAGTTATCAGGGAATTATTCTTGGTAATATCTATAATCCTACACTGAAATGGGAAACAAATACGAAAATTAATCTTGGTATCGATTTTGCCCTGTTTCGTGAACGATTATCGGGATCAATAGAAATTTATCAGAATAATACGAAAGATATGATAGATCTCGTCTCTGAATCTGTTTTTAGTGGCTTTGAATATAGTATAGTTAATGATGGAGAGTTTTCAACACAAGGAATAGACCTTGCACTTAATGCACAAATAATAAACAAACCTTTAAAATGGGATCTAGGTCTCATTATATCAAAATTTGAAACTAATGTTAAAGCAATAAGTGGAAATAGAAAGATATCTTCTTTCTATGGAGCAAACATACTTACCGAAGTTAATAAACCACTTGGTGTTTTTTATGGTTATAAAACCAATGGAGTTTATGCAACAAACCAAGAAGCAGAAGAGGCCGGTTTAATGGCAGTTTTGCCTAATACCGACTTAGTTCCCTTTGGGGGTGGTGATATACGTTTTGTTGATGTAAATAAGGATGAGGTAATTAATGAAAAGGACATGCAGGTAATTGGTGATCCTACACCTGATTTTTTTGGAGAATTTTATACAAATATAAAATGGAATAGATTATCACTTAATGCTGCACTTTCATTTTCAGTGGGAGGAGATATATATAATTATCAGAGACGTCAACTTGAAAGTATGAACGGATTTGAAAACCAAACAAAAGCAGTTTTAAATCGTTGGCAATATGAAGGACAAAATACAAATATACCACGAGCTTCCTATGGTGATTTACACGGAAATAGCAGATTCTCTGATCGTTGGATTGAAGATGGTTCTTATGCTAAATTACGTTCTATCACACTTGCTTATGATGTCCCGGCAAAATTAATCGGAATAAGAAGTCTTGAGGTTTATGCATCAGGAAATAACCTGCTGACAATAACGAAATATAAAGGGCCGGATCCTGTGTTTAGTGCAGGAACCAGTCCGCTGCTTAGGGGGATAGACCTTGGTATGCTGCCGCATACTACTTCATTTATCCTTGGAATTAAAATTGGATTGTAAATCTATTATAGGATGTCAGGTATAAAAAAATAAAAAATAGTATGATGAAGAGGCTTAACATATTTAAATCGTCGGTAATATACTTAATAGTGTTGGTGATGGGCTTTGCCGGCTGTAAAGATGTGCTTGAATCAGATCCTCGCGATGTGCTGACAGAAGGAGAATTTTATCGCGATATTCATGATGCAGATGCTGCCATTCGTGGGCTATATGGAAAGCTAAGCGACCTGGCAACAAGATATGTTGTTTTAAATGAATTACGGGCTGATCTGATGGATGTTACCTATAATGCTGATCATTATTTAAGAGAGCTTGCAAGCCATGAAGAGCTTACTTCTGACAACCCATGGACAGATGCCGGGCCTTTCTTCAGCCTGATCAATAATTGTAATAGCGTTATTAAGAATTTTAACCTTATGCTGGAGAATAAACGGTTTAGCAACGAAGCTTATGAACCTCGAGTTTCTGATGTTATTGCTCTTAGAAGTTGGTTGTATATGCAACTCGTTATTCATTACGGCAAGGTGCCTTATATTACTGAACCTGTTGAAGGGTATAATGACCTTGAAATGATAAATAAAGGAGCATTCCCTGTCTATGGTATAGAAGAAATGATGGAGGTATTACTTAACGAGGTTGAAAACATTCCTTTTAAAGGTCAATATGAAGATGAATCGCTATACAGGGTTATTGACGGATTCCATACCCGTACCATGTTTATTGATAAAGAGTTCTTACTTGGAGACCTGCATTTATGGAATGGAAATTATATACAAGCAGCATCTTATTATAAGAATATCATGGAACGTAGTGCAGGATATAATGAATATGATCAATATAAACTGCCATATAGAGATAATGCGCAACCTGCAAATCCCGGTACCAGCAGGTTTACCAGTGGGTATTTGAGGTATTTTGATGAAGACCTAAATAGTGTTGTGAACTTTTGGCCTACAATGTTTAATACCTATGGAGATGCAAACTACTTTGGTGAATGGTTGTGGGTAATGTATTACCATCGCGATTATAAACCTAATCCATTCTTTGATTTGTTTTCACAAGAGCATGGAAATTACTTGCTTAAACCTTCGCAAAAAGTAATTAACGATTGGAATATGCAACGGCAAGCAAATCAGTTTCTTGGAGATTTTCGAGGATATATAGTAGATGTTTTTGAAAATACAGGATCATATAATATGGAAAACGGACAAGCTGTTATTACAAAGTTTATTGCCGACCATGATATGCTGAACCCAACATTACGACCGGGAAAATGGTTCTTGTTAAGAGCAGGAGGCTTGCATTTAAGATATTGTGAAGCTGCAAATAGGGCAGGTATGCATTTTCTTGCCTATTCTTTATTAAATAATGGTGTGAGAGCAAATTATCCGGGATCAGACAATCATCCCGATAATGATTTTACACATAGAAATGTAGCATATAATACTGATGCTTATGGAAATATAATTTATCATGAAGAGAATGGAAATGAATATGGAATGAGCAATTTTTCTTTCCCTTTTAATTTTGATGCCAGACAAACAACAGCAGCACAAATTCCACCACTGGCACGCGGAGAATGGCACAGAGGAATTGGTGTACGAGGAAGGGTGGGATTGGCCAACCTTACTATTGATGCCGATGATGATGTGTTGTTAACCCTGGAAAACCAAATACTGGATGAAAGCGGACGTGAATTGGCATTTGAAGGACAAAGATGGGCCGACTTAGTGCGTATTGCAATACGTAGAGGAGATAATGCTTACCTTGCTAATCATGTAGCAGCCAGATTTGAAGAAGCAGGAGATCAGGCAAATGCTGAAAGAGTTAGGGAAAGATTAATGAATCGTGATAACTGGTTTCTGCCCTTAGGAAAATAAATCTGAAAAGTAGAAACTCTTTGTTTAAAATTATTTTGTTGATACGACCTTCCGGGAAAACCGGCCTCTGAAAATGAAAATAAAGAAAATATAAATGTTAATAATATGTTTAATTTTAAAATCGTTGTTATGAAAAATCTTTATTCAAAGAGTGTCAAAGTAATGACTTTGATAACATGTATGCTTTTTACCATTGCAATGGTGAAAGCCCAAGAAGCTATAACAATAACCTGGAAAGGTACTGTGAGTGAGGATGCTACTGATGTGCAGAACTGGGATCCACCAACAGGAATGGCAGGAAATGCAATTGTTGTGAGCCATGTTGGAAATTATGATGATCCTGAGAATCCTATTCATCCTGTAGTAACAGGGGAGGAAGATTTAGTTGTTAAATCACTGACGATTGCAGGTCCTTTCCACGAGATTATTGAGGAACGTGATGATGAGGGAAATCTTATAAGTACCACTGAAGTCGGGCCTTATGATGGAGGAGCTATGGTTGTCTCTATGGATGATGATATAGAGTTTAATGTTGAAAATCCTGATAATTCTCCTACAGGTTTAGGTGGAACTTTGGTTGTAACTTCAGGAACTTTCAATCATCGTAGGAATTTTATGCTTGATGGTTCTGTAGAGGATGCTGTTTTAATTTTTGAAGGCACAGCGCAGGGATTGTTCCGTGACCATCTTGGAATGGGTGATAAAGATGGTAATAAAGGAGGAAAAGTGTATATCCGTGATAATGCAATGGTTAATGTTACGGGCCATAATAAAGTTATCCGTTTTGCTGAAGGGAAGAGTTTATTAACTATTACTGATAACGGACAATTGGTTATAAATGGTGACAGCCGTGAGCATGCTGATTTGAAGAATAGTGTCGCAAATGGACATTTAACAGGAGGTGATGATTTCTTTATTCATTATTATTTTGATAATGAAATTAACAAAACCTATTATGTTGCTAAACCTGAAACAACTGTACAAGCTTATTTTACCGACAGACTTGCTGAAAGACCCGAATTCTTGATGTCGGAAGAAGATGGCCCTGAAGTTGCTGTTGAAAATAGTAAGGCAGTTGCAGTAGCTACTAACTTTGTTTGGAAATATGGAAGCAATCCCGAAGGTCCTTATGAAACAGTTATGAGTTCATCAGATGAAACAAGTGTATTAATACCTAATTTCCCTGAAATAGGAAACTTTTATCTTGTTTGTGAGGTGACTACTTCTGGGGAAACTATTGTTTCAAATCCTCTGAATTTTATCGTAAGTTCGCCTAATCTTGTATTAACACCGTCCGGAACACAATTCATAAGAGGTGAACAAGTAGGAGCTCCAATTACTGTAACTGCAAAAGAAGGCACAATTTCAGGAGGAGAATGGAAATGGTCACAAACTCCCGGACTTGGTTATCAGTCCTTTGATCCACAAATTACAGCTTTTGAATATACGCCTGATTTTGAAGAGGCTGGTGATTATTATATCCGCTTTGAAGCTGATATGGAAGGAACTTTAGATATCAGTTCAGAGATACGTATAGTTAAACAAGCATGGGATGCTGGATCATTGAACCTTACCTGGACAGGAGCTATTGATGAAGACTATCACAAGGCAACAAACTGGAATCCAATGGCACTGCCACATAGGAATAATATTATAATTCCGGTTGACTCGCCTAACTGGCCTGTATTCAGCCAAGGCGTTGATACAATAATGGGTGGTTCTTCTATTCCTTTTAAAGCCGCTAAAATGGATGAAGATGGCGAAACTGTGCTTGAACCTGCTATTCATGCCAAATTGATCATCAGAGGAGGTGAAGAAGATACATTAAAATGGAGAGGAAATGTTGATAATTTCCAAGGTGAGCTTGTTGTTGAATCTGGAGTGTTTGTTAAAGATGCGGATTTATTGAGATTGCATACAAACTCTGCTACAATAACAGTAACTGGAACAGGTACAGCTATATTCAATCAATGGGGCAGTAATCCACATCCTTCATTGATGATGGGTAATGCTACTGAACCAACCGTTGGTGGGCAAGTACATGTCTCAGGCGAAGGAAAAGTAATTTTCCATCCTGCTCAAGTTTTCCGTATTTCAACCAATCCTGAAGCTGAATTCTCATTTTTCACTTTAAGTGATAAAGGACAATTCATATTTGAAGGAGATCATACCTCCGGTGCAGCTACCTATATAGCAAATAATCGTATCAGACTTCCGGAAAATTATGTGCATGTAAACTTGTATGATCAACTCACTGATTATACCTATGTTATGGCACGTAACCTCGATGATTTTGCCATTGATTTAAGTACTACTCAGTTTGTAGCCGTAGGCACACCGTCAAGTGACCTTAATTTAATTAATACTGAAGGTCTGAATGACTTCAGCTGGTTAGTAAGCCAAGGACCATTTGGCCCATGGGAAGCTTTTGATCCGGCTATTGAGGGTACAAGTGCTAATGTACAATTCGATAATATTGGAAGTTACTATGTTGCAGCAAAAGCCGGTGATGGAACTTTTACTGCTAACAGCTTGTTGTTCCGTGTTATAGAGTTTGCAGTAGAAGTTGATGAGGATGGAGGTGTTTATACACTTTCTGTAGAGCTTCCTGAAGATATGACAGCTCTTGGCTGGCAAATTAAAACAATGGAGGAAGATCAATATGAAGAATTTGAAATGGCTGGTGAAGAACTCAGCTATGAAGTTGATGCATTTGACTTCTTTGATGGTGATGGAGTTTATAATATTAGCTTCCTTGGAGTGATGGAAGATGATACAGGAACAGATGTTGAACTATTGGCAACTCCCGTAACTGTTACCATTGCCGGTGGTGAGGTGGTTTCTGTTGAAGAAGGTATTATTGAAACAGGTTTGGAAAATGCAACACTTGTTGTTGGTGTATATCCGAATCCAAGTAATGGTACTTTCTATGTGAATGCAGCTGCAGATTCTTTCATTGTTGAAGTAATTGATATGAGCGGTGCTGTTGTTGTTTCACAAAAAGTTACAGGATCAGGACAGCCAATTACTATCAATGCTAAAGGTGTATTTATTGTGAAAGTTGTTTCTTCTGAAGGTGTCGGACTTAGCAGAATTATTGTTAAATAAGCATTTTTAGATAAGATAAAAAACAACTTAAATTAAAAATTTAGCATGTAGGGGCTGTCATAACCTGGCAGCCCCTTGCTTTTAATGAAGAACTTTAAGAATTGAATAATTCGTTTTCTTCTTTTTGATTTAATAAATGAGCAAAAAGACGATTTTTTTGTTGTGAAGAGTATAGTAAAATTTAATATTATGAAAACAAAAAAAATAAATGTTTTTGTATTAGCTGCTTTTATGATACTAATGCCCTTTAATCAAATATTTTCCCAGAAATCGGTGGAGTATCTGAATCGTGGATTAGTTGCTATAAGGCAGGGAGAAGGTTATTATTTGAAATGGCGTTTGCTCGGACATGAACCCTATACTACTGCATATAATATTTATAGAAATGGAGAGAAAATTAATGAAGAACCTCTTAGTGAACTTACTTCATATCTCGATGAAGTTGCACCTCTAAATGCAAAGTATCAGGTTCGTGCTGTTATTGGTGGGAAAGAAATGGTCTTTAGTCGTTATGCGCGTATAATAAATCAAACAGAAGGACCAAATGCAGGATATTTTGATATTCCATTAAATCGACCTCCGAACGGTGTCCGAGGAGGGGTATATACCCCTAATGATGTAAGCGTTGGTGACCTTACAGGAGATGGAGAATATGAAATTGTAATTAAATGGGACCCCAGTAATGCAAAAGATAACTCTCATAGCGGACATACCGATAATGTTTTACTTGATGCCTATACTCTGGATGGTGTGCAGCTGTGGCGTATAGATCTTGGACAAAATATAAGGGCAGGAGCACATTATACCCAGTTTTTAGTGTATGACTTCGATGGTGACGGAAGAGCTGAAATTATGGTAAAAACAGGACCGGGGACAAAGGATGGAACAGGGAATTATATAAGTAAAGGAATTGCTGCAAGTGCACTTCATGATTATGATTATAGTAATAGTTCAGGATATATTCTTAGCGGACCTGAATATATAACAGTTTTTGATGGACTAACCGGTGAAGAACTCGCTACAAGCGAATATTGGCCTTTGCGAGGGGCTGTAAATTCATGGGGGAATAATGAAGGCTATGGAAATCGGGTAGATAGGTTCAATGCTACCGTTGCTTATATAGACGGGGAAAGGCCTTCTGCTATTTTCCAAAGAGGCTATTATGATAAATTGACTATGGCGGCTTGGGATTGGCGTGACGGAAAATTAAAAAGAAAATGGACCTTTAATTCAAAGGATCCTATGAGTAATAATGCCTATTCCGGTCAGGGCAACCATTCTATTCATGTAATCGATGCCGATGGTGATGGCCTGCACGATATAGTAACAGGCTCTGCAGTTATTTCAGGAGATGGAACAGGAATGCATACAAGTGGTTTGGGGCATGGCGATGCCACTCATGTTACTTATATGATTAAAGATGACCCACGACCTTTGATTTTTATGCCGCATGAAAGTGGAGGACATGGAGTTTCACTTAGATATGCAGATAATGGGCAAATGTTGTTTAATCACCGACAGCAAGGTGATATTGGCAGGGGTGCGGGAGCTGAAATTGATCCTGAAACACCCGGATTTCATTTCTGGGCATCAGGAGGATTGGGCTTATTCGATATTAATGGGACGCGTGTAGGTTCTGTTCCTAATTCAATAAATTTTGTTGTCTGGTGGGATGGCAACTTAAGCAGAAATCTTCTTAATAGTAACCGAATTGATAAATGGAATATTAAATTTAATAGAGCTATTAATTTACTAACTGCAAATGGTGCTTCTTCCATTAATGGAACAAAATCTACACCGGTATTGTCTGCCGACCTTTTTGGCGATTGGCGAGAGGAAGTCATACTGAGGCGAAATGATGATAGAGCAATAAGAGTATATACTACTACTATGCCTACAACTCATAAATTATATACCTTTATGCATGACCCGGTTTATAGAGTTGCTATCTCATGGCAAAATAGCTCATATAATCAACCTCCGCATCCGGGATTTTATGTGGCAAGTGATATGGATTTTCCGCCTCCAACCCCTGATATAAAACTTGTTGAAGGTAAAAATGTTGGGTCAGGAATAGTAATAAAAAATCTGAAAGTTAATGATATACCCAATGCAGAATCATGGAGTATAAATAAAAATTTGTTAACTACAACACCGGTTTTTAGCGATATGAGTTTTTATATTAAGCCTTTACCCGACTTTTTGGATAATGCCGAATGGATACTTACTTCCATGGCATCACGAAGAGTTTTTGACAGAGATCTCCTAACAAGCTTTGAGGTGAAAAGTGATGCAATTATTTATGTTTTGCATAATGATAGAATTTCAGAAAAACCCGAATGGCTCGAAGATTTTAATCATGAAGATGAAAATGTTATACTTGAAAATAATGCAGGCTTAAAATATTATATGGATTTATTTTCAAAAGAAGTAAAAGCAGGTCAAAAAATCGAATTAGGAGTGAATTCTAATGATGGGGCATTAAGCAGCCTGATGTATCTTGTTGCCGCTGTTGAAAAGTTTCCTTCAAATATATTTGATACAGACGAGCTTAGTGAGAAAAAGCAAAATATTTCTGTGTTTCCAAACCCTGTCAGAAATACTGCAACTATCAATTTTGATATTGAAGAACCTGCCAATACAATTATAGAATTGTTTGATGTAAATGGAAGACTCATAAGAGTCCTAAAGAATGATTTCCTTATAAATGGATCTTATAATATAAATATTAATGCAAAAGAATATCAAAATGGAGTCTATATTATAAAAATGATGAGTGGAAATAAAATTACACAAGAAAGAATCATTATCATTAATTGATATAGCAATTCTTATTAAAAAGAAGCTGTCTCAAAAGGACAGCTTCTTTTTTTAATTACACCAGCATTTATCCACGGGTTCAAGCAAAGACTGCAAAGATCATAATGTTGATGTCGTAGAGACAGGGCATGCCCTGTCTTAAATTGCATATTATATTATTTATCCCGGTATTATATCATCGAAAAACACAAATTAGATCCCCGTAGATAATATATGCCTATAATCATCAATATCGGACGACCACGTAGTTATACCGTTAAAAAACAAATAAAATTAA
>CAZODA010000002.1:0-155107 GCA_964578485.1 uncultured Alkalitalea sp. | reverse complement strand
TATATTTGCAATACTGAAAATTAAATTGTCCGATTAATAGGGGGTCGAACCATTAGATTATTCGTATAGTTGATATTTAGATTCAATAGTTTTTGAATAACCCTCATCAATTGATAGTGAGTACTTTGAAATGAATAACTATCATCAAAAATATTGCAAATCAAGTAAAAAAAATACAGCTTAGGTATTTAAGGACTGTGTTTATTAAGTATAAAGGCATTTTTTAAAATAAAATAGAAAAATTATTATGAAATTTATTCAAAAATTAAAAGAAAAAGCCCGACAAAATAAAAGAAAGATTGTTTTGCCCGAAGGTACGGAAGAAAGAACATTGAAGGCCGCAGATATTATTTTGGAAGAAGATTTTGCAGATATTATTTTGATTGGTCGCCCTGATCTTATAAAAGGAAAAATTGATCTCTTAAATTTGAAGAATCTGAATAAGGTTGCCATACTTAATCCGGAGAATTATGACAAACAAAGTGTTTATCAAAAAATGCTTTACGACTTGAGAAAAAGTAAGGGTATGACTATGGAGGAGGCAGGTAAATTTATCCATCAACCTTTATATATATCTGTATTAATGATAAAAAATGGTGATGCCGATGGTGAAGTTGCCGGAGCTGAGAGTGTTACCGGAGATGTTTTAAGGCCTGCATTTCAAATTGTGAAAACTATGCCCGGGATTTCAGTTGTTTCCGGTGCTTTTATTATGGTTTTAAAGGATAAGAGTTTAGGAGAAAATGGAATTCTTGTTTTTGCTGATGGTGCTGTTCATCCTCTTCCCGATGAAAATGAATTGGCCGAAATAGCTGTGGCTACCTCTTATACCGCGCGTACAATTGCAGGTATTGATCCACGAGTGGCTATGATAAGTTTTTCAACTAAAGGTAGTGCCAGGCATGAACTTGTTGATAAAGTTGTTGCTGCAACAAAAAGGGCCAAAGAAATAGATCCCGAATTAAAGATTGACGGTGAATTACAGGTTGATGCTGCATTGGTACCATCGATTGGTGCATCAAAGGCACCTGAAAGTACAATAGCCGGTAAAGCTAATGTATTAGTTTTCCCCGACCTGCAATCAGGAAATATCGCTTATAAATTAGTTGAGCGTTTGGCAGGTGCAGATGCAATTGGGCCCATATTACAAGGTATGGCAGCACCAATTAATGATTTATCACGTGGTTGTTCGGTTGATGATATAGTTAATATGGTGGCAATTACAGCTAACCAGGCAATTTAAGAAGATATTTACTTTGATATTAATACATAAAATATGGCAGAAATTGTAGTTGAACCTATTGAAAAATATGCATTAAATAAGCGTAAGAGAATAAAAACTCTTTTTTCTAAAATTGGAGTGGTTGGATGCGGTAATGAAGGACAAAGTATTACGCGCATTGCCGCTTGGCATGGGATGGAAGTTGTTTTTATAGAACTCGCAGTCGATAAGATTGATGCAGCCATCAAGGCTATTGGTAGTGATCTTGACAGTCACATTGAAAATTGGGGTCTTACTCAAAGTGAGAAAAAAGCTATACTCGGGCGTATAAGAGGCTCCATGGATTATAAGGATTTGAGTGATTGTGATTTTGTAATTGAGGCTATCAGGTCGGATGAAAAAACAGGTGCCCGGGTTATTGAAAAGCGTAAAGAGGTATTTCGAAAAATAGAATCAGTTGTTAGCAGAGATGCTATTATTGCCACAAATTCTACTACAATTGTTATTTCAGAGCTTGCTTCAGAGCTCAAATACAGAGATCGTTGTGTTAGTCTTCATTTTTTTGCCACATCGGCAGAGCCAAGGATAATTGAAGTGGTAAGGGGATTATATACTACTGATGAAGTTTATAATAAGGTTAGCACTTTTGTTAGATTAATAAATAAAGTAGTTATTCCTGTTGATGAATCAGCCGGGCTCGTTAGTGTGCGCCTATATGCATGCCTTTTAAATGAGGCTTGTGAAACATTATTGGAGGGTGTTGCATCTATGGAAGATATTGATAAAACAATTGAAATAGGCTATGGCATGCGTTTTGGCCCTTTTCATTTGGCCGATATTATTGGTTTGAATAAGGTAGTAAGATGGATGGATAATCTTTTTGAAGAATTTGGAGAGTCTAAATATAAACCATCTCCATTACTTAAACGCCTTGTAAGAGCCAAACGCTTTGGAATTCAAAGTGGAGAAGGCTTTTATCAATACGATGGTAAGGGCAAGAAAAAAGCAGTATATTTTTGAATAAATTAAATTATAATGAAGATATTAGTTCTAAATTGTGGCAGCTCTTCTATAAAATACCAATTGTTCTTAATGGAAAATAGTTCATGGGATGTTGTTGCCAAAGGTGTAGTAGAAAAAATCGGATTAAAAGGTTCCTTCCTAAAACATGAAAAAGAAAATGGTGAAAAAGTCCTACTTGAAGGCGAAATATTGGATCATGAAACAGGTATAGATTACATACTTGGAATAATGTTGAGCGAATTACACGGCTGCATTGTTGAGATGGAAGAAATTGATGCAGTTGGTCACAGGGTGGTTCATGGTGGTGAAACATTTAATTCAAGTGTTTTTATTACTGAAGAGGTCATAAATAAAATTACTGATTGTATAGACTTGGCTCCCTTGCATAATCCACCAAATCTTGAAGGTGTAAAAGCTATAACTTCTCTCTTGCCAAATGTTCCGCAGGTAGCAGTGTTTGATACTGCCTTCCATCAATCTATGCCTAATTATGCCTATATGTATGCAATTCCTCATTCACTTTATAAAAAACACGGAGTTCGTAGATATGGCTTCCATGGTACAAGCCATCGTTATGTATCGATAAGGGCTTGTGAAGTTCTGGATATCGACTATGAATCTCAAAAGATAATTTCATGTCATTTAGGTAATGGAGCATCTATCGCTGCTATCATGAACGGGGAATCGGTAGATACTTCAATGGGTTTTACACCCTTGGAGGGTTTAATGATGGGAACTCGCTGCGGTGATCTTGATGTTGGAGCTGTTACATATATAATGGATAAAGAAATGATAGGAAATCAAACAGCAAGTATTTTGTTTAATAAACATAGTGGAATGCTTGGTGTTACAGGAATTTCCTCCGATATGAGAGAAATTGAAGAAGCCGTGAAAAATAAAAAACCAATGGCTGAACTTGGTATGCAAATGTATAGCTATAGAATTAAAAAATATATCGGAAGCTATGCCGCAGCAATGGGAGGAGTTGATGTTTTAATTTTTACAGGTGGAATAGGTGAAAATTCAGATACAGTAAGACGTGATGTTTGTGCTGGACTCGAATTTCTTGGTATTCAACTTGATGATGATTTAAATGATGATTTACGTGCCAAAGAAATGCTTATTAGCACCAAAGATTCAAAAGTTAAGGTCTTGGTTATACCTACAAACGAAGAGTTGGTGATAGCACAAGATACACAAGAAATTGTGGAAGGATTGGTAAGTCGTTAATCAGCTATCAGTAAACAATGATCAGTCATCAGTAAACAATGATCAGTCATCAGTAAACAATGATCAGTCATCAGTAAACAGTGATCAGTCATCAGTAAACAGTAAAAATGATTAACAGTGTAGAGACGCACTGCCGTTCGTCTTTATCTTATATGACATGTGGTGGCCGTTTCGAGTTTAGGGTTTAGAGTTAGGAGTTATGAGTGAAAAATATTAATGTACCCAAAGCATCCTGCTTTGGGAAAAGGTATAAATAAAAAAGCTGTCTCAATTTAAATTGAGACAGCTTTTTTTTGAGCGGGAAACGGGACTCAAACCCGCGACCCTTAGCTTGGAAGGCTAATGCTCTATCGACTGAGCTATTCCCGCAATTTAATGCTTTTATGGGTGGGGGGAGGAGGATTCGAACCTCCGAAGTCATAAGACAACAGATTTACAGTCTGCCCCAGTTGGCCACTTTGGTATCCCCCCCTTATAAATTCGCATGCAAAAATACAACTATTTTTTAAACTTGCAATTTAATTCTACCATTTTTATAGCTGTAATTGCAGCTTCATCACCTTTGTTTCCATGAATACCTCCTGCTCGATCTTTAGCTTGCTGAAGATCAAGGGTTGTTAACACTCCAAAAATAAAAGGTATGCTATAATTTAAATTTAAATTGGTTAAACCCTGAGTAACACCTTGGCAAACATAATCGAAATGGGGGGTCTCACCTTGAATTACACAACCAAGACAAAGAACAGCATCAACATTAGTATTGCTTGCCAATAAACGAGCACCTGATGTGAGCTCAAAACTACCCGGTACTTTTATCGTTATAATATTTTCTTCCACCACACCATGTTTTTTCAAGGTAGCAAGAGCACCTTTATATAGCTCATCGGTGATTTCACGATTCCATTCCGATAATACAAGTCCAAATTTCATCTTTTCCGCAGACGGAATAATATCCGGATCATAAGAAGAAAGATTCTTTAATGAAGTTGCCATAATTATTTGTATTCATAATAAAGATTATTTTTGAAATCTCTAATCTTTATTTGCCCTTTTACAATTTAGTTTTGCAAATTTACTCTTGTAATATATTTATCTATTTGCTGTGCTTCAGCACTATCTTGATATTTGTCTTTAATTGTGGTAAAATCTATAAGAGCCTGATCGGAATTACCAATAGTCTCGTTGAGTATCCCTTTTTTCAACAAATAAAATGGAGTGGTAATATCATGGTCGATACTAACAGCTTTTTCATACCATTTTAATGCTTCAAGTTCATCGTCAAGTTCTAAATATGCATCTCCAATGGCTCCACTTGAAATTGCTTTTAATTCGTTATTCTTTGTTTTAAACTTTTTAAGATAGTGTATAGCCTCATCAAATTCACCAATATGCAAATAACTAATGCCTGCATAATATTTAGATAAATTTCCGATTTTGGTATTGCCATAATCATCTATTATTTCTAAAAAGCCGGGATTTATTCCATCTCCTTCCAAAGCAGTTTCATAATCATCTTCATCGAAATAATCTTGAGCATGATAAACAAGTTGCTGTGCTTCAGCATCTCTTGGCTCTTTATATAATTTTATATATGCCCAATAACCGCCAACAATAACAATTAAGGCAATTATAGCTATTGAAATGGGCTTTTGATTTTCTTCTATAAAATTTTCAGTTCTTCCAAGTGCCTGTTCAACATTTTTTATGTTGGACTCAGCAGATTTTCTTTTTTTTGCCATTTGTTGAGTTTAATTTATTGAATGCGCAAATTTAATAATTTAGAAATGATAACCACTAATGTCTTTATGTTTTTTAATGATTAAAGCAGCAGAATATTATTATTATGCTTACATATAATATGAAATGATGTTAAAACTATGCTTTTTATTGATAGATACTTTTGAAGGTTTAAATGATTTAAATACCTTAAGGATGTTTTCAAATGTCAATTTATTAAATTTGCATCATAAACTTTTATATATAATACTATAATGTATTTAAAGAATATTGATATTTTGAATTTTAAAAATATCGATCAGGTAAAGATGCAATTAATACCCGGTATTAATTGCTTTGTAGGAAATAATGGAGCAGGAAAGACCAATTTGCTTGATGCCATTTATTATTTATCATTTTGCAAAAGTTTTTTTAATTCTACAGACAGTCAGTTAATAAACTATGGTAAAGATTTCTTTTTGATTCAAGGACAGTTTATCAGGCAAGATCAGGAAGAAAATATACATGCAGGCATTAAAATTAATGAAAGAAAGCGATTTCGAAGAAATAAAAAAGAATATAGCAGATTATCTGACCACATTGGTTTACTGCCTTTGGTTATGATAACGCCGGGTGATGAAAGAATAATTACAGATTCAGGAGAACAAAGAAGAAAATTTATTGATAGTGTAATTTCACAATTCAATAAGCAATATCTCAAAAAATTAATTAAATATAATCGTATTTTATATCAGCGTAACTGCCTGTTAAAAAGTGC
This sequence comes from uncultured Alkalitalea sp., assembly GCA_964578485.1. Taxonomy (GTDB): domain Bacteria; phylum Bacteroidota; class Bacteroidia; order Bacteroidales; family Marinilabiliaceae; genus CAZODA01. Next base: position 149,138 of record CAZODA010000002.1, on the reverse strand, counting down.
CAATGGAAGGTTGGAGAATATTATTTCCCAGTTGGAGCTATGGGATGAGCAGTTATCGCAAATCTCCTTGTTTATATTTGAAAAGCGAAACTCCTTTATTAGTGAATTAGAACCGGTTTTTGAAAAATATTATTCTTTAATATCAGGAGAAAAAGAAAAGGCAGGAATAGTATATAATTCTCATCTTGGAGAGGGCGATTACTTAGATCAATTGGTGCAGCATAGACAAAGGGATATAATTCTCGGCTATACAAGTAGAGGAATACATCGCGATGATTTGGAATTGTTGCTAAACGGGTATTCTGTGCGGAAAGATGGATCACAGGGACAAAAGAAAACTTTTTTGATCGCCTTGAAGTTTGCTCAATATGATTTTTTGAAAAATTATTTCGGCTTTGCACCCATCCTTTTACTTGATGATCTTTTTGATAAACTTGATGAAAAAAGGGTGCAAAATTTAATTGAACTGGTAGGAAGAAATAATTTTAAGCAAATTTTTATTACCGACACTCAGAAACAAAGATTGTATGATATTGTAACGCACACCAACAAAGAATATTTTTTCTTTAATGTTGCCAATGGGACTGTTAAACCTGAAAATATAAAAGATGAAGAATAAAAAATATAAGCGACATAATACTACAAAGTCCTTACATGAAATATTAGCAGAAATTATCAACAAACCAACGCTGAGTCATGGTATTTATATCAACCGCGCCATTAAAGCATGGCCTGTTGTTACGGGTGATGCTGTTTCGGGAATTACAAAAAATGTTTTTATAAATAATGGGGTGATGATAGTAAATCTTTCTTCCAGCATAATTCGCAACGAATTATTAATACATAAAGAAAGGATTATTAAAAAAATCAATCAAGAAGTTGGAGCCGATATTATAAAAGACTTGGTTATCAGATAGATAACCATTAAACAACAAAGATACTAAGCAAAATTAAAAATTTATAAAAATCTTTCCACAGCACTAAAGAAAAAGCCCGCTTCTATAATAGCATTCTCATCACTATCAGATCCATGAATAGCATTTTGAGTTTTATCTTCAGCAAACAACTTTCGTATAGTTCCTTCAGCTGCATCTGCCGGGTCGGTAGCTCCAATAAGATTTCGAAAATCTTTAACAGCATTATTTTTTAAAAGAATTGCAACAATTACAGGCCCGGAGCAAATAAAATCAACAAGCTTGTTAAAAAATGCTTTCTCTTTATGTATAGAGTAAAACAATTTTGCCTTTTCCTGTGATAAGCGTGTCATTTTTAAAGCCGAGATTTGAAATCCTGCTTTTTCTATCATTGAAAGGATTTCTCCACTGTTATTTTTCTTTACAGCGTTTGGCTTTATCATGGTAAGAACTATCCGTCCCTTGTTCATATATATATATTTATGATTAGTATAAGTTTTAGATTCCTTTAATTAATGGCTTGTTTTTTAAAATCCATGGTCTTTTTTCGAATTGTAATTAATTGTGTTACACAAAATAGAAGCTTATAAATTGCTGATATTAGTATCAAAATTAGAAATTTTCTATGAATTAGAAAATGCAGTAGTTTAAAACTAATGAATAAAGCTGAATAATTGCGGGAAATTTTTATTTATCTTTGTCGTTAATTTAAGCATCGTTATGGTTTTATTCTCCGAAAATATACAGAAATTTAAAGCTTATCTTGTTAGGGCTGAAAAAATAGTTATTATTTCTCACAAAGATCCCGATGGTGATGCAATTGGTTCATCTCTTGCATGGTATAATGTTTTGAATGCAAATGGCTTTGATGTAAAGGTAATTTCACCAAACGAAGTTCCGGGCAATCTGCATTGGATGCAAGGAGGGAAAAAAATAATCTCTTTCACTAGAGATCCTGAAAGAGCTATAAGTTTACTCAGCCAAGCTCAATTGATACTTATTCTTGATTTTAATAAAGCATCAAGAATAGGGGCAATGGAGGAGCATGTTTTTCAGCTTCAAACGCCCAAGGTTATGATTGATCATCATCCTTTTCCTAATAGAGAATTAGCAGATGTTGTTTTTTCAGATACCTCGGTTTCATCTACTTGTGAATTGAGTTATAAAGTAATAAAATCTTTAAATTTAAATATTGATCTTAAGGCTTCAGAATGCTTATATACCGGTATTATTACTGATACAGGTATGTTAGATCATAATTCTTCACATCCTGAAATTTATCGTATTATTGCTGAACTGCTTGATTCAGGAATGGACAAGGAAAAAGCTCATAATTTCCTGTATCACAGTAATTCTTTTTCAAGGATTAAATTAATTGGGCATGCTTTATGTAATAGATTTGTTCTTTTACCATCAAAAAAAGCTGCTTATATCATTTTATATAATGAGGATTTAAAAAGTCATAATTATAAACCCGGGGATACGGAAGACCTTGTTAATTTCCCTCTAACAGTTAAAGGAGTGGAGGTTTCTGCCTTAATTACTGAAAGAGAACCCGGGCGGATAAAAATATCCTTTAGATCACGAGGAAATATTGCTGTTAATAAATATGCAGCAGAATATTTTAATGGAGGTGGTCATCACAATGCAGCAGGAGGTGAATATAAAGGATCGATAGAGCAGGCTTTAAAGCTTTATAAGAAAACAATAGAAAATATTTTTAATTAGAAATACTATGCCTTGCATTTTTAAATATATAGCAATTTGCTTTTTTTGCCTGTTTTGTGCTTGCAGCAATTCTCAAACTCCAAATCATTCTATGCAAAAAAACAATAAAATTTCAACCGACAGGTTTATTGAAATAAATAAACAATTTATAGAAAATGACCAAAATGTTATCGCCGGATATGTTGATACTATGGGAATGGTAATGGATAGAACTGAAACAGGATTGTGGTATTCTATTTTAGAAAAAGGAGAAGGTGAAAATATTTCAACAGGTCAGATTGTTACTTTAGATTATCAAATAAGCTTGTTGGATGGAACTTTATGTTACAGCTCGGACAGCCTTGGTTATAAAACTTTTATGACAGGACATGGAGGAGTTGAAACAGGATTGGAAGAGGGGGTTTTGATGCTTAAAAAGGGAAGTAAAGCAACCTTTATCATGGCGCCGCATCTTGCTCATGGATTGATTGGTGATGATGATAAAATTCCGTACAGGGCTATTCTTCTTTATGAAGTTGAAGTTATTGACGTTAAAGAAAAATAATTATGAAAATGAAAATATTACCTTTGAGCTTTATTTTGTTTACCTTACTTTTTTGGAGTTGTAGCAAAGATAAAGATGATAATGATATAGATGATATAGTATTTGTTGATATTCACGAATATGCAACAAAACACTTTCCTGAGGCTGATAGTACACAAAGCGGGATGTATATCATTATTGAAGAGGAAGGTAATGGTGCCTATCCTGAACCCGATGAAAAGTTATTTGTTTATTTTACTTTACACTTGTTAGATGGAAAGGTTATTGACACCTTAAATTATCGAAGAAAACCAGATTGGTATGTTCAACCTATAAAGCCAAGCCATCCCGGTTCAGAGGCAACAGAGGCACAGTTAGAAGCTTACGAGAAAAGTCTGGAAGAATATGAAAAAGAATTGACTGATTATAAAAATTTAAGCACGAAATTTAAATTGTTCACTTTCAATTATGATACTAATGATGTGATTGTTGGTTTTAATGAAGGTGTAGGACAAATGAAAAAAGGCAGTAAAGCTGTATTGTTAATTCCGGCAAAATTGGCTTATGGTGAAACAAGCTATGGTAATGTGCCGGCAAATGCATCTTTACGATATGATATAGAATTGGTAAATGTTAAATAAAAACCTACAAAAATATTGGAATATGACTACAAGTGGAAAAATTATCCCCGGTATTATAATAATGTTATTATTTAAGTTGTTGCTTTTTGCTTCGGGGTGTAACGATCCATATAAACCAATAGATTATTCTAAAATGATGAAAGAAGAAATTGAACTGTTGGATGAATATCTTGATCTTGATCCCGATGGTTTGTTTAAAAATTCACTTGATACTATTCAGGATTTCTCTGTGGATGAAAGATGGATCTATATGGAAATGGAAGCCGGAAACGGAGATTCTGTAAAAATTGGCAGTAATGTAAGCCTGCGATATTCTTTATATGCTATCGATCGAAACAACCAAGGATTGCCCGAAAGGGTTATGATTGAATCAACAAATGAAGCCGATTATCCCAGAATTATGAATGTTCAGCCTGATGGATGGATGAGTGGCGTTTATTACGGACTGATACACATGAAGGTTAATGGGAAAAGCCTTATGATTTTTCCTTCTTCACTGGGAAGTATAAATCGATATGGCTATACCTCACTAATCCTTGAATTAAAGGTAACAGCTATGGAATTTTAAATTAAAAAACTTGCTATTATAAACTTCTTAATATGCTTAAAAATAATATAATGAAAAGATTGTTCTATTTTTTATTGTCAGCTTTTTTCATGAGTTTCTTAGCCTCATGCTCGCTTGATGATGACTCAAATTTAACTTATGTTGATCTTGGAGTGGTTATGGGTGAAGATCTTGCCACTTTTAAAATAAAAACAGATCATAACTTGATACTCATACCTGTTGAATTTCCCGATAAATATGAAATTGAAAACGGAAAAAGAGTGCTGGTGCGCTATGAAATAATAAATTCCGATCAAGATGAAAATACTTCAGAATATAGAGTTAAAGCTCTTGACATTCAAAATTTGTTGGTTAAAGATATTCTTGAAGTGAATGATGTAATGAGAGATACCTTGGCTGACGACCCACTGAGAATTGTTGGTGTTTGGGTGGGCCAATCTTTTTTAAATGTCGAATTTTCTTTTTATGGCTTTGAAAAACCACATTATTTCGACTTAGTACTTGATCCTTTAGAGCAGGATAAAGACTCTGATGAAATTGTTTTAGATTTTCACCATAATGCTAATAATGATGGTGACGTTTATGAGCTTCCTTCTATAATATCGTTTAATCTTAAACCACTGCAAGTGCCTGAACAAGATAGTATAAAAATACTGTTCAGAGCTAACGATAAATTTATGAATGGAATAAAAATTAATTATAAATATTAAACCAAGTTAAAATGAAGCATGTTCTTTCCTTATTTATTTTTGCTTTTGCTTTTATAAATGTTAAAGCAGAAGATATACAGGATACTATTCCAAACTGGAAAAATGGTGGTAATATATCACTGACCTTCTCCCAAGTATCTTTTGGAAATTGGGCCGCCGGAGGTCAAAATTCGCAGGCAGGAAATTTCCTTTTTGATGCTTTTGTAAATTATAAAAAAGAGAAACATGCCTGGGATAACAGCTTTGTCTTAGGATATGGATTGACAAGACAAGGGTCTGAAAAACTTATTAAAAGTGATGACCGTATTTTGCTTACTTCAAAATATGGATACCATTCGGGTGGGAATTGGTTTTATTCGGGATTGCTTGATTTTAAAACGCAAATGACAACAGGATACCAAGATCCACCGACAAATTCAATAATAATATCAGAACTTTTAGCACCGGGCTATTTAACTGCTTCCCTGGGGATGGATTATAAAAGAAATGATGAATTCTCGCTTTATCTATCACCATTGACAGCAAAAATGACCTTAGTGATGGATGATGACTTGTCTAATGCAGGTGCTTTTGGTGTTGATCCGGGAGATAAATTTAGAGGTGAATTTGGAGCATTGGTAAAATCTGTATATCAAAAAAAGGACCTGATAAAAAATGTTGACTTTGTCACGCGTATCGACTTGTTTTCCAATTTGGCCGATAATCCACAACATATTGATGTGGACTGGGAAGCAAGACTAAATATGAAAATCAATAAATATTTAACAGCTCTGTTTTCAGTAAATCTGCTTTATGATGATGATATAAAATATGTCGATTCAGAAGGAAATATTAGAGGAGCACGCATACAATCAAAACAATTATTGGGTTTTGGCCTCACTTATGGATTTTAAAATATAATATCACTGATAGGTGATTTGAAAATATGCACATCTGAGATATTTAAGATGTGTCCTTTATTTACTAAATAAAGGCGTTTTTTTAATGACATCAATTTATATCGAAAATGCCTTATTTTTTGAAGTTTCCTTTTAAGTATTGGATCTATCAGCCATATAAATGGCTGATATTTACACCTTTAATGCTTGTAAACTCAGTGCTTTTTGCTACTCTGGCAACTGTGTTTTCAATTTTTGTTTCTCCTTACATGGGTAGTATGATGGGTAAAACCTGGGCCAAAGTAACATGTTGGCTCACGCCTGTGAGGGTAAAACTTATAGGAAAGGACAATGTAGAGGAAAAAAAATCTTATGTGATAGTGGCAAATCATCAAACAGGCTTTGATATTTTTCTTTTATATGCATATTTGCCACTAGACTTCAGGTGGATGATGAAAAAGGAACTTCGAAAAGTCCCTTTTATTGGCTTGGCAAGTGAAAAAGTCGGGCATATTTTCCTTGATCGTTCCTCTCCACGAGCTGCTTTAGAATCACTTCAAGAAGCAAAACTAAAACTTGTTGATGGAACTTCCGTATTAATCTTTCCGGAAGGTACACGTAGCCGGTCTTCTGAAATGCGTAATTTTAAAAAGGGAGCTTTTAAATTGGCTCTTGATTTGGAATTAGATATTTTACCTATAACTATTCAGAATAGTTATAAAATTAAAAGGAATGGTTTCATGAATATTATGCCGGGAAAGGCGGCTTTGGTGATTCATCCAATGATTAAAACTTCCGATTATGAAAATAATATTTTTGAGTTGATGGAAAAAACTCGCTCAGTAATAGCAACAGCTTTATAAACTAAAATAAATCATCAAGCTGTTTCTTGCGATTTTAATGTGACATTTGAATAATGAGAAAAACAGTATTAATTGCTCTAATAACTTTCATGCCTTTGTTGGCTTCCGGAGTTTTTGGTCAGGCTAACTTATCATCTCGCAATAAAGGAGCAATTCGTTTGTATGAGGAGGCACGAGAATATTATAGTAAAGATAAAATTGTTGAGGCTGAGGGTGCGTTATTACGTGCTATTTCTCGAGACAAGGATTTTATAGAAGCCTATTTAGTATTAGGTGATATTTATAATAGTAAACGCGAATTTGAAAAAGAAATGGAAATTCTGCAGCAAGCAGTTAAAATCGATTCTGCATTTTTTCCTCTTACATACTACAATATTGGTGTAGCTTCATATCATGCAGGTCATTATTTAAATGCAATAAACTATTTAGAGAAATATCAAAAGTATTATGAGGATGAAAAAAGAAAAGATTTAATCACTGATTGGATTGAAAGAGCAAAATTTGCTGAAGAAGCAATGAATAATCCTTTTGATATCAAATTGACATCCCTTGGCGATAGTATAAACAGCGATTATGATGAATATTGGCCAAGTATAACTGCCGATGAGCAAACCCTCGTGTTTACAGTGCTTGTGCCCAAAGATCCTGAACTTTTCAGAACACGTGATTTGCCAACGACTTCTGTTTATTTTAGAGAGGATTTTTATGTTTCAATGCGTGATGAAAAAGGTAATTGGTTGAGAAGAATTCCCTTACCCGGAAATATCAATACCTCAGGAAATGAAGGTGCACAAGCTTTAAGTGCAGATGGAAATTGGATGTTTTTTACCGCATGTGGGCGTGCTGACGGACATGGAAGCTGTGATATTTATTTTTCACAAAAAACAGATGATGGCTGGAATGAGCCCGTAAATATTGGCTCACCGGTGAATTCACCATACTGGGAAAGTCAACCCTCATTTAGTGCCGATGGCAAAACTTTATTTTTTGTCAGTAACAGACCGGGAGGCAAAGGAGGAAAGGATATATGGCAGGCTACAATACAAAAAATTAATGAGAAGGGAGTACCGGTTTTTGGGAAAGTGAAAAATTTAGGCCCCAATATCAATACCAATAAGGACGAAAGTTCCCCTTTTATTCACCATGATAATCAAACATTATATTTTGCCTCTGAAGGATGGCCGGGATTAGGGGGAATGGACCTTTTTGTGAGCAGGCGAAAAACTGATGATGATTGGTACTTACCGGTAAATTTAGGCTATCCTATTAATACACAGGGCGATGAAATAGGCCTTGTAATTAATGCACGTGGCGATAAAGCATATTTTGCAAGTGATGGGAGAGAGGAAGGACAAAATAGTAAAAATATCTACTCTTTTAATCTGCCTAAATCATTGCAACCTGATCCTGTACTTTATGTGAGCGGAAGAGTCTTTGATATAGAAACAGGCTTTATTTTGCCCGCCGACTTTGAATTAATTGAACTGTCGTCGGGTAAGGTCATTGTTACTACAAAGAGTAATCGCTTCTCAGGAGACTTCTTGGTTGTTTTGCCTGTGGGCGGACAATATGCATTTAGAGTTGACCATCCGGGATATATGTTCTATTCAGGACACTTCAACCTTACAAAAGAACATTCACTTGATAAACCATACAAATTGAATATAGGACTTCAACCTATACGAGAAGGAGCAAAAATGATATTGGAAAATATCTTCTTTGATACAAATTCATATACCCTGCAAAATGAATCAAAAATTGAATTAGATGGCCTGGTGCGCTTTTTAAACGACAATAAACAAGTGAGATTGTTGATAGGAGGACATACCGATAATGTTGGAGGAGAAGAATATAATCAACGTTTATCGGAAAATAGAGCAAGATCTGTTTATAACTATCTAGTAGAAAGCGATATAGATAATGAGAGACTGCAATATAAAGGTTTTGGTATGGAAGCACCAATTGCAGATAACAATACTGATGAAGGAAGGGCTGAAAACAGAAGAACAGAAATTATAATTCTTGATAATTAAATGATACTGATTGATAAAATGTGGATGTAGGGCTAACTTAAAATTAATCGTTTAAAAATTTAGATAAAGTTTCAATCAATATTTGCAATCTTATAGGTTTGGCTAAATAATCGTCACAGCCTGCTTCCAAGCTTTTTTCTCTTTCACCTGACATAACATGGGCAGTTTGGGCAATCACAGGAATTTTTGGATTAATCTTTTTTATTTCACGAGTGGCTGTATAACCATCCATAACCGGTAACTGCAAATCCATTAATACAAGATCTATATCATTGGCCTTGAACATATCAATAGCTTCTTGACCATCTTTGGCCCATAAAATCTTGGCTTTGGTTCGACGTAAAGCTGCATCAAAAAATATTTTATTGGTATCTACATCTTCAACAACAAGAATGTTTTTGTCTTCCCAGTTTTGATTTAATGCATTACTCAAATTATCTGACATGGCGAATGATTAATTTATTAAGGCTTAATACAAAATGCTTATTCCTCAAAAATAGGATTATTTTTAATATAATGGAAAAAAAGTCTGAATATTTTAATTAATATATTTATTATATCGTTCTTTATTTTCGCTTTATAAAAATAGAATAATTTTCTTTTGTTTATCGATAAAATAATAAAAGCCTTAGCTGTTTGTTGTTAAATTATTGACTTTTTAATTATATCTTTAATGCTTTATTGTTGTTTTTTATTCTAATAACAAACAAGATATATTTGGATAATATTAATTGTTTGTTTTTTTATTCAGCTTTATGCTTATTGTGGTAATGTGCTTGGTTAATGTTTGATTAAATGAGAATCCTGATTGTTTGTTTTCTAATTGTTTTTTCCTTAGAGCTAAGTGGTGAAAATAAAAATACTTCCCTTGATGTTTTTTCAAAAGAAGCAAGAGAATGGGCTGATTCTATATACCATACTTTAGATTTAGAACATAAATTAGCACAGATATTAATAGTCGAATCTGATTTGTCGAGCTTGGAAAGCTTCTCTGTTAAGCTGCCACCCCCGGGTTTTATTCGCGCTAAGGCAGAAAATATTTTTCAAACTACAAAAGATGAAAATTTTCCCCTTAACACATTTTTTATTGCTGATATTAAAAATGGCTTTTCTCTTAAAAATAATGAACTTAAATTTCCGGAAGAACAGTCATTACTCATGCTTGATCCAATTGATAAGACAACTTTAAAAAATATTTTTCTACAACAGTTGATTAAAAGTAAAAATCATCTTTTTTCAACATCATATAGGCAGTCAAAATCGTGGGTAGGAGGAAAAATTGTTGAAACAAAATATTTAATATCGCAAGATGTTATGTGGTTGCCTGCTTCTGTTGATTCCGGAAATAGACGGCAGGCCATAGGAGTTAAAATATATAAGGCACCACAACAAATTGTTGGTTTGCTGCCATCACGACTTCCACAAATTAGTCAGTCATCATCTTTGATAAAAGAAAAAACCAATGATTTATTTGCAAGCGATAGATATCGACCTGTGACAGAAGTGTCGGTTGAACAAGTGCTTGAAAATAAAATGCTGTTATCGACAAGTAATTATGATTATGATTTTAAAAGGCTTTTAACAGCATTTCAGGGAAGATGGTTAAAGGAAAATTTACTTGAAAGTGTATGTAAAATTGCACTTGCAATAAAATATGAGGCCTTAAATAATAACTTTTGTGATGCTCTTGATTTTTCCCATTCTGGGGAGGACATAGTTTTGAGACCTATATATGAAAATAGCATTAGTATTATGCAGAATAATGCCAATTTCCCTTTTCCGCTTAGTGATATGGATATTAAAGTTGGTTTTTTTGATAATACAGAAAACTCTGCAAGCTATTTCAGATCCATGGTAGCAAATTATGTCTATACTCCAACATGCACTAATGAAGGTGATTATAATGTTATATTTTGCCTTTTAGATGACCGTAAGGGTTCTACAAATGATATTGATAATCTGATTAAAAATTTAAAAAGGCAACATAAGAATGCTGCATTGGTGTTTGTATGGGCCGGTGATTTAAATCACTTGCCATTAAGGAGGTCTATCTATCAGCCTGATGCTTTGATTATGTCGCCTATTAATCATCCTTATATATGGAGCTCAATGGCACAAGTAGCTTTTGGAGGAATAAAAACCAAAAGGAAAGAACAATTAAGTGATCTCGAAAATAAAATCAATTTAAGGCAAATAGATCAGCAGCAGGGCCGACTAAAATATGGAATTCCCGAAGAAGTTGGCATGAGTAGTGAAGAATTAAAAGATATCGATAAGCTTATAGAAAATGCAATAAAAAATAAAGCAACTCCGGGTGCCCAGATTGTTGTTGCACGTAATGGTGTGGTTGTATGGAATAAAAGTTACGGCTATCATAGTTATGAAAAATCAAAAATTGTTGCTAATACCGATTTATATGACCTGGCATCTGTTACAAAAGTAGTTGCTACTCTGCCGGTATTGATGAAGCTGTATGATGACCAAAGATGGAGACTTTGCGATGCCTTAGGAAGTTTTTTGCCGGAAGCCGATACTACAGATAAAAAAGATATTACAATGAGGCAGTTGTTGCTGCATGAATCAGGTTTTCCGGCTTCTATTCCTTATTATCTTGAAACAATAGATTATGACCTTATTGATGACCCACTTTTCAGCCGACGGCGCTCCCCATTATATTCTATTAGAGTAGAAAATAAATTATATGCCAATAAAAATGCAAGTTTACGTTATGACTTGTTTCGTAAAATTAGAGATTTAAAATTTTCTGTTCCCGTTGCTGCAGAGTTATATTTAAATGAAAATTTTATTGATACTTTATATCACAAAATTTTTACAAGCCAATTAAGAAATAATTCATATCGTTATAGTGATGTTAACTTTCAGCTGTTACAAAAAATAACGGAAAATCTAACAGGAGAAAAGTTAGACCTTCTATGCGATAATTTATTTTATAAAACTATTGGGGCTTCTTCACTTTGTTTTAATCCATGGAAAATATACTCTTTAGATCGTATCGTACCAACAGAAAATGATTTGTTTTTCAGAAAGCAACTAATACATGCTTATGTTCATGATCAGGCTGCTGCACTATTTGGTGGGGTTGCAGGGCATGCCGGCTTATTTGGTAATGCCGGTGATCTTGCTAAAATAATGCAAATGTATTTGAATAATGGCGTCTATGGGTATAGACGCTATTTGAACAGCGAAACAGTTGAGTTTTTCACCCGTCAACAACATCCTGAAAACAGACGGGGTTTAGGTTTTGATAAACCCGAGTTTGACGACGACAAGGTGAGTCCTGCCGGTGAGTTTGTATCTCCCTTATCATACGGACATTCAGGATTTACCGGCACTATTGCTTGGGCAGATCCAAAATATAATTTGATTTTTATATTTTTATCCAATCGTATTCATCCTCAACAGTATAATTCTCGTTTAATTGAAGATAATATAAGAACTGAATTGCAAAACATTGTTTATCGTTCAATAAACAATTGATATAATTATTGACAAAAGAATAAAATAGAAGCTCAATAATATTCTGCAATTGTTGATCTTATTTTTAAATAATTAAATTCCTTGCAAATGATTAATTGCGGTTGCCGGTATCTGTTTCATAGAATGTTTTAAATACCTTGATCATATATTCATGATCGGCAACTCCTGCAAGTTCTCGGATTGAATGCATAGCAAGCATTGCATTACCAACATCAACACTGCGGATGTCAAGCTGTTCTGTTGAAATATTCCCTAAGGTAGAACCTCCCGGAATATCAGAATGATTTACAAACTTCTGATAAGGCACTCCTGCCTTTTTGCATAACATTTCAAATACAGCACCACTATCACTGTCGCTGGTATATTTCTGATTTGCAGAAAATTTTATTACAGGCCCCTTGTTTATGTGAGGATAGATGACAGGGTCATATTTTTCGGGGTAATTGGGATGCAGGCTATGAGCCATATCAGCCGAAATCATAAATGAAGAGTAAATACTGCGGAAAAATTCTTCTTTATTTTTGCCAAGTGAATTAAGAATACGTTGATAAATATGACGAAAAACCGGTGAACCTGCTCCCTGTTTCGATACACTGCCAACTTCTTCATTATCGAAAATACATAGCATTTGGCTTGCAACTCCCTGCTTGCTGTTTAACATTGCTTTTAAACCTGCATGAACCATAGCAAGATTATCAAGCTTAGGACTCGAAATAAATTCTTTATTGAGTCCCATAATACATCCTTTGTTATATTCATACAAAATTAAATCGTGATCAAGAATTGAAGAAGCCTCAACTCCTAATTCATCGGCAATTATTTTGTTAAGTAATCCCTTTGATGACCCCCCTTCCGGTAAAACTCCCAATAAGGGCAATAAATCCTTTTGAGGCTTTAGAGCTAAGCCTTCATTTACCAAGCGGTTTAAATGTATTGCAAGACCGGGAATTATGGCAAGTGGACGTTTGAAGTTAATTAGCCGATTGTTGGGACGAAAGGGATCTGAACTCTTTAAACTTACTCGTCCTGCTATTGAAAGTGGCCTGTCGAGCCAGCTCATTAAAACTGCTCCACCATATATTTCACTGTTTAATTTTATGAAATAATCATCGACAGTAATTTCAGGTTCAGGCTTTAATTTAATGGCAGGAGAATCACTGTGAGCCGAAATAATTCGAAAACCAACATCTTCCGGTTCTTCATTTCCAATTACAAAGGCAAATAAAGCAGAATCATTGCTGGTAGTATAATACTTTCCACCCCTTTCGATCTTCCATACTTCATTTAATTTTAAAGGAGAAAAACCTGAATCTTCCAAAAGTTTTGAAGCAGTATCAACTACATGAAAAGGACTGGCACCTTCATTTATAAAAGAGATTAATTCTTCTGATAGGAGTTGCTGTGTGTTCATATTTTATAATTTAAAGAAATCAAAATTACCAAATCTCATGTAAAAAGGAAATCTTCAATAAAACTCTTTAACTAATACTTGAGATTTTTTAGCTCTATAAATATATTTTTCATTATTTTTGTTTTAAGAATAATGAAAATGCATACCGGAAATAAAATTAGTTTTATCTGTAATTATACTCACTATAAGGGTGATTTTTTTACTCTCTGCCCTAGAAAATTTTTAAGCGCTGATTTTTTAATTTATTGTAAAAAATTGTTGACTCCCGATCATTATGATTGGGTTTTTTTATTTTTTCAAAAGAATGTTTTATTTCATTTTTTAATCGTTCCAATTTTAAATATATCCTTTTATGAAAGATAAAAGTTTAGTTTCTATTACCGATTATTCAAAGGATGAAATTCTGCGCATTATGGAGCTTGCAGAATATTATGAAGCTAACCCCAATCAGCCCGAGATGAAGGAAAAAGTTGTTGCCAGCTTGTTTTTTGAACCTTCAACACGTACACGCCTAAGCTTCGAAACTGCTATAAACAGATTAGGAGCAAGGGTTATTGGCTTTTCAGATGCAACTTCTTCTTCTACTACAAAGGGTGAAACACTTAAAGATACAATTAAAATGGTTAGTAATTATGCCGATTTAATTGTTATGAGGCATCCTCTTGAAGGTAGCGTAAGGTATGCTTCTGAACAATCGCGCGTGCCTGTTATTAATGCCGGAGATGGCGCTAATCAACATCCTACTCAAACTTTACTTGACCTTTATTCAATAAAAAAGACCCAAGGCAGACTCGAAAACCTAACAACTTTCCTGGTAGGTGATTTGAAATACGGACGTACCGTGCATTCCTTATTAATGGCTCTGTCGCTTTTCAACCCTACTTTTTATTTTATAGCACCTGAGGAGTTAGCAATTCCTAATGAATATAAACTGTTTATGGCTGAAAAAGGAATTTCCTTTTATGAGCAAACAGAAATTTTTAACTTAGAATATGCCGATATCCTATATATGACCAGGGTTCAAAAAGAAAGATTTTCTGACCCTATTGAATATGAGAGGGTGAAAAATACCTATGTTCTTAGAAAAAGCATGCTTGAAAATAGCCGGGATAATTTACGCGTTCTCCATCCACTACCTCGTGTTAATGAAATTCATACCGATGTGGATAGCAGTGAAAAAGCTTATTATTATCAGCAGGCCGAAAATGGGGTGTTTACCCGCATGGCTATAATTTCTGCTATTATGGGATTAAAAAAATAATGAGTGTTTTATATTAAAATTTAATGATTCCTTATGCCAATACAAAAGCATCTTCAGGTAAGTGCCATTGAAAATGGTACTGTTATTGACCATATCCCCACCGAATCTCTTTTTGATGTTATTAATATACTTGGATTAGACCATATTCAACATCAGATTACTTTCGGAGCAAATTTAGATAGTCGTAAACTCGGTAAAAAAGCTATTATAAAAGTGGCAGATAAGTTTTTTGAAGATTATGAAATAAATAAAATATCACTGGTAGCACCTCATGCCAAGTTGAATATAATTCGAAATTATAAAGTCTCCCAAAAAAGAGATGTTGAAATTCCGGATGAAATCATAGGAATAGTTAAATGTTTTAATCCGAAATGTATTACTAATAATGAAAATGTATTGACAAGATTTTGGGTGTTAGACAAGGAAAATTTAGCTCTTAGATGCCATTATTGCGAAAAAAATACTACTCGCGAAGAATTAAAAATGCTGTAATTGATAATTAGCAGATGTGATGATGAGATAATTAGATGTTGTGATGTTGTGATAATTAGATGTTGTGATGTTGTGATGATTAGTAGATGTGATGATGAGATAATTAGATGTTGTGATGATTAGTAGATGTGATGATGAGATAATTAGATGTTGTGATGATGTGATGATTAGTAGATGTGATGATGAGATAATTAGATGTTGTGATGATTAGTAGATGTGATGATGAGATAATTAGATGTTGTGATGTTGTGATGATGTGATAATTAACTAATCTACTAATTAAAACTAAGAAAGTATTGCTCGATAAATAGACTCGATACGTAAAAGCCATTCCGTAGGAATGGAACGCTCGGTAAAACCAATAATAGTATCTCATCTTGCATTCCGTTAGGTTTGCATCCTAAAAACAAAATTATGGCAAACACCTATACTCAAATACACATTCATGCAATATTTGCAGTTCAAAATCGAACATCGTGCATTCATAAATCATGGCAGGAAAGGTTGTATAAATACATTATTGCAATAATTCAAAAGCCCGGACATAAAGTTTTAGCTATCGGAGGTATGCCCGACCATATTCATATCTTGTTTGGTTTTCGTCCTACACAAGCATTATCTTCATTGATGCAAGAAGTAAAACGTGATAGTTCAGAGTGGGTAAACAAAGAAAAATTGGTTATGGGCAAATTTTCATGGCAAGAAGGATATGGAGCATTTTCGTATGCAAAATCACAGGTCTCGGCTGTTTGTAACTACATTGAAACGCAAGAGCAACATCATAAAAAGAAAACTTTTAGGGAAGAATATATTGAGATTTTGCAGAAATTTGAAGTTGAATATAGTGAGCAATATATTTTCAAGGAAATAGAATAAGGTCACATTCCTAACGGAATGTGGGTGGTGGGGGGTGAGCATGTTTTTTACCGAGCGTTGCAATCCTAACGGATTGCGAAAAAAACAAAGAAAACGAGCTGTTCTGTAAATAAATAATCATTCCGTTAAGAATGTATTGCTTGGTAAATAGACTCGATACGTAAAAGTCATGCCGTTAAGAAAGCATTGGCCGGTAAAAGTCCCGATACGTAAAAGTCATGTCGTTAAGAAAGTATTGCTCGATAAATAGACTCGATACGTAAAAGTCATGCCGTTAAGAAAGTATTGCTCGATAAATAGACTCGATACGTAAAAGCCATTCCGTAGGAATGGAACGCTCGGTAAAACCAATAATAGTATCTCATCTTGCATTCCGTTAGGTTTGCATCCTAAAAACAAAATTATGGCAAACACCTATACTCAAATACACATTCATGCAATATTTGCAGTTCAAAATCGAACATCGTGCATTCATAAAGTGTCTGCGAATATATATATTTTTTTGTAAAAATAGAGGCATTCGTATTACTTGTTTTCAACTTCGGTCAACTCATTCAACTCAAAATACCAAATAAAACCTTTGATGTTTTTATAGCCCATTTTTTTCAATAGTTTCATATATTCTTTAACCTGCGAATAATGGGAGGGAAGCTTTTGTTGACCAAATTTATAGTCTAAAACAACAATCTCGTTTTCACTTATCATTACTCTGTCGGGGCGTTTTGCCTGCGGGCTTAAAATTGTAGCTTCTGTTTTAATTTCATAGCTTCCATCGAACCAGCTTTTTATTTTTGGATTTTTTAATTGTTCCTCAAATTGAAGTTTTATTTTCTGAATTTCCGATCCATCTATCAATCCGTTAAATTGCATTATTTTTAGCGCCTGATCCAAATCTTTTATTTCTGCTACCTGCTCAAATAATCGGTGCATAATTCTACCATAATTTATTCGTTGGGCACCTTCGTCTTCTGTGAAATAATTCTCACTTTCCGGATGAATAATAAGACCTTGTTCGGGCAAGGTACGCTCCCAAGCTAAGGTTTCAAGTATTCTGCTTTCGCGATAGGACGATTTTGGCAAAGATGATTTTTTGGATTGTTTTCGTTCGCTCTCATCAGGCAAACTAAATGAAAACAGCTTATTGTTATTATCCCATGAATTTATATATTTTTCTTTAAATGATTCCGAAAAGGTGAATTTATGTAATAAATGAGCAACAGTGGTAATTTCTTTATAATCGGGTCGAGGGAGATGGGCAAAAACCGACAAACTGCTTCCGGCACGGGTAAAGGCCACATAGGTGATATTTAAATTATCGACATATTGATGTAAAATTTCATTAAAATAATCTAAGGCAAACCAACTGTTACTAAGGGCTTTAACCCCTCTCACCGGAAGGAGTGAGATTTCATTAAAAGGTGGTGTTTGGGGTTTAAACCATAAAAATTCTTCATGTGTAAGAGTATTGATTCTCCATGATGCAAAGGGGATCACCACGGCAGGAAATTCCAGACCTTTTGCTTTATGGATAGTCATTACTTTTATAGCCTCTTGGTTTTCAGGTACAGAAAGAGATTGAAGTCGGCCCGTCTGATCCCAATATTCTAAAAACTGGTTTAAACCGGAAGATTCACGGTTTATAAAATTTAAAACCAAGCTTAAAAATGCCTGAATATAAACTGAATTTTCTTTTTGTTGACTTTCAGGGAGTAAGTTTATTATAGCTTCTGTAAGTTCATATAAAGGTTTATCCTGTAAAAGGAAGACTTCCCCTTTGTAAGCTTCCCATTCAGTTATGCTTTCCGAATTAAATGCTCCGGCGATATCAAAGTAAGAGCTTGAAATATCTTGATTTTTATCTTTAGAATTTTTAATTTTATAAATAGCTTGTCTTATATATGCTGCTGTTATAGCATCTTCAGGATTTTGAATTAGGCGTAGATGAGCAATAATTAAACAAATTATTTCCGACTTTGACAATAATAATGATTCATTGCTGATTACAGGAAATTTTCGACCCTTAGGATGAAATTCACCTGACAATAAAGCTTCGGTGATTAAAACTGCTTCACTATTTTTCCTGACTAAAATGCAAATCTCACCTAATGTATAGCTTTTTGTTAAATCATCAATATGCTGTATGCATGAGCGTAAAGAATTGTTCTGGAAATCTTCAACTTTCTTTCCTTCCAAAAATTGTAAATGTAAACGACCGCCACTTGCTTTAGCATTTTCAGGTGTCTTTTGTTCTGTATCATTATAGGCATTTTTTATTTTAGTCTGCATTGCTATGATGTTCTCATCACTTTGCAACTCCTCAGGAATCTGCTCGTTGAATCTTAGTTGCAAACGGCTGGCAGCATCATGAAAAAAAAGATTGTTGAATAATATTATTTCTTCATTGCTTCTGTAGTTTGTGTCAAGAGGGTTGGGAGTTTCAACACCGAAGGAATCGAAATCAAGATCTACCCTTTCAGCCAACAGGTTCCAGTCGGAATTACGCCAACGATAAATTGCCTGTTTAATATCACCAATTAATAATGAATTACCTCCCGAAGCCAATGAATCACTGATTAAGGGTAAGAAATTTGAATATTGTAAAGCTGAAGTATCTTGAAATTCATCTATCATAAAATGTTGGTAGCGAGTGCCGACCTTTTCATAGATAAAGGGACTTTCGTTATTATCTATTATTTGAGTCAGCAAATAATTTGTGCCGGAAATTAAAAAGATATTTTGCTCCTCCGATAATTGCATCATTTTATCATATACATCATTGAGGATGCCAAGTGCATTTAAGTTTGGCAGTATCAGCTTTGCCGTTTGATAATTTTTGCCTTCAGTAGTGATAATATTTTCTGCTTTGATAAGAAGTTCGTAAAGTCCACTTTTGAATGCTCTTTCTATCGCATTGTTTGTAGCTTCATTGGCATTTTTATTAATCCAATTGTCTATCCCTTCCAATAAGATAGAAAATCTTGAAAGATTCATATGATCATTTAATTTCGACAATCTTTCGAAATGTTTAACAGGTGATCTGCTTTTTCCTTTAAAATCTGTATTGATATTTAAATTATGTGTTTTTATTATTTCAAGACCCTTGTCGCCAAAAGACTTCATTTTGGAATCTATTTCCTCAATAATTTTTTCCAATTTTTTTTTGTAGTCGCTAAGAATTGTCTTCCCATGTATCTGCGATGCTTTTGACAAAGCATCAGCCTGATATTTTTCTGAGAATATTTCTTTGCCTATCTTG
Source organism: uncultured Alkalitalea sp. (assembly GCA_964578485.1). Lineage (GTDB taxonomy): Bacteria > Bacteroidota > Bacteroidia > Bacteroidales > Marinilabiliaceae > CAZODA01. Next base: position 129,486 of record CAZODA010000002.1, on the reverse strand, counting down.
AATAATTCGTTTGAAATATTCCATCCTCTATCCGCTTCCATTCTTTCAAAGGCATACTGTGTCAGCCATTCTTTGATCGCTTTATGCTGAGGATCATTCATTTCAAGTATTAGCTGATCAATAGCCTGTTGTAAAATCCGCTTGCTTTCAAATTCTAAACGAAAGACTGTAGATAATCCCATTTCACGTGCAAAAGAACGGGTGATTGTTTGAAAAAAGCTATCAATGGTTTTAACAGAAAAGTCACTATAATTATGTAATAACTGTCGCAATAATAAAGCTGCCGTTTTTTTAACTTCTTCTTCACTTAAAGAAAATTTCTCTTGTAAACCTTTAGTGTATGGATGTGAATCTTTGGCAATATCATTAAGCGCAGATAATATTCTTGAACGCATTTCTGCTGTTGCTTTATTGGTAAAGGTTACGGCCATTATTCGCTTGAAGTTTGTTGGATCTTCAAATAATAAATGAATATAATCCTGAGTCAGAGTATAAGTTTTTCCGGATCCTGCTGATGCTCTGTATATTTTTAGTTCCGACATATAATGGTTTAAATAGATGTTTGATAAAATTAAGAATTATTCTTCGACTTTTAGCAGGATACTGCATATTTGGGATCAGATATTGTTTTTATTGTACTTATTAGTATTTACGACTTAAAACATATTTTATTTTTGCTGATAATATAGTAGTTTTGTGAGGAATTTCCCGAACTTGTAATATTAAACTTATCAAGAGGGAAGAAACAAAAGTTTAAAAATCTGAATTATATTTTGTGAAATATATTGTTGTATTAGCCGATGGTATGGCTGATGAGCCAATCGATGAGTTTAATGGTTTAACTCCTGTAATGGCTGCAAAAACGCCAATTATGGATGAAATTTGCAGACTTTCTGTTACAGGACTGGTTAACACTATTCCGGAAGGCTTTCATCCCGGAAGTGAAATAGCAAATATGAATATTTTAGGCTATAGGCCTGCTGAGTATTATCAGGGGAGAGGGGTGTTGGAGGCTGCCGCCCTCGGCCTTAAATTTGATGCCGGAGATTTGGTTTTAAGATGTAATCTGGTTTCTGCTGAAAATGGTGTTTTGCTGAATCATTCGGCCGGACATATATCAACTGCCGAAGCTGATGAACTTATCAAAGCTCTTAACAATGAATTAGGAAATGAAAAAATACGCTTTTATACAGGGGTAAGTTATAGACATATTCTTGTTATTAAAGATGCAAACCATGAAATTTCTTGTACCCCTCCTCATGACCATCCCGGCGAGGCCTTAGAGCCATTACTGCCGGTAGCAACGTCAAAAAGTGGTGAAGTAACAACAAAGGTGTTAAATGATCTTATTAAAAGATCGAAGAAAATTTTGGCAGAGCATCCTGTAAATGTTGAAAGACGCAAGGTAAATAAAAAATGTGCCGATATGATATGGCCGTGGTCACAAGGTTATGCTCATGAATTTAAATCTTTCAATGAACGTTTTGGTATTAAGTCGGGGGCTGTAATATCTGCTGTAGATTTAATTCACGGAATAGGAAAACTTGCAGGTCTTGAATCTGTTCATGTTGATGGGGCTACCGGTTTATTTGACACTAATTATGAAGGAAAGGCAGAAGCAGCTATTAAGGCTTTAAAAAGACATCCTTTTGTTTTTCTTCATGTTGAAGCAATGGATGAAGCAGGGCATGAAGGTGATTGTATATTGAAAAGAAATGTGATTGAAGATTTTGATCGGCGTTTGTTGAAACCACTGTGGGAAAATTTGCAAAACTTTAAAGAAGAATTTTCTTTACTTTTGCTTCCTGATCATCCAACTCCTTGTTATTTACGTACTCATACCTCTTTACCTGTACCTTTCATGATGTTAAAGCCGGGCATGAAGGCTGATCAGGTAGATGAATTTAACGAAGAATCTGTTAAAACCGGAGCTATGGGAAAAGTAGAAGGTGAAGATTTACTTGATTTATTTTTTGGAAATAAATAATTCTACAATATATGAAGTTTATTAGTCTTGGTGATAGTAAAAAGTTCTACCCTCTTAGAGAAGTAGTGTTTAAAGGTTTGGCACCCGATGGTAATCTTTTTATGCCTGAAAGAATACCTGTTTTGGAAAAGTCCTTCCTTGAATCTTTTCATCAAATGAAACTTGATGAAATTGCCCAACATGTACTTTACCCCTATGTTTCAGAGGATATTAGTAACACTAAACTTAAGGATATAATTAAGGGAACTTTTTCATTTGATATACCATTAAAGAAATTGAATGGCGACCTTTTTGCTTTGGAATTATTCCATGGTCCCACACAAGCGTTCAAAGATGTGGGAGCAAGGTTTTTAGCCCGCTTACTTGCTTATTTCAATGAAGGTGAAAAACGTAAACTTCTGGTACTTACTGCTACTTCAGGTGATACAGGAGGTGCTGTTGCCAATGGCTTTCATAATACTCCGGGGATTGATGTAGTAGTTCTTTATCCTTATGGAAAAGTAAGTCCGTATCAGGAATACCAAATTACCGGACCGGGTGAAAATATTCATGCCATTGCTGTGGAGGGCAGCTTTGATGATTGCCAACGACTTGTTAAAGATGCATTTAACGATCAAGAATTAAGGCAGAAACTTTTTATCACTTCTGCAAATTCTATAAATATGGGAAGGCTCTTGCCTCAGTCGGTATATTATTTTCAAGCAGTGGCTTTGTTACGTCAATACGGGATTTATAAAGAACCTGTTATAATCGTTCCCAGTGGGAATTTCGGAAATATTACTGCTGCTGTGCTGGCAAATAAAATGGGGCTGCCTGTTAAACGGTTTATAGCAGCAACAAATGCAAATGATGTAGTACCACGTTTTCTTGAATCAGGAAAATACGAACCCCATGAAACAATAATTACTATTGCAAATGCCATGGATGTTGGCGATCCAAGTAATTTTAGCCGTTTGTTTAATTTGTATGATAATGATATTTCTACAATTAGAAATAAGCTAAGATCTGTTTCTGTTTCCGATGAAGAAATAAAAGATACTATTAAAAAAGTTTATTTAAATCAAAATTATTTGATGGATCCTCATACTGCATCTGCCTATATGGTGGCTGAATTAGAAAAAAAACAAGATGAAACCGGAGTTTTTATTTCTACAGCACATCCTTATAAATTTAATGAGGTAATCGACGAAATCCTACCCGGCGAACTTGAAAAATCCGGTTATAATTTTCAATTTGAAAATAAAAAAGAAAAAAATGTGATGAAACCCGATTATTTAAGCTTTAAAAATAGATTGATAAGTATGAATCAAAACTAATGAATAAATAATAGACAAATAATGGCATGATGATTGCTAATTGTTAATTAAATATTTTTTAAAATTGTTGTCTTTATTTTTACATTTTTAAAAATATATTATTTTTGCATCCTTAAGCTGAATTCAAATTTAATAATCTCTTCTTTGTTATTGTTATGTTAAATACAATGCTATTGATTATTAAATAAAACAAAGTGAATATTATTAAAAAGTGAGTAAATGATAGTTTTTAAAAATTTAATTAAAAAACTATTAAATCGAAATTATAATTAAAAAAATAAGATTATGAAGTATTTAGTAGCAGTAGGTTTGTTTCTTTTTTCATTGGGAAGTTTTGGGCAACAAGAAACAACTGCCTATATCGAATTGCAAAATCAGGGAAATGACGCATTACGTGCAAATAATTTTGAATTGGCACTTACTTTCTATGAAGATGCTTTTGAGCTGTGGCCTGAAGATGAGGAAATTAACTCAGCCATGATTTTTAATATGGCAACATGTGCCAGAAGAATAGAAAATTATGAAAAAGCACTTGAATATTATGGAAAAGCTGTTGAGTTAAAATATCGTGCCGATTTTTCTACTTATTATGTTGCTGCATCATTAAACAGCCTCGGAAGGGAAGAAGAGATGGAAAATGTTCTAATACAGGCATTAAAAGATTATGAGTCAAGCTCGGTGGTTGGACATATGCGCAGAATGTTGACAACTTATTATTTGCGTCAAGGAGCTGAACCATATAACCGTGCATCACAAATTTTAGCTTCAGCTCAAAATGCTGATCCTTCACAATATGAAGATATTACAGCCAGAGCTAATGAGGCCTTTGCCGAGGCTAAACCATGGTTTGAGCAAGTATTGGAATATGATTCAGGAAATGAAAATGCACAAGCTTCATTGAGAGAAATAAATACTCGCTTAGCCGGTGAATAATATTTTGTTTTTCTGATTGAAATAATATCAAAAAAAAGGATGTCCAATAAATTATATTTGGACATCCTTTTTTTGTGCTCAAACAGATTTGGAGTAAGGGATTATTAATGAGCAGTCACCACTTATCAATAAAAAATTTTATGGGCCTGACATGTCGCGTTCGTTTCGGGTAATCAAATTACTAAGATCTTTTACGAATGATTATAAATGGGTTCACGGCTATAGAGATCTTGCATGCATGGTCTCTCTACATGCCCTGTCTTACCTTGATTATTGAAGAGATTTTAGATTGTATTCCTGTGTTAAATTTTAATTTCTTATATAATTCAGTCCGCTAAATGTTATTCTTTTATTATTTTTGCTTAAATGAAAACAGATTCAAGAAAATACATAAACTACAATATTATAATTTGAACAATTTATCCTAACCAAAATTTTAAAAATGAATTATCTAAAACTTTTATTTAAATTATTATTTTTCAATAAGGCTTCTGAGTTTTTATATCGGCAATTTAGTTTCTGTATTTTTCTATTTGTCTTTCTTTCACAAAACACATTATATGCTTTAGAATTTCCCATAGTTATAAATGAATTGATGTCTTCAAATTCTAACACCTTAGCTGATGAAGATGGTGACTTTGAAGATTGGATAGAACTATATAATAGGGGAGAAGAAAGTGTTGATCTGGAGGGATGGGGCTTGTCAGATGATGCATCTAAGCTTTTCAAATGGAAATTTCCGAAAGTAACTATCAATCCTGGTGAATATTTATTGGTATGGGCTTCGGGAAAAGATCGCAAACCTGATTCTGAAGCATTTATAAATGGTGTGAGGCGTGAAGTCTTTTTAGATATTAGTGGTACTACTGTAGATAATTTACTGGCGAGTGCAAAATTTCCACTTAATCCTGATGAAATTCATATTATAACAGATTATTTTGAAGCGCCAAGAAATGTTGGTGAAAATTATGGTCAGCGTATGCATGGACTCTTTAAAGCTCCTGCTACGGGTAATTATACCTTTTGGATTTCAAGTGACGACAGATCTCAGTTGTTTTTAAGTAATGATAATAGTAAGTATAATACCTCACTTATAGCTTTAGTTCCTGTTTGGGCCAGCCTAAGGCAATGGGATAAATATCCGGAGCAAGAGTCATTGCCTCAGTACTTAATTAAAGGGAATTATTATTATTTAGCTGCATTGATGAAACAAGGTGTAGGAGGGGATAATCTTGCAGTTCGCGTTCAATTGCCTGATGGTACTATGGAAGAGCCTATTCCTGCATCTTATTTTTATACTGATCATTTCTACGAGCTTCATACTAATTTCTCCATAGCATCAGAAGGTGAACAGGTTTTTTTGAGCCATCCTGAGGATGGGATAGTATTTACTGTACCGGCAACAAATCTTCCTCCTGATGTTTCAGTTGGTTTAAAACCCGATGAAGAAAGTTTTTTCTTTTTCGAAAATCCTACACCGGCCGGTGCTAATAACACTGTTGCTTATGATGAGATAATTAATGAATTACCTGTTTTTTCGCATGAGGGAGGCTTTTATACAGAAGCTTTTAGTCTTAGTATCACCTCAGAACGTTCCGATCTGACCGTATATTACACTTTGGATGGTTCAGATCCTGATCCTACAAACTTGGATGGAAGTACTTATGAATATCAAAATAGTTATCCCTTAGGTCCAAAACTTACCAGGGAATTTAAAACTCATAAATATACAGAGCCTTTAACAATTGAAGATAGAACACCATATTCCTATGAGCTTGGTACTATCAACACAACACGAACATTTGAAACATGGCTGCCTGCTTCAAATTATTTTAAGGGAACAGTTGTACGTGCCATCCTTTATAAAGAAAACACTCTGATTAATAGATCTGCAACCAACACTTATTTTATTAGTCCGGAAGGAGCTGATAGATATAAACTTCCGGTGGTTTCAATTGTAACTGCCGAGCCAAATCTTTTTGATTATATAAGTGGTATATACACCCCGGGCGAAATAGCTGATCGATATACTCAGCCGGAATGGACAGGGAATTATCCGGCAAATTATCATCAAAGAGGTGAGGAATGGGAGAAACCCGGACATTTAGAATACTTTTCCGGAGATTCATTACCTGTATTCAAACAGGGAGTTGGCCTTCGAACTCATGGCGGATGGACTAGGTCGCATTATAGAAAATCACTACGACTATATGCACGGCATGTTTACGATGAAAGTAACGCTTTTGAATATCCGTTTTTTGGAGATCTGCCTTCTAAGGGGGATCCAAATATTAAAGTTGAGGATTTTCGCCGACTCATATTGCGAAATTCAGGGAATGATTATAATCGAACTTTATTTAGAGATGTTCTCATGCAAGATTTAGTCAAACATCTTCCTTTTGCAACTCAGGCTGCTCAACCTGTTATTCATTTTATAAACGGAGAATTTTGGGGTTTGATGAATTTGCGTGAACGCTATGATCAACATTATTTACATTCTCATTATGGAGTTGATACTGATGATGTTGCAATTTTGTTGGCAAATGGGAGCGTAAACCATGGTTTTTCTGAAGATAGAAATCAGTTTTTGGATATAACAAGTTATGCCGAAGAAAACAACTTGGATGAAGATATCCATTATAATTGGGTGTATGAACGTTTTGATATTGAAAGTCTTGTACAATACTACGCTGCTCAACTTTTCTTTTGTAATGAAGACTGGCCTCAAGGAAATATGAAGTTTTGGAGGAAACGTATCGATAAGTACGATCCGAATTCTCCTTTGGGACATGACGGACGCTGGAGATGGATGCTTTATGATGTTGATTTTGGAATGAATCTTTATAGTCAATCACATTATACTACAAATAATCTAAGCCGTATTATGGCAACAACTACTGACTCTGTACAAATACCAAGAATCCCAGACGATATGTCCTCCAGGATTTTAAGACAGCTTATTAAAAACACTGCATTCAAAAATTTCTTTGTCAATGTTGTTGCTGATCAGTTGAATACTTGTTTTAAAGCGGCTGTTATACATGAAAAAGTTGATTCTTTAAATGAACTCTTAGCTCCACACCGCGATGAGCATTGGAATCGCTGGCGTAGTGGGTCTGATACAGGGGATAAGATAAAAGCCTTTGCCAATGAACGTCCTGCTTATGTTTTAGCACACACCATGGATGAGTTTGATATAAGTGCAACAAAAGAACTTACCGTAAATACTGAATTTGAACAAGGAAGAATAAAGCTTAATTCAATAATTATCGATAAAACAACTCCAGGCATAAGCAATGACGATGATCCTTATCCTTGGACGGGAATTTATTTTGAGGAAGTGCCTGTTTCCCTTAAGGCGATTCCAAACGAGGGTTATGTGTTTTCGCATTGGGATGGTGTTGAGGAAAACTTGACATTATTAGATGAAATTGAAATCGAGCTAACGGCTGATACTGCTATTTATGCTCATTTTGAGAAAATGGCTGAATTAGAGCTGATTCATTATTGGCATTTTAACTTTTTAGGGGATGATAACAGCTTGTCAGCATTTAATTCGGATTTTTCGGCTACATTTGAACCTGCAAATATTAGTTATGAAGGTGTTGGAGAGGGATATATGGATAGGGTTAAAGAGGGTGCTGAGTTAAATCTTCAAAATAAGGAAGTAGCTGGTTATGGATTGAGGGTTAGAAATCCATCAGATACGCGAGAGTTGGTGTTGAAATTGCCAACTACAGGGTTTCAGAATGTTATATTGAAATATGCTGTATGCAGAACGAATAATGGTGCTTGCATGCAGAGTGTTTGTTATAGAACGGAAGAAAATGGGGAATGGCATCCCTTTACCGATGGAATCGTTATAACTCCTGAATATCAGCTTGTAATATTGGATTTTATAGAAAAGGAACAGATTGATAACAATCCGTATTTTTCGATTCGCATTAACTTTATCGATGAGCAGGCAAACAATTCATCGGGAAATAACCGTTTTGATAATATAAGCTTGGAAGGGAGTCCTATTATTACATCATATCAAGCTGCGCAATCCTTGGTTGATAATGTTTTAATAAGTCCGAATCCTGCAAAAGATGAACTTACTATCTTCTCAGATAGCGAGATATCGCTTGTAAAAATTTATTCTTTAAATGGTGCATTAATTCAAAGCTATACCTATAATTATAACAAGAAAAATATCAGTTTAACAACAAGTAGCTTAAATAAGGGCGTTTACTTCATAGAAATTTTTACAAAGCAAGGACGCACCGTAAAAAAACTTGTAATCAATTAATTCTTTGATTCTTTACCTTGTTTAGCAGCTGCTTTTTGATCTGAAATAATCTCGGTAATAATTTTGTCTTTTTTCTTGTCGTAATCAACATGAATAATGTCGCCTTCACTAACTGAAGCTTCAATTATAACTTCTGCCATTTCATCTTCAAGGTATTTTTGAATTGCACGTTTTAAGGGTCTGGCACCATATTGGACATCATAACCTTTTGAAGCTATATAGTTTTTGGCTTCATCTGTTAAATCCATTTTATAGCCCAAACTTTTAACCCGTGCATATAAACCTTGTAATTCAATATCAATAATTTTATAAATATCGGCTTCATTCAAATTATTGAAAATTACAACATCATCAATTCTGTTTAAGAATTCAGGTGCAAAGGCTTTTTTCAATGCTTTTTCAATCACCCCTCTGGCATGTTCATCATCACTTGGCGTACTACCTACAGGTGCAAAGCCAACACCACGACCAAAATCCTTAAGCTCTCTGGTACCAATATTTGATGTCATTATGACAATGGTGTTTTTAAAATCAACTTTGCGACCTAAGCTATCGGTTAGTCGTCCTTCATCTAAAACCTGAAGCATTAAATGAAAAACATCAGGGTGAGCTTTTTCAATTTCATCAAGTAATACAACAGAATAAGGGCGACGCCTTACCTTTTCAGTTAATTGTCCACCTTCTTCATAACCAATATACCCCGGAGGAGCTCCAACCAAACGTGATACACTGAATTTTTCCATGTATTCACTCATGTCAATACGTATTAATGCATCAGTAGTGTCAAATAAATACTGAGCTAATACTTTTACAAGGTGAGTTTTTCCAACACCGGTTGGACCAAGGAAAATAAAGGAGCCAATTGGGCGATTGGGATCTTTTAAGCCGGCACGATTTCGCTGAATGGCTTTTACAACTTTTTTAATGGCTTCATGCTGACCAATTACTTTACCCTCTAATTCTTCACCCATACGTAATAAACGGATACCTTCCGTTTGAGCTACCCTTTGAACAGGGATGCCTGTCATCATAGCGACAACTTCAGCAACTTTTTCAGCATCAACAACTTCTCTGTGTTGCTGAAGTTCTGCTTCCCATTTAACTTTTGATTTGTCAAGTTCTTCAAGAAGAGTTTTTTCCTTGTCCCTGAAACTTGCTGCAAGCTCAAAGTTTTGTGCTTTAACAGCTTTTATCTTTTTCTCCTTCGTTTCTTCAATCTCATCTTCAAGTTTCAAAATTGTGTCGGGAACAATTATATTGGAAATGTGTACGCGTGATCCTGCTTCATCCAATGCATCAATGGCTTTGTCGGGTAAATGCCTGTCGGAAATATATCTTTCAGTTAATGTAACACAAGCATTAATAGCATCGGGAGTATAGTTCACATTATGATGATCTTCGTATTTGCTTTTTATGTTATTTAAAATTTCATAAGTCTCCTCAGCAGAAGTTGGCTCTATCATTATTTTTTGAAAACGACGCTCAAGAGCACCATCTTTTTCAATGTGCTGACGATATTCATCAAGGGTGGTGGCTCCAATACATTGAATTTCACCCCTTGCAAGTGCAGGCTTTAACATGTTGGCAGCATCAAGAGAGCCTGTAGCACCTCCGGCTCCTACAATAGTATGTATCTCATCAATGAAAAGAATTACATTAGGATTTTTTGAAAGCTCATTTAATATAGCTTTAATCCTTTCTTCAAACTGACCACGATATTTGGTGCCTGCTACAATGGATGCAAGATCCAAAGTTACTACACGCTTATCGAATAAAACACGCGATACTGTACGCTCAACGATACGTAGTGCAAGTCCTTCAGCAATAGCTGACTTCCCAACACCGGGCTCGCCAATTAAAATTGGATTGTTCTTTTTGCGCCTGCTTAATATCTGGGCCAAACGCTCAATTTCCCTTTCACGACCAACTATTGGATCTAATCGTCCTTCTTCAGCTGCCTTGGTGATATCAATACCAAAATTATCCAAAACAGGCGTTTCGCTGGAAGGCTTCCCACCTGAAGGTTTTGATCCTTCCGATCCGGAAGGCCCAAAAGGATTGTCTTGATCGTCATCATCGGGCATCTGAGAACGTAGTAAAGGATTTTCCAATAATAACTGATCTTTTAATTTATGATAACGAATGTCTAATTTTTCCATAATCTGAGATGTTGTACCATTGGCATCACGAAGGATAGCCAATAATAAATGTAAAGTAGTGATTTTTTCACTTTTTAATGAACGGGCTTCTAAGTGAACTAACTTTAAAATTTGTTCTGTTGATTTAAGTAAAGGCAAATTTTTGGGCTTTATATCACTTTGTTCCCCTTTAATTTTGTTTTCAATGTTTGTTTTTAATTGTGACAGGTCAACCTGAAATTTTTCGAGCATTCGACAGGCTTTTCCTTCCGGCTGCTTCAGAATACCCAACATAAGATGCTCAGGGGCAATAAAAAGATTGCCCAGCTTTAAAGCTTCTTCCTTGCTGTATAGAAGAACATCTCTCACTTGTGACGAATAATTTAAATCCATAATTGAACCCTCGATTCAAAAAATCATTGATATAAACAAAGATAATTCAGAAAACTCTTAAACTTCAAAAATAATAAATTAAATATTAATTAACGACATTGTTTCTTGTAACCATATAGTAACAAACAGATATTGAAGTTTGTTTTAAAAGTGCTTTTCTTTTTAAAGAATTTTGTTGGATGAAGTTTTTATTCTATCTTTTTGGTTTTGAGGTGGTTATATAGTAGTGCTCCACTCTTCTTCTCTTAGTATGATTTATTTATTAAATAATTGATTTTTTTTATATAAGTACATAAAAAAGGGCGCTTGGATATTTTAAAATTCCATGAATAATGATTAATTTAGTGTTTTGAAAAGGTCCTTGTAATAGAAGGCCTTTTTTTGATTAAAGACTTATCTAAAGACAAATATCAATGATAGAAGGAGACAGAATTATAAAGATTAATATTGAAGAGGAAATGAAATCTGCTTACATCGATTATTCGATGTCAGTAATAGTTTCCAGAGCTTTACCGGATGTTCGTGATGGTTTAAAACCTGTTCATAGGAGAGTGTTGTATGGAATGAACGATTTAGGAGTAAATGCAGGTAAACCATATAAAAAATCAGCCCGTATTGTTGGAGAAGTACTTGGAAAGTATCACCCTCATGGTGATTCTTCTGTTTATCATGCCATGGTTAGGATGGGACAGTACTGGTCTATGCGTTATCCACTTGTTGACGGGCAAGGAAATTTTGGCTCAGTTGATGGTGACCAGCCGGCTGCAATGCGATATACAGAAGCTCGTTTAAACCGACTTTCTGAAGAAACACTTATAGATATTGAAAAAGATACTGTTGATTTTCAGTTTAATTTCGACGATTCCCTTCAAGAACCAACAGTTCTTCCATCGAGAGTTCCTCTATTACTGCTCAATGGAAGTTCGGGGATTGCTGTTGGTATGGCTACCAATATGCCACCACATAATTTATCTGATACAGTTGATGCCATTACTGCCTATATTGATAATCCGGAAATTGAAATTGATGAATTAATAGAAATTATTAAAGCTCCTGATTTTCCGACAGGAGGCACTATCTATGGCTATGAAGGGGTTAGAGATGGATATCACACAGGAAAGGGAAGAGTTGTTATAAGAGCTAAAACAGATGTTGAAACAAGTTCTTCGGGAAGGGAAAGGATTATAGTAACAGAAATTCCCTACTTAGTAAATAAAGCCGAATTAATTATTAAAATTGCAGACCTCGTAAATGATAAAAAAATTGACGGAATTTCTAATGTCAATGATGAAAGTGATAGAGATGGAATGCGTATTGTTATTGATTTAAAGAGGGATGCAATAGCAAATGTGGTATTAAATCATTTATATAAATATACAGCTCTACAATCATCTTTTGGAATCAACAATATAGCATTGGTTAAAGGTCGCCCCATGCTCTTAAATCTTAAAGAGCTGGTTGGATACTTTGTAGAACACCGACATGATGTTGTTACGCGACGCACTCGCTTTTTGTTGGAACAAGCCGAAAGGCGTGCACATATACTTGAAGGACTGATTATTGCAAGTGACAATATTGATGAAGTTATAAAGATAATTAGGGGAGCTCAAACGCCCGATGAAGCTAGGGAAGAACTCATTAAACGCTTCGAACTTACTGAAATACAGGCGCGTGCAATCGTTGATATGCGACTTCGTCAATTAACCGGACTTGAACAAGATAAATTGCGTCATGAATATGATGAATTGTTAAAGGAAATTGCAGGCCTTAAGGAAATTCTTGAACATGTACATCTGCGTATGGATATAATCAAAAAGGAAATTTTAGAAATTAAAGAAAAGTATCATGACGAACGCAGAACTGATATTGTATATTCATCAGAAGAAATTAATCCTGAGGATTTTTATGCCGATGATGAGATGATAATTACTATATCACATTTGGGCTATATAAAAAGAACGCCATTAAGTGATTTTAAAACTCAACATAGAGGAGGGGTAGGGTCGAGGGGAAGCAGTACAAGAGAAGAGGATTTTATTGAGCATATTTATCCTGCCTCCATGCATAATACCTTGCTGTTTTTCACCAAGAAAGGAAAATGCTTTTGGCTTAAAGTTTATGAGATTCCTGAAGGCTCAAGGACTACAAAAGGAAGAGCTATACAGAATCTGTTGAATATAGAACCTGATGATACTGTTAAGGCCTTTATTAGGGTTAAGCGACTTAGTGAAGATGTTGAATTCACCAATTCTCATTACATAGTGATGGGAACTAAAAAAGGAATAATAAAAAAATCTTTGCTTGCCGATTATTCCAGACCACGCCAAACAGGTGTAATAGCAATTTCTATTCGGGAAGGTGATGAGCTTATTGAGGCACGTTTGACAAATGGTCAAAATGAAATTTTAATGGCCACAAAATCAGGTAGGGCAATACGCTTTAATGAATCGACAGTTCGTAGTATCGGTCGTACGGGGCAAGGAGTGAAGGGAATAACCTTAGCTTCAGAATCAGATGAAGTTGTTGGCATGGTTTGTGTAAAAGATATGAATGAAGACATTCTTGTAACCTCTGAAAAAGGTTATAGCAAACGTTCTAAAATTGATGATTATAGAATTACAAACCGGGGAGGAAAAGGTGTTATTACAATGCGTATTTCCGAAAAAACCGGAAATTTAATTTCGATAAAAAGTGTGACTGATGATAATGATCTGATGATTATTAATAAATCGGGAATTACTATTCGTGTTAGTGTTACACAAGTAAGAGTCACAGGACGGGCAACCCAAGGAGTTAAATTTATAAACTTGGATAGAAAGAATGATGAAATAGCTTCTGTTACAAAAGTTATGGCTGAGGATGTAGAGGAAGAAGAAGTGGATAATGAAGAAGTAGATGAGACAACTGCTTCTTCAGAAGATGAAGGGGATGAGACAAATGATTCTTCAGATAAAGAAGAGAATAAAAATCAAGAAAACGAAGAATGATTTATAAAAATAGTTTAATTTTGAAGCATAAAAGAAACATATTAAAACAGATAAGGATGAAACGATTATTATTACTATTTATCGCAGCTTTTGCAGTAACAATTGCTTATTCGCAAAAGGGTAAAGTGGCTGCAGCTTCTGCGTTCCTTGATAATGGAGATCTGGAATCAGCGAGAACCAGGTTAAATGATGCTCTTAAACATGATAAAACCAAAGGTTGGGCAAGAACTTATATTGTATCAGCTCGACTTGCAGCTGAAGAATATAATAAAACAAATGATTTTGATAAAATTTTAGAAGCTGTAGATAATTATTTTACTGCTAATGAAATTGATGAAAACGATGATAGACAAGGATTATTGGGCCGTAAAGGAAGTTTTCAAAAAGACATAAAGGTGGGATTAACCTTCTTTATGCCGGAGCTTCAAAATGCAGGAGTTGATGCTTTTAATTCTGAAAATTATGAGGTTGCTATGAATTTATTTAGAAATGTCATAGAATTAAATAAATTATCAGTATTTAAAGAAGATAATCTTCCAATAGATTCTATGTTTATCTATTATACCGGCTTAGCGGCCAGCAGATGTAAAAAATATGATGTAGCAGAAGAGTATTTTAAAGAGGCTATAGAAATTGATTTTGGAGAGGGTGATCCGGTTTTGTTACTTCATGAAATTTATACCGAAACTAAGGACTCAACAAAAATTGGACCTAATTTGTTAAATGGCTTTGAGTTATATCCTGATGATGAGCGCATTTTGAATACCTTAATTAATTATTACCTTCAAACCGAACAATATGATGAAGCTCTGGGATATTTAGATGAAGCTATTAAAAGAGAACCGGAAAATGCTACATATTTTAATGCCAGAGGAGTGCTGTACGATATGAGTGAACAGTTTGAAGAAGCAGAAGAGCAATACTTAGAGGCTATTAAATATAATCCCGATTTTTTTGATCCAACTTTGAACCTTGGTGTTATTTATTATAACCGTGCTGCTGAAATGATGATAGAAGCTAATGATATTGAAGATTTCCGTGAATTTGAAATTGCCAGAGATGAAGCTCAAGAAATGTTTAGAAAATCATTGCCCTTTATTGAAAGAGCAAATGAAATTAAACCTGATGAAATAATGGTGATGGAAACATTGAGAAATCTTTATTATAGATTTGAAATGACTGAGGAGTATGATGAAATAGACCGTAAAATTAAAGAAGTTCAAGAATAATTTATTTTAATGAAAAGGACCGGGCTTAAAAAGTCCGGTTTCTTTATATATATCCTATTTATCATAATACCAATTATAAGACAACCATGTTTGGAAACATTATAAGCTTTGTTAGTGTGATTATTAGAAATATATAAGAATCATGTGATCTAATACTTTAATTATGAAGCTTATATTAGTATAGTGATAAGGAATTAAGAACTATTAAATTTCTTTTAAAGTAGTTTGTTTAAAGATCCATACTTAAGTCAAACAAATCAACATCATGCCAATCTGTAATTTTCGAAATGGATTTTTCTATTAGTTCTCTGATATTTGTAGCTAGCATTGGACCTTTCCATGTACTGCTGTTACAAAGTACAACATAGGAAAATCCATCTTGTTTCCGTGCCATAAAGGTTGAGGTTCCCGACAAAGTTCCGGTTCTATACCATCGTTGTGAATTAACAGCTCTCCATCCAAGTGGATCAAAACCTGCATCAATCGGTGTTGTCATAATATCAATACTTTCTTTTGATAGTATGTCTTGTGGATATGGCATGCCATCTATGGCGAGTAAAAACTTCAATATATCTGTTGCCGATCCTATCCAGCCACCTGCTGCGCCAAGTGTTCGTATATCGTTACCACCACAGGATGCAAAAACCTTTTTCCCCAATCCCAAATAATCGTCAACCATATTGCTGTCGGCACATTCATAATATTTAACTTCCAGATCGGCTCTGTCTTCATCAAAACTATCGCCTAACTGCATATTAAAGATTCCGAGCGGATAAAATACTGTTGTTTTAATATATGATTCATAGTCTGTTCCACTTAGGCTTTCTATTACTTTACCAAGAATTACATAGCCTAAATTAGAATAAACAGACATTGTTCCGGGATTGAAATGAAGTCTCCTGTTTAGCATAAAACTGATGATATCTTCATCATTAACAGGTAGTTCCTTATTTAAATCACGAGCAATTACTGCTGGCATAAACATTGGATCACCCCAACGGCTTGTCCATCCTCCCGAATGGTTCAACAAATGAAGTATTTTTATTTGTTCAACTCTTTTATCTAAATAATTGTTATATGGTGCAAAGTTTAAAATCCCATCTTCACCAAAAACATTATCATCTAATGATAATAGCCCATCTTCTATAAGTTTCATTATTCCAACAGCTGTTATAAGTTTTGAAATACTGGCTGTTCTGAATAGATGATGTGGTTCTATTTTAATTTGATTTTCTCTATCGGCATATCCATATCCCTTGGCAAATACCAATCGCCCATCTTTGGCTATTGCAACTGAGGCTCCTGCGATTTCCCAATTATTTATAAAGCGTTTAACATTTTTATCAATAACTTCAAATTCAACTTTATTTGATAGTGTCGAAGGTACAATGACAGAGGAAGTTACCGGATATGGTGGTGTTTGATCGGTTCCGAATGTTTGAATAGAAGGACCTAAAGTATACCTTAGCCCCATCCCTAAAATAAAACCTAAAATTATATAAGATAGTTTGCTCTTTACTAACATTTTATCACAAAAGTATTCTGGAGATCAATAAACAAAAATACGTAAAAAAAATAAAATAGTTGCATTAAATCTGTTTATTTGATTTTATGTGTTGTAAAAAATACTATACGGATTGCTAATGCAATAAAGATCGGTAATAAGCTAATAGGGATATATTGCGGAAATAAAAACAGTCCGGGTATCATTAAGGTAATTCCTGCAGCTATTATATAATTAGAAATTCTTTGAAGTTTTGATGTTTTTTTGAATAGTGAAAATATTAGCATTAAATGAAAGGGATTGATCCAGAGTATGTGCCAGTTTGGACCGGTTACCGTATGGGAAGTAAAAAACCATAAAAAACATATCAAGAGTCCCATTAAGGTAGTTGTGATAAAAATAAGCAGGTCTATCCATTTAAAACTGATAGCATACTTATATTCAATAAAGGATAAAATTAAAAGTGCAATTGAAAATATTGACAAGTAAAATACCGGAGGAACATTGCGGCTTGCCTTAGTGGCTTCAAATTCTGCTATTATAATCGTTTCTTTAACTAATGGTGAATTATTACTTTTAATTATTGCTTTTTCAAATTGCCACATTAAATAATCAGGCAAAAATTGAATACTTATATCATTTAAAATATCATCCGTAGGTTGTCCTAAGATCAAATCCAAACCTAATTTTGTCCATGGCTTTTCTTTTAAATAATATGATATTGCATCCCTGAAAGAAAAGCTCTCAGGAAGTGTTAATCCACCAAAATCAACACCGGTATCAATAAACTCCACAGCCTTATCTCTAACTCTCGTAGCACAATTGTCGAAGAAAAAATGATAGTGATAATATTTATTCTCAGGCTGTGCATTGATTAATAATGATTGAAATAAAACATTTTTTTCTCTCATTGTAAGTTCTAATTCCTGCTCCCATACATTTCGTCGTGAAGATTTATATTCATACATAAAGTGTTCGAAAGTGGAAACAGATAACATATAATTGAGTTGTCCCCTTATAAATTTTAAATAAAAATTTGGGGTGTTGAAATTAAAAGTACCATAATTAAAAATGTAATCAATTTCTTTTGATGGATCTTTTACTCGTAAAGCTGTATGTCCAAATATACTGTATAATTCATCACCCGGTGCACAGGTTAAAATACTGATGGATGATTCTTCAGATAATTGGCTAAATAAATCCCCCATGCTATTTAACATAACAAAGAGGAGGAGAATGCAGTATTTTCTATGGAGCTTCATACTATGCTTTAAAATAGTGGTTGTATGTTATAGATAGTCATAAAAACAAATATAAAATAGATATAATGATGCTAATCAACGACTTGCGTATCCCTCCTTTATGCTAAAGGAATAAAACAAGCTACAAATGAGATGAAATTCGCAACTATTTTTTAAAAAGACGAATATACATAAAAACTAAAAGATTATCAGTACTTGATATTATATATAAATTATAAGAAAACTTGCCGGTATTTACATTTGTCAACAATAAATCTTAGCAACAATTCTCCCTAAGGTTACAAATGTAACAAGGAAAAATAATGGAAATATATCTAATGCTTTCTTGATGTTTACAAAAGAAATGTGAGTTTTAAAATGTGAATTATCAGTGAAGGATAAGGATTGATCTGTCATCAACTAACAGTTATTAATGTCAGTAATCGCACGTCTCTACGGCATTGTTTGCTATTTGAGTTTATATTAAACTCTTTAGATTTCTTTTGTATGCTTAAATTTAAGCTTAAGTGTGTACTTAAATTCACACTTAAAAATTTGCTTAACTCACTCATGAATCCTATTTTTATTGAAATTAATTATTAATGTCCATTTCAATTCCAAGTCAAAGATTCAATTCACGCCGGTCTTTATTAAAGGCCTGGCAGGAAATTTTCCCCGGTATTGACCGGGTTGTTGTTCTTTTTGAGGGACTTGATGGATCGGTAAATGGTAAGGAATATATTAAATCCGGGCAAGAATATCATTTGCGTTCCTTAATAATTACAGGTAATGAGAGTAGGATAAAAAAGGTTTTTAGCGAAAAGCCCGGCTATATATGGTTACATAAAGAACAAATTCCTTTTGAACATATCAATGAATCTGATGGTCAGTTACATATATTTTCCGAATATCATCATGTAGTTTTATCTTTAAGAATACGCAGAGATGCTGAGCGTATTGATTGTTTTTATCTTTTTTTCAGGGAGGATCAAAGTAATTTCGGTGTCAGCAGTTTACGTGGTGTCTTAGATACTTCAAGAAAGGCATTAATAGCTTCAATTGTTTATCGTTTTGCTCGTTTTTATTATCAGTCCAATCATGAATTAACACAAAGTATTAATAGGTTTACAGATTTAACCAGGAAGGTGGTTGAGGATAATAAATTGGAGAGCAAAAATAACAATAAGCATAGAGACTGGCTTCGAGGATGGGCTTGCGATTTTTTGGATAAAATAAGGGCTGCCTCTCACCCACGGATTTCTTTGACTGAAGGTGCTTTGGTAAAATTAGCTTCTATTTCTGATTATAAAAGAGCTAAGCAAATACTTTCTGATGCTGCACAATTTTCATTAATGTTGAATTTTAACAAAACTTCCAAGGATGAGATATTTATAGAGGAAAATTTTATAGTAATAGATGATGGTGAAGTTCTTAGAACAAGAAAATCAAAAACTGATGCTCCTTCTCCACCAAAGAGTAAAATAGCCAAGACAAGGGCCTTATTGGATAAACTCGAGAGAGCCGCCCAAGGTTTAAATGATCGTGGCGATGATATTACCAGTGTTGCAGTGGGAAAATCACTTGAACGGCCTATTACTGCACCTGCCATAAGTGATGCATTACGAAAAAACAGCTCTCGAATAATGACTCTTCTTAATAAACATCAAGAATCTTGGCCTGTTATACGTAATAATTTTCGCCCTTTAATAAATATAATTGAAAAATCACAAGATATACAACAAACAGGTTGATCAGCAAAGTGATATGTCCGGCAATAAGGAGATTAAGACATTGCGCCACTGAGTGCCTTCACTGAATCTATTTTATGTTTGTTTAAATATGCTTCAATACCTGATAGCACTTTTATTGTAACCTGAGGATCGACAAAATTGGCAGTTCCAATTTGAATGGCAGATGCACCGGCAAGAAGGAATTCAATGGCATCTTCTGCTGATGAAATCCCTCCCATGCCAATAACCGGAACTTTCACTGCATTTGCCACTTCCCATACCATGCGAAGTGCTACAGGTTTAATGCATGGTCCCGATAATCCCCCTGTTATTGTTGATAAGGAAGGCTTCCTTGTGTTTACATCTATAGCCATACCTAATATAGTGTTAATCAATGATATTGAATCAGCACCTGTATCTTCAACACCTTTTGCAATTTCGGTAATGCTGGTTACATTAGGAGAAAGCTTAACCATCAGATGTTTGTGGTAAACTTTACGGACAGCATCAGTAACTGCCATGGCAGAAGGACAGCTTACCCCGAAAGCCATGCCACCTTCTTTAACATTGGGACATGAAATATTAAGTTCAATACCGGGAATAGCTGACAAATCATTTAGCTTTTCTGCAACTTCAACATATTCTTCAATAGTGGAACCGGATACATTTACAAAAATATTTGTATCAAAATGTTTGATACGCGGATAAATCTCATTAATAAATGCTGTTACACCTTTATTTTGAAGTCCAACAGAATTAAGCATGCCTTTGGGTGTTTCCGCCATTCTGGGATAGGCATTTCCTTCTCTCGGATGAAGTGTCGTTCCTTTAACTATAATGCCTCCCAAGGCTCCAATATCGATAAATTCGGCATATTCTTCTCCATATCCAAAGGTACCGGAAGCCGTCATAACCGGATTTTTAAGCTTTAATCCTTTTAATTGTACTGTTAAATCTGCCATTGTAAATATTTTGAATCAAAAACCGGTCCATCGGTACAAGTACATTTATGACCTTCAATAGTGGCTGTAACACAACAAAGACAAACACCAAAGCCACATGCCATCAAGTTTTCAAGTGAAACCTGACAAGAAATATTGTGTTTGTGTGCGTATTTAGCCAACTCCTTCATCATAGCTTCAGGTCCGCAAGTATAAATATGTTTAAAATCAGGGTTTTCTGTCTTCATGACAGGATGATCTATTACAAAGCCTTTGTGACCATAGGATCCATCTTCTGTGGTAACCATTACTTCCCCAAGTCTGCGGTATTCGTCTAATCTGACTAAGGAAGAGGCACGTTTAACCCCAATAAGAAAACGAGGTTTTATTCCAAGATCGAATAAAGTTCGGCCAAGGTACAATAAGGGTGCTACTCCGCATCCACCACCTACTAATAATACACTATCTTCTTTATTTGAGGGGAGTTTATATCCTTTTCCAAGTGGATAGATTAAATTTATGGAGTTGCCTGATTTTAATTTTGTCAACCAGCGAGTTCCTTCACCGACTTCCTGAATTAAAAAACTGATTTCTTTTTTATTGTAATCCACATCATGAATTGAAAGTGGACGACGTAAATAAACTGCAGGTGTATGGTCAATTCTGACTTCTGCAAATTGGCCGGCTGTCATTTCGGGGAGCTTATCACCGGTATATTGAAGGGTTAAAACAACAAATTCATCATTTTCCCGAGTATTGCTGATAACTTTAAAATCATGTATATATTTCATCGGAATGATTCTTCTAAGTGCTATGTATTTATAATTTTTTCTGCTTTCTTTTGTGATATATAAGTACTTATATATCTGCAAATATTATTTCTTATCTCATTGATGATTTGCAAAGGCAAACCAAAAAAATGATCATGCAAAGATAATGATTTTTGATGAGAAAGTTGTTGATGCTTAAGTCTGTATTTTATATTTAAATTTGTTGTGGCAGATATTCTTTGAAGCTGCCATTTTTATAAAATATTACTATGCGTTCAAGAGGACTTGCGCTTATAGGCATGCCTGAAATATCCGGTTCTTTTTCTTTGTTATTTGCTGTTTCTTCTTTGTTTATAGTACTATCTATGTCTTTATTATCAGCACTCTCCTTATCATTATCACTTTCTTCGTCATCATTGCTGCCAATTGATGATATGGCCTGATAACTTGCCTGTTCTTCATCTTTTAATACTGAAAACAAATCTCGGGAATTTTGCTCCGATTTATTAGTTCTTTCATTTGTAGTTGAAGCAGGTTCTATATACATCTCTCCTCTTCCGGTTATAAACCAGTCTGTGTTAATTTGAGGAAAATTATTAAGGGTCTTTTGTATGAATTCTAAACTTGGATTATTCCTGCCGGATAAGATATGACTAACCGTTGACCGCTGAACATCGATAATTTCGGCGAATTTTAAGGCGCTTATGCCTTCTGTGCTTATGATTTGCTGTAGTCTGTTTTTCATAGGAATAGTTTTTTACTTATGATTTCATTTCATAATGCAAATATTTCGAAAAGCTTGATGCACTTTATGTGCCGGAAGTTTTATTTCTTTTTTTTTGTTCAAATTTTGTTACAGAGTGATGTTATAAATGTAAACATGACTTATAGCTGTTACAAATGTACTAAAAAATAATTTATTCATAAAATTTAAAATTAACGCTTATTGTTTACATTTGTAGTCAGACTGAACTTAAAAAAAGACGGGAGTTTTGAAAATTGAATTACTTCTATAGTAGTTTGTGGACAATCTTTTGAATAACAAGGTTCTAATTGATTAAGCTTATGTTGTATTTAAGATGATAACAGTATTCTTGTTAAGCTTTGTAGCTGATAACTGTCTTATATTGGTTTTGATTCTCAGTATATTGTCCTTTGTTTTATTTAACTTGATTTGTTACTATAATTAAATCGTCTATTATACTGGTTTTGAATCAAATAGTTAGGATAAAATTTTAATTTAGACTATGTTTTGAATAATTATTCATGTTTTTTGATTTATACCTAGATAAGAACTTTAAGTAAATTTAATAACTGACTGATTATTTGAATTTTAATCTTGTTTTTATTGTGTAATGAATATAGGAAATGTGAAGATCCTTGTTATGATACATTTGTAAACAGTATGCATCCCTCCTACTCTATGAGAGAATATTAAAATTATAGTCGGCGCATAAGGATAGTTTCTAATGTCCACAAAGCATCCTGCTATTCGGGTTTCGAGTTTCGGGTTTCGAGTTTCGAGTTTCGAGTTTAGAGTTTCGGGTTTAGAGTTTCGGGTTTAGAGTTTCGGGTTTAGAGTTTCGGGTTTCGAGTTTCGGGTTTAGAGTTTCGGGGTTAGAGTTTCGGGGTTAGAGTTATCCTAATACAGCCCATTAGCTATGCACAGTACATCTGCAACGTAACTTTATGGCTAGAGTATGGAGTGAAGACAAAAGTGAAATTGCAAAAGATTTAGCTAATATATTTTCACCTGACGATAAGGATCATAATCTGAAGCAAGGTAAAGAACGCTTTAACAATTTAAAAGAGCATTGGAAAAAGAAATATCCTTCTATAAAAAAATATTTAGATAATTGTACCATCGAACCTTACTTAACCTTTTTAAATTATGATTATCGTGTTCGCCGTATGTTATATACTACTAATTGGATAGAACGATTTAATAAAAGCTGCCGTAGGACATTAAAGGTAAGAGCAGCTTTCCCAATGAGGAGTCTGTTTTAGCATTAAGTACAAGTGTTGCGATTGATAAAAGTCAAGAACATTATTTTTATCCAATATATAATTTGAAATTTGAACCTAAATTAATGAAACATAAAATCACAACAGAAACTTAATTACAAAAAAACAACTATAAAATAGAGATAGAGAAACATGTCATAGACACACTAAAGTGGACACTACCATATCTTTATATAAACGTGCAGCAATTGGGGCGTTATATATTAAAGAATTATAGTGGGGAAATCTAATTGCCAAAATATGCGGAAATGAAGTTACTGATTTCATGGTTTCAAATAGTTAGTAAAAATCATTATACAAAATTATATTCTTACGGAGAAATCATGCAAATAACAGCCTCCCTGCAAAAGTGGAGCTGTAGTTGTGTTATAATAAACTTAATTCTGTTTAACCAGTTAAACCCCTCAGTCCTCCGGACAGCTCCCCTTCAAAAGGGGAGCAGTTTGGGTGTTATATATTATAAATATAAACCATTCTAAACGACGTAGTCCTCAACATTAAAATTCATGTTGCTACTTCAAGGCGCATGTGGCGTGGGTTATTGCCAACCCGGTGCGTTGCCCTAGCTTGTTCCCCCAAGTTTCATGACGGCGGGAGGCTGTAATATATAAGGCTTTCAGCCTATAAATTAATTAGCTAATTAGCAAATGAGATGATTAGTTAATTTTCAAGATAATAGAACAAGGTCACATTCCTAACGGAATGTGGGTGGGGAGAGATGCCATATTTTCTACCGAGCGTTGCAATCCTCCGGATTGCAGAAACCGAGCTGTTACGTAAATAAAAAATATCTAATAAAAATGATACGCTGATAGTAAAGATGCAATACCTAAAAATCATTCCGCAGAAATGAATCGCTCTAAAACCCGAAACGGACAACACATGTCATGTAAGATAAAGACGCACGGCAGTGCGTCTCTACATTGTTAATCATTTTTACTGTTAACTGATCATTGTTCATTGTTAACTGATGGCCTGTTAGTTAAACTCTTTTTCTAATTGTTTCACCCAATTTTCAATCCGTTCATTAGTATTAAAAGACTGGTTTTCTATATCCAAGGCCAAGCCAACAAAGAAATTCCCTCTTTGCGCCCTTGAATATTCAAAAGTATAGCCCTTAATGGAAGTACGTCCTACTATCTTGCCCTTCCTTTCCTCAAGGAATTCGGCCATTATTCCTAAGCCATCAACAAAGTTCTCTGAATATCTTTTTTGATCCCCTCCTCCAAAGAGAGCAAATTTCTTTCCTTTCAAAGATTCTTCTTCAATAGTAGGAAGAAATTCATCCCAATAATTTGGCAATTCTCCATCAAACCATGTTGGAACAGCAAAAATAAAATTTTCATATTTATTAAAATCTTCCAAATTTGCAATATCGACATCAACCTCTTCACACTTTTCTTTTCCCAAAAAATTTCTAATCTTTTTTATCTGCTGAGCGGTCTTTATCGACCTGAAACTATAAAAAATGCCAATCTTTTTCATTTTTTTATTTTGATTTTAAGTGTTAAAGTTTTGATATAAGTAACTTTAATTATTTATAAAGATTTTAATACTTTAATAATTCTTTAGCTGTCTCAAGGATATCCGCCGTATTTGGCAAAATAGCCGCTTCTAAATGAGGATTAAAGCCTACCGGAGTAAAAGTAGATCCAACTCTTTTAATGGGCGCATCTAAATACTCAAAGGCCAAATCAGCTATTTTTGCAGCCAGTTCACCACCAAAGCCGCCAAATATTTTGTCTTCATGGACAATTAATACTCTTGAAGTTTTTTGTACTGTTTTTATTATTGCTTCTTCATCCAGAGGAGAAAGACTTCTCAAATCTAAAACTTCAACATCTGCAAGACCCTCCTTAGCTAATTTCTCAGCTGCATCCAAGGAAAAATGTGTAGTATTTCCATAGGTGATAATTGAAAGGTCTTTTCCTTCACGCCTGATACGTGCCTTACCAAAGGGAACTTCAAAGTCATCAGGAATGGCTGTGGCAGCTTTTGGAGCATTGTAAAGAGATTTAGGCTCCATAAATACCGTCATACCCTCCGAGCGGATTGAAGTACGTAAGAGACCCGCTGCATCATCGGCAAATGATGGATAAACAACACGAACACCCGGAAAGGTAGTTAAAGCACCTTCAATTGTTTGTGAATGATATAAGCCACCTCCGATATATCCACCGGATGCAAGACGCACTGTAACATTGGGTGAAAATTGCCCCTTGGTACGCCAGTATTCATGGGTGGTTTCGACAAATTGTTCCATTGCAGGCCAAAAATAATCAGCAAATTCTGCACCCTCAACAACAACACGCAAATCTTTTCTGTATCTCGACATGCCATTGGCTGTTCCCATAATATAATCTTCAGCAATTGGGGCATTAAATACCCTTGTTTTTCCAAATTCTTGCTGCATACCTACCGATACGTTAAATATGCCTCCTTTATCCTTATTTGCTATATCCTGCCCCCAAAGATAAGTATCCGGATTATGACGGAATTCAGCTTTTAATGTTTCGTTCAAAGCAGTAATAAATCTGATTTTCTCACCATCATGCTGATGAAGTCCTTCAGGATATTTCTTTGAAACATAAGGATCAGGTATTACAAAATCATGAATAGATTCAGCTGTTGGATGTGGAGCAGCCAATGCCTTGGTATGTGCAGCCCTGACTTCTGCCTTAACCTGATCTTCTATCTTTTTTAATTCATCCTCACTTGCACGCTCATATCGTAGAAGCATACGCCGGTATTTAGCCAGAGGATCATATTCCTGAACATAGCTAAGCTCATTTTCATCACGATACAATTCGTGGCGGTCACTATTACTGTGAGATTTAATACGAACACAATTGGCTTGCACTATTACAGGCTTTTGCTCCTTTTTGGCCCACTCAACAGCCTCTGTCATTGCATTCATAGAATCGAAAACATCTTTACCGTTACAATAAATTATACGTAAATGTTTGATGCCTTCAAAATTCTTTGCAACCCTTCGATTAGCTGTCTGGTCCTCCTTGGGAACAGAAATACCATAACCATTATCTTGAATTACAAAAACCACAGGAAGCTGCTCGTTGGATGCTCCATTGATAGCCTCATAAACATAGCCTTCAGAAGCAGAACTTTCACCCTGGCTGCTGATTACCACTACATCTTTCTCCTTATAAGTTTTTAGTGCACGGCCCAATCCTACCGCATGAAGGGTGTGATTACCCGTTGAACTGCTAACATTATGAATATTCCATGGAGGCTTGGCAAAGTGGTTCGACATATGACGTCCGCCACCGGCAACATCAGCATCTTTTGAAATACCATTTAAAATTATTTCTTCTGCTGTTAATCCGGCAGAAACACAAGTTTGTAAATCACGATAATAAGGAAATAAATGATCTTTGTTTTTCCTGAACACCTGACCAATTGCATTCTGTATTCCATCATGCCCTGCAGCAGGTGCATGGTAAGACCATCCAATAGCCTGTTTTAAATAGTTGGGAGCACGCTCATCAAGGGTACGGCCCAAATAGAGTAAATAATACCACTTTAAAAGTGTTTCTTTATCAGTTTTTTTAATGCTATAGATACTTTTTACGTCACTCTTCATTGTTTTTTATTTTTTTTGAGGATATATAAATCCCAAGGTCAATGTTATTTTGCGAATCTCTATTATGGCTGTTAATATTTTTCAGCCTTATAAATTTAAGCATAAAAAGTAATGCTTAAATAGGATCATCAATTTTCCATTCTTCAAGATAGTCTGCTATCTTACGTAAGAAAAGGCCACCTAATACCCCATCTACAACTCTGTGATCATAGGATAATGATAGAAACATTTTATGACGAATTGCAATCATATCCCCTGACGGAGTTTCTACAACAGCGGGTTTCTTTTCAATGGTACCCGTTGCCAAAATTGCTGCCTGAGGCTGATTAATAATAGGAGTTCCTATGGTATTTTTAAATGATCCAAAATTTGTAATGGTAAAGGTACCTCCCTGTATATCATCCGGTGATAAACGATTTTCCCTGGCTTCAAGAGCTAAACGATTGATATCTCCTGCCAGTCCGGCAAGATTTTTACGATCAGCATTTTTTATTACCGGTACAATTAAATTGCCTGATGGCAGTGCAACCGCAATTCCTATATTTATATTTTTACGTTTTATTATAGAACTTCCACTAACTGAAACA
Organism: uncultured Alkalitalea sp.; assembly: GCA_964578485.1. Lineage (GTDB taxonomy): Bacteria > Bacteroidota > Bacteroidia > Bacteroidales > Marinilabiliaceae > CAZODA01. The sequence continues at coordinate 101,813 of CAZODA010000002.1, read as the reverse complement.
TTTATACCCGGATAATCTAATAAAGCTTTAGCAACGGCAAGAGTAAATGCAGGCATAAATGTTAACCTTTCTCCATATTTCTCTTGAAATGCGTCTTTTTGCTTGTTGCGCCATATAAATAGATTTGTTACATCGGCTTCTACAATGCTTGTTACATGAGGAGATACATGTTTTGACATTACCATGTGATCTGCAATGATTTTTCGCAGGCGATCCATTTCAACAACTTCATCACCTTCACCGACTTTTACTTCAGGAGCTTTAATATCGGATTGTGAGACAGGAGCCGCAACAAATGTTTCTTTTGCTGCAGGTTTACTTGCACCTTTTTCAATATATTCAAGTAAATCCTTCTTTGTAAGTCTGCCATTGTTTCCACTTCCCTTTATTTTGTCAAGCTCTTCAAAAGAAATATTTTCTTCTTTTGCAATGCTCTTTACTAAGGGTGAATAAAAACGATCACTAAGTTGTTTGGATGCAATATCAGCCTTTTCTGAAACCGGAGTTGATTCCACATCTTTTGGTGCAGCTTTTTCACTACTCTCCTCGGCCTTAACCTGCTCCTCTTCAACCTTGCTATCATCTTCAGCACCAGCCTCACCGCCTATATCAATTAGAGCCACAACTTCACCCACAGGCACTACTGAGTCAACTTCATATTTAATTTCTTTAACTGTACCTGCAACTGCAGATGGTATTTCTGAATCAACTTTATCGGTGGCAATTTCCATTAATACCTGATCTTCTTCAATGGTATCGCCAATTTTAACAAACCATTTGGTGATAGTTGCCTCTTCAACGCTTTCACCTAATTTTGGCATTATAATTTCAAATGTTGACATGGGTAATTTGTTTTTTTAAATCATTTATTAGTTCAGACAATTCCATAAAAAATTAATCAAACTTCATGCCCGAAAAAGTTGATTTTTCTTGCTGAAGTTTGAAGCTCTCTAATTGACTGAACTATATTTAACTCGTTAGTATCTTTATTTATGCATTTAATTAACAGTTATCTATTCATTTTGTTTCTTGTTGAGTATAAATTGATTTTAACTTAACTAAATTTATGGTTTTAATGAAACAAATCAAAAAGAATTTTCTCTTTAAAAATATTAATATTCCACTCAGAAAAACAATGTGAGCTTTATTTAGTCAGGATAAATTTATATAAGGACTATGTTCAGAGTACTAATAAATTACATGTTTTATAAAATACAAACTAAAGACAGATAAATAAAAGGAAAAAAGGAGCAATTCCAATGAAAAAGCTCCTTTTATTTTATCTTTATTTATTATAAATTTTATAAGCTATCTCCAAAATCAGCCTTAAATTTAGCAACTAATTTTTCAGGCCAATTACTAATTGGAGCAAGTTTTCCCATAAAAAATCTTAATACCTTTGGTTCTTCCACAAATTTAAGTCCCTCAACAAGTTCCCTGTTTTCGTATAACCAATGTAAGCGGTCAATCAGAAATTTGGTTTGTGAAAGTGTAAAAACTCTTCTTGGAAAAGCTAAACGTAAAAGCTCCATATCGGCGAGTAAATCTTCACCATTATTGAGCCGAACACTCGAAATAGTACCACGCTCCATACCGCGACATCCTGATATAATAAATAAGGCTGCAGCTAATGCGCCGGCAGGATATTCTTTTTGTGGAATATGCGATAAAAATTGCTTGGCATCGACATGAGCACCTAAAGCCCCGGCAGGCTTAATAACAGGAATACCTAATTTATCAAGCTCATTGACTGTATATTCAATAAAGCCCGGTGATTGATTTATTATTGTATCGTCGGTGGTTTCTATTAGCCCAACAGCCATTGCTTCAATCTCCCTGACCGACATTCCGCCATAAGTGAGAAAACCTTCATATAAAGGAATTAACTCTCTCATCTTTAAGAACAGATCTTGATCGTTGGTGCAAATACCACCACCACGGGTTGAGCTGACCTTGCGACTTGAAAAATAAACTATCTCGCAAAAGCCACACATAGTGCGTAATATGTCCTTTATGCTGCTATTGGCAAATTCTTTTTCACGCTTTTTGATAAACCATGCATTCTCTCCTATCAAACTTGCATCAAGAACCATCATAATACCATGCTCATCAGCTATCTTACGTACAGCACGCATGTTTTCAATTGAAAAAGGCTGACCACCAATTAAATTTGTGGAAGCTTCTAATCTGATAAAAGGAATTTTTCCTTTTCCATACTTGGAAATCAAACTTTTAAGCTTGTCAATATCAATGTTACCTTTAAAAGGATGATCGCTATTAATTTTTAAAGCTTCATCGGTATAAATTTCATATATTTCACCACCATTTAACTCCATATGTGCTTTGGTAGTGGTAAAATGATAATTCATCGGAATTATGTCGCCGGGTTTAATAAAAGTCTGTGAAATTACATTCTCGGCAGCTCGACCCTGATGAACAGGTAATACTAACTTTTTTCCAAACACCTCATTCAAAGCTTCTTCCATACGGTAAAAGCTTTGTGAACCGGCATAAGCATCATCAGCACGAAGCATTGCAGCCTGCTGATTGTCACTCATGGCATTGGTACCACTGTCGGTGAGCATATCAAGAAATACATCATTTGTGTTTAATAAAAAAGTATTATAACCACCTTTTTCAATCGCAGCCAATCTTTCATCAATTGGTTTAAGATATAATTTTTGAACAATCCTCACTTTGTGTAACTCCACAGGGATAGTTTCACCACTAAAGAAATTAATCTTAGTTGAATTATTTTGATTCATTTGTTTAAAAATTTGATATTATAGTTATTGTTTATATAAACATTGTATGTTGCTATAAATGAATAGGGTGTTATTAGTATTCCTGTTTTAATATGAATTATGACCACTTAAATTAAAAGTAAAAATCTCAACTTATAATTAAAACAAAGCAATTTAATGTTTTTAAATGGCTGTAAAAGTATTAAAATTTGTTGTTATTCATACTTTATATCAAGAAATTGATGCGTATTTTTATTTTTTATAAAAAATTTGATGTCGGATTATTAAAATATAAACCAAGGCTGCCGAAAATTTTAAATTTTATTTGGCAGCCCGATTTATTTAATTAAAAATTTTAGAATAATTAATGACTCATCTTTATATCGAGATGCGATTTAATAGCAGCCATAAAACCCTCAGTTGTAAGGTAATGCTCATCTTTTAAATCTGCTCCGTGTATTGTTAAAGCCAAATCCTTTGTCATTTGACCGCTTTCAACGGTTTCAACACATACACTTTCAAGTGTATGGGCATAATCTATCAGTTGCTGATTACCATCAAGTTTGCCTCTAAATTCCAAGCCTTTTGTCCAGGCAAAAATTGAAGCAATAGGATTTGTGGATGTGGGCTTTCCCTGCTGATGCTGACGATAATGGCGGGTAACAGTGCCATGTGCAGCTTCAGCTTCCATGGTTTTTCCATCAGGAGTAATTAAAGTAGAAGTCATTAAACCTAAAGATCCAAAGCCTTGGGCCAAGGTATCTGACTGAACATCACCATCATAGTTTTTACAAGCCCACACAAATTCACCATTCCATTTTAACGCTGCCGCTACCATATCATCAATGAGCCTGTGCTCATAGCTGATCCCTAATTCTTCAAATTTTTTCTGATAATGTTTTTCATATATTTCTTGAAAAATATCTTTAAAGCGCCCATCATATTTTTTAAGTATCGTGTTTTTGGTCGATAAATATAATGGCCATTTCTTCATTATAGCCTGATTAAAGCAACTATGCGCAAAGCCTGTTATACTTTCATCAGTATTATACATTGCAAGTGCTATTCCATCACCTTCAAAGTCATACACATCATATGATTGAACCTCACCTCCATCATCAGGAGTAAATGTAATGTTTAATTTACCCTTCCCTTTTACCAAGAAATCTGTTGCCATGTACTGATCGCCAAAAGCATGACGACCAATGCAAATAGGATGCTCCCATCCGGGAACCAAACGAGGTACATTATTTATAATAATGGGCTCGCGAAAAACAGTACCTCCTAAAATATTTCTTATTGTGCCATTGGGAGATTTCCACATCTTTTTTAAGCCAAACTCTTCTACTCTATTTTCATCCGGAGTAATAGTGGCACATTTTATTCCTACATTATATTTCTGAATGGCATGTGCTGCATCAATAGTAATCTGGTCATTAGTGGCATCACGGTTTTCTATTCCAAGATCATAATACTTGATATCAAGATCAATATAAGGTAATATTAATTCCTCCTTGATCATCTTCCAAATAATGCGTGTCATCTCATCTCCATCCAGTTCAACCACAGGATTCGAAACTTTAATTTTTTTCATGTGTCAATAATTAAATTGATAAATTGATACTGAGATAAAATTATCCCCATATCTTGTAATTAATATTAGTTGAATATAACCCTGATTTAATCCAGATCAAGGTTTAAGTTTTTCTTTAACTCTGCCAATGCCGGATTTTTTTCAATCATTGCCTGTAATTTATCATTGGCTGTAAATATTTTTTTCGATGTATCCTTTGTTCCTTTTTGAAGGAAGGTCTCCAGCCGTAAGGAATGATTCCTTAACTCTTCTTTTAAATAAAGCAACAACTCTTCTCCGGATTTTTTAATTTCCAATTCTTGAACCGGACTTGTCAATTCTAATACTATTGTTGTATCATCCTTAATAGCAGGCTCTTGATTATTTAAAATACTAAATAAACGAATGTTGGTATTTTTAATTTGTTCAACATATTTTTTCCATGCCACTTGCAAATTAGCAACTGTTATCGCTTGATCAGCTAAAACAGCATCCGGCTCTGAAACATTATTTTCTGACTTGTTTTGTACTGTTGTTTGATCACCTACTTCACTGTTTGTGTTTATTAATTCTTTTAGGGACAAGGAAGCTATACCCGGTTGGGAGTCTTGAGTTGTATTTTTTTCAGTATCGCCACCGGATTGTGTACTTACTGAAGAAGCAAGATCTCCTGTAATTTCAGCATCTTTATTTAATTCATTTGCTTTTTTTTTTCAGACTTTATACGCGACAAGCTGATAATTGCAAACTCTACATGAAGTCGCTTGTTTCGGGCAATACGATAATTTAAATCACATTCAGTGGTGATTTTCAAAGCTGTATAAAGGAATTCAGGATCACACAAAGACGATTGCTCAAGATATTTTTCTTTAATTGCAGAACCAACCTCAAGTAAAGTTGAAGTACGAGGATCCAAACACATCAATAAATCACGAAAATGACTACTTAAACCATTAATAAAATGACTGCCTTCAAAGCCATGATTTAATATTTCGTTATATATCAATAAAGAATTAATAAGATCTTCCTTTAAAAATGCTTCTGTTATTTTAAAGTAATAATCATAATCAAGAACATTTAAATTATCGATTACCTGTTTGTAAGTGATATTTTTTCCGGAAAATGCAACAAGCTGATCGAAAATAGATAGTGCATCACGCATTGCGCCGTCGGCCTTGGATGCTATTATATTTAAAGCCTCTTCTTCATAGCTGACTCCCTCTTCGCCGGCTACATATTTTAAATATTTAACAGCATCATCAACCGATATCCTGTTAAAATCAAATGTTTGACAACGAGATAAAATTGTAGGTAAAATCTTATGTTTCTCGGTTGTTGCCAAAATAAAAATTGCATGACGTGGCGGCTCTTCCAGGGTTTTTAAAAAGGCATTAAAAGCAGCTTGCGACAGCATGTGGATCTCATCAATAATATAAACACTGTATTTTCCCATCTGAGGCGGAACCCGCACTTTGTCGATTAATAAACGAATGTCATCAACCGAATTATTACTGGCAGCATCTAATTCATGGATATTAAAAGAACGGTTTTCATTGAACGAAATACAGGAATCACAGGCGTTACATGCTTCATGCTCAGCTGTAATATTCTGACAATTGATGGTTTTTGCAAATATTCTTGCACATGTTGTCTTGCCAACACCCCTGGGACCGCAAAAAAGATAGGCATGTGCCAGTTGATTATTTTTAATGGCATTTTTTAAGGTTGCAGTGATGCTTTCCTGACCAACAACAGTGTTGAAAGTAGATGGACGATATTTTCGTGCCGATACAATGTATTCCATAACTGTAAAACTGCTTTATTTTGCAGATTTACAAAGATAAAAAAATCACCGGCTGTTACAAAGGTGATATCAAATAAAGCTGAAGAAAATTATTTAAAAATTTCTTGCTTTATTTAATAAATTAATGCTTGTCAATTAGGATTTTTCTTATAAGCAACTTATTGTCGGTTTGAGTTTCCAATAAATACAGCCCGGCAGGAAATTCTCCCACTGCAATTTGCAGATCCTTGCTGTTTGGAAAGGATTGCGTAAGCAATGTTCCATCAATTGAATAAAGCCTGATACGGCTAATTAATTCAGATGCTTCAAGATTGATATAATTTTGAGCCGGATTAGGATAAATTCTTAGAATTTCAAATTCATTCGATAAAGTTGTAGAAGTATTAATACCAAGTGTAACAATATGGGAAATAGCACTCGCACCTACATTGAGAATAAAAGATTCTTCAGGATATGAATCGGTATATACACTTACCTGCAAATTTCCTTTTTCAATGCCGGGAAAATGATAAAGACCGGCCTGATATAAATTACCCTTAAGTGAAATTTGTGCATTATAAATTGGAACTCTGTTATGATCAAGAATTATAAAAGTTAAAGGAACAAGATCGCTAAGACTTTGATAATAAAATCTTTTTTGATTCAATTGCCATTGCCTTGTAAGCAAGTCCCATTCATAATCATTTACGGCTTTTGACCATTTTTCATTATTGTAAAAATATAAAAGTTCAAAAATCCCGGAATACTCATTTAAAGCCTTATCCCATTTAAAAGCAGTTTCATGGGTCAAAGTATTATCCGGGTCATAATAACGCTCTATTCTCCAGTCTTGCTCCCATTTTTGCTCATTTATGTTCCATTGGTAATCTATCCAATTATTGTCATCTTCTTTTTCAAATAAATTATCGGCTCTCCACCATTTTGTCCATTCATTAAAAATACTATTCCATTTATACAGCTGCCATCCACTTTGAGTATTGTCTATATTATATTCAAATTCGGTTTTTAAACTTCTTGTCCAAGTCGAATACTCAAGATCCCAAAAAAAGTCAGTTTGTTGAATCAGATTAAATTTGTTGTCATATTCATATTCATATTTTTGATCTCCAATCCATAAATGCTGATCTTTACTATAGTAATAGCTAACAATGATAATACATTTATTATGCGAATTATAAATAAATTCTTCCTTACTTGAAGCCAGCCATTCAGAATCTATGTCTAACCACTCATAATTTATTTTTTGAATTAAATAACCTTCAGAATTATAAGTATATTCATACTTCCATAAACCCAGCCATTCCGATTTTGATATATCCCAGCTATATTCGGCAACAGCAGACAACTGCAATAATTCCTGATAAGAATATTCTCTCATTAGCTCATTATGCCATAGTCCTGAATCAAAATCAAAGCTTTTTTGAGTAAAGGCTGTTTTTTGAAAATTTTTGTTGTATAAATATTCGCAGGTCTTATAATGAATAGCATTGTTGTTTTCTTCATTAAAGCTGAAGTAATCAATTGATGTTAGAAGATTTTTATCGTTATAAGTATAGCTTGTTTTATGAAAACGAACTGAGTCTTCATCTGTATATGAATTGTAGCTTACAAGACTATCGGTTAATAAGAAAACTTCCGGATTGTTGTTTTCTGAAAAAGGTTTTATCGTGTTAAAAGACCAAGGAAATTGATTGGAAACTAATTCATAATTAGGAATAGTGGGCTTAGAACTTACATGACTTTCATCAATAATCAAAGATTGTGAAGCTAATGAAATGCTTGAACTTATAATTAAAATAATAGGTAGCAAATACTTGTACATCATCAATTTAAATATTTTGCATAAAATTGCCATGCTAATTTAACAATTTCAAATAGTTAATTTTAATCATTAAACGCATTTTAATTTAAAAAGTTTTTACCTGCAATTTGCAGAATATGGAATAAAATTAAAATTCTTTTTAAACTTATATAAATTATAAGGTAAATTATATAAGTTTGAATTTGAATGTCAATTAATTCTATTGATAATTATTAAATAACTGAAGCAAACAAATCATAATCGTCAGCCTCTATAATCTTAACATTATAAAATTGCCCAATTTGCAGAGAATCTTCATATTTTATGAGTACTTCAGGATCGACTTCAGGACTGTCATATTCAGTGCGCCCAATCATATAATCAAACTCTCTTCTATCAATTATAACTTTTTGTGTTGTGCCTATTTTTTTCTGATTAAGTGAATGACTTATACCACCTTGCAGCTCCATTATGGTATCAGCTCTTTGTTGCTTGACTTCCTCAGGAATATCATCCTTATAATTCTTAAAAGCATAGGTATCTTCCTCGTGTGAATAGCAAAATACTCCGAGGCGTTCAAAACGAAATTGAGTGATAAATTCAATTAATTCATTAAAATCCTCTTCAGTCTCTCCCGGATGTCCTGTAATAAAGGTTGTTCTGAGATTTATATCAGGAACTTTTTGCCTGATAGTGTGAAGAAGTTCTATTGTTTGTTCTTTCGAAAAATTCCTCCGCATTAATTTTAGCATATTATTAGAAATATGTTGCAATGCAATATCAAGGTAGTTACAAAGCTTTGGATTGTTTGCCATCACATCTAATATGTCAAGCGGGAAACCGGCAGGATAGGCATAATGCAGGCGTATCCATTCAATACCTTCAATTTGGGATAGTTCATCAACTAAGGATGCCAGCATGGGTTTACGATAAATATCTATTCCATACATAGACAGATCTTGTGCTATCAGTTGAAGCTCTTTAACCTCTTTTTTTGCCAAGCGCTTTGCTTCATCTATCAAGTTATCAATAGTTTCTGATTTATGGCGACCTGTAATAAGGGGAATAGCGCAATAAGAACAGCTGCGATTGCAACCTTCAGATATTTTTAAATATGCATAATGCCCCGGAGTGGTAAGAGTTCGCTCATTTCTAAGGTCTTGCCTGAAATCAAGTTTTAAATCATGGAGAAGCTCCTGCCAATTAAATTTACCATAATATTTATCTACTTCAGGAATTTCATGATTTAATTCTTTGAAATAACGCTCCGACAAACATCCCATAACAAATAAACGCTTAATTTGCCCATGTTGGCGAGCTTTTGCAAAGTCAAGAATAGTGTTTACCGACTCTTCTTTGGCATCTCCAATGAAGCCACAGGTATTGATAATTACTATCCCTCCTTTAGGCGAAGGCGAATCAGCTTCTACTGTATAACCACCTGCCTCCAATTGCTTTATAAGGCGTTCCGAATCTACCAGATTTTTACTGCAGCCAAGTGAAACTACGTCCACATGCCTATTTTTCATATTATTCACCAAATAATGAGTCAACAAATGCCTCGCGGTTGAAAATTTGCAAGTCATCAACTTTTTCGCCTATGCCGATATATTTTACCGGAATTTTAAACTGATCTGAAACCCCAAGTACAACACCTCCTTTTGCAGTACCATCAAGCTTGGTAATGGCAAGTGCATTTACTTCCGTGGCAAGAGTGAACTGCTTTGCTTGTTCAAAGGCATTTTGGCCGGTAGAGCCATCTAAAATTAAAAGAATTTCATGAGGAGCTTCTGATACTATTTTTTGCATTACCCTTTTAATTTTTGTCAGCTCATTCATTAAATTAATTTTATTGTGCAAACGACCAGCTGTATCAATTATTACAACATCAGCACCCGAAGATTTTGCTGCTTTTAAGGTATCAAAAGCTACTGAGGCAGGATCTGCACCCATTTTATGTTTAACCAGCTGGGCACCCGTTCTGTCCGCCCATATTTCAAGTTGCTCAATAGCTGCAGCTCGGAAGGTATCAGCAGCTCCCAAAACAACACTTTTGCCTGCACTAATAAATTTATGGGCCAATTTACCTATTGTAGTAGTCTTGCCGACTCCATTAACACCAACAACCATTATTACATAAGGAGACTCACCAACCGGAAGATCAAAGTCGTCAGTATCGCTAACAATATTTTCAGTTAATAAGCCTTTAACTTCCTCCTTCAAAATAGTATCAAGCTCGGCGGCGTTTAAAAACTTATCCTGTGCCACTCTTGATTCTATTCGTTCTATTATTTTTAAAGTTGTGTCAACACCAACATCAGAGGTGATTAACATCTCTTCTAAATTATCAAGTATGTCATCATCAACTTTTGACTTACCAGCAACAATTCTGCTTAACTTTTTTAAAACACTTTCCTTGGTTTTCATCAAACCCTCATCAAGTTGCTTCTTTTTAGAGCTAGAAAAACTTCCGAATATTCCCATAAGCTAATTTATAATGACACTAAATACTATTTTCCTATGTTATAAAACATGCAAATATAATGAATAATAAAGAAAAATTGAGGATAATAATCCTCAGGTAATTTATTATAACACATAAATTAAGAAAGCACTCCAAGTGCTTGTTAAAATAAAAAAACACAATTTGATAAACTTTCAAATTGTGTTTTATTTATTACCTGCTTGTTATTGCAACCGGCAATAACAGATATTATATTGTGTAAATTAATTTTCCTTTTTCTGAAAAAAATCATTTACAAGATCATTGCTCACCATATCAGTTTTAAACGTATAAGCACCTGTTTCAGGTGACTTAACCATTTTAATTACTTTTGTAAAAGCTTTACCGGCCCCCTTTTGTATTCTGGAAATTGGTTTCTTAGCCATTGTTCAAAATTTTATCTTATTTCACGATGTATAGTCATCCTTTTTAAAATAGGATTGTACTTTTTTAACTCTAACCTGTCGGGCGTATTTTGTCTATTTTTCATGCTGACATACCTGGAAGTCCCGGGCAGGCCACTTTCTTTATGCTCAGTGCATTCAAGTATAATTTGAATGCGATTTCCTTTTACCTTTTTTGCCATTTGTCAACCTCCAATTTAAATTTTCTTACTTAGATAACCATCACTTTGCGCCCTTTTAATAGCAGCATCTATACCAATTTTATTGATTAAGCGCAAACCCGAGGCAGAAACTCTTAATCTAACCCAACGATCTTCTTCGGGCAAATAGAATTTTTTGTAAAATAAATTTACATTAAATCTTCTTTTGGTACGTCTTTTGGAATGAGAAACATTGTTCCCAACCATAGCCCTTTTCCCTGTTATTTCACATATTTTTGACATTACTCAAGCTATTTTTTAATCTACGTTTTTCAAACAGTGCGCAAATTACGTGAATTTCTTTTAAAAAAGCAAATTGTTGGTCTTTTAATTCTCTTTGAATTTAAATTATTTGCCTTTTTTTGGAATTTGTCGAAATAAAATATTCACTATTCTTATAAGATTCTGACAGAATGATGCTAAAGCTCTTCCTTTTCAATTAACTGCTTAAGCATTATAATACCGGTTTCAGCTGTTCTTTGAATAGTTGTTTTCCTCGAAGATCCAAATTTAAATTTTTTACTTTTGATGGCTCCGTCTCCATACCATGCTATCCAAACTGTTCCTACGGGTTTTTCTTTGCTTCCACCTGAGGGGCCGGCAATGCCACTAGTGGCAATGGCATAATTAGTGTTAAATAGTTTTGCTGCTCCTTTTGCCATTTGTTCAACAACTTGCCGACTTACAGCTCCATAAAGTGTTATATCTTTGGCATTAACATTTAAAAGTTTGCTTTTAATTTCATTGCTATAAGCAGTTGCTCCCCCCTTAAATGCATTGGAAGCACCCGGAATAGCAGTAAGCATATGAGAGAGATATCCTCCTGAACAACTTTCAGCACAAGAAATTGTTTTGTTTTGTTTTATTAGAAGATTTAGTAGCTCACTACTCACATCATCATTATCAAAACCAATAATATTATCACCAATAATAGGATATAATTGATCTATTGCCTTATTAATAGTATCATCCAATTTTTTCTTATCGCTTCCTGCCATGCTTAAAATTAAACGCAGCCTACCGGGTGACGGTAAATAAGAAATCTTTATTTTGTCGGCTAAACGATCTTCCCAATCTGAAAGTTTTTCAGCAAGAACAGCTTCAGGAATATTAAAAATATGTACAATTCGATGTGCTATAATTTCCGGTTTCCATTTATACTGTAAACGGGGAATTACACTATTGGTCATTATATGTTTCATTTCATGTGGCACACCCGGCATAGAAACCAAAGTATAATTATTACGATCGAACCACATAACAGGTGCCGTTCCAACGGGATTACGAATTATAGTGCAATTTTCTGGGACCATGGCCTGATCATGGTTCAACTTGTTTATATTATCAACTCTGCCTTTAAGGAAGTTCCGGACATCACGATATACTTCAGGACTAAAGACAAGCTTGGTATTAAAATATTCGCACAAGGTGGTTTTAGTGATATCATCACGTGTTGGTCCGAGTCCACCGGTAAGGAGTATTATGGAGGCAGCTTTGGCAGCCTCTTCAATTGCATGAAATATTTGTTCTTTATTATCAGCTATGGTGGTAATAGCTAATAGTGAAAAACCGGCTTTATCGAGTTCCGCAGCCATCCAGGCTGAGTTGGTATCAACTACATGCCCTGCAAGAAGCTCATCTCCTATAGTAATTATTTCAACTTTAACCATGATGCTTCTTGTTAATTAAATTGATCAAGATATGCTAATCGTGACAATAAAGGAGGATGCGAATAATTAAAAAAGACAAACCAGGGATGAGGCGTTGGATTACTTAATGCGGCAGATGTTATTTTTTTTAAGGCTGATTGAAGTGCTGATGCATTTGAGTATTTCGCTGCAAAGGAATCAGCTTGATATTCCTGCCTCCGTGATAAAATAATGAGACCCAAACCCAATACCCCGCTAATTGGTGAGTATAACAAGCCAAAACCCAGCAAACCAATATGAAAAGCAGGCTCTATTACTCCTAAAGCATGAGAAATGGCAGGATGATTTACAAACCAACTCAATAAAAATAAAGATAAACCTGCCTGTATAACTCCAAGTATGGTACCTCGAATTATGTGCTTTAATTTAAAATGACCTGCTTCATGAGCTAAAACCGATACAATCTCATCAACGCTTAAGTCGTTAATGAGAGTATCAAACAGCACAATTTTTTTATTTTTTCCAAAGCCACTAAAAAAAGCATTTGCTTTAGTAGAACGCTTCGAACCGTCCATAACAAAAATATTGGACAAGGGGAAGCCTGATTTTAAACTCATTGTTTCAATAGCCACTTTTAACTCGCCATCTTCCAGAGGTTTAAGCTTGTTGAATAAAGGTAAAATCAGAGAAGTATAAAACTTGCTGAAAAAAATCATGAAAAATGATAAACCTATCCAGGCATACAACCAAAACAGCTGACCTGCAGTATTATAAAACCAAATTATCAAGCTCAATATAAGGCCGCCAATTACTGCTCCTATGAGTAACGATTTTATAGTGTCAGTAATAAACACCTTTGGACTTGTCTTATTAAAGCCAAATTTCTCCTCTATTACAAAAGTATCATATAACGAAAAGGGAATAGAAATAAGCATAGATACCAAAGCTATTATTCCAAAAAACAATAATGGATGTAACAACCAATGATCAGTTATTTGACCCGTTAAATCATTAAGCCAGGCAAATCCTTTAAACCAAAGAATTAAAAAGATTACTAATAAAGAAAAAGAAGAAGAAATTAGAGAAAATCTGTAATTAGCAAGACGGTATTGTTTTTGTTTTTGAAATTTATCCTCAGGATAAACATCTTGTAAGCGTTCAGGAACCTTGTCACTCCAACTCTTTCGGTTGAGTTCGCCAAGAAAGAAAGCCCATAAAGCTTCTCCTATAACAATTGCTAATATTACATATAATAATGTAGTATGCATCCTATAAAACTTAAATCTTAATATTATTTTGGTTTTTTCTTTCTTCTACGGCCTGTAATTACAGGATCTATCATTGGTCTCTTCAATGAACGATAAATTAAATAAACAGCCAGTAACACAAAAGGAATACTTAATATTTGTCCCATATTCAAAGTCATCGATTCTTCAAAGGCTTCTTGGTTTTCCTTAATGAATTCAATAAAAAAGCGGGTGCCAAAAATTCCTATTAAAAAGACACCGAAAATAAGACCCGGCCTGTGAGAAGCTTTTGTCCGCCAATACATATACATCAATAAAGCAAAAGTTAACAGATAACACAGGGCTTCATAAATTTGAGACGGATGACGAGGAGCTTCAGGATTCATCACCCCATGAGCCTTTGGAAATATAAAAGCCCAGGGCAGGGAAGTTTCGCTACCAACAATTTCAGAATTCATTAAATTGCCTAAACGAATAAAAGCACCAGCTAAGGCAACCGGAATTACAATTTTATCTAATGTCCAAAGCATGGGACGCTTTGTTACACGTTTTGAATAAATCCAGAGGGCAATTAAAATTCCTATTGCACCGCCATGACTGGCAAGACCTCCTTCCCAAACTTTTAATATATCTTCAGGATATTGAGCGTAATACTCCCAATTGTAAAAAAAGACATGACCCAACCTTGCTCCTAAAACAGTTGCAACCATTATATACATAAATAAAGGATCCAACCATTCCTCAGGAGCATTTTCCTTTTTAAACATCCGGTCAACAATATGATAACCAAGAAGAAATCCTGCTACGAAAAAAAGACCATAATATCTGACGGCAATAGGACCAAATGAAAATATTTCAGGATTTGGAGCCCAAGTTATATAATTGTATATTAGCATATTAGAAAGGCTTATTTAAATATTAAAAAGAAACTATACATTCTTACCATGACAATGTTTGTATTTCTTGCCACTACCACAAGGACAAGGTTCGTTTCTGCCTATTTTCTTTTCAACTCTTACCGGCTGCATAACAGGTTGTTTTGCTTCCCTACCACCCTCCTGTCCATAATTACTCATACCCGAACCGGGATCATCTTTTTGTACACGTAATCGACTCATATCAACACGCCTGCGCTTTTCAGCTTCCTTAACCTGACTGGCATCTCTGATTGGTATATGGGCTTTGGAAAGTGATGATACTACAGTTTTATTGTTTTTTTCAATCATGGACTTAAAGAGATTGAAAGATTCAAATTTATAAATCAACAAGGGATCTTTCTGCTCATAAGAAGCATTCTGAACTGCTTGTTTCAAATCATCTAATTCTCTTAAATGTTCCTTCCAAGATTCATCAGTTGTAATAAGCATCATCGCCTTTTCATAGGATTTTGCCAATTCCATACCCTTTGATTCATATGATCTCTTTAAATTGGAAGTTATTTGGAAAATCCTTTGCGCATCAGATATCGGAACTACAATATTTTCATATAATTCGGCTTTTGTTTCATAAACATTTTTTATGACAGGATAAGCCTGACGCGCCATTATTTCAACCTTACGACCATAACTTTCCCAAACAAGTTGATGCATATTTTCAATTAACTCTTCAGCCGGTTTTTTCAAAAACTCCTCTTGAGAAAATGGACAATCGGCAGAAAAAATACGAATCAAATCATTTTTAAATGATTGATAATCGCCAACTTCCTGATGATCATTAACAAGAGTTTCAATGGTATCATACATCATATTGGAAATTTCAACCTGCATACGCTCTCCAAATAAAGCACGGCGCCTTTTTGTATAAACAACTTCACGTTGTGAATTCATGACATCATCATATTCCAATAAGCGCTTACGTATTCCAAAATTGTTCTCTTCAACTTTGCGTTGAGCCCTTTCGATTGATTTAGTAATTAAATTATGCTGAATCACCTCGCCATCCTCTACACCAAGTCTATCCATATATTTCACCAAACGATCGGAACCAAATAAACGCATCAAATCATCTTCAAGAGAAACAAAAAATAAAGAAGAACCCGGATCCCCCTGACGACCGGCACGCCCTCTAAGCTGGCGGTCAACGCGTCGTGATTCATGTCGCTCGGTACCTACAATTGCAAGTCCACCGGCTGCTTTCACCTCAGGACTTAATTTAATATCGGTACCACGACCGGCCATATTAGTAGCTATTGTAACTGTTCTTGGCTGTCCGGCTTCTGCAACTATATCAGCTTCACGTTGGTGAAGTTTTGCATTTAATACATTGTGTTTAATCCCACGAATTTTAAGCATCCTGCTCAATAATTCTGAAACTTCAACAGATGTAGTTCCAACCAAAACAGGACGATTTGCCTTTATTAATTCACTTATCTCCTCAATAACGGCATTGTATTTTTCACGTTTTGTTTTATAAACCTTATCATTATGATCTTGTCGCTGAATAGGGCGATTTGTTGGTATAACCACAACATCTAATTTATAGATATCCCACAATTCACCGGCTTCGGTCTCTGCAGTACCTGTCATACCTGCAAGCTTACTGTACATACGGAAATAATTCTGCAGAGTAATGGTGGCATAAGTCTGGGTAGCCGCCTCTACTTTAACGCGTTCTTTGGCTTCAATAGCCTGATGCAATCCGTCAGAATAACGCCTTCCTTCCATTATCCGCCCTGTTTGCTCATCAACAATTTTTACTTTGTTGTCCATTAAAACATATTCAATATCCTTTTCAAACATTGTATATGCTTTTAATAACTGGTTAATGGTATGAACACGTTCTGATTTAATGCTAAAGCTTTGCATTAACTCATCTTTTTTTATAGCCTTTTCTTCATCATTTAAATTGCTTCTCTCTATCGTTGCTATTTCAGAACCAATATCAGGTAACACAAAAAAATGAGGATCTTCAGTTGTACCTGTAATCAAATCAATACCTTTATCGGTTAGTTGAACAGAATTACTTTGTTCCTCTATTATAAAATAAAGCGGATCAGTTACTATGTGCATATGCTTATTATTCTCCGCCATATAAAAGTTTTCCGTTTTGAGCATGCCCGCTTTTACACCCGATTCACTTAAAAACTTGATCAAAGGTTTTGTTTTTGGTAAACCTTTAAATGCTCGTAACAAAAGAAGATTACCCTCCTCCTGCTCTTTTGAATCTTCAGATCTGAGTTTTTGCCTGGATTCGGAAAGTAGGCTTGTTACTAAACTTTTTTGGGCATTTACTAATTTTTCAACTTTTGGACGTAATTCGGAAAATAACTGATCTTCACCACGAGGTATAGGCCCGGAGATGATTAATGGAGTTCTGGCATCATCAATCAACACTGAGTCAACCTCATCAACAATACCATAATTATGAGACCTTTGAACTAAATCATCAGGGGAAATGGCCATATTATCGCGCAAATAATCAAAACCAAATTCATTATTGGTACCATAGGTAATATCTGCTTTATACGCATTACGGCGCTCCGGAGAATTTGGCTGATATTTATCAATACAATCAACGCTTAAACCATGAAACATGTAAATGGGGCCCATCCATTCAGAGTCACGCTTTGCGAGATAATCATTTACAGTAACAATATGAACCCCTCGGCCAGGCAAGGCATTTAAAAATACAGGCAAAGTTGCAACAAGAGTTTTACCTTCTCCCGTTGCCATTTCAGCAATTTTACCCTGATGTAATACTACCCCGCCAATTAATTGAACATCGTAATGCACCATGTCCCAAGTTATTTCATTACCACCGGCAACCCAGCTGTTACGATAAAGAGCACTATTCCCCTTAATTTCCACAAAATCATGATTTGCAGCCAGATCACGATCAAAATCATTGGCTGTTACTTCAATGATTTTATTTTCTTTAAAACGTCGAGCGGTTTCTTTTACTACTGAAAATGCTTCAGGTAAAATATCATTTAAAACATTCCCCAACTTTTCGCTTATATCTTTTTCAAGCTGATCTATTTCACTATAAATTTTTTCTCGTGTATCGATATCGGGGTTGTCATTTTCAATTTGATCTTTTAAACTATCTATCTTTTCCTGTTCAACAGAAATAGCTTCTAAAACAAAAGTCCGTAAATTAACTGTATATTCACGTAACTCATCATTGCTAAGAACCTCAATATCAGGATAAATATTTTTGATCTTTTCGATATAAGGTTCTACCGATTTCATATCACGTTTTGATTTATCTCCCAAAAACAATGATAATATGTAATTGACTATATTCATAAAACTAAAATTCTTAAATGTAATGCTAAGTGCAAAAATATCTTTTTGTAGCTTTGATTTATAATTAATATAAAATTATATTTCAAAACCTATAGAATAAAACACAAAAAAATTGCTTGTATCTTGCTAAATTCAATACGAATTAGATGGCCGGACCGGCTCTTGTTATGTAAGTATATTTATATGACTTTTTTTTGAAAGGACTAAAAAAGCAATTATAAGTCTGATGTTTTACAGTAGATATAAATAATTTTAATACAGAATTATAATACAGGACTTTATCACTTTGTTTATAATGCTTTTTTATAATTGAATCAGAAAAATAATAAAGATTTTTACTGATCAATTTTTGCGAAAATATATTAAATGGCTTATAAAATTCTGATAATAAGTCTTCAATTATCGTTCTAACAATGGTTGGCTTATGTTGGCCTTCATTTGAATCAAAAGCTGAACATTCATAATCGGAAACAGACATAAAATCTGTTGAATCATAATCTATGGCAATAGCTTCCTGAGGCCTATTTCCACCTATACGATTATGATTATTGTCTCCAAGATTATCATAAATATCTTTACATCCCGAAAATGCTACTGTAAGTGACAAGCTCAGAATTGTGAGACAAGCTATATCTGTTCGCTTATTCATTTATAAAATGTGAATTTATTACAACCTGTAAAGATGCCAAAAGTATTCCAAACATCAATAAAAAGATTGTTAAAATTATACTCACCATTGTTTATAAATTCTAATGCTTAATAAAAACATTCCACTAATGACATTATGGATGATTATCATTATTTAATAAGTCCGATTCATATATAATTGTACCATCAATTGTTTCATCTTCATCTTCATCTTCAAACGGAGAAGGAGGCTTTTGAGGACCCTCATTTCTAAATATAACAGCTGCTGTTATCCCTGCAAGAAAACCCCACAAATGTCCTTCCCACGAATGCTGCATAAATCTGGCTAAGGGAAACATGCCCCATACCATATTTCCATAAATAAAAACAACAAACAGTGTTACAGCCATTAGAGGAATATGCCTGCGAATAAGCCCGCTGATAAATAAAAAAGACATTAAACCGTATATGACACCGCTTGCTCCAATATGCCAGCCTTCTCGGCCACCAAACCAAAGCCAAGCACCTGCAAGTAGATATATTACAATAAATACCTTATAGGCTATTTCACGATAGAAATAAAATAAAGATACAGAAAGTAAAAAAAAAGAAACAGAGTTATTAAATAAGTGCTCCCAAGTAGAATGAATAAAAGGAGAAAACAAAATACCCGGGAGACTCTTAAGACTTAATGGTTTAATGCCTAAAAAATGTAAGTCAAGATTTTCGAGCTCTGAAATCAGATGAATAGAAAACATAAGCAACAAAATAACCACAGGTAGAAAAATGCTGTGCATAAAATGCCGTAGCTCAGGTTTTTGATGATCTCCAAATAGTTTAAACATTTTTGTGTTTTTGAAAGCGAAAAATTAATGATAACACAATGTTATGAGAAGTTAAAGTTATAATTTTTTAATTTCTAAAAAATAAATGAAGACAAATCATAAAAAGCAAAAAAAATGCCGGAGTTGTTGAGGAGATTCATCAACTCCGGCAAAATGGGTAGTGGTAAGAAACATATGTGGGCTTACTGGGTACCAATTTTACACATAACAAAGTAAGTGTCTAAATTGGCATAAACCAAGATTTTTCAGCTCTCTGAGGACATTTTAACGCTTGACCGAAATAGAAGCTCCTGATAAACAACTTGTTGCAAAATTCAAATAAACGGTATAAAATACCAAAAATAATAAAAGTCTTATTGCATAAAGGCTTCAGGAGTTTTTAGTTTAGATTTTAATTCTTTAAAATATTAGTCAAGTTTAAATTCTCCTGAATAAGTTTGGTAACTGGTTTCAATGCTTAATATATAAACTCCGGAATCGAGATCCGATATATTTAATTGAAATGACCCACTGCCATTAACAATAAATGAATCGGAGATAAAAACATTTGAATTAACACTTTCAAGCTCTACCAAAACTAAACCTCGATAGTTGTAAGAATCAATAAAAACAAAATTTGAATTATAACCGGCTTTAAATTCACCAAAACCGCTTCTTAAACTTTCTACCTTTTTAGTAAGACCAAGATAGTCTCCGGGAGTACTTTTTATTGTAACACCATCATCAATTACAATTAATAAATCGATCATTCGATCAGGTACATCATCATCATCATCTCCTCCAAATAAAATTACAGAGAACATACCCATTATCATAATGAGTAATAACTTTACAAAATAATTTTTTCTTTCCATAAGATTTTGTTTTTTAACGTTTTAACCCTAACCAAAAAATAGCCATCCTTTCTTAAATTTTCAATAGTTTTTTGCATTCTGAAAAATTTTAACGTTAGGATGCAAGGTAATAGGCTAAATTACAAAAGCTTATAAAAAACAAATTAACGCTATAAAGCGAAGTAGATTATGAAGTTTTTAAAATAGCTAAAAAAGAGAGTAGTTAAAAAAGGGCCATAATTTCATCTATTTTAGGAATATCTTCCAAATGATTAGATAATTTACGACGTAAATTAGATTTCCTTACACGTAAATTACCGGCAGTTATTCCTAGTATTGTCGCTAATTGACGATTTGAAGTTTGACAAAATAGAAGGAAAAGGATCATCTTTTCACCATTTGTTAAAGGTATAGTTTTAGGAATGGGAAGAAGTGAATAAAATAAATCATCATGTATAAGACCAGATAGCATATTATTCAATTCAACTTTCAAATCATTCAATTCAGCATGAATATCGTCATGGATAGCAGGATAATCTTTAATGAATCTATAGGATAGTTGTTCAAAACGTTCTTCTGTTATTGCATGCCGCTGAACTAAATGATGATAAAGCATTATTAATTGTTCCTTTTGATTTTTTTCAAATTCACTTTGGGCAGCTTTCAGTTCAGCACTTTCCCTAAGAAGGGTTTCTTTTTCAAGTTGAATTTTGTTTTGCCTTAATTGCTGTTTATAAATAATTACTGTTAAACTTAAAATTAAAACAACAAAGCTGATTGATAGAATCATTAATTGTGCATTTTGCTTTTGTTTAAAAGCAGCTAATTCAATCCTTGAATAATCATATTTTTTCTCTAACTCTAAAATACGCTTTTTTGTCATTTCATCAGTTGCCTCATGAAGTTGTTGGTAGGCAGTATTATAACTTTCAGATGATAATTTGAAATCTTCATTTTTATAGGCCAGATTAGCAAGGTAAGAATATAAGTAATATGATTGCCGCATGCCGGAACTGTCAGTAATATTTTCTACTGCTTTTTGAGCATAGTATAATGCTGAATCAGTACGGTTTAAATTATTAAATGCAAGGGATTTTGAATAAAATATATTTGACATTCGAACCAATCCGTCAATTTCGTGTGCATTTTTCTCAAGCTCATTATATACATATAATGCGCTATCAAATTGTTGTTGTGTATAATAAAAAGCAGCCTTGGCATTCTTTAAAGAAAACAACTGATTAATTTTAATCTTGTTAGCCTTAATAGTGTCGGTATTGGTAATAATATAACGTGCTTCGTCATATCTTTTATATCTTAAATGATTCCAAAACAATAAGAGTGAGGAAGTAACTAAATAGTCAATACTCTTAACTTCAATACTTAAATTTTTAGCTTGTTCATAATAATTGTTGGCTTGTTCGTAGTTATTCTGACGTTCATTGATTTTCCCAAGATATTTATATATAGCAAATTCTGTTGCCGAATTTACTATATCTAAATTAGCCATCATAAGGCTTTCTGCTTCCTTTAAAGGCTCGTAAACCAACGAATCAGGCATTTGCAGGCGGTATCTGGCTATTCCAAGATATAATTGTGCACGAATGGCGTTATTGGAAGGTTTTTGGGTGTGATAATATTTTGCAAGTTTAAGATATAATGAATCACTAATAATATTTTTGCGCTTATCAAGATCTGAAATAGCTTTTAATAGTTTAAAATAAGACAAATTACTCTCATTGAGCAAATTGGGGTTTATTGCCGAAAGGCTATCTTCAATATTAGCGATTTGATTGTCAATCAACATGCTATCAATTCTTGAAAGTTTTTGATGATAGACGGATTGATGAAAATTACACGATGGCAATACTAAAATAAATAAAATAACAAGGCTTGCAGAAAAGCAATAATTTAAAATTTTCCCGGCAATAGAATTATATAATAGTTTAAAGTGATAATTGATTTTTTGAACCGGGAAAAAAGCTTGTTTTTCCGAAAAACAAATATCTGTTCTGGTTGAATACCAATAATTTAAAAGTCGATTATTATGTTTTTCTTTTAAATTTAAATACCACATCTGACAAAGATAATTTAAAAACAGATTTTAATTTATTGTACTGCATCAATCCTGGTAGCTGAAATAACACCTTTCACTTCGCTTATTTTCTTTTTTAAAGTGTTCAATATTTGAATGTTATTTACAAATATTGATATTGTTCCTTCAAATAAACCTTCTTTGCTGTCAACAGTAATAGCTCTAATTTTAAGATTAAATTCTTTGGTAATAAGTTGCGATACATTGCTTATTATTCCAATATCATCTTCACCTACTACTTTAATGGCAACCAAATAATTAGCCTCCGCTTCACCGGTCCAGCCGGCTTTTATAATACGGTAAAAAAACTTTGTATGTAAATCACGAGCATTTGGGCAACTTTTACGATGTATACGTATTCCACCTGAAACAGATACAAAACCAAATATTTCATCCCCAAATATGGGATTACAGCATTTGGCAAGTTTGTAATCGACATTGGTCAAATTTTTGTCAATTAATAAAACATCTTGGCCATCGTGCAATTCTTCATTATGAGAAGGGCCTATAAAATTTCCGGCACTTTTTATACCTTGCAAATGTTCAGAATGTTCGCGCTCTTGTACGCTCTTTTCATATTGAATTATATATTCTTTTATATTAATTAAATCGATTTTTTCCAATGCAATATCTCTGAAAAATTCATTGGTATTTTTAAACTTAAAATGTTTAACCATTAATCCGGTTAACTGATCATTAAGCTCTAATTTCCAGTTTTTTAACCTGCGAATTAATAACTCTTTGCCTAATTCGGCTTCTTTGTTATGGATCTCACGTAATGCCTGCTTTAACTTTGTTTTTGCCCGAGAGGTAACTACATATTTCAACCAATCTTGTTTGGGCTCTTGAGTGGTAGAAGTATTTATAGCAACTTGATCTCCATTTTGTAAGACATAACGAATAGATACATTCTTATCGTTGACTTTGGCACCAAGGCATTTTTTACCAACTTCTGTATGAATATCAAAAGCAAAGTCAAGAACCGTCGAGCCCTTTGGAAACCTTCTCAAATCACCCTTTGGTGTAAAAACAAATACTTCTTCTTCATAAAGATTTAACTTAAAATCATCAATAAAATCTTTGGCATTCAATTCAGGATTATCCAATATCTCACGAATATTTGACAACCATGTATCCAACCCCCGGTCACCTTTTAAACCTTTATACTTCCAATGGGCTGCCAATCCCCTTTCTGCAATATCATTCATGCGGCGCGAGCGAATTTGAACCTCCACCCATTTATTTTCCGGACCCAATACCGTGGTATGTAAAGATTCATAGCCATTACTTTTGGGAACAGATAGCCAATCGCGCATACGACTTGGATTGGGCTGATATTTATCGGCCAAGATGGAATAAACCCTCCAACAATCAGCCTTTTCATCTTTTGCCTTACTGTCTAAAATAATACGAATAGCAAATAAATCATAAACCTGTTCGAATTCAACATTTTGCTTCTGCATTTTATTGAAAATCGAATAAATGGTTTTTGTACGGCCCTTAATATCAAATTTTAAATTATGAGCTTGCAAATCTAATTTTAGTGGTGCAATAAATTCATTTATATATTTTTCACGGGCGCGTTTTGTTTCATTAAGCTTTTTGGCAATGAATTTATACATTTCATTATTTGTATATTTCATAACCAAATCTTCCATTTCAGATTTAATTGAATATAAGCCTAAACGATGCGCCATTGGAGCATATAAATAGGATACTTCATAGGCTATTTTTAGCTGCATCTCGGGCTGAAATAAATCAAGTGTCCGCATAGTGAGTAAACGATCGGCGATAATAATCAGTATTACACGAACATCTTGTGCAAATGTCAACAGTAATTTTCTGAAATTTTCCGATTCAACGGAAACATTGCGTTGATAAAGATCATTTACTTTTACCAAGCCCTCTAAAATATTGGCAACCTGAGTACCAAATTGTTTTTTTACAGTTTCAAGAAAATTATCTGAATACTGGATGGTATCATAAAGCAAAGTACAAATAAGAGAAGTACGGCCAAGACCAATTTCACTTACAATTATTTTGGCTGCCTCTAAAGAATGAACCACAGAAAGACGCCCTTTAACACGTTGTTTAAAGCCGATTTCAGCAATTGAAATCTCTATAGCACGACGTATGAGTTTGATGTCTGAACTTTCAAGTAAACCTCCTGCAACACGCAATAATTGTTGATAGGCAACAACTATTTGCTTTCGCTCATCTATTGAAATGTGTTCTACCCTTTCATCCATAAATTAAAATAAATTATTGATGTAAAGATATAAATAAACCCGTGATGGATTACAGCTGTTAATTCATAAAATTTTAATTTAAAACTGCTGATTATCTGTATCATCCTATCTCTGAGATTAATAGTAATAAATATTATAAATCAATTTTTATTTGTATTTGATAATCTAAATAGTTTTATTTAAGTTTATTCAACTAATTTGGTATTGAATTTGTAACTTAAATTACGAACAAAGCTTTATCAGAATTGTCTTATTAATAAAACTATAATAAGACATAATCATAAGCTTAATAATAAAGTAGAAAGTGAAAATTAATTAATTGTTAAATCTTAAAATATCTATTTATGAAAAGCGCAGGTTCATTTTTTGGTGGTTTACTGGTTGGCGTTATCCTTGGCGCAACTGTTGCCTTATTATATGCTCCGCAATCCGGAGATGACACACGTAAACAAATAAAAAAGAAGATTGAGGATTTGGAAAATGAGCTGGAGATATTACGTGGCAAAATGAAAGATAAAAGCGGTGAATTGAAAGATAATCTTAAAGTGAAAATTCAGGAAATTGAAGAAAGAATAAAACACCTTATGAATGAATATAAAAAGACTAAGCCAAGCAAACAAGCAGATGTTTGATAATTCTTGTATTATAAGAATAACAGCTTTTATGTAATTAACCGGTTATCTAAACAGAAGAACTATCATTTTAAAGATGACCGGTTTTTTTGAATTATTTAAATCTTTATCATGCTTCGAAACGATTTTAAAGATCTTCTTGTTGAAGTTAAAGAAGATCTTGAAGATTATTTAAACAAACGAATTGATCTTGTTAAACTTCATCTCGTTGAGGAACTTGCACATGCTATTTCAGGTCTTGCTTTAAAAGCCGGAATTTTATTCCTTTTCTTTTTTGGTT
This sequence comes from uncultured Alkalitalea sp., assembly GCA_964578485.1. GTDB lineage: Bacteria > Bacteroidota > Bacteroidia > Bacteroidales > Marinilabiliaceae > CAZODA01. The sequence continues at coordinate 76,080 of CAZODA010000002.1, read as the reverse complement.
TTTTGTTTGTATCACTGGCTTTTGCCTTTTTCATAGGTGAATTATTAAATTCAGCTGCTCTTGGCTTTCTCATTATAGCTGCTTTTTATTTTTTAATTGCATTAATATTTTATTTATTTCGAAAAAAATTAATAGAAAAGCCCGTTATTCAGGCACTTATTAAATTGTTTTTTCTAAAATACAATGAAAATGAAAAATAAAACTAATAGTTCTTTCAACCGTATTGATTCATTTAATAAAATTCAATTAGAAAAAAACCGGCTTTCCTATGAGGTCAAACTATCCAGAAAAAGACTTGACCTATCAGTCTGGGAATTAAGTGCAGCCCTTAATCCTTCACGTATAATATCCGTAGCAGTTGCAGAATTACTAAAACCAATTTCCACGGGCGCTCGACTTTGGTTTAGAAATTTGTTTTCGAGACGATCAAATAAATAGCAAATTTTCTTTTAACTAAAGTGCTTATTCCTTAAAATTGCACTTTAATCTTTAAAAAGAAGCTGAAATAACTTTGAAAGTAAAAATGGGACAATCAGGTATTGAAAATACTATTATTCAACTACGCCGGGAACTGCATCATCACAACTATCTTTATTATATAAAAAACAAGCCGGAAATATCTGATTATGAGTTTGATCAGAAAATGAAGGAATTGATTCGATTAGAAGAACTTAATCCCGATTTTTATGATTCCAACAGTCCAAGTATGAGGGTGGGCAGTGATTTAAACCAGGAATTTCAATCCTTTCCTCATAAATATCCCATGCTTTCATTGGGTAATACTTATTCAGAATCTGAATTAAAAGATTTTATTAATAGGGTTAAAAAGCTAAGTGGTGATGATGTTGAATTTGTTTGCGAACTAAAATTTGATGGTACTGCAATTTCTTTAAATTATGAAAATGGCATACTTGTTTCTGCCCTTACGCGTGGTGACGGCTTTATTGGTGATGATGTAAGTGAAAATGTCAAAACAATAAAAAGTATTCCCCTGCAATTACTTGGTGATTTTCCAAAACAATTTGAAATAAGAGGGGAAATATTTATATCAAAGAACAGTTTCGCGAAATTAAATGACGAAAGAAAAGCTAACAATCTTCCTTTATTTGCCAATCCAAGAAATGCGGCGGCCGGCTCCTTGAAACTTCAAAATAGTTCTTTGGCTGCTAAACGACCCTTAGAATGTTATCTTTATTATTTATTAGGCGACTCACTTCCTTCTGATAGTCATTTTAAAATCCTTAAAATTGCCGAAAATTGGGGACTAAGGATTTCTCCTCACATTAAATTATGCAAGAATTTTGAAGAAATACTCGATTTTATTAATAAATGGGATAAACAACGGGATAAATTACCTTTTGAAATTGATGGAGTGGTAATAAAGGTTGATAGTTTGTCATTACGTGAACAACTTGGCAACACTGCAAAATCACCTCGCTGGGCTATTTCATATAAATTTCAGGCCGAATCAGCATTAACACGACTCTTATCTGTGAGTTATCAGGTGGGACGTACAGGTGCTGTTACACCGGTTGCTAATTTGGATCCGGTATTACTTGCCGGTACTACGGTAAAAAGAGCATCACTTCATAATGCTGATATTATTGCAAAATTGGATCTTCACTATAATGATATGGTGGAGATTGAAAAAGGAGGTGAAATTATCCCTAAGATTACTAATGTTGACTTAAGCTATCGCAGTGCTGATAGTCAGGCTGTTATTTTTATAGATCATTGTCCGGTTTGTTCCACTAAATTAGTGAGAGAACAAGGAGAAGCAGCACATTATTGTCCCAATGAAACAGGCTGCCCACCTCAAATTCTCGGAAAAATTATTCATTTTGCCGGTCGTAAAGCTATGGATATAGAAGGCTTGGGAGAAGAAACCATAGAAATGTTTTATCAGAAAAACTTGATAAGAGATATATCAGATTTATATACTATTCCACAAAGGAAAAATGAATTCCTTAATCTGGAGCAATTAAAAACTGAAGATAAACAAGGTACTCCCCTCCCATCAAATATTCCATTGTCAAGAATACTATATTCATTAAAAGGTGCGCCAACATTGGTGAAATGCAACATTATTGCCGATGAGCTTACAGAAGACACCTTATCAAAGACAGAATTACTTTTTAATCTTGTTGAAAATCAAGGAATTAAAATTGATGAATTGGCTTTCCTATATACTGAAGCAAATAAAAGATTTTTAAGTCATTTAACTATTGAAGATAATGAAATAAGTCCGGAGAATTTTATTGATGCATTAAAAATTGCAAATCTGAGTATTGTCGGCATCAATAAAATCATGGACCACTTTAAATACTTTTATCATCTGTTTAAAGCGAGCCCTCATGAGCTGGAACAAGCCGGAGCAATTGATTTTATAACCGCCAATAGTTTATTTGAAAGGCTCCATTCGAAGAATTTCAGTTTTGATAAAATCAATCATTTACCATTGATAAGTATTAGAACTCTTTCATACAAGAGGATAGTTAATTCTTTGGAAAAATCAAAATCAACCCCCTTCGATAAAGTGTTATTTGCCCTTGGGATAAGATTTGTTGGTGAAACCGTTGCAAAAAATCTGGCAGAAGCTTTTGGGGATATAGAAAAATTAAAAGATGCTTCAAGCGAAGAACTCTTGGCAGTTAAAGATATTGGTGAATCTATTGCAGGAAGCGTAAAAGACTTCTTTTCCGAGGAAAAGAATTTACAACTTGTATCCAGACTACGAAATCATGGCTTACAGATGAAATTTGAACCATCAGAAAGCTTATTTTATAATTCTGAATTGTTGAAAGATACAACTATCGTTATTTCAGGCAGTTTTGGAACTCCGGCCAGAAGGAAAGAACTTAGAAATATAGTAGAACAGCATGGTGGAAGGGTGAGTAATTCTGTTTCAAAAAACACAAAATACCTCCTTGCCGGTGAAAAAGCAGGGCCTGAAAAGTTAAAGAAAGCTGAAGAATATAATGTTGATATAATATCAGAAGAAGAATTTCTTAAATTACTTGAAGATTAAAATTGTGATATTTTTAAAAAAAATACGAGGTCGTATAGCTAAGGTATTGATGTGCCGACAAAAAAAGCTCCTTCATAGAGAGATTAAAACAATTAATCTTAATCAAGCCAAAAGTATTGGTATTGTGTTTGACACTTCTAACAAGAACAACTATGATGAAGTAAAATTCTTTGTCAAACAGAATTTCCAAAAGGAAAAAAATGTGCAAATTATTGGCTTTATTCCTGAAAAAGTGAAACAACATAATTATATCAGTGATAAAAATTATTTGTTTTATTCTATTAAGGAATGTTCCTTTTTTATGAAGCCACAAAAGGAAGAAATCTTAAATTTTGTGGACGAAAAATTAGACCTTCTCTTAGTTTTGACAACACATTATTACCAAGCAATACACTGGATAGTATCTTTATCAAAAGCAGGTCTTAAAGCCGGGGGCTTAGGGCCTTATCAAGATGATCTTGATTTTATGATTGAATTAAAAGAGCCTTCAGTTACAGATCTTTTGCAATATCTTGCTGTATATTTAAAAGATTTGAATAGTTTTGGCAATACAAATTGATAATCAAATTGGCATAAAATTTGATTTATTTTTTCTCGAATTTAATTTATTAAACTATGAAAACTTTTTTCTCTTCTTTGTTTCTTTCTCTTTTCTTTATAGGAATATTTTTTCAAAGCTGTGCTACCAGAAAAATTGAACGTGTAGGACTTGAAGAAACTATTGATTTAAGCGGTCGCTGGAATGATTCCGATTCAAGGATGACTGCAGAAGCCATGGTTGACCAAATTTTAAACGGGCCTTGGTTAAACAATCATGTGGATAAATTTAATGAACGACCGGTTGTAATTGTCGGTCTTATTTATAATAAATCCCATGAACATATTAGTGCCGAAACTTTTATTAAAGACGTTGAACGCTCCTTTATTAATAGCGGCAAGGTTCGCTTGGTACAAGCCGGTGATAAGCGCGAAGAGCTCAGAAGAGAAAGGGCTTCACAACAAGATTTTGCTTCAATAGAAACAGCTAAAAGATGGGGACAGGAACTTGGAGCCGATTATATGCTAAATGGTGATATAAATTCTATCGTTGACACTTATAAAAAAGAAAGAGTTAATTATTATCAGGTTAACTTGGAGCTAACTGATCTTGAAACAAGTGAAGTTGTTTGGATTGGTGATAAACGGATTCGGAAATATATAAGAAATTAATTCTGAATCTTCTATCTTTATTTTGCCGGCAAGTAATTTATGAATCCGATTGTTAGAAAAATAATCCGATATTCGGTATTATACTTTTTATTTTTTTCCTGCAGTATTATTTTATTGACGGGCTGTGCTACCTTTTATCAACAAACTTATGCTGTGCAACAAAAAATAAGCGCCGGTGAATTTGAAGAAGCTGATAAATTACTTGAAGGAAATAATAAATGGGCAGAAAATAATCATAGAGTTTTATATTACCTTAACAGAGGCATGGTTTTTTTTATGCTTGGTGAGCATGAAAAAAGTAATGAGTTTTTCAACTTAGCTGATTATTATGTGGAAGAATATAGAAAAAACATAGCCATTGAAGCATTAGTATTAATTTCCAACCCAATGAAGCGTCCTTACCTCCCTGAAGATTTTGAAACAATTATGATTCATTATTATAAAGCATTGAATTTTATTGCATTAAAAGATTTTGAAGGGGCCTTGGTCGAAACCAGACGTATAAATATCAGATTGCAAGAAATTAACGACCAATATAAAAATAATCAAAACAAGTATGCTCATGATGCATTTGCACATAACTTAATGGGAATTATCTACCAAGCAAGTGGTGATTATAACAATGCTTTTATTGCTTATAGAAATGCCTTGGAAGTTTATGAAAATGATTATCAAAATTTATTCAATTTAAGTGCCCCCAAGCAGTTAAAAAAAGACTTACTTTTTACTGCACAAAAGATGGGTTTTACCAACGAAGTTAAATACTATGAAGAACGCTTCGGAATAAGTCCTGCTGAAATTGAAGCTGATCATGGTGATTTGCTCTATATATGGATGAATGGATTTGGACCGGTAAAATCGGAATGGGGACTTACCCTTACTAATATGGGTAAAGATAGTGGGAAAATATTTTTTGCAAATGATGAACTGGGAATATCATTTCCACTTGTTATAGCTAATCAACCAACAAACCAACAAGCATCACTTAGCGATATATCAATAATTCGTGTGGCTTTTCCAAAATATATTGAAAGAATGCCATATTATAATAATGCACAATTGATCTTTAATGGAAAAAAATACCCCCTTGAAATAGCACAAGACATAAATCAAATTGCTTTTCAATCATTAAATGATCGTATGTTGCGCGAAATAGGAAACAATCTCTTGCGCCTTGGTACTAAACAAATGATGGAGCACTTGGCACGAAAAGAAAATTCCAATCTTGGTGCTTTGGTTAGTATCGCTAATACTATTACAGAAAAAGCCGATACCAGAAATTGGCAGTCCCTGCCCTATTCACTTTCATATACAAGAATTTCTCTACCGGAAGGTGAGCAGGAATTAACACTTGATCAACATAGGCAAAACGGACAAACTACAAAAATACCGGTTCAAGTATCAATTAAAGCCGGTGAAACAGTCTTTAAGGTATATCATCAATTAGCTTCACACCATTAATAGCTTCAAAGCGCGATTTTACGGAAGCAAATAAACTTTCACGGACCGATAGGCTGATTTTACAATTTAAGCCAAAGTCTTGGTGTATAATCTGTAAATCCATTTCTTTTATTATACGCATTACATTATTCAGCTGATCATAAGAAAAGTTAAGGCTGAAAAATGAATTGATAGTTTTCTTGATTATGTTGCCATTTTTAATGGCATCAGCGGCAGCTTCTTTATAAGCATTTATTAATCCACTTGTTCCTAACTTTGTACCACCAAAATAACGAACTACTATTATTAAAACATTGCTAAGATTGTGAGAACGTATTTGCCCAAATATAGGCTTACCTGCTGTCCCCGAAGGTTCTCCGTCGTCATTTACACGATAGTTCATTCCATCGAAACCCAACTGCCAAGCAAAACAGACATGCCTGGCATTGTGGTAAGTATTTTTTAAATCTGCAAGATGTTTTTTTATAAGATCTTCAGTTTCTACCGGAAAGGCAAAAGCAAGAAATCTACTTCCTTTTTCTCTATAACTACCCTCTGAAGGTTCTGATAAAGTGTAAAAAATATCATCGGCACTCATCCTCTTGATGTTCTTTAAATATGCAGTAAAAGTGAAAAATATAAACAAGAAATGAATATACAATAAAAAAGTATAAAATTCGGTTTATATTATCATTTCTATATGGATGTATATTTAAATTGAGGATTAAAATTAGTGTTATTGCATTTTTAAATGTAGTTCACTATAAGCCATTAATGCTTTATTTAAGTAATAATTACGCTTGGATTTATCTGCAAGAGTAATTTGAGGGTAGAAATTATGCTTGATGATCTCCATACCTGAATAAGTGAAAATCTCTTTTCCATGTATTACTTTAAAGGCATCAATAAGTCCTTTTTCCTTATACTCTTCAATAGTGTTACCCATAGTTGTATGGATTATAACTTGTTTCCCTTTTAACAATCCTTTTGCACCATCTTTCCCATAATTAAAAGCAAAACCATTCGATAATACTCTGTCAATATATCCTTTTAATATAGCAGGAAATGAAGCCCACCACAAAGGATAAATAACAGATATTAAATCGGCCTGACGAATAAATTCTTGTTCTTTTAAGATATCTTCAGGTATCCTGCCACTCTTTAACTCTGATAAATCATTATACGATAAAATAGCTTGAAATTCTATTTTATATAAATCTCTGATTACAGTTTTCCAGCCTATAGAATTATAATGTTTTTCAAGTTCCTTTGCCAAAAATATACTAAAGCTATCCGTAGAAGGATGAGCTACTATTATTAAATGCGTCATTATCAAATTAATTTTTGAAAATACAGATATGATTCCGACATCTGTTGGTAATAAAATTTGTTTCTTATTGAAACCCCAATTTAAAAGATTTGTTCAGGAACTAATTGTAAATTGAATTTTAACTCTCCCTATGGATTGACAACAGCAGAGCAAATACATCCCAAATTTGAAGTATTATATTTAAGACAGGATGTTTTATGAAATGAAGCTATTTGTTCGTCAATACTTAATCTTTTCTTATTAAAACCCCATTATTTACCATAAGCTCAGATCCATTCACAAGTTTTGCAATAGCAAAATACAAATAATCCCCACTTGGTAAATTACTGTCGCTTAATTGGTTTTGAGTTAATGGAAGTTTTTTAATCAATACTGGTGCTTCATCATCTTTTTGCCTGAAAATATGTATCTCTGAAATAAAACCATATACGGGAGATATCCAGCTAAGCATAAAACCATTGTCGCTTTGTTTTATACTAATAGGCATTACAATTTGAGGATTCGCACGGTTAACTACAACTTTTGAACGTACAACTCCTTGAACTCCACTTGCATTTACTGCTTCCACTTCATAAGTATATTCTTTTCCCGATTCTGCACTTTTATCAATAAAGAAATTTTCATCGGCAGGAATTAAAGTAGAATTAAGTTTATAAGATTGTTCATTAAATTCGGAACGATAAATATTATAACCGGCAAAATTTTCAATATCGGCCATTGAGCTCCATATAAGTTTTATATTTTGTGAATCATCTGTTAAATAGATTAATTCCTTAGGGGCAGGAAGTGGCTCCTTATTTTTAATGCGAAAAGTTAAGGTGTCAGTAGTAAAGCTCTGTATAAATCCATCACTTATATTTACAATATAATAACTAATATCAACTCCTGCGTTCATGCTTATATCTTTATCGGAGTATGATAAACTTTCACCGGCTTTAACCCCTATCTGATATAGAGGTGAAAAACTACTTTCAGCTCCTATCCTACGATAAATTTGTGAGTATAATACATTATCTCCCATCACTTCCCATGAAAGCTCGATTTCCTCGTCTTTAGCGATACCGGAAAAATCTATCGCTGCCAAACAACTTTCAGCATAAGTGCAAATACCATGAAAACGCGCTGATGGATATTGATATCCAAAAAAATCATGTATTAATATGAAATAATAATAAGCTTCATTTGAGATATCAACAAGATCAATATAGCTTTCAGCATTGCTCGGAAGATGAGCTATCAATTCATAATCATCATCATAATTAGTACTTCTGTACAAAGCTAAGGAGTTTACAGTGAAATGATAATTAAGCTTCCAGTTGAGCTCAATTGCTTTTTGATTGTCAAGAGATGCAGTATTGACCGATATAAGCTCAGGAGCAGGCAAATCACCCATATTATGACCATACATCTTATCGGAACTTAATAAAGTGTCATTATCAAAATGCAATAACAAATAATATATATAAATTCCTTTTTCTACTAATGTAGTATCAATTAAAGTGTAAAAAACACTATCATTCCAATTCTCCTTTATCAGGATGGTTTCTATCTCCTGAAAATTTTCCATTTTAATATTGGTACGCCAAATACTTATACTGTCCTCTGATATAAGATCAGGTGAAAACCACGTGATTTCAGGAGTATCGCTTCTGTTCTCGGAAAATAAGCCATTTATTACCTGAGACTTTAGTAAGGAGCAGAAAAAACAAAACACGGTAATAATTAAAATATTTTTTTTCATTAGTCAAAAATTACAAATTAAAAAACTTTGCCTAAATCATAAATAACTCAAATAAAATTAACGCCTTAAGCAGGTCCCTGTACTAATATTCATTTTAAAACCATCTTTTGAATCAACTCTGGTGTTTGCTTTTAAAGATACCTCAAGACTGGTGGGAACACCTAAGGCTTTTAAAGGTTCTACACACAAGCCATCAGCCCAGCCCACACCTAAAATTGACAAACAATTATCTAAAAAGAAGGCGCCATTCTGATAACCGCCTGCTATTACTGCATCAGCATTAATTTTTACTCCCACTTTGCATAGCTCACTTAAGGTTGTATGCCCTTTTATGTCGGCATAAGCATAACCTGAAAGAACAACTTCCGGACTGGAGCTGAAATCACAATTGATAAAAGCACCTATGCCGGATTTGACTGAAGCATCAACAAATATAAGATCGAATCTATTATCAAAAAGTATTTTATCACCCAATGCATATATTCCTTTGAAGGGGTGACCATAAAAGAAGTCGGGTAAATATACTTTTTCGAATGAATCTTTAATTTTGGCAATATCTGCCTGATCGATTAATGATGTATTTCCAAGAACTAAGCCACCTTGCCATCCATGGATAGGTCCAATAATTAATCCGCTATAAGCAGTAAAATAATATCCATTTCTATCAAAATTAATAATAAACAAAGCATCCTTTAATGTGGCAAAACCCATAGGAAGTAACTTGACATTTAGGGTTCCGTGCATTCTGGCCTCATTAATATCATATACCATTTCCATTTGCCCAAATCCAAGATCAATATTGGTTACTTTTATATCGTTAGTCGATACTTCAATGTCGCCATATACATTAAATAATAAAACATTGTCCTCATCTTCAAGACCTTCTATAGAATGTGAATAACCTTTATACAACAATCTACTCCATCTTTCCATGTTATTTGTCGTAAAAATATAACCATCAAACACCTCAATGGTATTACTTCCAACCTTAACAATTTGATTATTATCACCTTTATATAATTTGTTTTTATCAAGCTTTATTACTTCAATTTCACAACTTGTATTTGTTTTGGTTAAAAAACCACGCAAAGTAAAAGAACCGTCATTATCATTATTACCTCCGGCTACAGTAAATGTACCGTAGGTGGTATATTTACCTTTTGTGAATGTTTGTGCTTCATTGTTTTTATCAAGACCAAAGGTAACATGGCCCGGGCATCGAATCCTACCGTCAAGGAAGCTCATCTCTCCCACAATTTTGCCCTTATCAAGTCTGTAACGCATAGTGGTTTCTGTTGGGAAAAAATTGGGTATTCCTAAATTCGGTTGACCTACAAGATCAAAATATCCATTTCCGGTTACGATACGGTTAACTTCAAGATCTATAATATCATAAAAACGATAACTGCCATTAATGGATAATGCCTCCGTTTGATTGCTCAGTATTCCGATAGAAGTGAATTCTATTCTATCGCCGGGAGCCATTTCAGGAAGGCCGCTTATATAACCTGCCCCTGTACCCTCAGAAAAAGAACCTTCAATACTGATGCGATAATGACCAATATTATCATAATTAAACTTGGGGACAAGGCCGTCATAAAGAGTGATTTTTTTAATTCCTCCAAGATTTATTCCACCATCTATATCTACTTCTGTTTCACCAATATAATTTGGGCCAATTCGCATATTACTTAAAGTAACGTCGATACCAATGCCGGTATTTACGAAGACTTTTTTCAGTATGAGGGCCTCTTCATTTTTATCGAAATACCAATTATCCTTTCCATAAACTGTCCATTTTTCAAGTTCAAAGCTAAAATCTGAAAAAGGAATTTCATCTAAGGATACTTCAGTATTTGTTATAACGATATCACCAACATTAATTTTTAAATCCAGATCAGCTGTATTCTTAGAAGTAGGAATCTCAGTATGTAATATTGTAGGAATGATTATTTTGTCGTTTTTTAAGACCGATTTTTCATTTAAAAGCGAACTTGCTTTGAAACCATAAACCTTGTAATTCTTTAATGGCGCTGGTTTTAAGTTTTCATCCAAACTAAATATTTTAAATTCGGCTGAACTAAATGAAGCTTGAGCTACCAGATCTACGAGTCCGGGTTTAGTCCTCTCTTTTTTAGGATCTGAAAAGCTTTGACTAATATTAAACTCGCCTTCTTGAGCATCTCCAAAGGAAGAAATATCAGCTGAAAACAAAGCAATACTGTTTCTTTGGAAATCTACACCTGCATAAATGTTGTCTGTGAACGAATACGCTATATTAAACGAACTTAAATTGATCGCTGCCATTCCCCTGATTACCGCAGAGTTACCTTCCTTAGTGATTTCAAGAGGAGTATTTAATATAGTATTTGAACCATATTTTTTTTGATTTTTCAGCTCACCACTAAAGGTTCCGTTTAATATAAAAGGAATAGAGCTTACACTTAAAGGAATTTTATCGGATAAAGGCTCAGCTGTACCATTGGCTGTCTTTTTAATTGTCAAATCATAAAATGGAATTTTAAGATTTTCCTGCTGAATTCTGACTCCTTGCACATTTGGCAGCTTGTAAAAATATCCACTTATTTTTGCTCTGTCAGGGTTTGATGAGTTTTCTTCAAACTTTTCAATAGCAACAGGATATCCCCAAATATCAGCAAAAGACCAGCCTTCAAGTGACTCTATCTGAAAATCTTTACTTAAACCTAAATGGCCTGAAGGAAAAGACACAGTTTCTGTTTTACCTACATAAGTAGGATCACTTCCCGATTTTGACAGCTTGATTTTTATTGAAGTAGCATCAAAAGGGATACCTTTTAAATTGTAATTACCATTTTTATCAGATTCTGTCTCAATGTATAACCTTAATCCATTGTTATAACTCAGCTCTGAATATACTTTAACACCACTAAGTAAATAGCCGGTTATTTTATCTGTTATACTTCCATATAAAGCCTTGGAATTTTGAACAATAAAGCTGTGCCGTTTCCATGAAGCAGACAATTCTAATTCAAGTATTTGTTGAATTGGAGAATATGAATCCGGTGGTAGTATGGTCATTACAAACTGATCTACAGGAGAGGCAAACTTAAAACGTGCTATTCCATCCTTATTTGTTTTTACCGTGATATCGTTTATGCTTACTTCAGCATCTGTAACGGGATTCCCTTTTACATCCTTTACAAATATTTCGGGACGATACAACTTCTTGTGTAAAACAATCTCTATCGGCTTTGTTGGAAGCTCATCAAATACAGTGTCACATCCATAATGAAAACTCGATTTAGGCTCAACAATTATACGTGGACTATCATCATAAAAGGGAATTGAAAAAGACTCATGCTCCTTACCCAAAAACGTATAGGGATAAGTTTTATAATAGGGAGAATATTCAGTTTTAATATAGGATATAACCGGATTGCCGTCTTCATCACGAATAAAGCCCCTTAGAGTATCTGCCTTTTCTAAATTAATGTCCTTAAAATCAACTAAAGCACCCTTTTTAATATTTAGTAAATTATAACCGGGACGAGGTATTAATACCCTTTTATAACCGGGATGAGAAATAAAAATGCTTCTGTAAGGACCTTCTACATAATTATCCTTTACTGTAATAGGCAGATTTGTAAACTCAAAAAAACCAATTTCATTGGTGAGCTTGTCAGCTTCTTTAGAAACAACAGAGCCGGAACCCGATTGCATAATAAATTCTGATATAGAATTGTAAGGGGCAGGCTCAGGTAAAGAATTTTTATACAAATCAACTTTAACATCTTCTAAACCAATGTTTAAAATATTGGTTTCGGACATAATCCTTGCTTTAATTGCCGGATTTTCAGGGTGCATAGTGCAATTAAATTCAAAAACATCATTTTTAATAAACAAGTGATTATAAGTGACATGAGCTCTTTTAGGATTGCCATCAACAAATTTTATTGCAGGACGCTCAATAGCTGAAGTAATTGTATTATCAGGAATAGGAACAAAAACAGGTTTATAATTATATTTTGTATTCTCATATTTATCAATGGTAACATCATCTCGAACATTCAAATAGGCATAATATTGAGGGTTAAAGCCATAATGTTTTATCAGGTTTTTAAAATAAACATAATCATTGGGCAAAACGCTTGTTGTATCAATAGCAACATCTTTAAATTCACCATAGCGGTTTGAAGTTTTAGAAATTAACTTCTGCCCTTCAAAACGACATAAGACATCAATTTCATTTTTCGACTTTTCTAAATCTCGAAAAACCTGAATCCTAACATTATCCATAGGTTCATCAGGATCAGCTATTTGATTGTACTCATTTGAAGCAATACCTCTTACAAGCAAATTATAAGTTTTTACTAAAGCAAGCTGATCGGGAATATCTAAATTGTCCCCCGGCATCATAAAAATATCAATATCAGGACTGCAAAATTTAGGATTCTCAACTTCAATTTTCAAACATAGATACCCACCACGGTCGGTTTGCAATATTTTCCCCGACCCACTCATCAACTTTTGCTGCTGCTGCTGAGGAGGAGCAATTTGGCTGCCTATGGCACTTTCTATAGATAAAATATTGGATAAAGTGATATTTGAAACAACATTTGTACCGGCATAGACCTCATTCATTATCCAAGCTGTCTTGTCTAAAGGAGTTTGAATTTCTTCACCTGCATAAATCGGAGGATGTTCAAGTTCTGCAGTTGCAAAATTTCCTGTAAAAAAATCAGAGGTAAAGTTGAACGAAAAATTACCATCTTCATCAGTTTCAGCAACAGCAAGAACAACATTTGCTATTTTATAAACGTCATTTCTTTCATTGCCATATATATCATGATAAAAAAATAAAATTTCATCTTCATTAGGATCTCCATAAACCGGAAAATGCATTCCGGCTATAGAACCCTCAGGCAAATATGCATACCGGCCAACTAATTTTATTCTCTGCTTAGCCAAGGGCCTGGTAAATTCTATTTTTTCAGAATTCCCAAAATAATAATAAGGAGCTTTACGCATAAGATCTGTGAGGTCCGATATGCCGCTTTGCTGTATTTCTGTAATAGAAGAACTTTCAACCAATTGGCCTGAAGAAGCAATAAAACCTCCGGAACCTGCAGTTGTGGTTATTTTGCCAATATTAGAATTAAGCAAACTCCCTACATTCATTAAATCTGTATAATTAAATTTTCCTCCGGACTGAGCAGCGGCATCAGGTGTATTAGCTAAGTCACTTGCTTCACTACCGGAGGAGCCACCGGGCAAGGGATAAGTTATTGTTTGGGTCTCTTTCTCCGATGGAATAAAAACATTTGACTCCCAACCCGGAATACCATCAAGAAAATGTATTGAACTATCGGGAAATTTTGCCAGTAAACGTCCACTTATCCTTGTAGTCGGTATCGCTTCAAATTCTTTTGCGAAATCTTCAATTAAATCATCTTCAATTGTAGATTCAAAGGTTTTAATTTCAGGATGGATTAAAGCTTCTTCTTTTTCTTCATAAGTAAAAAATATTACCTCGCTTTTTCCATCATTTTTAAACTTCATACCGCTTTCAGAATCAAAAGCAGTAAGCTGAAAAGCATAACGTAAACCGGGCTCAAGCAGAGGATAACCCGGTCCGTATAGAAAAGAATTTTGCCTCAGCGTAGTTTCAAAAAATGGCAGGCCTGATAATATAGCATCGCCCGGAGTTTGTGAAGGATCACGCATTTCCACCATCTTAAATTTATAGGAAGTCCACGGAGGACTGCCGGGTGACGGTATCCAGTTAAATACAATGTTTTGAATAGTTTTACTGTCTATAATACTTTCATTTAACGGAGACATTATTGTTGGTGGATTGGGGCTGTAAATTTTAAAGAAATTACTACAACCCGAAGGTGCCGGCTCAGACCATGGATAACCTTCATGAAATACTTGTGCACATATCTGATATTCGCCTTCAGGTAATCCACCAGTTTCGAGATCAATATGGCTAATTCCGGAGACTGAATAATTGCCCGGACGAAAATATTCATATAAATCATGCCCTGTCAAAATTACAGGAGCTCTGGTGACCACTTGAAATAAAGGATATTGCCTATCAGGTAAAGATTGGATAGTAATGCCGTTACTGCCAATTATTTTAATATTTAAATAACAATCGATACTAATAAAATCTATAAAGGCAGCGGAAACTGTTATACGCGTGTTATTGGCATAGGACTCAACTTTAGTTCCATAGGGTGCAGTCACGAAAGTGTTGACAAATATTCCATCCTGTGCTGTCACAGAAAAGTCAAAGGAAAATAAAAAGATCAAAATTGATAAATATAATTCTGTTCTTAATTTCAATATCTTAGTGTTCATAGCTTAAAATGTAAATGAATATCCTAATTCTCCTTTATTCTCAGAAAAATCTGTTGATGATGCATTTAAACTTTTACTTTTTTGATTGAAATATGACAATCTAAATCTATGTCGTTTATCAACTCTATATGAGTTGCTTAAAGAGAAAATATTTAATCTGTTACTTTTTATATCATTTGTTGTCGTGCTATAAAAGGAATTACTTAGCGATAAATTAAGTTTGTTTTGAAAAATTGATGTCGAAAAAGAAATTACCGGTCCCGCAACTTTCGTTTTATTATTTGTAAAATCAAACTTTGATAAATTATAACTAAGGCCCATATTCATTAATTTGGGTAAGTAGTTTATTAAATAAGAACCTGACAGCATATTGGATACATAATTGTTGTATAATGCCGAGCCTGCATTATTATCCTTAAGCTTTTGATTGTTGTATATAATTAAAACATTATGAGCAAAGCTTTCATTAATGAAATTGAAGTTTTGAGTTATATTAAAGGATCTTGTAGTTTGAGAAATCTTCATTAAACTGTCGATCTCTGATAATCCTCGCCTCATATTTGTATTATAATTGGATAGATTTATATCGGTCTTTGACCATTTCCATGGCATGGCAGAAAAGCCCAAAGAGCCTATTCTGCGTTGTGTTTGATATTTATTGGTCTTTTTTATATTGTCTTGTTGAAAACCAAAACTGCCATTAATACTGTATCTTTTTTGCTTAAAACTATAAAATGGTTCTATAGTAATGTTTCTGAAATCATTTTGAATATAATAAGTGCCCATGGATTGAAATCCGGGATCAATTTGTTTAACTCTTAACTTTAGACTGAATGATTCGGCAATGTAAGCTAAGTGACTGTCATAAACCTGACTTTCAGCTGTGGTATAATTGGTTTTTATGATATTGGAAAATTTGTTGAATTTCCGGTTTATCGAATCACTTAAAGTGTTTTCTGTATAAGCACTATTTGCATATTCAAAACCAAATTCAAGATTTTTGCTAAGCCTTTGATTGATATTAAAGTTAAAAACAATATTTTCAGCAGGTTTTATTAATTCTTGTGTTTGTGCATTTACTGATGATGCAATATCTAAACCATGAAAAAAAGAAAAATTAATCTTGGTAACAGAATTATTATAAGCCATCAAAAAGCCGGTTCCATTACGTTTATAAAATGGCAGCCTGAATTTATCGGGATCAGAAAGTAAAAGAGGGTCTGAATTTATCTGCTTGTACAATCTGCCATGCATCAGTCCTATTTTAAATTTGCCGGGAGAAAATTCACCACCGGCTCCATAGATTGTATGTCCCCCAAGTGTATATTGAGAGAAAACCGGATTACGGTAGCCCAAGTGCAATTTGGCCCATTTATAATAGGGACTGACTCCTATTTTATTGAAGGGCTGCCTGATGTGGCTGTTTTGATCACTTATGGTCATAGAAAAAGGAAGGGTGATTCCATAAATACTAACAACAGGATTGCCAACAAACATCCACGAAAAACCGGGCCTGGCGGTTTCCCTGCCTTTAATATTGTAAAATACAGATGAAGCACCTAAACTTCCCGATAAAGTGAAAGGATCTTGAGATCTTAAGCCTTCAATATTCTGAGAATAACTTATGAAATGAGCAATAAAAATAAAGGATGCTAATGGAGTAATGAATTTGTAATTCATTTGAATCAGGTATTTAAGCAAAAAACAGGTTTTTAAAAAAGAAGCTCTATTACTCCTCAAAATAGATCGAATAGAAAATGACAAATGTCTTTTAAAATACATTTATCCAATTCCTTAATATACCAAGCACCAATAATGTAATTTAATTACATGGCGAGGATCTGAAAAAAATCTTATCCTATTAAATTGTTTTTTATTTTATGCTTTTTAAGCATTGTAATTTGTTTAAAAAAGTAGCTTGAAACTATAGCTTCAAAATAGTTGTAACGCAATTATTGTCAATTAAATATATTGTTTAAACAGATCCAATTTACAACCTTTTTTTAAAAGTCACAATATTTAATATAATTATTTTTATAATTTCAAGAGCTCAAATTAATTGTTATATTATCTATCATAATAAACACAGCTAAAGCAGAAAAATCAGTGCAAATTAATGCTGTTTTCATCATATGTTTTTTTTTCTATCCATGTATTATTTTTCCTGCACATAAATGATAATTTGGGGCAATTCCTTATCTTTATAGATTTTTATAAGCATCAATTAAGCAGTTATGGAAGAATTAATTGTAGTATTTAAGCATAAGCGTAATGTTGGCATAAGCTGTATTCCATATTTTGCTGAAGATGAGGAGGATAAAACTATTGCTTTAATCGAACATGCTACTCGCCGCCATATTCAAGCTTCCCCGGATAAATTTGATAACAAACAAATAGAATTAATAAAGTTATTATCTACAATATCTGATCAGCACTTAAGAAAAAAATTTGCACCATCAGAAAATTTGAAATCTTTTATCAATAATCTACCCTCCCATAAATATTTCAATAGTCAGATCAGGGTTTTTATTGATAAAACTATATATAAAGCAGTTACAATCTTAGCAGAAAGTAAAATAAAAGCCTATTATCAAAATGGAAACTTCAGTAAATTGTATCAAACAGATTTATTAAAAATCCCCCGGGTTCCTGCACAAGCAATATTTAATTTTGAAATAGAAGAAGATATTTTAAAATATACCTTAAGCATCAGGCAACCGACATTAAAAGGTAAATCAGATAAAGATTTTTCATTATTTGGTCGTGATGTTGAATTTTTTACTCAAGAAAATGCTGTTTTTAAAATAGATAACAAATTATTTTATTTTGAAAACATTGACAGCCAGAAATTTAAACCTTTTACAAAGCAGTCGGCTATATATATAAAATCCAAACAGATGGATCAATATATGGATAGTTTTGTACGCAATTGCATCAGAAATTACAAAGTTCACAACAGCGGTTTTAATATTGAAACAATTAAACAACTTTCCGGCCCCCATCTGTCTATAATAAACGATTTAAAAGCAATGCCGGTAATAGGTCTGTATTTTAAATATCCAAATCGAAAGTTTATTGCAGATACAAAAGCACCGGTGTTTGTTGATCTTAATAAGGAAAATAACAGTTATAACTTTCAAAAAATCATCAGAGATTTTGATTTTGAAAATCAACTTAAAAACTTTTTATCAGAAAGAGGATTAAGAAATTCCGGTGATGCCTTGTTTTATCCTTCAAGGATATTTTCTGTAGAAGAAAGACCTATGGCTCTTTCTGCAATAGTTAACTGGTTGATTGATTATTATGATGAACTTACTGACAGGGGATTTTCCATTGATGAAACTTATGATAATTACACTCTTTTTATTGGGCCAATAAGCTTAAGCATTGATAAAAAGGAGGATAAGGACTGGTTCGAATTGAATATTATTGCTGAGCTTGGAGAGTTTAAAATTCCTCTTACTAAATTTAGAAAACATCTTATTAGTAATGACCCTGAATATAAACTTCCGGATGGCAGAATTTTTATGATCCCTCCTAATTGGTTTAATCGCTATAATGAGTTGTTCTATTTTGGAAAACTTGAAAAAAATATAATTAAACTGCCTCTCTCTCATTTTCAGTTAGTAGAACAAATTAAATCGGGTGATATAGGAGTAAAAAAAGAAGAAATAAATTTTTTGAACTATGATGTCGAACTTCCCCAAGGATTGCAAGCAAAGCTGCGCCCTTATCAAATACAAGGTTATAGATGGTTGGCATGTTTGAATGATAATAACTATGGAGGAATTTTAGCTGATGACATGGGCTTGGGAAAAACTCTCCAAACAATTGCTTTACTACAAAAAATATATCAATCTGATACTTATAAAAGTCAGACTGTTGATTCGGCTGTTCCTATTGACAAATCAGAGCCGGATAACAGTAAGTTCAGGCAACTATCTCTTTTTGATTCAGCAAATACAAAATCTTTTAATAACTCGGGAATAGCACCCTCTCTCATTGTTATGCCTACTTCCTTGCTTCATAACTGGCAAAATGAATTTAAAAAATTTACTCCAATTTTACAGATATATAACTATTCAGGAACAAATCGTTTAAGAACGAAAGATATTGGGAAAATCTTTCGCCACTATCATGTTGTTTTAACAAGCTATGGAGTTCTTCGCAATGATATTGAAATTTTACAGAATTACAGATTCTGCTATTTTATTTTAGATGAAAGTCAATATATTAAAAACCCGACTTCTAAGGTTTATCAAGCTGTTAAGTCTATTCAGTCAAGCTATAAACTAACCCTTACCGGAACTCCCATTGAAAACTCGCTTATTGATTTATGGGCACAAATGAACTTTGTAAATAAGGGTTTGTTGGGCTCTCAGTCGTTTTTTAAACGTCAGTTTGTTGTGCCCATAAACCGAAATAAAGATGAAGAAAAAAAAGAAAGGCTGCAAAAGCTTATTCAGCCCTTTATATTGAGGCGTACAAAAGATAAAGTGGCTAAAGACTTACCACCACTAATGGAACAAGTGGTTTATTGTGAAATGTCGCCCGACCAAAAAAAGCTGTATGAAAGTGAAAAATCAGGTATCCGAAATACTATTTATAAGATATTTGAGGAAAAGCCAAATGAACAATCATCACTATTAACCATTCAGGCACTAACCCGCTTAAGACAAATTGCAAATCACCCTGCTATGATTGATCAAAATTACAAGGGAACATCCGGAAAATTTGAACAGGTATTGGACAATCTTGAAAGTGTGGTTGCAGAAGGACATAATGTTTTAGTTTTTTCATCATTTGTAAAAGATCTTGAATTAGTTGAATATGAACTTATAAATCGTCAACTTCCTTATGTAAAACTTACCGGTGCAACGCGTGAACGTTCAAAAGTGATTGATGAATTTAATATCAGAGCTTCTGTATTTTTAATATCGTTAAAAGCCGGAGGAGTGGGACTCAACCTAACAAAGGCCGATTATGTTTTTATGCTTAATCCATGGTGGAACCCGGCAGCTGAAATTCAAGCAATTAGCAGGGCTCACAGGATAGGCCAAACTAAAAACGTGTTTGTTTACCGTTTTTTATCTTCCGGAACAATTGAAGAGAAAATTGCTCGTTTACAAGAGAGAAAAATGGAGCTTGCCGATGATTTTATTAATAATAATAATTTGCTTATGAAGATGAGCAGAGAGGAAATTTTGGAATTATTTAGTTGAAGAAAAAATATTTAAATAAATTTTTAATTCCATGGCTTGAATTTTGATATAATTGAAGAAAAAAATCATGAAAAAATTATTTTTTGTTTTTATAGTAACGGTGATATTTACACCTTTAATTTCTCAAGAACATAGTACTGCTTCGGAAATTATTATTAAAACAATTGATTTGGCCCCCTTTGAAAAAATAAGGGTAACTCGCGGTATTAATGTTACCCTTGAAGAGGGTGAGAGTCCAAAAGCTGAAATTCATATCCAAAATGCAGATCCTGACGATGTTCTGATTGATCAATCAGGAACTGAACTTAAAATTAGAATGCGACCACGTATATATCGTGATATGGCTGTTAACGTTTATCTTTATTATCAGAATATTAAAGAAATAAGTACAGGTAGCGGAGCGAGCGTCTTTTCTGATGACCTTATTATTGCTGAAGAGTTAATTTTAAATGCCGGAACAGACTCATCCATTCAATTTGAATTAGAAACAAAACATTTGACGGCAAGTGCCTCTGCCGGACGTATTGATGTATATGGAAGTGCTGATATTTTGGATGCCAATATTACTACAGGAGCACGATTTTTAGGCTATGATTTAAATACCCAAAAGGCTGTGGTGCGTACATCCACAGGTGCAATGGCACAAATCAGGGTAAATGACAAACTTGAGGCAAAAGCTTTGTCGGGATCGAAAATTGAATATACAGGAAGACCTGAAGCAATTGAAATAAAAACCAATTTGGGAGGAAGTGTTAGAGAGGCGGATTAAAAAAGTTGGAAGCTAAAATCCGCAGCAATGTCCTATTGCTTCCTTATACGACAGTGGATTAATCCCAAGGACTTCATCAAGCTGATTATTTCCTGCTATGATATCAACTTTTAAGCTTTGAACAAGGCTTAAAGCAAGGGAATAATTTGACCTTGTAATCCATGAAAGAAATAAAGCAGCTACCTTTAGAGGAATACCACGACAGGTACAGATATGACGACGTAAACCCCTAACCTTGGCATAATCCTGTAACATTTCCTTATAAGACATAACTCTCGGACCTGCCATATCAAAAGATTGATTATAAGTTTTTGGGTTGAGCAATACACCTCTCAAGTATTCAATGACATTAACCAATGGAACCGGCTGACTTGGTGTATTTAACCATCGTGGACCTAAAATAATGGGGAAACGTTCTACTAAACTTTTAATTATTTCAAAGGAAGCACTACCACAACCTACAATAATTCCGGCATTAAGCGAGGTGACCGGGATAGGACCTTTTTGAAGTATTTTTTCCACATTTTTTCTTGAGCTTAAATGGCGGGATAACTTTTCTTCATTGGCAATAGCACCGAGATAAACAATTTGCTTTACCGATGTGTTTTTTAAAACAGATACAAAATTTTCTGCTGCTTTTTCTTCCATTTCCATAAATTCTTTGGAAGAGTCTGTCATAGAATGGATAAGAAAATATGCAACATCTATATCTTTAATCTTAGGATCTGTATGACTGTCCTCAAGAAAATCATATTCAACAACTGAAACACGTGGATTCTCATAAATAACCGCATCAGGCAATCTATTATGATCCCTTACGCAACATATCACATCATGACCATCTGAAATAAGAGAAGGTAACAACTTCTTTCCAATATAGCCATTCGCACCGGTTAATAAGATTTTCATTTGTTTAGGTATTGAATGTTGTAGAATATTTCTTTAGCCTTTTATGAGTGATATCAACCTTAAAGATTAATCTTCCTCATTCGTCGGCCTTTATTTTGAATCATGATTAAAGATACAATTTTCGAATGATACGAGCAAAAGAAGCCTATAAAATAAATAAGCTTGTCTCAAGAAAGGCTAAGGGAAAAAACAGGAATTTTAATATCACAAAGCTACAAGAATCTGGCTTGCAATAATAATTAAAATTAAAGAGAAAGGATAAACAGCAGCATAAGCTTCCTGGGGAGCATTGGTTGTTGTTAAAGGTTCAACAGCACTAAGTGCCGGAGTGCTTGTTATACTGCCGGTTATTATACCAAGCAGGCTTAAATAATTCATTTTTAAAACATATTTCCCCAATATAACAGCTATTATAATTGGAGCGAGAGAAATAAGAGCTCCTACCAATATTAGAATAAAACTTGTCTCATCCATAGAAGCCGCCAAAGTCCTCCCTGCCTCGGTTCCTATATAAGCAAGAAAAAAGATTAATCCCAACTTGCGAAGAAATTGATTTGTTGTTCCACTGATATTCCAGACTATACTTCCGGTTTTTCCTATTTTACTAAGAATCAAGGCAGCTATCAAAACGCCACCGGTAAGCCCCAAACTAAACTCTATATTACTACCTAAGGGGATTTGAATTCGACCAAGGAAAACACCAAAAATAACACCTACGGCTATTGGTAAAAAGTCTATTTCATCCAGTTCATCACGACTATTCCCAAGCAATTTACCAATATCATCCATGTATTCAACCGGAGCAGTTAGATTTACAATATCGCCAAAACGAAGGTGAGTGCCGGCGTTAGGCAATATATCTATTCCTGATCGCAAGATTGAAGTTATGGTAATATGATATTGATTTAATTCATGAAACTCTCCTATGGTTTTACCTATGCTTTTACGATTAGACAACAAAAAACTTTGCGCGATGTATTTTCCGCTTTCAGGAATGGCCTGATCAGTTTCGGGGCCTATAAGATAGGATAAAGTATCAAGATTTTTTTCCGTTCCCGATGCCCTTATAACATCCTTATATTCTAAATGAGTGTCGGAAGTTGCTGTAATAGCAATATCATCACGTAAAATTTTGGAAATATTTGTATGTGTTATATTTCTAATATTTAGTTCCTTAAGAGTTTTTCCAATAACATTTGAATTTTCTACTATAAAATTTCGATAAATTAGCGCAGGATGTTTTGAAAGCAGAGATTTTTTATATTTTTCTTCCTCCTCAGGAATATTCACCTTAAATAACAAATGCGATAATCTGGCAAATAAAATGATGCTGATTATCCCAAAAGGGTAGGTCAATCCAAAGCCAATAGCAACCTGTGGAGAATCAGAAAGTTCAGTTGCAGCAGCTAATCCTGAAGCACTGGTAAGAGCTCCGGTAAATAATCCTGCTGTCATTTTTCCATCTATATTAAATAAGTGACTTAATATTAAGGTGATAATTACGGTAGAAACTAATATTATCGATGCAAGAGCAACTAAGCGTGAACCACTGGATTTAAATGTACGAAAAAAGCCCGGACCTGCTTGAATCCCAATGCTAAACATAAATAAAATCAATCCTACATCTTGAAACATAGGTGGTAATTCCACGCCAAAATGGCCAAAGGCCATGGCAACAAAAATAATTGCAGAAATATCAAGCGACAAGCCTTTGATTTTTATGCTTCCCAAAGCAAGGCCTAAGGCAACAATAGTAAAAAAGGCAACATAATCAGTGGTAAAGAAATCCATGTAATCTTACTTCCATTTTAATTCCTAAAAAATCATTTCCGGCTTATAAGTTATTATAGAACTCTACAAATATAAAATTTATTTATTGTTAACAATTAGCTTAAAACCTCATTATCAGAGAAATCTAATTTTATTGATTAAAATAAAAAACAAGCAGCTTTTAAAGAATCAAGTAAAATCATTTAATAATTCTGATAATAAATATAATATTCTTTTTCAAATATTATGATTTTAAAAAATTGCTTAAAGCAGCCTTAAAAGTATTCATTAACAATGAAACTATTGTCATAGGTCCTACTCCACCCGGCACGGGAGTTATATAACTACACTTTGGAGATACAGCGGCGAAATCAACATCACCTTTAAGTCGCCAACCGCTTTTTGTTTCAGTAGAAGGTACTCTTGTAGTGCCTACATCAATAACTACAGCACCTTCTTTAACCATATCAGCCTTAAGAAATTCGGGTTTACCAAGAGCTGCAATTATAATATCAGCTTGCAGACAGAGCTCTTTGAGATTTTTGGTTCGACTATGACAAAGGGTAACAGTAGCATCACCGGGAGAAGTTTTAAGTGATAAGAGAACACTCAGCGGACGACCAACTATATTACTGCGCCCGATTATTACAACATGCTTTCCCTCTGTCTTTATTTCATATCTTTTTAATAATTCCATGATGCCCTGAGGAGTTGCAGATACAAATGCATTGGCTCCTGTTATCATTCTGCCGAGATTATAAGGATGAAAGCCATCAACATCTTTACCGGGATCAATAGCTTCAGTAATTTTCTCTTCTGATATGTGTGCGGGTAGTGGCAATTGAACAATAAAACCATCGATATCATTATTACTATTTAATTCATCGACAGCTTTCAACAACTCTTCTTCACTCACATCCTCCTTAAAGCGTATAAGTGAAGATTCAAAACCTACCATTTCGCAAGCTTTAATTTTTGCAGCAACATAAGTTTCACTACCACCGTCATTGCCAACTAAAACAGCTGCCAAATGAGGTTTTTTCATGCCACGCGCTATCATTTCCTGAACTTTTTCGGCAATTTCAAGCTTTATGGCATGAGAAGTCTTTTTACCATCAATTATTGTCGTCATAATGAATTTGAGTTTATAATAGCTTAATTAATCCTTTTGTTATCAAGGTCTGCCCATACTTAGTCCCGACATCATTTTAGAAATATTTTTTCCTTTACCCATCATCCTCATAACCTTGCGGGTATCTTCAAATTGTTTGATCAATTTGTTTACTTCCTGAATAGAACTGCCGCTTCCTTCTGCTATTCTTTTACGTCGGCTGCCATTTAGTATAGAAGGCTGCTCGCGTTCTTCGGGAGTCATAGAAAATATTACAGCCTCAACTTCTTTAAAAGCATCGTCATCAAAATCCATATCCCTAATAGCTTTTCCCATACCGGGAATCATACCGGCAAGATCTTTTAAGTTACCCATCTTTTTTATTTGCTGAATCTGACTTAAAAAATCATTGAAATTAAATTGATTCCTTGCTATCTTCTTCTGTAACTTTAGGGCCTCTTCAGCATCGAACTGCTCCTGTGCACGTTCAACCAAGGATACAATATCACCCATTCCAAGGATACGATCAGCCATTCTGCCGGGATGAAAAACATCCAATGCATCCATCTTTTCCCCGGTTCCAACAAACTTAATGGGTTTGTTTACAACACTACGAATTGATAAAGCTGCACCACCACGGGTATCACCATCTAATTTTGTAAGAATTACACCATCAAAATTCAAGCGTTCATTAAACTCTTTTGCAGTATTAACAGCATCCTGACCGGTCATGGAGTCCACCACAAAAAGTATTTCACCGGGTTTTATGGCATCTTTTATGGAGCTTATCTCTTTCATCATTTCCTCGTCAACAGCAAGACGTCCGGCAGTATCAACAATTACTACATCATTATTATTTTGACGAGCAAACTTAATAGCATTCTTTGCGATTTTTACAGGATCTTTACTGCCCTCTTCGGTATAAACGGAAACATCAATTTGCTGACCAATAACTTGTAACTGATCAATAGCGGCAGGTCTATAAATATCTCCGGCTACCAACAAAGGATTTTTTGAACGCTTAGCTTTGAGATGTGTGGCAAGTTTTCCGCAAAAAGTGGTTTTACCCGAACCCTGCAAGCCGGCAACTAATATCACAGCAGGCTTGCCTTCAAGCATAATATCAGATGAAGCACCTCCCATTAACTTGGTTAATTCGTCATGAACAATTTTAACCATCATTTGCTGAGGCTTAACAGCCGTTAAAACGTTCTGACCCAAGGCTTGTTCTTTTACAGTGTCGGTAAAGGTTTTTGCTGTTCTATAATTAACGTCAGCATCAAGCAATGCCCTGCGAATATCTTTTAATGTTTCTGCTACATTTATTTCCGTTATAGTACCTTGACCCTTTAATAGTTTAAAAGATCTTTCAAGTCGTTCTGATAAATTCTCAAACATCCTCTTAAATTTAAATATTTTAATTTGCGCAAAAATAGCACTTTTTTGGCAGATTTTATAACCTGAAGGAATGAAGTTTAAACAGAGAAATTAAAAGAAAAAATGAAAATCACTTCAAAATTGACGCTTTTTCTATTACTCCAAATTAAGAATTTAGATTATCATCAAATAAAAGATGTTTATTAATGCCTTTTAAATTTGTAATATTTTTAGCAAATTCCTGAAATTTAATTTAAGAAATGGAAATTAATGAAACTTATAAAAATAATCAGGATGCAGCCTTACTAAAATATTCTAATGGCAATTATGATATTATTGGAGATATACACGGCCATAGTAAAGAGTTAAAAACTCTTCTACTTAGACTCGGATATCATAAAGAAAACAAAGTTTGGCAACACCCTGAGCGAAAAGCTGTTTTTATTGGCGATTTTATAGCAAAAGGACCTGACTCAAAAGGAGTTATAAAAATTGTTCGGAAAATGATTGAACAAGGAAGTGCATTTGCAATTTTAGGTAATCACGAACTAAATGCTATAGGATATTTCACTTTTAAAAAAAATGGCAAAGCTATTTCTTCCCCTGATCAAGAGACTGAAAATCAATTAAAAGAAATTAAAAAACAATATAAGAATAATACGAATTCTTTATACTCTGATATAAAATGGATGCGTTCGTTACCATTTTATATCGACTTTCAATTTTTTAGGCTTGCACATGCCTATTGGAGCGATAAAAACATAAAAATTATTCGAAAAAATCTTTCGAAAAGAAAACTTGGTAAAAAGAAGATTCGCGAGATTTTTAAAAATAAATCTCGGTTTGCAAGAGCGGTTCATCAAACAACGAAAGGTATAGTACTTCCTTTGCCTAAAGAATTAAATATTAAGAATAATAAAAATATAAGACAATATAATTTTAGGATAAAATGGTGGCTCTCCCCTTTCGGAAAAACTTTTCAAGAATTGAGCTATGGAAATAGATTTGAGTTACCTGAACAAAGAGTTCCAAAGGAAATTTTAATTCCCTTTGAAATTTATGATTCCAAGCAGCCACTGTTATTTTTTGGGCATTATTGTATTAGCAGTGAACCTTTAATAGTAAGCAACAATGCTTGCTGTATTGACAACTGCATTGCAAGGGGTGGTGCCTTGGTTGCATATCGATGGAATGGTCATAGTCAGATATCGGAACAAAATTTCATTTTTCAAAAACGATTAAATTCTACTAATCATTAATATTTTTATGCTTCATTTTTAAAGAAAGGGCGAGAACAAAAAAATATAGTATTTTTGCTTTATGAAATTATCAGAATTAGGGGAATTTGAATTTATTGAACGATTTGCTCATCGTTTTCAAAAATTATTATCACCACGTTCTATGGGCATAGGTGATGATTGTGCAATAATTCCCTGTAATGAAAATCATGATTTGGTTGTAACTACCGATATGTTGGTAGAGGATATACATTTCATATTAAATAAAATTTCTCCTGAAGATTTGGGCTATAAAGCTCTTGCTGTGAATCTTAGTGATGTTGCCGCTATGGGTGCCAAGCCTGCCGGTACTTTTTTCTCCCTTGCCGTACCTGAAGATATAAAACTTGAATACCTCGATTCTTTCATGGACGGCTATTATAAATTAAGTGAATCTTTACATCTGCCACTTTGGGGTGGTGATACTACACGATCAACTTCAAAAATCATCCTTAATATCAGCGTTATAGGAAAAGTTGAAAAAGGAAAAGCCAAACTTAGATCATCTGCAAAAACAGGGGATATTATTGCTGTAACAAATAAGCTTGGCAACAGTGCAGCAGGTTTGCAAATAATAAGGGAGAATTATCCCTTGAATAAAAGAAATCAATTCCTTGTTAATCAACATAACAGACCGGATGTTCAAATTGATGAAGGTATCTGGCTTGGCAAACAAAAAGATGTTAATGCAATGATGGATGTATCAGATGGTATTGCTTCTGATCTTTTCCATATTTTAAAAGCATCAGGGAAAGGTGCAGAAATTAATCTCAACTTGCTCCCACTTTCAAATTCATTGACTTCCTTTTGCAATCAATATAAAATTAACGCTTTGGACCTCGCCACCTCAGGTGGAGAAGATTATTGTCTCTTATTGACTGTTAATCCCGCACAATTTGATACTATTGCAAATAAATTTAAAACAAAGTTCAATAAAGAACTATATAAAATTGGCACAATTAATAATAATAAAAAGCATATTACATGGTTATTAAATGGTAAAGAAACTGATAAGCCTAAAGGTGGATTTAATCATTTTAAATAATCAATTGAATAAAAAACTATGAGCAAAAAACTTCATGTTGTCTTTATATCTTCATGGTTCCCTTCAGCTGAGTCTCCCTTTAACGGAAACTTTGTATTAAGGCATGCCGAGGCTGTTAGTGAGTTTGCTGATGTTTCATTTATAAATGTCAGTAAAGATCCACTGCCGGATAAAACACAACTGGGGATTTCTTCAAAAATTAGAATTTATGAAAGCCATTTAAAAAAAATAAGAGTAGCTCTTATTTCCTCGCCAATATTTATTATTCAAAAACTTTTTCATCTTAAAAGGCTGTTTAACAAGCTTACTGATGCTCATGGTAAGCCTGATGTTATTCATTGCAATGTAATTTATCCTGGTGCTTTTTATGCTTGGTTTCTTAAAATACTAACAAAAACACCTTTTATTGTTTCAGAACATTGGACAGGATATTTATATGAAAGAAAAGCTAAGATTAATTACTTTCGTTTGCTGACAATTAAACTGTTGGCAAAAAAGGCCTCTATGATTTGCCCTGTATCTGAATATTTAAAAAATTCTATGATTTCTCTTAAAATAAAAGGGGATTATTATGTGGTGCCAAATGTTGTTAATACTGAATTATTTAAAATTCATGAAACAAGGGATAGAGATGAAATTTTTCATTTTTTACATATCTCCTCTTTAATTGAAAAGCATAAAAACATATCCGGCTTAATAAACACTATTCATTCTTTATCAAAAAGAAGAAAAGATTTTAAGCTTAATATTATTACATGCAGTAGTGATAGAAGCAGAGAAAAGTTAATAAAAGAAAAGGGGCTGGATTGCTTTGTGGACTTTCATTACTCTCTCAGTCCTGAACAAATAGCAAGTTTTTTCAGCAAATCTCAGGCTTTTGTTTTATTCAGTAATTTTGAAACTTTTGGAGTAGTGCTTATTGAATCTTTTGCATCAGGTGTTCCTGTTATAGGCACTAATATTAAACCAATTAACGATTTAATTAAGCCTGAAAGAGGAATTTTGGTTGAGCCGAGAAATGAAAAAGAATTGGAAGATGCAATGTTGGCCTTGATAGACGAAAAAAACACATTCAATAAAAATGAAATACGTCAATATGCTGTTCAAAATTACAGTTATAAAATAGTTGGTCAACAATTTCTTAATTTATACCACAAGGCAATTGAAATTATTTAGAGAAAATAAAAAATAAATGTTCAAAAAGATAGCTTCAACATTTCTGACTAAAATTTTAACTGCCTTTATCAATTTGATAGTTGCAGTGGTAATATCGCGATGGACGGGCGCTGAAGGAAAAGGAATACAGGGCTTGTTTATTGCCACTCTAACAATGATAACAACTGTGATGGGGATTTTAGGCTTGATCTCACTCACCTACCTTGTTCCAAAGAAAAAAACTGCCAATTACTTTGTCATAGCAGATTTGTGGTCGATACTCATTGGAATAATTGTATATTTTCTTTTAAAATCAGCTAATGTTGTTCCTCAAAATTTTGTCCTTCAATTGAGTATCATTAGCTTTTTGGCTTCTGTTGCAGGAAATCATCTTTCAATCTATTTAATTAAGGAAAAAATATCGACCTATAATTTCTTGCTTTTTGGCCAGCCTCTTGTCAATATCCTTATCATTATAATAATGTTTGCTCATAAGGGCAGCTTTTCTATAAATGACTATGTCAATTCACTGACAATAAGCTTTTTGTTACAATTTTTATACAGCTTTGCAGGATTGAAAATCTTGATAAAAGAAAAATTCACTTTAAAAATAAAAGAATTTGCCGAAGATATGTTTCTAATGTTCCGCTATGGTTTTATTAACCAACTTGGAACATTGGTACAGATGATAAGTTTCAGGGGCACTTATTATATCTTAGATGCTTTTTCATCGACCATTGAAGTAGGAATATATTCTAACGCTGTTTCTATTGCCGAATCTGTTTGGATCATTAGTCGCAGCTTGGCATTGGTATTTTATTCCAGAGTAATAAATACCGGTTCTAAAGCCTATCATCTGAAATTATATCGTCGTTTTGCATCCTTGGCCTTTTGGCTCCAAGTTATTGCCTTATGTTGCCTGATACTGATACCTGCCAATATATATGTAATAATTTTTGGTGAAGAATTTAAAGATTTAAAATATATTATTCTTTTATTACTTCCTGCCATGCTATTTTTTGGACAGTCATTAATAACAGGTCATTATTTTTCCGGTACAGGAAAGCACCATATTAACCTTTTGTCAAACTTCACCGGAATGCTAATGGTGCTTATTATCAGCTTTATTCTTATTCCTCAATATGTAACAACAGGAGCTGCTATTGCAACTGCGCTAGGATATTTTTCACTTTTAATTGTTCACAGCATCTTCCTGAAAAAATTCATAGGAATACATGTATGGCAACAAATTATAAACTTAAGACTGATTTTAAGATGGACACAAAAGAATCTTAAAAACAAAAACATGTTTTTCAAAATATCACGCTAAGTTATAAAACAATAAAAATATCTTGAAATGACAAAAATAAAAAAGCTCTTTAAAGCTCTGAAAATCATAATCACACAGCCATCATTATTAAATGAATTAATTAATCATGAATCTCAATTTAAAAAAATGGTGGCTGCAAAGTATCCGGGATTTAAAGGCTTTATGCAAGTAAAAATTACCGATTTATTTCCGGATTTTGCAGAAACTGTATATCCATATGCTTTTCTTGATGGGGGATCATCCCCTCTTGATATTGCATTGTTAAAACTACTTGCAAAAAAATTTGAGGTAAAAAGTTATTTAGAAATTGGTACATGGAGAGGAGAAAGCGTGGCTAATGTAGCTGAGGTCGTTGATGAATGTTATACGATTAACCTACCCGACGAGGAAATTTATAAGCTACTGCCTGATACTAATTATGTTGCATCGCATCGTTATTTCTCACTTAAATTGGAGAATGTTACACATATAAACTCAAATTCGCAGAGTTTTGATTTTAAAAGTCTTAAAAAAGTATTTGATATGGTATTCATTGATGGGGATCATCGTTACAGCTCCGTAAAAACAGATACCAAATCTATTTTTAAAGTAATTGATCCCGAACATAGTATTGTTGTATGGCATGATTATACTTTTAGTCCGGAAAGTATTCGATGGGAAGTTTTAAATGGAATTTTAGATGGTGTGGATAAGGAATATCATAAATATTTATACCATGTGTCGAATACCAACTGTGCGGTTTATATTCCTCAAAACCTAAATGCAAAACCTTTGGTGAAATATGAGCTACCCGATAAAAATTTTGTAATAAACATCAGTGTACAAAAGCTGTAATAGGAATACAAACTATCAGCTGTTTATTCTTTTCCACCTTGTTTTTCAGTGCCGTTAGGCATAATATATTGATAGAAAAAATGTAAAACTGTTAAACCCCTCCCGACTCACGCTCACGCGTTACTCGGGATTTCGCTACGCTCAACCTTCGGACAGCTCCCTTTCAAAAGGCTAGCACTTGTTACTTACAATTCTATTTTTAAACCATCATAAGCCAACTCCACCCCTTCAGGCAGAGTCTTGTTAATTTCACTATGAAGTCCGAGTTGATGGCTGATATGTGTGATATAAGCTTTTTCCGGTTTTACTTTTTCTATTACTTCAAGTGCCTGACATAATGAATAATGGGAAATGTGTGGCTCTTTGCGTAAACCTACAATTACAAGAACTTTTGTTCCTATAATTTTATCAAATTCAGATTCCGGAATAGAATTTACATCTGTAATATAAGTAAAATCATCAATTCGATAGCCTAATATTGGTAATTTATGATGCATAACACGAATAGGAAGAATTTTAATTCCTTCAACAAAAAATGGCTTCTCTCCTATTTCATTTAGTTTAATTTCAGGTAAGCCCGAATATTTAGTTTCTGAAAATGCATAAGGAAATCCCTTGCGTAAGGACTTCAAAACACGTGATTCACCATAAACATTGACAAATGAACCATTGATCCAATTAAAAGCACGCACATCGTCAAGCCCTGCAATATGATCATTATGTTCATGAGTCAACAAAACGCCATCTAAATGAGCAACATGGTTTTGAAGCATCTGTTGCCTGAAATCGGGGCCGGTATCAATTACTATATTTTTTCCGTCTGCTTCCAATAAAACAGACGATCGTAAACGTTTATCTCTACTATCACTTGAACTACAAACTGAACAGTTGCAACCAATCATAGGAACTCCCATGGAGGTACCCGATCCTAATATTGTAATATTTAATATCATTAAACTTTATTCAAAATCTTTTACTTGGGCCTCAATAATTTCAAAACGATTTCGTTTTTTATTATCTGACAAAAATTGCATAGGCACAAAATAATCGTTGTAACCATAAGCAATACCATTAATCCATCTTTCAACTAAAATACGCTGTTTAGTATTATTAAATGCAGAACGATAGGCAAAGCTAAGTTCTTTAGCTAATTTGTGCATCTGCTTACTGCGAAGGGTTTTTTCTTGCTCCGGTATTTGATCCGGCATTCGTTGTGCCCTTGTACCTTCACGTACTGAATATTTGAATATATGCGTATGCCCAAAGCCAACTTCCCTCGCTACCGACATTGTTTCCTCAAAGTCCTTTTCAGTTTCTCCCGGGAAACCAACAATAATATCGGTGGTAAAATTAAATTTAGGATCAATAGATCTTATTCTGTCAACAATACTTAGGAAATCCTTTACAGTGTACATACGTCGCATTTGCAACAAGATACGCTCCGAACCGCTTTGAAGACACAAATGAAGATGGGGAGCAAATTTTGGATGTCCTATGAGGGAATAAAAATGATCATCGAAACTATCGGGCTCAATGGAAGAAATACGCAGTCTGAAATCACCTTCAAGATTCAAAATCTTACTCACCAAACCGGAAAATCGAAGTCCCTCACTTTCATATCTGCTAATATTGATACCGGTGAGAACTATTTCTTTGGCGCCCTTTGCCACCACCTCTCGTATATTTTGCAAAACTTGATCTACAGGTCGGCTAACAGCCCTGCCGCGCACAAAGGGAATAATACAGAAAGTGCAAAAATTATCACAGCCATCCTGAATTTTAATTAAACTCCTTGTGTGGAACATTTCTGTAAACGACTGGTAGCTGAATAAATCATAATCCTTTTCCGATAAATCGGCACGACCGGTCTTAATGAGTGAATCAACACTATGGAAAATCCCACTTTTCCCCTTGTTGTTGATTATAGTGGCATTAGGGAAATTTTCCTGCAAATGTTCTGCATGACTTTCAGCCATACAGCCCGTAATTACCATATGTGCATCCGGATTATTACGACCCGCATGACGGATGACATATCTTGATTTATGATTACTCTGGTTGGTTACAGTACAAGTGTTTACTACTATCACATCAGCCCCTTCTTCCTGCTCAGACACCTCGTATCCATTGCTTTTAAATCGGGCAGCCAAAGCATCTGCTTCATACTGGTTTAATCTGCAGCCTAATGTTTTAAAAGCTATTTTTACCATCACTGTATATTTTATATCATATTATAAGAGTAAGAAGCTAAAAAACCTTGTCAATATCAGATAATTCAGCTTTCTTATCATATAAACCCAATAATTCTCCTTCAGCACTGAATGAACGTACTGTTTCTATTTTTACCCTAACAAATGATCCTATCAA
The DNA here is from genome assembly GCA_964578485.1 of uncultured Alkalitalea sp. Lineage (GTDB taxonomy): Bacteria > Bacteroidota > Bacteroidia > Bacteroidales > Marinilabiliaceae > CAZODA01. Next base: position 41,821 of record CAZODA010000002.1, on the reverse strand, counting down.
GTTTTCATCATCAGATTGAAAACGAACAATAATCTTCCCTTCGGTATGCCCGCTTAAATACCCTTCTTTACGATCTTTGGCGCGAACTAAAATTTTAACAGTTTTTCCTATAAGCTCTTGTGTTTGTTTGATGGCTATTTTCTCCAAATCAGAAGTTAATGATGCATAACGACGTTTTTTCTCGTCATGGCTTACATCATCTTGCCATGAGTAAGCAGCAGCACCGGGGCGTGGAGAGTACATTGCAATATATGCCATATTGTAGTTAAACTCATACATAGCCTTTCGGGTATTGTTGAAATGTTCTTCAGTTTCTCCTGAAAATCCTACTATTACATCAGTAAACAATGTTGCCGAAGGAAGTAAATCTCGTACCCAGCCAACAACTTCCCGATAACGCTCCATACTATGTTTTCTGTTCATTCTTATAAGAACTTTATCATCTCCGGATTGCAAGGGTAAATGAATTTGCTTTCCTAAAGAACGATAACGAGCTATCGCCTCTATTACATCACGGGTCATATCTCTGGGGTGAGGAGAAGTGAAATATATCCACACATCTTTACCGGAATTATCAGCCATTTGTCCTAAAGCATCCAATAATTGTGCAAAAGATAGTTCTTTTCCTTTTTTATCCCTTCCATAAGAATTAACATTTTGACCTAAAAGAGTAATGCTTTTATAACCATTGGCAATTAGTTTACCGGCTTCTAATAGTATATCGTCAGAAGAACGACTTATCTCACGACCACGAGTATAAGGCACAGCACAAAAAGTACAAAACTTGTTGCAACCATTCTGAATAGGAATAAAAGCTTCAAAATTACTGTTATATATAGGTTCAACATCCCATGTTTGAGGGGCTGCAGCACTTATATTACTATTGACAAATCCAAGCTTTTCAGCTGCAGTTGGTGGTACAGCCAACCGAAGCAGCGATTCATCCATTAGTCGAACCGAATTTGAGGCAGGACTTGTAACCCCGTACTGACTAAGCATTGCAGGAAAATCTGCCAACTCTTTCATGTCAAATATAAGGTCAAATAATTTTAAAAATTTCACCCTGTCATCAGGTAAAATACAACCTGAAGCAAAGGTTATTAAATTCTTTTTATTTTTCCATTTATTCCATTTGGCAATTTTTGAATATACCTTATCTATGGCTTTTTGACGAACAGAACAGACAATAATACCAATTAACTCTGCATCTTCTTCCCTGTCGCTTGCCTCAAAACCCATCTTAGTCAGTACTGCCTGAACACGTTCAGCATCAGCCTGATTCATCTGACAACCTAATATTACTAAATGGTATTTCATTTTATAATTAAAATTTTAACGCTTTCTGTTAAAAGAGAATAATTTATCAAAAATAAATCGAGTAAATATATTCCCTTAGTTGTTCATCGAAATTTAAATAGTTAAAAATAAACTTCAGTAAATATATTATGCGTCGGAACTCCCTGTTCCTCAAGTATATCATACACATCGTGTATCATATCACAATTCCCACAAAGATAACACAAAGTATCCGAATTTACAGGATTGATTTTTAACCAATGAGTTACACGCCCATGAAAATCTCCCTTTTTATCGCCCGAAGTACAAGAAACATAACGCCCTAAATCATATTTATAGCGCTCATAAGCTTCTTCTGAATACCGAATACCATGAATTAAATTATAATCTAAAGAAGGATATGATTGAACAAAGCTGTGAAATGGTGCTATCCCGGTCCCACTGGCAATAAATAAAAAACTTTTCTGCTCAATTAATTTTTCTTCTATTGTAAAATATCCTATTGCATCTTGTATATTTAAATAATCCCCCGGCTCAGATTTCTTTAATGATGATGAAACTTTACCTTCCTTTATTTCACGAACCAAAATCTCAATATGAGCTTCGTTTACACCACTATAAATAGAATATTCACGTGTTTCTATACTATTGGGCAAGCCGGCAAGAACATGTTGACCCGGTATAAAATCAAATCCATTACGCTCTAAACGTAAAATAAATGTTGAGGAGCTTAACATCCTCTTCTCTATTATTTTATGTAAATACATAATAATTAAGTATTCGATTACCTGATTAGTTCTCTGCAAAAATGCTAAAAAAAGATTTAATGACAAACAAGTTCACAACTTACTTGCTTGAAAAAATCGTGTGGAGTTAAAATTTTCTAATGACATTGGAACTATTTATGGGAAATGTATTTATATATACATACTTTTGTTTTCAAACATTTAAATATGCAAGGAAAATTATATTTAATCCCCAACACTCTCGGTACTGAAAAGCATACACATGTTATTCCTTCCTATGTAAGAGAAAAAGCTCTAAGCCTTAGCTATTTCATTGTGGAAGATCTCAGAACGGCACGTAGGTATTTAAAAAGTTTAGATAGGAAGATAGATATTGATGCTTGCAGCTTTATGATATTGAATAAAAATACCGATAAAAATCACATATCGGAATACCTTGAACCACTTAAGAAAGGCTATGATGTAGGCATTATTTCTGAAGCAGGATGCCCGGGAGTAGCTGATCCGGGTGCAGAAATTGTTAAAATGGCTCACTCATCCGGCATACAAGTAATTCCTTTAGTAGGACCTTCTTCTATTCTTTTGGCATTGATGGCTTCGGGAATGAACGGTCAGAATTTCTCTTTTGTTGGCTATATACCAATCAAGAAGGCAGAAAGGATTAATGCTATACGTGAATTGGAAAAGCGATCAAAATTTGAACAACAAACACAGATTATTATTGAAACTCCCTTCCGAAATAATCAGCTGGCAGAAGACATAATCCGGTCATGTAAGCCACAGACTCGACTTTGTATCGCTTATAACATAACAATGGATGATGAATCTATTGTAAGCAAAACAATTGCCCGGTGGAAAAACAACTTACCGGAATTACATAAAAAGCCTGCTGTTTTTATTCTTCAAGCTTAATATTTGTAATTTGATCTTTAAATCATAAAAAACTCAAATTTCCCTCCAGCTTTTTACAGAACCGCTATTATGACTCTCTCTATTTTTTATAAGAGATTTTGCAGAGCTTTTTAAAATCATTGGCGGGATTAAAGAAAAAACAATCAAAATTGTTCCTGCTATCCAATGCGCATACCAATTGAAAAATGTAAAAGGTCCTCCGAGATAAAAAACCCATATCACAAAAGAGAGTGTTGATACAATTATTTGGGAATAATTGTTTACATTAAGTGCATATCTGAGATATAAGGGCGTAATAAGCAATAAAACTAAGAATATAATCAAATGTGGATAAAACTCCTCAGGAATAAATGAAACAAGTGTGGCATAAACCAATACTATTTCAACAGGGATTAATTTTAATAGTTTTTCTAAGAAACTATCTACATACTTACTTTTATTATTCATGATTTTTTGATTAAAAAAAACAACAATTACAAAGGAGACTTCCTAAAAACTAAAAACCTTCTTTTACAATCGAATTCTTATCAATACCTAAGGAAGATAATTGACTTTCTACAGCATCCATCATAGGACGCGGACCACAGAGATAAAAATATTTAGTGCTTTCATCAATATACTTTTTTAAGAATTCGGCTGAAATCAATCCATGTTCATAATTCTCTTTTTTTTCTTGTGATAGTATATTAATAAAATTTTTACCTAAAAGTTTATGAAATTTTTCTTCCAGAATTATATCGGCTTTAGTTTTATTGGCAAAAATTAATTTGTTTTTTCCTATCTTTTTGTCTTTTTCTAACTGTTTGAAAATTGCTATAAATGGTGTTACCCCTGCTCCACCGGCAATAAACATTCCTTCATCCTTATATAAAATTTTACCAAAAACATCATGGATAATCAATTCATCATCTTTTTTTAATGATAATAATTGCTTTGTAACCCCATTATGACTTGGATAGGTTTTAATGGTAAATTCCAAAAATTCATCTTCCGGGAGAGAGGTAAAGGTAAATGGCCTTAATTCCTTTTCCCAATTAGCTTTGTTTATTGATAAATCTACTGCTTGCCCCGGTTTAAATTTTATTGTTGAAGGTTTTGTAGCAACTATACCAAGAACATCATGTGTTACATGCTTAACGCTGATTACTTTAATTGTTTCCATTGAAATATGATTTTATAAATTAATAATTCCATAGAACAATTTACGTCATTTTTTACTGTCTTGCTAAATCAATAATGGATTATTAATTATTATTTGAGATTTGAGGCAGCCAATACATATTAGAAAGCACAAAGAGATTTATGCTGCATAGCAATAGCAGTGAACGGATAAAGGGCTGTCTTTTATATTTTTTGAGTTATAATGACAACATTAGAATTTAGAACATCTAAATTTAACTGATAAATAAAACTATCGGGTAAACGATCTAAAAATTCTGTAATTAGCTTTTCTTCTAAATCTATTCCTGCGTTGAACAAAACAAAGCCATTTACATTTGTGATTTTTTCAATCATTTTCCAAAATTCAAGTTTATAGAATTTTTCAGGAACAATTAAATCAATAAAAATATCTATTATAATCAAATCGAATTTTGTATCGCATTTTTCCACAAAATCCCAAGCATCGATACTATGAATTTCTAATTGCTTTTCTTCCCCTATATTAAATTCATCATAAGCGATATCAATAACTACAGGGTCTATTTCAACTGCAACAACAGGGGCCGGGCAATTGTATTTTTCTCTAAGTGATTTTATAATTGAACCGGCTCCCATTCCCAATAGTAAAACAGATTTTACATGGGTCATATAAATAGTGTCTAAGCCATATTCGAGCACATCTACTAAGGTGCCATAAGAATAATTGGTGTTTTTTGTGTTTAAAAGCTTTTTGCCGTCTTGCCAAACAATCTTTAAACTTCTATTAATTGGAGAATCAATTTTTTTTAGAATTTTCCCGGAATTTGACATTTTATTTAAAATAAACCGCTTTGTTCATAATATTGTTAATAAAATATTTGCCAATATTGGAGCCTTATTGTAACTCGCTGACGACAAGTATAAGACAAGATTTTGCTTTATGATTGTAAAAAGGATAATACATTTTTTTCTATGCGTGCTCCGACATTTACTTCTTTTGATTTAACAAATTTGTCGCCGGTAATTTTTTCAAATAATTCTATATAACGATCAGAAACGCTGCTTATAAAAGCATCATCCATAAAAGGTATCTGCTGACCATCCTTTCCTTGAAAACCATTGCTGATAAGCCATTGACGAACAAACTCTTTCGATAGTTGTCTTTGCTCTTCACCTTTTTTTAGGCGTTCATGGTAGCCATCTTTATAAAAATAACGCGATGAATCGGGAGTGTGAATTTCATCTATCAGATAAATTTTTCCATCCTTTTTTCCAAATTCATACTTTGTATCCACAAGTATTAAATTCATTTTATCGGCTATTTCACTTCCACGTAAAAACAACTCTTGGGTATATTTTTCAAGCTGAATATAATCTTCCTCTGAAACCAAGCCCTGCTTGATTATATCTTCACGTGATATATCTTCATCATGTCCATGAGCAGCCTTGGTTGTTGGTGTAAGTATAGGGCTGTCAAACTTCTGATTTTCTACCATGGCATCAGGCATGGGAACACCACAAATATGGCGCTTACCGGCCTTATATTCACGCCAAGCATGACCGGTTAGATATCCTCTTATTACCATTTCAACTTTAAATGGTTCGCAAAAATGTCCAACCATTACCATGGGATCGGGTGTTGCAATTTTCCAATTAGGAACAATGTCGGAAGTTGCATCAAGGAATTTTTCAGCAATTTGATTCAAAACCTGGCCTTTATGAGGGATTCCTTTGGGCAATACAACATCGAAAGCCGAAATACGATCTGTTACTATCATTACTAATAATTCGTTATTGATATTATATACATCCCTTACTTTTCCGGTATAAAGTTCTTTTTGTCCGGGAAAAGAATAATTTGTTTTTACAATTGCATTATCCATCAGAAACTATTTTAATAATTAAACTTATTTTTTCTCATAAGCTTCTACAATATCCATTACCAAACGATGACGAACTATATCCTTAACTGTAAATTTTACAATTTTAATTCCTTTAATTCCTTTTAAAATATGCATTGCTTGTACCAAGCCGGATAACTTTGGATTTGGCAAATCAATTTGAGTTATATCACCGGTAACAACAAATTTGGCATGCTCACCCATCCTTGTAAGAAACATTTTTAATTGATTCACCGTGGTGTTTTGAGCCTCATCCAAAATTACAAAGGCATTATTTAAAGTACGCCCCCTCATATATGCTAATGGAGCAATCTGAATAGTTCCATTTTCCATGAACTCTCTGAGTTTTAAAGCAGGGATCATATCCATAAGTGCATCATATAAGGGTTGTAAATATGGATCAATTTTATCTTTCATATCGCCGGGTAAAAAACCAAGTTTTTCACCGGCTTCCACTGCCGGCCGACTTAATATAATTCGCCGAACAGTCCTTTGTTTTAATGCCCTTACAGCCAAAGCAATTGCTGTGTAGGTCTTTCCACTTCCTGCCGGTCCTACGGCAAAAAGCAAATCATTTTCATCATAAGAATGCACCAAAAGGCGTTGGTTTTCGGTGCGGGCTTTTACCGGCCGTCCGTTTACTCCATATAAAATTATATCCTTATCATCTCCAATATTATCGTTGGCAGCAGCCCCCATTAACAAATCAATTACAACAGACTCTTTAAGAATATTAAATTTGTGATAATGTTCAATCAAAAGTAAAATTTTTTCTTCGAAGTCGGCAATTTCAACTGCATCCCCCATTGCTTTAAGCCAATCGCCTCTTGCTACAATTTTAAGTTTTGGAAAATGAGCTTTGATTATGTCTAAGTTGGTATTGTTAACACCAAAGAAATCAATCAGATCAATTGATTCTAAATAGATAAGTTTTTCTGTCATAAATTTATTGAAAACCTTTTTGATTAAAAGTACAAATTAACAACAATTTTTGAAGAAGAGATGCTGTTGACTACTGTTTTTAATAAGTAAATTTGAAAGCCAAAATCAAATTTGTAATTTTGACTATAAAATTTCAAATTAAATATTGAATACCGTAATAAGAAACAAATGGAGTCAAAAACTAAAGCATTTCAAAAATTACTTGAAATTATGGATATCCTTAGGGAAAAATGTCCCTGGGATAGTGAGCAAACAAATGAAACATTAAGGACACTTACCATTGAAGAAACATACGAACTTGCTGATGCAATTTTAGATAATGACGATGACGCTATAAGTAAAGAATTGGGAGATCTCTTGCTGCATATAGTCTTTTATGCCAAGATAGGCGAAGAAAAGGATGTTTTTAATATTGAAACAGTAATAAATAAACTTATAAAAAAACTAATTTACAGGCATCCCCATATTTTTAGTGATACTAATGTGCAAAGTACTGCCGAGGTTGAAGAGAATTGGGAACAACTAAAATTAAAAGAAAAAGACGGAAATAACACTGTATTGGCCGGGGTTCCTAAGGCATTGCCGGCAATGATTAAAGCTAACCGCATTCAGGATAAAGTAAGAGGTGTAGGCTTCGACTGGAAAGAACGTTCACAGGTTTGGGATAAATTGCGTGAAGAGTTCAATGAGCTTAAACAAGAAATTGAAAAAAAACATCAGGAAGGAATAGAGGAAGAATTTGGAGATTTATTTTTCTCGCTTATTAATGCAGCACGCCTCTATGGTGTTGATCCCGAAAATGCTCTGGAACGCACAAACCGAAAATTCATCAAACGCTTTGATTATGTTGAGCAACAAACCATACAGCAAGGACGAAGACTGAAAAATATGAGCCTGGAAGAATTGGAAGGTTTATGGCAAAAAGCTAAAGAATTTGTTAAAGAAAACAGCGAAAAACAATAATTTTAAAAAATAATTATTTCTATGGCTAAAGCCGGGAAAAAACATGGAGGTGCAGGTTTTGGAACAGCACCGGTATTTATTACAGCAGTTTCTGCTATTCTTGGAGCTATTTTATTTTTACGATTTGGCCTGGCTGTAGGGCATCTTGGATTTTGGGGAGTTATAGTCATTGTAATATTGGGACATCTGATAACCTTCCCCACAGCACTCGCTATATCTGAAATATCCACTAATACCAGAGTTGAAGGAGGAGGAGAATATTTTATAATTTCAAGATCTTTCGGACTTAAAATTGGTTCAACAATTGGAATTGCACTCTTTTTATCACAAGCAATAAGTATTGCCTTTTATGTAATCGCATTTACAGAAGCATTTGAACCCTTGTTTTTCTGGTGGAAAGAGAATTTTAATTATGAATTGCCACGACAAGTTATCAGCATCCCTTCTTTTTTAATTTTAGCCGTTTTAATACTTAAAAGAGGCTCAGGAACAGGGATAAATACCTTATATATTATATCAGGTATCCTTTTTATTTCTTTGATACTTTTTTTTGCCGGTAAACCTATAATAGCTGATGAAGCATTTAGAGAACCTGGGAATAATTTTGGATTTTTTAATAAAGACAAATTCTTTATGGTATTTGCAATTTGTTTTCCGGCATTTACAGGAATGACAGCGGGCGTAGGGCTTAGTGGAGATTTGAAAAATCCCGGCAAATCAATTCCCCTTGGGACACTTGGAGCTACTTCCTTTGGAATGATAGTGTATTTGATAATAATATGGAAACTTTCAATTTCAGCATCTCAAGCCGACCTGTTGGAACATCAACTTGTTATGTCGAAAATAGCTCTGGGAGGTTCTGTGATGATACCATTAGGACTGGCTGCTGCAGCCATTACAGCTGCCCTTGGCTCAGCTTTGGTTGCCCCAAGAACTTTGCAAGCCCTTGCACATGACAATATATTTCCTTTAAGGCGAATAAATTTGTTGCTGGCAAAGGGAAAGGGGGAAAACAAAGAACCTTATAATGCTTCAATAATTTCTTTCATTATTGCATTGATTTTTGTTATTCAAGGAACCGTAGATGCAGTTGCAGGAATTATTTCCATGTTTTTTCTAATAACTTATGGATCAATATGTTTAATTTCATTCTTAAACCATTTTGGAGCCCCACCCTCCTACCGACCTCGATTTAAATCCCGCTGGTATTTTTCTTTAACAGGCTTTATACTATCAATTTGGGTGATGTTTATGATTAGTGCCTTATATACCATAATGGCCTATGTAGTAATTGTTGTTCTTTATATTTTAATTGAACATTATAATAAAGATCAAAAAGGTTTGGTAAATATATTTAAAGGAGCACTTTTTCAGCTTAATAGAACTATGCAGGTTTATATGCAAAAGAAACAATCTGAAGATGATGCTGATGAATGGAGGCCGGCAGTTGTATGTATTTCATCACACTCTATGGAAAGAGAAAAAGTTTTAGACCTGATGAAGTGGATAAGCTATAAACATGGTTTTGGCACATATTTTCATTATTTGGAAGGCTATTACAGCAAACAAACCTATGCCGAATCAAGGGAGATAATGAAACAATTGATAGATATACAAATAGAAAATAATAATGCACTTTATGTCGATACCATGATCTCCCCTTCATATACCTCGGCTATAGCTCAAGTAATCCAAGCCCCTTCTATCTCAGGCATGGAGAATAATATGGTACTTTTTGAATTTGATAAAAATCAACCGGGTGAAATTAGTCGAATACTTGAAAATGTAAAACTGACAAAAGCAGGAGATTTTGACGTTTGTATTTTTGGTATCTCAAATCATCCCATCAGATTCCATAATGGAATTCATGTATGGATAAGATCAACTGATATGACTAATACCAATTTAATGATATTATTGGGATATATTATAATGTCACATCCGGATTGGCATAAAAGCTATATTAAAATATTCAGTATTTGTTCTCCGGGAGAAAGCGAACAGACCCGACAGGAATTAAAAGAACTCATTGCAAGCGGACGACTCCCAATTACACTTACAAATATTGAAATAATCACTTCGGCAGGCAATCAAACAATAAGTGAAATCGTTAGTGCACATTCAAAAAATGCAGGCTTGACGATCTTAGGATTTAGAGATGAAAAAATAAAACATGAAGGAAGACAATTTTTCAATAGTTTTTCCGATATTGGTGATATATTGTTTGTTAATGCATCTAAATCCAAAGAAATTTAATATAGGATTACATGAATTAATATAATTAAATCGCATACGCCAACACAAAATTAGAATTCTTTAATATTATGGCAGGTATGAAATTTAAAGAAATACAAAGATTTAACCAAAGATGGATTTGGATAATTATTATAATTACCGGACTCCTTATATATTATAGTACGATAAAACAGCTAATATTTAAAGGAAATAGCGCTATTATTACTATCCCGAATTTTGTGTATATCACATTATTTGTTTTACACCTGCTTATTACAATACTACTACTGCTTACAAAACTGGAGATTGAAATTTCAACACGTTATATCAGCTACCGGTTTTTTCCTTTTCATTTGAAAAAGAAAAAAGTTCCTATTAGTCTTATACAAAGTGCATTCATTAGAGAATATCATCCATTTAAAGAAGTTAGTGCCTTAGGAATTAATTTGGGCAAACATTCTAAAGTATATAATATTAAAGGGAAATGGGGCTTACAACTTGAATTTCAAGAAGGACGACATCTCTTACTTGGAACTCAAAAGCCTGAAGAGATTTTGAAAATGCTCAAGTATTTGCAAATTCCGGAAGAATAAAACTTAAAAGTTTTTTTATTAAAATTAAACATACATAATATAAATTCAATTTAGTCTGTATAACATATTAATCTACAACTAATCATGAAAAAAAATATCCTATTTTTTTTGTCAATAATCTTGACTTTCTCAACAATTAAATCGGAAGAAGCACGCTTATTACGCTTCCCTGCCATCAACCAAGATCAAATAGTATTTAGCTATGCCGGTGATTTATATTCTGTCGCGCATGAAGGCGGTTTGGCACAAAGACTAACATCTCACGAAGGCCTGGAAATATTTCCCCGCTTTTCAAAGGATGGGAAAAATATTGCTTTTACCGGACAGTATGATGGAAATACTGAAGTTTATCTAATACCGGCTCAGGGTGGCATCCCAATACGGCTTACACATACTTCCACGCTTAGCCGTGATGATCTTGCAGACCGTATGGGACCAAACAATGTTGTTATGGGCTGGACTGCCAATAACGAAATTGTTTATCGCTCACGACGTTATTCTTTTAATTCATTTAAAGGACAACTCTTCAAGGTTAGTTCCGAAGGTGGACTTTCAACACAAATTGAACTTCCGGAAGGAGGCTTTCTTTCATTTTCTCCCGACGGAAAAAAAATGGCATATAACAGAGTTTTTCGGGAATTCAGAACTTGGAAATATTATCAGGGCGGAATGGCTGACGATATATGGATTCATGATTTTGAAACAAAAGAAACTTACAAAATTACTGATCACCCCGGCCAAGATATAATTCCTATGTGGATAGGAGAAGAAATTTTCTTTCTGTCGGACCGCGATAGAACAATGAATTTATTTGCCTACAACACAAAAACACGTTCCACGGAAAAGATAACACAGTTTGAAGATTACGATATAAAGTTCCCCTCAAGTTTTCAAGATATGATAGTATTTGAAAAAGGGGGATATATATTTAAAATGGATGCAAAAACCAGGAAATATGAGAAAGTAAGCATTCATATAAAGAATGATATGAATAGCTCCAGAGCAGCGAGAATAAACACCTCGAATAAAATTTATTCTGCCTCATTATCACCCGGAGGCGAAAGAATACTTTTTTCTGCCAGGGGAGAGCTTTTCTCCCTTCCTTCAGAAAATGGTATAAGTTACAATCTTACCAGATCTTCAGGAATACATGAAAGAGATGGTACATGGTCGCCTGATGGCAAACAAATTGCCTGGTTATCGGATAAAAGCGGGGAATATGAAATTTGGGTTAATGATGTCTATGGTGAAAATCAACCCCGACAGCTTACCAATAACGGAGATACTTACAAATTTAATATCGAATGGAGCCCCAATAGTGAAATGATTGCGTGGAATGACCAAAATTTTGATTTAAATATTACTGAATTAACAAGTGGTAATACAAAGAAAATTGCGTCTAATACCCTTGCTCCACTAAATGATTTTGAATGGAGTCCCGACAGTAAATGGCTTACATATACACATTGGGATGATAATAAAATGGGAGTTGTTTGTGTGGTAAATATTAAAACAGGAGAAACTTATCGTATTACTGATAATTGGTACGACTCGCAATATCCCACTTTTTCGGATGATGGAAATTATCTTTTGTTTGTTTCAGATAGGAGTTTTAATCCAATTTATAGTAATACCGAATGGAACCATGCCTATGTTAATATGTCAAAAGTTTATCTTGCAATTCTAAACGAAGATCTTCCTTCCCCACTTGCACCTAAAAATGATGAAATAAAATTAGAAGAGAATAACAAAGATGATAATGAGGCTGAGGGAGCTGAGGGGACTAAGGATCTTAGTATTGATTTTTTTGGAATTAAAGACCGTATAATAGAATTACCAATAGAACCGGCTATATATTACAATATTAGCTGTGTAAAAAACAAAGTTTATTATAACCGCATATTTCAAGCAGGAAAAAGTGGAAATGGACTGCTGATGTATGATCTCGATAAAAAAGAAGAGAAATTCCTGGGAGAATATCGTTATACAATTTCTGAAGACAAAAATAAAATGCTGCTTGAAAAGAGTAATCAATGGTCGGTTGTTGATTTGCCTTTAGCTCCTGTAAGTTTTGATAAAACCGTGGACTTGTCAAATATGACAACAATGGTAAATTTCCATGAAGAATGGCAGCAAATTTTTGATGAAGTTTGGCGACAAATGCGAGACTTTTTCTATGTTGACAGTATGCATGGTGTGGACTGGATGGAAATATATAAAAAATATGTTCCTCTTGTGAAACATGTAAATCATCGAACAGATCTAAATTATGTAATTGGAGAAATGGTAGGTGAATTAAATGTGGGACATGCCTATATCAATCCGGGAGAACAAAAAGGTATTAAGAGAATTAATACAGGACTGCTTGGCGCTAAGCTTTCTTTACATGAATCGGGATATTTTAAAATTGACAAAATTTTAAATGGAGCATCATGGAATAATCAGCTTAAATCGCCACTTCAAGCACCGGGTCTTAAAATCAGAGAAGGAGATTTTATTTTGGCTGTTAACAGGATGCCTACAACAAGTGTTTCAGATATTTATACCCTGCTTCAAGGAACAGCCGGAAAAACTGTTGAAATTACCGTGAATAGCAGTCCGGATACAAAAGGAGCACGTCAACTGCTAATTACTCCAATAGCTGATGAAAGCGGCTTATATTATAATGAATGGGTAAAAGGAAATATTAAAAAAGTTGAAGAAGCTACAGATGGACAAGTGGGATATTTACATATTCCTGATATGAGTGCTGAAGGGTTAAACGAATTTGTGAAATATTTCTATCCACAACTAAACAAAAAAGCACTAATAATTGATGATCGTGGAAATGGCGGTGGAAATGTATCACCGATGATCTTAGAACGTCTGAGTAGAGTTGCTTATCGTGTAAATATGAGAAGAAATTCACAAAAAGTGTCACCCGTACCGGCTCAAACATTCATAGGTCCAATGGTCACCCTTATTGATAAATATTCTGCTTCGGATGGAGACCTCTTTGCACATGGCTTTAAAGAATTAAAACTCGGACTGTTAATCGGTACCCAAACATGGGGTGGTGTTGTGGGTATTACAGGCTCCCTGCCTTTTATTGATGGAACAGATTTAAGAATTCCACAATTTACATCGCTTTCGATGAAAGGAGATTGGATAATAGAAGGTATAGGGGTTGAACCTGATATATATGTTGAAAACGATCCCTATAAGGAATTTATGGGTGAAGATGAACAACTTAATAAAGCAATTGAAGTGATGCTTGAAGAGCTAAAACAAAGAAAAGAATTACCAACAATTCCTGATGCTCCGATAAAAAATTAAAAAATCAGTGGGTATCCAAATTAATGGATACCCACTGATTTTTCATAGCTATTTAAAAACAATAATTAAGACCTATTCCGGGAACCCAGGCAGTTGTATTATAAGTACCGGGCAAGGCAGGGAAAGTAGCTGTTCGCTCCTGCCCTATTATACGAAGTAGTGAAGCATCCAAACTTAAACCTGAATTACTAAACCACGAAAAGCCAAGAGACAAACCGGTTTTATTTGAGCCGGGCGTTTCAGGCGATAAATATTGATCCGAAATTGGTGTTTGATCATAAGATACACCTCCTCTGAACGAGAAAGCTGAATTTAAATTATATTCCACACCTAAACGATAAATCATACTGTCATCAAATTCTTTAGGCATTGAAGAGTTTTTAACAACAGCCGTTTCTTTATCAAAATCAAAGTCCAAACTCTTATAGGCCGACCAACCAACATATTGTAAATCAGCTGCAACAAGCCATTTATCGCTAATATCCCATGCTAGACCAAAGGTTAAACTTGAAGGCATAGGCAACATTGATGAAAATTTGCTAGGGAAAAATTCATAATCATCAGGTAAATTTACTCCCTGCATAGCCATGGCCGTAGATAAAAATTGAGGAATCAATTCATGATGAGAGAAAGTTGCATCACCATCATCAAGCTCAACTTCAACTTTTGAACGATAACCCAATCCTAAACTAAAATTATCTAAAAGTTGATAGAAAATTCCGGCTGAATAACCAAAGGCTGTTGTACTTCCTTTTAAAAACACCTGACCATCAGGAGCCTTAGCGGAAGTATTTCCTGAAGCATGTTGGTATAAAGGATCTAAATCCGAGAAATCAACTCCACGGTTTAACTCAACTGCACCAAAAACAACAGAAAAACCGGCACCAACACTTAAACGATCAGTGATACGAAAAGATAAGGCAGGCTGAACAAAAATTGCCTGTAAAGAAATATCCTGTACCAAATAACGACCACTCCAATCATCCCCCCACTTTAAAGAATTACCAAAGGGAGAGGTTACACTTAAACCGGCATAAAGATTATCAGTAATTCTTCCTGCCCCATAAAAATAAAAAGGAGTACCTATAGGATTGTCTGTTTCTTCCTTAATTCCGGAAGAACCTTCAAAAGAATTACTTGATAAAACAGCAGAGGCACCGGCTGAAAAATCAAATTGGGAATCCATCATTCCAAGGGCACCGGGGTTAAAATGAATACTTGCAGCGCCAAGCTTTTGACCTGCTCCGGTATGCCCCATTCCTGTTTGACGAGTACTCTGTAAGTTAATTTGATAACCCTCTGCAAACAAAGAAAGTGATACAAAAAGTAAAGTGCTAAAAAGCAGAAGTTTTTTCATAATTGAAATTTTAGTTAAACTAATGTTGATCATCTCATTTTGATCCTTAAAAAATATCCACTTGCTAATGGATATTTTATTTAGGCGAAAATTTAAACCATACTTAATGCCTTGAATAAAAGAGTGGCAAGTATGAATTAATCTTAAAAAAATGCTAAAATAACTAATTTTTTGATTAAGCAAAACAATTAAATGACTGACTTTTAGAACATTATAGTCGCTTGTTCAAATATGATTTATTGTTTTGAAAAAATAAAATGAATAAAAGAATGGAATTTTATAATTTAAGATTTCTTTTGCCAATGAAATCAACAAAATCTCATCATTCGATTTTATTTTTAATTAAATGAAAGTAAGAGTATTAAAAAAAGAAAAAATTATAGGGATAGTTGTATATTGTAGATCATATATTAGTAATGATTATACAAAAGCATTATTTTTAAATTAATAACTTTGTTCATTAGAAAGAACAAAATATAAACAACAAAATCGTTGAAATAAAAAGTTGTTATTATAAAATGGAAAGGGACAATCATGACTACTAAATCAGACAATCAGCAATTAAAAGAAAAGAACATTTCATCAGAGCAGTTCGATCTACAAATACAACGTTTCAAAGATGGCTTTCCTTATCTTCATTTGTTGCGACCTGCAACAGTAAATGATGGTATTCTGGTTTTAAACGATTCTGAAATAGAAAGTTATTCTAAGTTGTTTAAAAATGAACTTAAAACAGAGTTAACAGTTTCAAAATTTGTTCCTGCATCAGGGGCTGCATCACGAATGTTTAAAGATCTTTATCAATATTTGGATGATGCTGTAGCCATAAAACAACTACCCGAAGATCATCCTGTCGTTCGTTTTATTGAACTTCTTCCACGTTTTGCTTTTTTCTCTGAATTAGAATTACAGCTTAAAGCTTATAATCTTAATAACATTCATGTAAGGAAATCAAAAGCAAAAGAAATAATTGCCAAAACTGTAGAAGCTGAGGGACTTAATTACGGACAGTTGCCAAAAGGATTAATTCATTTCCATAAATATAATGATAAAATGCGTACTGCAATGGAAGAACACCTTGTTGAAACCAGCAAGTATGCAATTAATAAAGATGGTTTAATCAATGTTCACTTTACTGTGAGTCCGGAACATTATGATTTATTCCAAAAACTTTTATATGAGAAAGGACCATCCTTGGAAAATAAATATGAAACAGGATTAAATGTTTCATTTAGTTTTCAAAAGCCACATACCGATACTATAGCAGTTTCATTGGATAACGAACCTTTTAGGGATGAAAATGGCCGACTTGTGTTTAGACCCGGAGGTCATGGAGCCCTTCTCGAAAATTTAAATGATCAGGATACACAATTAATTTTCATAAAAAATATTGATAATGTTGTACCCGAACATCTTTTAGAAGAAACTATTATATACAAAAAAGCATTGGCAGGCCTGACTCTTGAATTACGTAATTCTATTTTTGAATTTCTTAGACAATTAGATTCGTCTCCGGCAAGAATAATTACTGAACAAATTATCAATTTTATTAAAAGCCGGTTGTTTATTGAATTGCCAAGATCATTTAAGGCTTTAAGTCATCCGGATAGAATTGATTTTTTAAAGATGTTTTTAAATCGTCCCATCAGAGTGTGTGGTATGGTAAAAAATGAAGGTGAGCCCGGTGGTGGTCCTTTTTGGATTAAAGATGCTACGGGAGGTGAATCACTACAAATATTAGAAGCATCTCAAATAAATATGGATGATTCTGAAACAGCAGCTATACTTAAAGCATCTACTCATTTTAATCCTGTTGACATAATTTGCTATACTCAAGATTATAAAGGTAAAAAATTTGATCTTACTAAATTTACTGATCCCGAAACCGGATTCATTTCAGAAAAAACATATAACGGACGTGAACTTAAAGCACTGGAACTACCGGGATTATGGAATGGTGCCATGGCAAACTGGATTACTTTGTTTGTAGAAATTCCTATTGAAACATTTAATCCGGTTAAAACTGTAAATGATTTATTGAGACCGCAACATCAACCAAAAACCAAGTGAAAATATAAAATTCAATTTGCAAGCTCTCATATTAATATATAAATTTGTGCTTTAAATTTTTGGCATATGCATGAATCATGGGATGCAGATTATCATGACCTGAAAAAAGATATAAAGCGTTTCGAGCAGATGGAAAATGGCGGGAAAAGCTACTTTTTTGATGTTCATGTTGTAGAAAACCTTTTCAATTTTTACATAAATAAATTTCAGCTTACAAAAGCAGAAAGCATACTCCAAATAGGTATCCACCAACATCCTCAAATAACTTCCTTAAAATCAAAATTAGCTGTATTAATGATTGAAAAAGGAGAAAATAATGCAGCTGTTACATTGATGGAGGAAATTATAAAACTTGAGCAATCTGATCCCGACACCTTCTTCAATCTTGGTATTGCATATTTAAAAACAAAAAGGCTTAATGATGCCATGAAGTGTTTCAAAAAGGCCTTAGATCATGCCTATGATGATAAAGAGTACATTCTCTTAGATATAGCATTCAATTTAAATTTAGAAACTGCATATGATGAAGCAATCCTTTTGCTTGAATCGGAATGTGATAATAAACAACCGGATAATGAAAACCTTTTGTTTGAACTCGCTTTTGCATATGAAGAAAAAGGACTGTTTGAAAAAGGAGAACAATGTTATCGTAAAACTCTAAACTTTGATCCTTTTTCAGAAAATGCATGGTATTATCTTGGTGTACTTTATATAAAAAAGGAAGAGTACAATAAAGCTATCGAATGCTTTGATTTTGTTTTGGCACTCGATCCCGAATTTGGTGATGCAATACTAAATAAAGCTTCATGCCTTGAAAAGCTGAAAAAATGGGAAGAAGCTATTGATCTATATATAGAATATATTTCCTTTGATTACGAGCCTATATTGATTTATCAATATATTGCAAATTGCTATGACAAGCTCAAGCAGCCCGAAATGTCATCAAAGTTCTATGAACTGATAGTACTAATTAATCCCGGATTTATTTCTGCATGGATTAATTATATAGTTTCATTAATTGAATTCAAATTAAAGGATAAAGCACTTTTTGTATCTCTCAATGCCTTAAACTATCATTCTCAAAATGAAGAATTGTGGTACTTGAGAGCTAAAGCTCTTGATTTAAATGGAGAAAAAGAAAAAGCATATAAAGCTTTTTCCAAGGCATATAAACTGAATCCCGATTGTCTTAGGAATTTCATAGAATTGTATTATCTGAATAAAGTATTAAAACCGGAAATACACAGCGATATCTTTTTTAAAAAATGGATTAAAAAATTCCCCAAATCTGCAGTTATTCATTACGTAGCTGCAGCACACTATATTATAGTTGAAGGAGATTTCAAAAAAGCAAGTATTCTTTTAAATAAAGCCTTGAGAATAGATCCGGAATATTATATCGACCTACTTAGTTATTTTCCGGAATTAGAAGATAAAATAATAAGTAATTTTGAATTAAATAAAATAATTACTAAAAATATTCAAAGCAGATTTTGATAAGTAGTATTTTAAGGCTTTAATATTATAATTTTCTTTATTTTTTTATTCTGCTTACAAGAGAAAAATTCATTTTATGATAAAAGAAAACGTTTTTACTTTTTTAAAAGGTATAGCCATGGGAACAGCCAATGTTATTCCCGGAGTATCGGGCGGTACGATAGCTTTAATTACCGGTGTTTTTGAAAGGCTTATAAATTCAATTAAGTCATTTGATTTAAAAGCTATCAAATTATTATTAAAGGGACGCTTTAAAGAGTTTTGTCGTCATAGCGATTTTATCTTTTTTATTTCACTAATACTAGGTATTGCTGTAGCTATTATTTCCTTAGCACGGATTCTGGATTATTTATTTATCCAACATCCTGTTTATGTGTGGGCCTTCTTTTTTGGCTTGGTACTTTCATCTGTTTGGTTTGTAGGAAAAACAAGCGGGAAATGGAATGTGGCTTCTGTTATTTCTTTTTTAACAGGCTGTATTATTGCTATTGGGATAAGTCTTTTGTCGCCAGCCACTGAAAATGCAAATATTTGGTATTTGATTCTATGTGGAATTATTGGCTTTTGCAGCATGATACTTCCGGGTTTAAGTGGATCTTTTGTTTTATTGCTGATGGGTAACTATCAGTTAGTAATGATATATGCAGTAAAAAACTTCAAATTAGATATTCTCATTCCTGTTGTTGTAGGAGGAGTTATTGGGCTGCTTGCTTTTTCAAGATTTTTATCTTGGCTGCTTAAAAAATATAGGCAAGCGGCTACTGCGCTTTTAACAGGTTTTATTTTTGGTTCACTTGGTATTATCTGGCCCTGGAAAAATGAGATTGTTACCAGCTTTAACGATAAAACAAAAGTTATTGGATATCAATGGTATTTACCCACAATTGATCATATATTTTATTGGGCTGTACTATTTTTCTTTTTGGGAATTGCTGTTATATTAATTACTGAAACCCTTGCCGGTAAAAAAGAAAACTAACAATGAATCATGAAAATTTACGGACTAATAGGCTATCCCCTAACACATTCCTTTTCACAGCCTTATTTTAATGAAAAATTTAAGCGTGAAAAAATAAATGCGGAATATTTAAATTTTGCTATTTCCAATATTGATGAATTCCCGGAGCTTGTGCAACAAAACCCAATGCTTTCAGGTTTAAATGTCACTATTCCTTATAAAGAACAGATATTTTCATTCTTAGATGATGTTGATGTAGAAGCAGAAAAGATAAAAGCCGTAAATGTCATTAAAATAATAGAGAAAAGTCCAAAAAAACTATATTTAAAAGGATATAACAGTGATGTAACAGGATTTTTAAATTCATTAACTCCTTTATTACATGCCCGGCATACGAAGGCCCTGATTCTTGGTACCGGCGGTGCTTCAAAAGCAATAGCCCATGGTCTGACAAAATTGGGAATTCCATTTATTTTTGTAAGCCGAAATCCTAAAACACCGATGCAAATAAGCTATGATAAAATTAATCCATCAATTATTTCGGATTATAAACTAATAATCAATACCACCCCTCTTGGAATGCACCCTAATGTAAATCAGTTTCCTGCCCTACCTTATGAGGCAATGTCGAAACAACATTTGGCCTATGATCTGATTTATAACCCCGAACAGACGCTTTTTTTAAAGAATGCTGCCAAATTTGGTGCAAAAACAAAAAACGGCCTTGAAATGTTATATCTGCAAGCTGAAGAAGCCTGGAGAATTTGGAATAGCTGATCCTTAGGTCTCGAATAGCTCAGGCGGATAAATTATTTCCGCGAGGTATAGACCTTCAGCGGGTGCTGAAGCACCTGCATAACGACGGTCTTTTGCTTCTATTATATCCTGAAACTCTTTGACTGTCCTTTTCCCACGCCCAACATCCAAAAGGGTGCCAACTATTGCTCTTACCATATCGCGAAGAAAACGATTTGCCTGAATATTAAAAACATAATGATCATCACGAAACTCCCAGCGGGCGAAAAATATTTTACAATTATTGGTTTTTGTTTGAGTATGATATTTGCTAAAACTTGTAAAATCGGTATAATCAACCAAGCAAGCAGCAGCCTTATTCATTAATTCAAAATCAGCTTTGAATTTTAAGCGGGTTGCCATGCCATGTAAAAAAGGATTCTTATTTAATATAACATGATATTCATATCTTCTGGCAATAGCATCAAAGCGACTGTGTGCATCATCATTTACAGATCTTATATTATATACTGCTATGTCGGAAGGCAAAAAGCCGGATAAGCGTAAAGCTAAATTTTCCGGTGCTTTTAATGGTTCAGGAACATCAAAATGGGCTGTCATAGAAAAAGCATGAACCCCGGCATCTGTACGACCGGCACCATAAACAGAAATAGGAATGCCTAATATTGTGGATAAAGCATCTTCAAGAATCTCCTGAATTGTTAGTCCGTTGGGCTGACGCTGCCAGCCATGGTAGTTGGTGCCTTTATAGGCCAGTGTCATAAAATATCGCTGCATTATAGCTTTTTGCTTACAAAGATATTTAATATAACATAAATAATTAATAAGGTGAAGATCACTTTTTTTAACTAAATTTGTGATAAACAAAGAAAAAAGATGGGAATATCATAAAAATGAAAAACCATAAGGAAAATTTATAATACAAATCAATAGTGTCCGGTAAAAAAAACACCTGAAACCATTGTAATGATTGATATAAACCTTGCTCATTATCTTGTTGTTTTTTGATAATGAAAAGGAGAACGAAATAAAGTTTTACCGGATAGCAATCAATAAAATATACTAAGACCCGGATTTATTATAATTAAATTTGATCATAATAACTGCCGTAGCCTTATTAGTATAAGTAAGAAAGTTTTTCAAAAAAATAAAATCCAAATTATGAATAATTTCTTTGTTTTTAATCATTTTTTTAGAATAAATAAAATAGCAAAAACGCGAAAACTTGCCTTAAATGCAGCTTTATTTATCTTTACTTTAATTTTATTGTCTTTTATAAACTGTAAAAATACTATGGCACAAGATTGGATGGCTTTAAGAGAGAAAATGGTGAACGAACAATTAAAAACTCGTGATATAAAATCTCCTGAAGTATTAAATGCCATGCAAAAAGTGCCGCGACATTTGTTTGTTCCAAAAAACTTTCAAAAGTTCGCCTATAATGACAGGCCACTACCTATTGGATTGGATCAAACTATTTCGCAACCATATATTGTTGCATTTATGACTGAGCAAATTAAGCCCAAGCCTGATATGAAAGTGCTGGAAATTGGAACAGGAAGTGGATACCAAGCTGCTGTTTTAGCAGAATTAGGCTGTGAAGTTTATACTATTGAATTACTTGGTGAATTATCGGAAAAAGCAAAAAAAGTACTTGCCGACCTTGATTATAACAATGTTCATGTTATGACTGGTAATGGATATCTTGGATGGCCCGAACATGCTCCTTTTGATGCTATTATTGTAACTGCTGCTCCCGAAAATATCCCCCCCAAATTAATAGAACAACTTAAAGAAGGAGGTACTATGATACTTCCTGTCGGCCCTGTTCACAGCTTGCAGCATCTTAAAATTGTTACTAAAAAAAATAATAAAATTACTACTCGAAATTTAATGCCTGTAAGATTTGTTCCTATGATAGACAAAAACTAATAATTGAGGCTGTATCACAAGTTGGCAGCCCCAACTTATTTTTAATCACTAATAAGTATAATAGCTATTTGAAAACTAAGTCTGACGCTTTTATCCTTTTATAATTGAGTTGTTTTTTAAAGCTTCTTCAATAATGCGAATCCCTGCCAAACTTTCTTCAGGTTTAACTTCAAGCTCGCTCCCATGACGTATTGCCTGATAGATATTATTGTAAAAAGCAGGATAATTACCGGGTATAGTTTCAATACGTCCACGAAAATGCAAACCATTAACATCACTGTTTAAAAGACCCCATAAATCTTCAGGATCAGAACCCCAATCGGATTGATTGGGCAGATTTCCCATTTTCAATGCCTCTTCTTGAGGATCAATCCCATATTTGATAAAAGAACCATTAACACCATGCAACATATAGGCAGGTGTTTGTTCTCGAACAAGATAACTTGCCTTTAAAGTGACTGATTTATCAGGATATTTTAGCCTGAGATCAAAAAAATCATCTACTCTTGATGCATCACGTACTTTATGAAGAATACAACTTGACGATTCAGGATGCCCAAATAAAACAAGTGCCTGATCAATCAAATGGGAACCTAAATTTTGAAGAATGCCTGCTCCCAATTCTGCATCTTCCTTCCACGAATCTTGAATATAAGTGCGATAACGGTTATACCTTGCCTCATATTCCACCAAACGACCAATCATACCATTTTCAATAATCTTTCTAACTGTAAGAAAACTATTATCCCAACGACGATTTTGAAAGACAGATAATAAAACTCCTTCTTTTTGGGCAAGCTCTATAAGTTCTTCCCCATGCTCCGACCGTTGTGTAAAAGGCTTTTCCACTATAACATGTTTTCCGGCTTTAAGGGCTGCACTTGCATGCTCATAATGCAAATGATCGGGTGTATTTACTATAATTAATTCAATGCTTTTATCATTTATCAAATCTTGATATGAACGCACAATTTTGGCTTTAGGAAACATTGCCAATGCTGAGTCGGAACTTCGTTGTAGAATAGATACTATTTCAAATCCTTGGTTTACTTTTAGCAAAGGCCCATGAAATAATTGACCCGACATTCCAAATGATGCTAATCCGGTTTTAATGATCTTATTCATTGCAAGTTATTATTATCTTTAGTATAAGTCCTTAATTTATAAAAGAAGGAATTATAAATTACAATAAATCAAATTGTTTTTATTTTAAAACAAAAATATAAACGATTTTAACGGAAATGAAAAATTAAAGCACTTTATAGCCAAATACTTTTATTTAATACTATTAGCATTTAATCAAGACAATAACATTTAATTATCTTTGTAAAGGAAAAGGAAGTAATTATGAATGGATATCCCCCACTTGCAGAACGTATGCGTCCCGATTCATTAGACAATTATGTTGGACAAAAACATTTAGTTGGAAAAGATGCCGTCTTACGTAAAATGTTGGAAACAGGGCAGCTTTCATCCATTATACTATGGGGACCTCCGGGTGTGGGCAAAACTACACTTGCCAGAATAATAGCCAATGAGCTTAAACGGCCTTTTTTTGTACTTTCTGCTGTTTCCTCCGGTGTTAAAGATGTGAGGGATGCAATAGAAAAAGCAAAAAAATCAAGATTTTTTAACTCTCCCTCTGCAATTTTGTTTATCGATGAGATTCATCGCTTCAGCAAATCGCAACAAGACAGTCTTTTGGGAGCTGTTGAAGAGGGTATTGTTGTGCTGATTGGTGCTACCACTGAAAATCCTTCTTTCGAAGTTATATCACCTTTATTATCAAGATGCCAAGTTTATGTTTTACAGGCTCTTGAAAAGGAAGACTTAATGGATTTATGGCAAAAAGCTATTGAAAATGATATTGTATTAAAGAAGAAGAAATTAATCATAAAGGAAGATCAGGCTCTTTTGCGTTTTGCCGGAGGGGATGCCAGGAAATTTCTAAACATTATTGAATTAGTTGTAAACTCCGATTCCGATAGTGAGGAAATTTCTATTACCAACGACAGAGTTACTCAATTATTACAACAAAATCCTGCCCAATATGACAAGGATGGCGAAATGCACTATGATATAATTTCGGCTTTTATTAAATCTATACGAGGTAGTGATCCCGATGCTGCAGTTTATTGGCTGGCGCGTATGGTTGAAGGAGGAGAAGATCCCAAATTTATTGCCCGAAGGTTATTGATTTCTGCAGCAGAAGATATTGGACTGGCAAATCCCAATGCCCTACTCCTTGCAACAAGTGGATTTCAAGCAATTAACATGGTCGGATGGCCTGAAGCTAAGATTATTCTAAGTGAGGTTGCTATATATCTCGCTACAAGTGCAAAAAGCAATTCAGCATATAAGGCTATAAATGAAGCGCAGGCAATAGTTGAGAAAACAGGAAACTTATCGGTGCCGCTTCATCTGCGAAATGCACCAACAAAATTAATGAAAGAGCTTAATTATGGAAAGGATTATAAATATGCACATGATTATGAATCTAACTTTGTTGAACAGACTTTTTTGCCCGACAAAATAAAAGATCAACAATTCTGGAGTCCACAAAGTAATTCACATGAAAACAGATTAAAAGATAAAATGAAAGCTCTATGGAAAACCAAAAAGAAATATTAAAAATATAGTATTTATGGTTAAATTATTTTGTTTAATAATGTCCAAATATTAGAATATAGATCTAAAGAAAAATCATTTTAACAGAAATATTTAAAATATTAATCTTATGCTTAGCAACATTCCAAAACTCAAACATATTAATAGTAAGCAGTTTTTTTTGTTAGCTGGTCCTTGTGCAATCGAAAGTGAAAAAATGGCTTTTAATATCGCTGAAGAGGTAGTAAAAATCACCGATAAATTAAAAATACCATATGTTTTTAAAGGTTCTTATCGCAAGGCCAATCGCTCACGCTTAGATTCATTTACGGGCATAGGCGACGAAAAAGCATTGAAAATATTAAAGAAAATCGGGGATTCTTTTGATATCCCTACTGTAACTGATATACATTCTGCCGATGAAGCTGTTATGGCCGCTGAATATGTTGACATCCTTCAAATTCCGGCTTTTTTATGCCGTCAAACCGATATTTTGCTTGCAGCAGCCAAAACAGGAAAAACAATTAATATTAAAAAAGGGCAGTTTATGGCGCCCGAATCAATACAGTTTGCCATCAATAAGGTTAGGGATTCCGGAAATAACAATATTATGGTTACAGACAGGGGGACTATGTATGGTTACCATGATTTACTTGTTGATTTTAGGGGCATTCCTATTATGCAAGATTTTAAAACGCCTGTTGTGTTGGATATTACACATTCCTTACAGCAACCCAATCAATCATCAGGTGTTACCGGAGGGCAGCCTGAATTAATTAAAACTATTGCGCGTGCAGCTATAGCCGTTGGTGTAGATGGAATTTTCCTTGAAACTCATCCCCAACCTTCAAAAGCTAAATCGGATGGTGCAAACATGTTGAAATTAAGCCTGTTAGAAGATTTACTTGAGCAACTTTCGGCTATTCGCAATGCAATAAACAACTTTGAATAAGCAAATTATTACAGGGGCTTCTTTATTATTACTCGGGTACATAAATAATTTCACCATTTTCCAATTCATAAGCAATACCTATCCTTTTCCCCCTGGCCCCATTATTTTGTTGTTCATTTGATGGAACATACTTATGTATCTTATTTCCTTCTTTGGTAATAATTTCCATATTTTCCTCACCGGGATTCTTTACTATGGTAAAACTTTCCTTGGTAAATATTTCTGTCAGATTCATATGCATAACCATAGCAACCATTAGAGCTACAGCAAAAACCATTGCGACATCAAACATATTTACAATCACACTTAAAGGATCTGAATCCTCTCCTTTTAAAAAGCTGTTTCTTCGTCGTTGTTTTCTCATTTTTAACTGTCTTTTTGTAAAAGTAAACGACTTACATATTCTAAGTGATTTACATCCCCTGCATACCATCGTTGTTTGACCTGCTGGGTAATTAAGCCTACAATAGAAACAACTAAACCAACAACGGTAGTGGCAAATACAACCTGCATATTATAGGCCATGCCTGAAATGTCGCCGGTTGATAGTCCTACTAATGCCGGACTCATCGCTATCAATGTACCTATCAATCCTAAAATAGGTCCCATTTTTGCCAATATTTTAGATAAGGCTAAATCTTTGTTCGCTTCATTTTCAAAATTTGACAAAAGAAAATCTGAATATTCTTCACTAACTTTATTTGTTAGCAATTCTCTTAGGTATTTAACAAAAAGAGAGTTGTCATTTGCAGGAAGCAGCTTTTTTAAATCATCAATAAGGAAAGGATTTAATTCCTTAATTGCATTGTTGAGCCTGATATCGTTTCTGCGTTTCGTCATATATTGATTATAAAACCCGCCTATAAGCAACAAACTTCTTCCAAAAAGGAAAAGTAGTATTATTATATCGGGAATCAGCAAACTATTTGCAAGCCAAAAGAGTGTCTTTGAAATTTCTTCCATCTTATTTTGAAATTTTATGTTTTTCTCGTTTTTTTAGAAATTGCCATTTGTATTTATTCCAGGCATAGCCAATAAAAAAGGCAAATGCAAAAATGGAAAATGCCAATATTAAAGTTTTAACATTATATTTTTGTTCTGTAGCCGCATAAGTAACATTTCCATTTACAGTACTTAATAAACCTATAAAAGCTACAAAGAGTGAAACTAAAAAATGGATTTCTAATCTGAATTCCGTTTCAGGAATTAAAATTTTTATTCCTTTTCGTAAAAGTGGAATGGCAAGAAGTACCAGCAAAGCAATTAAATATGTTATGGTATTGAAGCTTACTCCGGAAAATGTAAAGATGGCTTGTGTTAAAAAATAAAATATGACCGGAAAAATCAACAAACCGGGATACCAATGAAAGGCCATAAGCCATTTTTTGCCTTTTGTTCCAAACTTATTGCTCAATACAATAAAACTATAAAACAAATGTATGGACGATTCTATCGTGATAATAACAGCAAGATTTTTAAGAGCATCAACATTCATCATAAAATCACGGAGCTGGGTTTTGGATTGTAAAATGGCAAATTGTTTGGCCCATAAAATGAATAAAGAAAAAAGTATAATAAATACAAGACTTTGCCACCACTTCCAAAAGCTAAGTTTTAAAACAAAGTTAATTGCTATAAAAAGCATTAATATGTGAATAATATATTCCATAAAATCTTTTTACTTATCTGCTATTTTTACGTTTATGACGCAATAAAACAAGTAGAGTCACAAATAATATCAGAATAACTGTAACCGTTATTACTCCGTTAAGTGCGGTTTTAAATGACTTATGATTTTGACTTATTTCTTCTTTTTTAAGAACCATACCCCTTGCTTCAATATTATCACCGGGTGTCTCCTTCATTTCTCGCAAACGATCATGATATTGCCTTTGCTCTTGTTCAGGCAATTTTTGTGTTATAAAATTCTGTAATTTTTGATTGTTACCCGAGAATCCGCTACCGGTTGAACCAAATTCTCTTACCATTTCTGCATGTAAGGCTGCCATATTCTCAATTTGCTCAGGACTTGCTTCCCACATCCCTTTGCGCACAGTTTCAAGCATTACTGCTGTTACTTCCTGAAGGACAGTCGGGTTTACTTCTTTAAAATAATTTTTTGTACCTAAGCCAAATCTATCCTGTACATATACTTCATATAAATCATCCCATAATTCATTGTCAATTACATCAGGTTTGGCTACATTCCAGCCATAAGTATTTGTTACAATTTCAGTTATTTGTGCCGCTGTGCCTGCACTGCCTTTCATTATTTCTTTAACATATTCAGGGTTAAGAACTGTAGTACGCGACTCCACACCAATCGCTTCTTTTAATTCTTGCATTTTTACACGATTTCTATTCCTGTAATCAGCAAAATAAGCTTCCGGGTCTTTTCCTGTTACATTTCGAACAGCAAGATTAAGGCCTCCCATAAATTCATAAACATGATCGAGACTGAGGGCACCCCAAGTGTTGTTTTGGCGCGGTTGTACAACAATGTCTGTATTGGCGAGTACTGATCTGAACAAGCCTTCGTAAAATTCGCCCCAAGCTTTATCACTGCCATATTCGGCACCCATATTTTGCATATAGCTTTGTGCTATTTCATCTTCTGTTTCCCACTTATCTCCGGCAGTGATCATCTCCTGAATGCCGGTGCCATACATTCCGTTTATGCCACCAAATATTCGTTTTGTTGACATTTCACGTGCTTCCTTGGGTGATACTCCTTGTTCTACCAACTGCCTTTCTATATCAACAGTACTTTTTAACACTAAATTTTCAAATTCTTCATCTTTTGCATTTGCTGCCATTTCAACCGCTTTGGAAATCAACATTAAGCGCGATGCAGCCAAGTCTCTGAACTGACCGGAGGTTTGAACGACTACATCAATTCGCGGGCGGCCCAACTCCCCTGCCGATATCAAACGCAAATCAGATACTCTGCCAAATACATCTCGGACAGGTTCAACTCCAAGCATATAAAGTACCTGGGCAATAGTTGTACCTTCACTTTCAATAAATTCACTACTCCAAAATGTGTAACTTATTTTTTGAGGATAAACCTTGTGCTGTTTCTTGTAATTTTCAATTGTGGTCTGGGCAAGTTTTACTCCTCTATCCCATGCTAATTCAGTTGGAGTGGCTTCTGCATTTATTGAGTAGAGATTATGACCGCTAGGAACAGATTGCGGATTTGCAACTGCATCGCCACCGGATGATGGGGCAATATATCCTCCGGCCATGGCATTGAGCATAGCTTGAAATTCCAGTTCAGGACTTTCTTCTAATGCTTTTTTATATTTTTCTATATTAAAGATTGTATTTTCTACGGTTAAAACAGCCTGTGCTTTTTCTTTTTCTTCTTTGCTGAATCCTAAGGAAGCTTCATTTGAATTACCACTGCTAAATGGAGTTGAAGGAGCTTTTGTTGATAGAATTTCTTTTGCCTTTTTAAGTTCTTCTTTTGTTATATCGGCAAAATCGCAAACCATATCCTCGGTAACGGATTTTCCTCCCAAAACTTGCTCTACCAATTCTTTTGAAGGGTTTAAATAATGTTGTGCAAAAAACACATTCTTCTTTAATTCTTCGTCAGTAACTTTAGCTCTTAATTTATCAAGTATTGATAAACCATAGGCTATCGGTTCGGAACTCATTGCTATAACAGTGGATTTTATCAATTCATTGCTATAAGGTTCTCCTGAAGTATATAAAAGACCGCTCATTTTCTCATTGGCAATTTCTTCGGCAAAATTTTCAATTTTTTCTATTTCCTCAAAAGTATATGGTGTTGTCATCACGCTGTCGAGACGAAGATCTCGATGAAGCCCAATAGCAATAGCAAGTTTTTTAACTTCCAAGGAATATTCCTTATGAAAAGCTTCATTCTCCTCGGTTTTATAATAGTCACGAATTTTTTCACGAAGCTCATAGAATTGCGAACGGGTTTTACTTTCAGTAAAAGGCTGAGTAAGATATGATATTACTGTTGCGTATGAACGACGTTTTGCCATCATACTTTCACCTACATTTCCTATAGTATAATAATAAAAATGAGGAATAGTGCCTACCAAACGATCTGCCCAATCATTATTGTCTAAAGCAACTTGTTTTTGCGGTGTAAACTCTAAACTTCCATGTGTTCCAAAATGAATTAAGATATCGGCATTAAATTCATTTTCCACCCATAAATAAGATGCGATATAGGTATGAGGAGGGGGCATTTTTGCACCATGGGCAATGGCAAATTCATCATCACCAAGACCGGCAACAGGCTGAGGAAGTAAGACTACATTTCCTAAATCAATACGGGAAACGGCTAAATACTCTTCTCCATTTTTTTCGACATTCATATACGAACCCGGAGCTTCACCATAAATCTCAGTTACAGCTTCATAAGAACTTTCGGTTAAAGATGCTTCTACCCATGCTTCATAAGTATCTTTTTTTATCAGATGTGGATTGCCATTCTTGAGAAAATCATCAAAGGCGCCCTGTGCATAAGTACTTAGAACGGCACCCTGAGTCATCAATAATTTTTCAAATTCTTTTACAGAAGAGGGAAGATTTTTTATGGTATATCCTTCCTGTTGTAAACGCTTTAAAAAATTATATAAAGAAGGAATAGTCTCTAATCCTTGCGCCGCTAAAGTTTCTTGCCCGGGCCCTTTGAAATAATAAATAGCTGCCTTTTTGTTTTTATTGTCCAAATCTTTTAAGCGCATCATATTTGCAACTATGCCTGTGAAGTTTTTTAAACGCTCGGGCACGGCTTTAAATTGATAAATGTTATCCTTGTTCCTTTCCTGTGCAACAACAACATAAGGATAAACGGCACCATCAATTTCAGGAATTACCACTGTCTGACCCATAAAGCCTCCAAACAGTCCCATAGGATCATTACGCCAGTCTTCTTCTAATTGTAGAATTGAAATTGGAGCAAAAAGTGGAATGTTTTGACTTTTCAACCATGCTACAGCTTCATCAGGATTGTTGTTTAGTAACCTCCCATGAGGGAAGAATATTACAGCATCAGGATTAATTTCTTTTAAAAATTCTAATCTTTTTTCTGAACTGACAAAAGGATAAACATTTACTCCTGCATCGCGAAATGATGCAATAATACTATCAATATGAGCCTTGTTGCCACTAAAAGGATCATGAATACCGGCCATTAAGGCTAACTTTTTGCCATAAGGAAAATATGCGTTAATGCTTTTTAGATAGTCTTCAAATCTTGAAATATCTCTTATTGCAATTTTTTCATCTATATGAAAAAATGCATCACTGATTTTTTCACTTGCAGTTTCCGGATATTCGCTAAAGAATCTTTTCTTATCAATATTGCGCCGAATATGGCGTGCCATATTTTGATAATTCACCTTATTGCCTGCTGTCATATAAGCAGTAATCAACTTAAGGTCATAAGCTGATAAATTGTTAATATTATTTTGAGGATTTGTTGCAGAAAAAGTATAAATAGGAAGCTCTCTTTCTGAAAGTTTTGAAAGATAATTTCTTTGATTTTCATTTAATTTTAATCCCATTCCAAAAATTAAAATAAAATCAAATTTGCCTGTTTTGTTAATAAGATCAATCGGCAGCTCTTCAAATTTTATAAACTTATCATTGTTTGATAATGAGATATTTGCTACCTGATAATCCTGAAAATTTATTAGTGCAATCTTTGTTGTAGATGCATATTTATTCCATCCGATTGTTAAGATTGATATTACAATGATTGCTATTGTAACAAACAAAAGATGTTTTTTATTAGCTCGCATTTCTTTTCAATTAAAATCTCCATTTCAATTCTACATAATATGTTCGTCCGGGTGATATACTTGAATAAAAACCTGAAAATTTAGCTTTGTAATCAAGCAAATTATTTATTCCTGCATTTATGGTGAACTTTCGCGGTAAGGATTGAGAAAAAGCTAATCGAAAGATGGAATATGCTTCATATTTTACCTTATATATTTCACCCTCATTATTTTCAACTTCAACAGAACTATCGCTCAGTAAACCTTTTCCATAAATATCAACTTTACTAAAATATTTTCCACTCAAGCTTAAAATAGAATTATAGTGTTTATAAATATTTATTATTTGCTCTATGCTTCCTGTAACGGAATGTGGTCTGCTAACTGAATTAGATCCAAGGTTATCATGTATAAATGAATATCCTCCTTTAAAATTTACATTGTTCAATAAACGAGCAGTAATCATTATTTCTGAACTTAAAACTTTTGCTTTCCCGATATTAGCATAGATTACAGTATCATTATTCAACCACAGGGTATTAACCATATTATCTATAAAAGAATATTGACTCATCGCAGTGAAAACAAAGCGCCCCACATCTACCTCAGCCGAAATATTGTAGTTATTACTTTTTTCAGCTTTCATATCTTTATTACCAAGTATTTGAAAGCCTCCTCCATCGGGATGAAACCAATCTGTATGTAATTCTTTTAAAGTTGGCGAACGAAAGCCTCCTGCATACCCTGCCCTAAGTGTTAATAAGGGGAAAGGCTTGACCATGGATGAAATTCGGGGACTTAGATGACTACCAAACTCAGAATGAAAATCATAACGTAAGCCTCCGACAAAAACAATATTTGTTTTTAAAACATACTCTTGCTGGAGAAAAGCTGAGTAGGTAAATGCAGTCTTTTGAGTATTACTTCCATCACTTACAAACATATAAGTCAGCAAGTTGTCAGAAAAATAATTACTTCCTGCAATTAAAGAATGACCTTGATCCCAATTGTAATTATATACTAAGCCCAAGCTGATATGCTGATTCTTATAGTTCTTTTCCTTTTCATTCAAAAGCTTGTATATTTTGTATTTATCATAGCTGTCATAAATTGAAGAAAAAGATATATTTCGGTTTTTGGAAAATTTATAATTGCCTTTTATACCTGCTGAATAGCTATAATAATCATCTGCAATCTTGGTACCGGTTAATCCTCCTGGATTCCTTTCTTTGAAAAAAAGTCCTCCCCTGATTTCAATATCAGCATTTTCAGAAATATTTATACCAAATTTTGGAGACAAATTGTAATCTTTAAATCCGGCAATATAGCTTTCCTGAATAGGCAACACTACTGTTTTACCATCATCATAATATTGGGTTAAGGCTTGTGTGTCTTTTAAGAGATAAGGATCTACCGATTTAAATGAGCTTGTAAAACTGAGATAGCCAAAGTTGAGCTCCGATCCTATGGAAAACCTGTAAACCTGTTCATTATTACTGCCGGTCCTTAAATTCATTGCGGTCTCTATCTTTTCCTCCGGTTTCTTTGAAATAATATTGATTACTCCTCCAATAGCATTTGAACCATATAAAGACGAATTGGCACCTTTAACGATTTCAATCCTGCTAACATTATCCAAATCTATTCTGTTGTAATCAATGTTGTCGAATGTTTCACCAGCCATTCTTTCACCATCAATTAAAAACAGAACGTATTTTCCACTAAAACCAAGCATGTTAATATTAGCAAAGCCCCCATTGTTGTTAAATTCAATACCGGGCAATTCAAACTCCAATAAATCTCGAAAATTGAAAAGCTGCATCCTTTCAATTGATTTAGATGATATTAATTGGGTTTGAATTGGAGCATCCTTTAAAAATCTTTCTGTACGAGTGCCCGTAACAACTATCTGATCCAAATCAATTGCTTTCTCACATAATTTAAGATTTATTTCATGTGTTTCAGAGGTAGTTAAATCTATTTTAACTCGTTGCTCTTCAAAACCCAAAGCAGATGCAACAAGAGTGTATTCTCCGGGTTTTATACCTGATAAAATGAATTCACCGCTTTCATTAGTAACAGAACCAATGGAAGTACCTAAC
Source organism: uncultured Alkalitalea sp. (assembly GCA_964578485.1). GTDB lineage: Bacteria > Bacteroidota > Bacteroidia > Bacteroidales > Marinilabiliaceae > CAZODA01. The sequence goes on along the minus strand of CAZODA010000002.1, from coordinate 7,779 downwards.
AAACCAACATTTATTAAATACAAGTCATCTTTTGAACTACAATCAATAATTTTCCCTTTAATCTGAAAATCAGCAGCAAAAGATATTACAGATATATTGAAAAATAATATTGAAAATATAGTCTTCATTCAGTGTTTTTATTGATTGTTATAAAATATTTTGAAATTGAAAATTAAAAATCTTCAGATCCATCTGCATTATATAAGTACCTAAAGCTTACATAGCCGGCTTTATCCTTCTCATTTTTGTTGTCGAAAATTTGAAGTTTTACATATTTCCCATCCGAAGTCTTCGTTACATAAATCCAGTTTGAGATAATATATACAGGAGGTGGGTTGCTTGTATCAATTTCTAGCCAAGTTGACAACACAGGAGAATAAGGCTGTTCTTCCTCAATCACTCCTTCTCCTGTAAATGAAATAGTTATTAAGCCTATTTCATCTTTGGAATAACCAAAATCAGGAGCTTTTGATACTTTTTCCCAATCTTTTTCATTGCTGTTTATCACTTCGGAAGCTCCTATACCTGAAACACCTCCATTAGTGCGGATATCACCTCGATGAAAAGCTATGTCCCAATCCAAACTACTTTGATAGTCTGTTATTTCAACAACTTCCCCCTTGGAAAAAGAAAAATATATCCAATCTGAATATGAAGAAACATCTATAAACTCTACTTTCCTTCCCTCTTTTAATTTTATGGTATCTTCTTCTTTTTTACAGGAAATCATTGCTGTTGCGACTGCTATATATAATATTAGTTGTTTTATCATTTTGTTTATTTTAATTAGACTAAATTAAAATAACAAAAATACAAATATACTTATTTAATAAGAATCAAAACATCACAAAAATTCCGGAATTAAGAATCTTTAATATTTTAGCCCGAACTAAATGGAAAGAGAAAGAATGAAAAGTTAAATCCAATTGTTTTGAAACAAAACAAGTTTGCCCACTGCACTCACTTATCGCAAAATTTAGCTTCGCTGAATTTTGCCTCTTCAAGGCGTCGGGGGTTTTTGAGCGAAGCGAAATCCCGCCTCTCGCCTCTCGCCTCTCGCCTCCCGCCTCCCGCCTTTGTGGGACAGGTTGCAACGGAACGGGTTTAGGGTCATTAAATTACGCATTACTCGGTCGTTGAGCGAAGTTGAAACGCCTGAGTAACCTTTAGGTTTAACCCCTCCGCTCTTCGAGCACCTCCCCTTTGCAGGGGAGGAGTTATTTACATATTTTCTACCGAGCGTTGCAATCCTACGGATTGCGGAAAATCGAGTCGGTTCATAATAAAAAACCATCTAATAAGAATAATACCTTGATAAAAAAGAACCGATATGTAAAGTCCATTCCGATAAGAATTGAACGATCAGTAAAACTTATAATTGTATCTTATCTTGCATTCCGTTAGGTTTTTGAGCGAAGCGAAATCACGCCAAGGCTTGCCTCGCGCTTGTAGCGGGACAGGTATGGTGAGAGCTATTGTAAAATCGTGTTAATTCGGACGTTTCGACTCCGCTCAACGACCGCGTAATTCGTCTTCGTAATTGAATCAACTAATTAACTAATCTGCTAATCAACTAATTAACCCTAACCGGATATGTCATACCCCTACCGATAATGAAAAAAAGAAGCCGTCCTAATGAGACGGCTTCTTTTTAACAATCAAATAATACTCTTAAAATTTAATTACTTTTAATCACTTTAAACCATTGCAAAGCTCCTTCACTTTCTATTGTAACAATGTAAATTCCATTGTTTTCGATAGAAAAGGATCTACCGGCATTAGATGCCTGAAGCTTTTTATAAATACGTCCTGACATATCATAAATGGTAATCAGCGCAGAATTTGCAACACCTTCAAAATAAAAGTCCCCGGAAGAAACAGTTGGATAAACAATAATAGATTTTGTTATTGTTTGAGTTTCAAATTTAGTTTCTTCATCAGCAATAAATTCTATGGTATAAGTATTTGTTGTAGAACCATCTTCTGCTGTAACAACAACATTTGTTGTTCCGGGTATTTCGCTGGCATTATCAACTACATAAGATGCACCTTCATAACTAACAACAGCATCAACTACAGGAATTTCATTACCGGAAACAATTAGGGAATAATTTAAATTAGCATAATGAAATCCTTCAATAGTCTCACCATTAACAGTTAAATCCGACAGAGTGGCAATGCTTGATTCATCATCTTGTGGGAAATCTGTTGATCTGAGAGCAATTGTCTGTTCATCCATTATGCCGGCATAAATATTGAATTCAAATAATGAGCCCAACCATGTAGGATCGGGATATCCTCCCTTACCTAACCATGCATTTTCGGTACTTATACCACCGATATATGAATTAGGCAACATTGCAGTTTGTCCAATTAGGGAACCATCAATATAAACCGACATATAATCATTGGTAAGCACAACAATATAATGATGATACATATCCATTTCAGGTTGTGGACCTTCAACTTTTGAAGTCTCACCGGTTGCAATTTCAAACTGACTGTGATTATCACCACGTGTAAGCTGCATCCAAAACGAATTAGATCCATTTAAACCTCCAAAGTAGGAAAGCATGGTATAGCCCGGGTTTTCACCATCAGTATATACATAAGCTTCAAGAGTTATGGATGGAAAATTATTTATGGCAATTTCTTCTGCCGGTAAAATGATATAATCATCATCACTCTTAGATTTAAACACGCCGTTTTCAATAACACCACCGTTTATTATTCCATGGGCTCCGCCTATAACATCTTTAGCAGTACCATCTGCAAAAGTATAGGAATGTCGTAAAACTAATTCTTGCTCAACAAAGTAGTTGATATTATATTCCTTGAAATATTCAGCATCTTCCTCTGCTTTTACAGTGATTACAATAACACCTTCATTTTCAAGATCAATAGTTCCTGTTCCGACAACCGTTGCATTTGGATTCCTTGGTTCAGCATCGATAGTAAGTGAGGTGGTTCCTTCCGGAAGTGTAAGGTAATATTCAGTATGACTGAGATTAAATACAGGATTCAGATCTACTACTTCTTCACCAATACTTGCGGATAAATCAGCCAGATTTGTATCATATGGACCTACAAGATCTGCAGGTATTCTCACCGACCAAACAGCTAAAGAACTACTTGTACTTTTATTGGAAAAAATTCCACCACCTACATTATTATTATCAGTGCCTAAATATTTATTATCATGAGCAGCTCGACCAACAAGAAGAATGTGGAAACGACCGGGTTCAAATTCCAAGAATTCAAAACGACAACTGTCAGCTTCTTGCTTGAGCTCAGGATAAACTGCCATATCCCATTCATTATCGGGCACGAGGGATATATAGTTGTTATTTTGATTCCTTAGGAAATACTGTCCTTCTACCCCACTATCTTCAAACATAAATAATTGATCAGGCTCATTTATTATGGGTCGGTAAATACGGATCTTATTCCATTCCTCCCCACTTTCTCCAATAACAAGACCTGAAGACTCATGCTGAATATAGAAATATTTATCGGTGGTAATAACGGATTCATAGATATCTAATGTATAAGTATTACTGTTTTTACCATCTTCAGAAGTAACCACTATTGTGGATTTTCCTGTTCCATCAACAATTTCAACAACTCCATCACCTTCAACATTTGCATTTTCCCATCCCGGAATTGCTGTAAGTTCAACAGATCCTATTCCATTGGGAGCAATAACTTGATATTCAAAAATATCCTGGGAAAATTCAGGACTTAAAACCCCGGCGGAAAGTTCAATGTCGATTAAAATCGCTGATTCATCAGGCTCATCATGAAAGATACCAACATAATAAGTAGTAGAAACCAAACCATCAAGAGCTGTGACATTAATTTCCAAATCAATACCATTTTCATCAAAATCGATGGTACCATCAGAAGGCATTTCAAATCCTAAAAAGTCAAATATTTTTACAGAAGCACCACCAACCAAAGGTTTTGGGAAAAGTCTGAGCGAAGTTGTACCATAGGGCACATATATTTCATAATCTGTATGGTTAGAATCAAATTCAACAGGATCCATAATCCCCCTACTTGTTGTTAAAGAAGCAAGTCGTGATTCAAAAAAATCTTCACCCATAATGTCAAGGAAACGTTGTTCTACATCGTTAGAACTAAATACACCTTCATAAATATTAAATTCATGAATTGCTCCCTGCCATTTTGGATCCTGGCGATAAACACCTGAGCCTATAAGAGCGGTATCAGAACTTATGGTAGCAAGGGAATTATTACCGGTGAAAGCCTCAGTTCCAATATATTTACCATCAAAATAAAAGGAGATGTCATTGGGAGTAACAATACAAACAGCATAATGCTTATTGGTATCAGTTACCATATTTTCCGAATGAACACCTGTTTCTGTAGCCCAGGGATTTTCATTGTTCCCTGTTGAAACACTGGTTCTGTTAGTTCTATCATCGCGGGTTGACTGATAGATAAAATAATCTGTTCCCATCCAATCATTCTCAAATCTTCCAAAAGCGAAAATATTGGTATTGGGATTTCCAAAGTCCGGAACCTGCGTAAATAACACCTCTACTGTTACACTCTCATAAGCAGGAATGTTAATTTCCTTACCCGAAAGTGCTACAAAGCCTGTACCTGATAGAATTAATGATCCATCCTCAATTACAGCATCTCCGTGAAGTACACCATCAACACCACCAACAACATCATCTGCTGTGCCATCCTCAAATGTGTATGAATGCTTTAAGGTTTGAGCAATAACAATGTTTGAACCGAAAAAAATCAGAAAAAGCATCATTATAAAATGCTTGATAAACGAAATCCTTGTTTTCATAGTTAAAGAATTTTAGTCAATAATGTTTGATTTGTTAAATTGAGTACTGAAAAGATAAAATTAACTAATAATAGCTCTGATTCAAAACCTATTGTTGTAACAAAACCGCTATTCTTTATCAATTTTTCGAAAAAAGAAGGAAAATATTTTTTGTCACAAAAAAATATAATAAAAAAAAAAGAGTAGTAAAGAAGAATTTATAAACTTTTACGTGCTTCCTTGAGCTGATGAAGTGCTTTATCAAGCAAAGATCGAGAGCTTGCAATATTCATTCGCATAAATCCTCTGCCCTCTTTACCATAGGTAAACCCATCATTTAGACCAAGACCTGCTTTATTTACCATAAAATCTTTAAGCTGCGTTGTGGTCATATTCCAGGCTCTAAAATCTAACCATAATAAATATGTTGCTTCAGGTTTTGTGATTTTAACCTCAGGAAGGAAATCATTTATATACTGAATTACGAGATCGCAATTAACTTCAAGATATGAAATTACTTCTTCGAGCCATCCTTCACATTCATTATAGGCAGTTTCAAGGGCTAAACCCCCAAAAACATTCCCCATATTCAAATGAAGACTCTGAATTTGTGACTTAACAGCATTTAAAAGCTCTTCATTTGGGACTATCATATAAGAGGTATTTAAACCGGCAAGATTAAAGGTTTTACTTGGTGCCATACAGCTTATGGTAATATTGGCGAGCTCTTCCGACAGAGAAGCAAATGGAATATGCTTATTGTCATACAAAACCAGGTCTGCATGTATTTCGTCAGATACTACAGTAATATTATTTCTAAGACAAAGATCACCAAGCTGTAATAATTCCTCTTTTGTCCATACCCTGCCAACCGGATTGTGAGGATGACAAAGAAGTAAAAGACGATTTTCGGGGCGCGATGCAAGCTGTTCAAAATGATCAAAATCTATCTCATAACCGTCCTTGGTTTCTTTAAGAGGATTTTCTACAATATTTCTGCCTGAATTTCTTATTACGCCAAAAAAAGGCGGATAAACAGGTGGCTGAATAATAACTCCTTCGCCTATTTTTGTAAGTGCCTGAACAGCAAAGCCTAAATTTGGAACTACCCCCGGTGAATATTCTATCCAAGAGCGATCTGTTTCCCAATTAAAACGCCGCAGGAGCCATTTTTGAATTGCCTCATAAAAGGAAGGAGGAAGATGGCTGTATCCATATATAGGATGATCTAATCTATGTTGCATAACTTTTTGAACAGCCTGAGGAACAGCAAAATCCATATCTGCCACCCACAAGGGAATAACATCTTTTCGTCCGAACAGTCGTTCACGAAAATCAAGCTTTATTGATCGTGTTCCTTCACGGTTTATAAATTCATCAAAACTCATATTGCTCATGATTAGTATATTATTTCAGGCTGTCGCAATAAATCCTGTAAACATCAGCAATTCCTTTTTTAAGACTTATTTTATATTGCCAGCCCAAATTTTTTAAACGAGTAACATCCATTAATTTCCTAAAAGTTCCATCAGGTTTTGAATGGTCCCAAGATAATCCTCCCTCAAAACCAATGACATCCTTTATCATAATGGCAAGGTCTGAAATAGATAAATCCTCTCCACTTCCAATATTTATATGTGTATTACGAATTTCTTTTAATCCCCGTTCTTTAACAATATCCTGAAAGCTTATTCTATTCATGACAAAAATTACTGCTTCGGCCAAATCATCGGAATGAAGAAATTCACGACGCGGCTTTCCGCTTCCCCACAATTTAATATCTACTTTTCCATTTGTTAAAAATATTCCAAAATTCTGAAGGAAGAGAATTAATTCTTTATCGGAAAGTCCTGCATCAAAGCCCTTTACCGGCTTTAGTGTAAAATCTTTACGCAAAGCTTCCATATTTCCTTCCATAAGATTTTTTCCTAAATGCATTTTCCGCATTAAAGCAGGTAAAACGTGAGATTCATAAAGATCATAATTATCATTGGGGCCATATAAATTGGTTGGCATAACAGGAATAAAATCAGTGCCATATTGAATGTTAAAAGATTCACATAGTTTTATGCCGGCGATTTTTGCTATTGCATAAGGCTCATTGGTATATTCCAATGGCGATGTAAGCATATATTCCTCACGCATGGGCTGTGGACATTCTTTGGGATAAATACAAGAGCTTCCAAGAAACAACAATTTTTTTACTGAATATTTCCAAGAGGCATGAATTACATTATTTTGTATCTGTAAATTATCATAAATAAAATCGGCACGGTAAGTATTGTTGGCCATAATACCCCCAACTTTAGCAGCAGCTAAAAACACAAAATCAGGGCGTTCTTTTTCAAAAAAAGAATATACCTGATCTTGTTTTGTTAAATCCAATTGTGAACGGTTGACTAAAATTAAATTGTTGTATCCTTCTTTTTTTAAGTATCTTGTAATGGCAGAACCAACCAAGCCATTATGACCTGCAATATATATTTTATCAGTTTTTTTCATCATTCAAAATAATTTAAAGTTTCATATCCCCCTTGCTTCAGATATTTCTCCTTCCTCATCAGCTTTAAATCAGAATCTACCATGTCTTTAACTAATGCTTCCAAATCATACTTTGGCTCCCACCCCAACTGAGTCTTGGCTTTCCTTGCATCGCCAATTAAAAGTTCTACCTCTGTGGGTCTAAAATACCGGGGATCAACCTCAACAACACATTTACCTTTTAAATGAGCAAACTCTTTGTTATTGCATTCTACTATATAACCTTTTTCTTCAACATCCTTGCCCCTGTATTCAATTACACAACCAAGGCGTGCAAAGGCCATTGAAACAAATTCACGAACTTCGGTTGTTACTCCGGTGGCCACAACATAATCATCAGGCTTTTCCTGCTGAAGAATTAAATACATAGCTTTAACATAATCTTTTGCATGCCCCCAGTCGCGTTGAGCCGAAAGATTACCCAAATAAAG
>CAZODA010000001.1:0-218960 GCA_964578485.1 uncultured Alkalitalea sp. | reverse complement strand
GTCCGGACTTTTAACCCCCTGATTAATTACTTACACAGTTTATGGGATACTCCCCAAAATTATTTTCTATTTCTTGCAACAAACTTTCAGAATGTTTCCATATTTAATTAATTGCCTCGCTCTCCGGTTAGTTAATATCTCCTGTCTATGAAGATTTAACCTCCCGCTCTCGGCAAGCCTCGGCGGGATTTCGCTGCGCTACCCCTCCGCTCTTCGAGCACCTCCCCTTTGCAGGGGAGGAGTTATTTGCATAATTCAAGCCTGTAGGCTTTCAGCCTATTAACTTCCTAATCAACTAATTATCACATCTACTGATCTACTAATTTGCTAATTAACTAATCTGCTAATTTGCTAATCAACTAATTTGCTAATCAACTAATAATCAACCCTAAACTCTAAACTCTAAACTCTAAACTCTAAACTCTAAACTCTAAACTCTAAACCCAAAACCCATCCCGGTCCCGCCAAAGGAGGGAGGATTTCGCTTCTCTCAAAAAACCTAAACAGACACGACATGTCATGTAAAAAGACGTTGCATGCAACGTCTCTACGATTATTCGTTGTTTTTCATTTTTCATTTTTCCTTGTCCATTTTTCCTTGTTCATTTTTCCTTGTTCATTTTTCCTTGTTCATTTTTCATTTTTCCATTGTTCATTGTTCATTGTTCATTGTTCATTGTCCTTTTTTCCTTGTTCATCCTGTTTTCAAAATGTTAATTTTTGTTCAGCAATAGCTGTGTTTGTTCTGAGGGCTTTCTTTAGCCTATTATTTTCAAGAAGCTTAAATCGTTAACAGTTTTAACAATTAAAGTAATAAATACTTTTATTGTTGTTTTGCAACTATCTCTAATTTAGCTAAATGCACTTTCGGTTGTTTTCTTATTCACAAACAATGCTTAATAAGTGTGTCAAAAAGTTTAACAAATATGTCATTTAATGTATTGATATGGAATTTAAACTGTTGTAAGTTTGTTAATTGGTATCTATATATGAAAAAATATGTAAAAGTGATTTGTTCTTATGAAAGGAAAAACGTTTCCTTTAGAAATTTTTAAAAATTAAAAAACTTTTAAAATTATGAAGAAAATGATCTGTTTAAAAAATCTTCGCTCAATAAAAAATTTCTTTTTATTGAAGATTTTAATTTTAAGTCTGGTAATTCCTATTACTGCTTTGCAGGCTCAAACCGGCAATCAAACAATAGGAGGTAAGGTAATAGATTCTTTCGGAGAATCGTTGCCCGGTGTCAATGTTGTCCTTAAAGGAACAAACATTGGTGTAATTACTGATGCACAAGGGGTTTATCAGATTTCAGTTCCTGATTTGCAAGGGTCGCTTGTTTTTTCTTTTATTGGATTTGATAATCAGGAGGTTGATATTAGTGGCAGAGCCTCTATTGATGTGACCTTATTTGAATCTGTATTGGGTTTGGATGAGGTTATTGTTGTAGGTTATGGCACAGTAAAGAAAAGTGATGTTACAGGTGCTATTGTACGGGTGAGTAATGAAGACCTTGTAGCTCGTCCGGTTAATCACGCTACGGAGGCTTTGGTTGGAAGGGCTGCCGGGGTTGATGTCACTATTAATGAGCGGCCTGGTGAACTTGGGGAAATCACTATCCGTGGCTTTAGATCTATAACAGCAGGCAGAGCAGTTCTTTATGTTGTTGATGGAATTCCACTTATGTCAGCTTCCGGAATTGAAAGTCTTAACCCTGCTGATATAGAATCTATTGATATTCTTAAAGATGCTTCAGCAACTGCAATTTATGGGTCAAGAGGAGCTAACGGAGTTGTACTTGTTACCACCAAAAAAGGCAAATCCGGTGAGGTAAATATAGAATATTCCGGTTCGCTTTCTTTTCAATCCATGATATGGCGCTCCGAGTATATGAATACAGAGGAATATATTGATTTTATCAGATGGGGTATGCATTTCAGGGACCCTACTGAATATGCTCCCGGTAATTCGCCAAGTTTAAGTAATGATGGATTTATTGAATTATTTACAGCTGATCCTGTTGCTTGGGGTAATATTCAAAAAGGATGGGCGGGTTCATCTTGGGATCCCTCAAAATTGGAGAAATTTGATTGGATGGGAGAAGTAACTCAGCCTAATATTACTCAAGTTCATACTGTTAGTGGAAGTGGCGGTACAGATAATTTTAAGGCTTATGCTTCTATAGGATTTTTGGATAATCAAGGAACCGTAAAGGGACAAGAATATCAAAGATATACCTTAAGGACAAATGTTGAATTCAGTCCAAAAAGTTGGTTTAGAATGGGACTTAATATTAATGCTACCTATTCTATGCAAGATTATGGCCAGTCCAGAGCAGGTGAAGCTATGTCAATGACCGAAAGTCTTATCTTCTCAGCTGCAAGAATTTATCCTTATGCCTTACCTTATGATAGTAGTGGAAATTTAGTTCCATATCCTGGAGGTCAGTCAAGGGTTAGTAATGTTATTGATGAGTGGAAGTATTCAACTAATGAACGAGAGACTCTCCGTGCTTTAGCATCTTTGTATGCAGAAGTTGATATTTTTGAAGGTTTAAAATATCGTGTAAATTTTGGACCTGATTATAGGAGTTTTCGTAATGGAGTCTTTAATGATGCCCGTTCGGTAGTAAGAGGAGGAACTGCTTATGCGCGTTATGGTGGAAATGTTAATTTCTCCTATACTGTCGATAATTTATTGTATTATAATAAAACTATTGACAGACATGATTTTGGTTTGACTTTACTTCAAACTGCTTCAAAATGGACTGCTAAAAATGATAATCAAGCAGGTCAGGGAGTAGAATTGCCAAGCCAGTTATGGTATGCATTAGGTGCACTTCCCAGTTTAGATAGTTGGGGGTCAGGGCTCACAGAAAGACAGCTTGTTTCTTATATGGCACGACTAAATTACAGCCTTGATGAAAAATATCTTTTAACATTATCTGGTCGTTGGGATGGTGCTTCTCAGTTAGCTGATGGTAATAAATGGGCATTTTTCCCAAGTGCTGCTCTTGCTTGGAGAATAGAGCAAGAGTCGTTTATGGATGATATTGATTGGGTTAGTCAGTTGAAACTCCGCCTTGGGTATGGATCAACCGGTAATTCTTCTGTTATACCTTATGAAACTAAAGGAGGGATTAACGCAGTACAATTGCCCTTTGGAGAAAATGTCATTGTTGGTTACGCCCCGTCCGGTACCTTGGCAAACCCGGAATTAGGTTGGGAAACAACAACCCAGATAAATACGGGTATTGATTTTTCATTATGGAGGGGTCGTTTAAGCGGAGTTATTGATGTTTATAAATCTAATACTACTGATTTGATCTTAGGCATGAGTATTCCATCGGTTACAGGTTCCACATCAACTACGGTTAATGTTGGTGAAACAAAGAACCACGGGGTAGATCTCAGTCTTACTTCATACAATGTCAGAACTAAAGATCTTACATGGCAAACAACCTTAAATGCAGCCTGGCAAAAGGATGAAATTGTTTCTTTGCGTGATGGAAAGCAAGATATGGTTGACAATGATTGGTTTATTGGGGAATCTATTGACGTCTTTTATAAATATGAGAGATTAGGTGTTTGGAAAGATACTCCGGAAGATCTTGCAGAAATGGCAAAATTTAATGCTAATGGTGCTAAATTTACTCCTGGTTCGGTACGTGTAAAGGATCAAAATGGTGATTATAAACTTGATGCTACAAACGATTATATTGTTCTTGGAAATATGAACCCGAGATGGATAGTAGGAATGAATAACAGCGTCAATTACAAAAATTTTGATTTTGATTTATTACTTACAGGACGTCTTAAATACCTTCGCAATGTAAGTGAAGCTCTTACCGGTATGTATGGAGATCAACGGAAGTTGGATTATTGGACACCGGATAATCCTAATGCTGAATATCAAAAACCAATTAGGGATGAAGCAGGAGGTGACACCTATGCAGATACATATTATAAAGATGATTCCTATATAAAAATTCAAAGTGTTTCTTTGGGTTACCGTCTTCCAAAAAATGTGTTAAATACTTTGGATATTGGGAACTTGAGAGTTTATGCTCAAATAAATAATGCAGGTATGCTGTGGTCGAATAACAACTTCCTTGATTCATCTCTTGGAACACTTCATTTTAACAGGAGTTATGTTATAGGCCTTGATGTTAAATTTTAAACATCATGAAATTATTATTAAATGTTATTAAATTTCTTAATAGACATAGTATGAAAAAGTTAATTAAAATAAGGAAATTATTAGTTTTAGTTATCATTTCTTTAGTTGTTGTCTCTTGTGGTGATGACTTCCTTAATGAAGAATTGAAAACTTTAAGAAACTATGATTATTACAATACCGAAGAAGGTGTTCGTGATGCCGTAACATCTCTATATTCTCACTACAGATGGTTGTTTAATACAGAAAGGCATCCGACCTATACCAGTTATGGAACTGACGAGTTTTTAGTTGGAGGTGATAATAGTAATCATGATTGGAATGATTATACTTCTAATCTTAGTTCGCTTGTGGTGGCAATTAATTCCAATACAGCAGGAGTTCACGAATTGTGGGATAGAATGTACTCAGGAATAAATACGGCCAACATAGTACTCAATAGGGTAGAAGTGGTTGAAATGAGTGATGCAAATAAAAAAGAATATCAAGCAGAAGCGGCTTTTGGACGTGCATTCTTTTATTTTAAATTGGTTCAACATTATGGTGGAGTTGTATTGAAACTTGAACCATCTGAAAAAGTTGAAAGGTATTTTGTTCGTTCTTCAAGAGAAGAGTGCGTAAATCAGCTAATCAAGGATTTTAGGACTGCTTATGAAGGATTACCGGCAAGTGAATCTGCGAAGGGCAGACTATATAAAGATGTTGCTGCGCATTTTCTTGCTAAAGCTTTGCTTTATAGAGTATCTGAAATTAATAGTGATTGGAATAGTTCTCACATTTCCGGTGATCTCACAGAAATTATAAAACTTGCTGATGAGGTGATTGCAAATCGTCCACTTGCTGATAATTTTAGAGATTTATGGGCCTTTACCGGACAGGGAAGTCCAAATGAATCACTCTCTGAAGTTATTTTTGCTGCAAATTTCTCAAATGCCAGTTCAGCTGTTCAGGGTAATAGAATGCATTTATATTTCCCCTCTCAGTATATGAACCTTACCGGTTTTACGCGAGATATTGCAGGAGGAAGAGAATACCAGAGATACAGAACAGGTCCTTTCCTTTATCAAGTGTATGATTTAGAGAATGACTCTCGTTTTTGGAAAACTTTTAAGACAAAAATGAATCTGAATACACAAGCGACAGCAGAAACCTTGAGTGGTGTTGATCCAAATACCGGTAATAGTTATGAATATAACACCAATGATTTAGGCTTAATTTATATTATTAATGACAAGTCAGACACTCGTTTTGACAAATCTACAAGTCTGATTGAAAATCATACAGGTGCTTATTTTTTCAATTCTTTTACAGGAAAACCAACACCTCATACTTTTGTGCGTTTTTGGTCAGATGGTTCAGATCATTTGTTGGCTACAGCCGGTGTAACCAATAGGTTCCCTGCTCTTAGTAAACATCTTGATGGGGCACGTCCTAATCATAATCATGAAACCGGTAGTCGCGATGGTATTATCGCAAGAACTGCTGAAACTTATTTGATTAAAGCTGAAGCTTTAATACGTCAAAATAAATTTGATGATGCAGTAAATGTGATAAATGTTATTCGCCAAAGAGCTGAATTTAAAGATGGTGAAGACAGAGCGAGTTATGTAGATGGAGGAAAAGCTTTTGAAAACAACTCTGCATGGAATCCTGATGTGAATTCTTTTTCAGATCGTAATTCATATTATGAATCTTTAAATATTGCTGAAACAACTGCCGAATCAGATTTAACCAGCTATTCTGTTGGCAATTTACCGGCTGTTGATGAGGCAATTATTAGCGAATTAGGTTATACTTCTGATTTTGACAGGATGATGTGTTTCCTTTTAAATGAGCATACAAGAGAATTAGTTGGCGAGTTCCATCGTTGGGAGATATTGGCGCGTACCAAAACCTTGATTACACGAGCGAAAGCATTTAATAGAGAAGCAGCTCCCAATATTCAAGAAAAACATTATTTAAGACCAATTCCACAACAATTTCTTGATGGTGTTTATGATGATTCCGGAATTCCTCTAAGTGCGGAGGAAAAAGGAGCGATGCAAAATCCTGGTTACTAATCTTTTTAACGCTTATAGGCTTTTAAAAAGGATATTGTTAAACAATTGTTAAAGAAATAAGGCTGTCTAAATTATTTAGGCAGCCTTATTTTTTACAATTTCTAAATAATATTGATTATGGTCTGATTTTTTTGTTTTCTCATCCAATGTTTAACATTTCTTTGGGAAATAACTGCTTGTTTGCATAGTAATTTGTAGTTTATTGCTTTTACCTTTTGACATCAAGATTTGTGATTTTAGTTTTTAAAATTTAATTTTGATTTGGTTAAAGAAGTTAGAAACTACTAAAACATGCAAATTTCATTCTTTCATTATCGAGCTAAGAGGCTTTTGCTTTTGCTTTTAATGTCATTGTATTTATCTGATTTATATGGGATAAATCATATAGATCGGACTTTTTACAGTGTTAATGATATCCATGGAGTTTCTCAAAGGGCTGCCAATTCTATTATTGAAGATAAGGAAGGTTTTATGTGGGTTTCGTCCAGAACCGGGGTTTTAAGATTAACAGAAGATGATTGCCGAAGCTATTTGCTTCCTTATAATACACCCGATATTTTAACTATAAAGCTAACTTATGGAGTTTCCGGTTTAATTGCTTATTCCAATAATGGACAGTTTTTTAAATATGATCATTTGTCGGATCAGTTTAATTTTTATTTTGATCTTCGACCTATGCTTAGTACTAACAGGATTACGATTTTTAATGTATTGGTTGATGATGATGGAGTTTTATTTATTCCCACTAATTATGGTTTATATAGGTATAATAATGAAGGAGAGTTGGATGTATTAACTGAAAGATATAGGGAAGTTCGAAATTTAGATTGGTATGACAAGCATATTTTTGTTGGAAGATCAGACGGAATACTAATTTTAAACAAAGAGGGTGATGAAAAGGCCTTTTATGGCTTTGACAATAAATTAAGTTCCCTTATTATTACAAAGTTGTTTTATGATGAGGAAAAACAAAGGTTGTGGATAGGGACGCATCCCGGAGATTTGTTTTATCTGAGCATGGATAAGGGTCTTTTTACAAATGTTGTGTTGAATGATTTACCCTTGCAACCAATTCTTGCAATGGAAATGATCAGTGATAGTACCTTGATGTTGGGATATGATGGCCAGGGGCTGTGGGAAATAGCCAGAGACGGAAGCAAAATATTGAATGTTTACCGCGAAGATGTGGATAATCCTTCTTCTTTACATGGCAATGGAGTTTATGATATCTTCAAAGACAGTAATGAGAGAGTTTGGGTATGTACTTATAGTGGTGGGGCTTCTTTTTTTGAGCAATCAGCTCTTGATGTAACTCAAATAAAACATATTATAAATAAGCCCAATTCACTTGTGAATAATGTAGTTAACGATATTCATGAAGATGATGATGGAAATATCTGGTTTGCTACAAATAATGGTATTAGTCGTTGGCATGTAGAAACAAATAAATGGGAAGGTTTTTTAAACAATGAAACAGGGCAGGCAAAGGTTGTATTATCTATTTTTGGTGATAGCCGGGGTAAAATATGGGCAGGTACCTGGTCGGAAGGAGTTTTTGTTTTAGATGGAAAAACAGGTAGAAAATTAGATCATTTTTTCTTTCCGGGAGAGGAAATACCTGATTTTGGCGATTTTATTTTTGATATAACAGAAGATAGCGAAGGAGATTTATGGATAGTTGGTGTTGTTGAGGATGTTTTGCGATATAGCAGGGAGGAAAAACGCATTATTAGATATGGTCATGAACCCGCTTATGTTATCAAGGAGCTTAATTCAGAAGAAATGCTTTTAGGCTGTTCCTATGGCTTAGTGTTGTTGAACAAAAGTTCCGGTGAGCAGGAGATTATTTTGAATGATTATATTATAAATGACTTTTTAATATTAAATGATATAATATGGTGTTGTACCAGTGGGGGAGGACTTATCAGATTAAACTTGAATGATAAGTCTTATATACAATACACTATTGAATCGGGTTTAGTGTCTAATTTTGTGAATAGTGTATTTTATGTAGATAATTATTTATGGTTAGGAACTGAAAATGGTTTATGTAGATTTTCACCTGAAAACAATGAGTTTATAAATTATTCATCTATCATTCAGCTTGCAAATGCCTCATTTAATCAAGGGGCAGGATTTTTTCTGAATAATGGGAATTTAATATTCGGCACAAATCAGGGAGCAATAATGTTTAATCCTTATTCCCTGAAACCTAAACAAGCTGAAGGGAAATTATTTATTCAAGATATTATTATTTCCGGCAGAACTATAAGAGATAAGCATATTTTTGATCTTAAAATGCCTGTTGACAGCCTTCAGACTTTGATTTTACCTTATGACCAAAGAACAATTTCATTAGAATTAATTCCAAAAGGCCTCTCGGCTTCCGAATCAAAAATATCATGGAAATTTAATACACGTGATAATGTATGGAGTATTCCTTCATCGAACAGACTCCTTACTTTTGCAAACCTTCCATCAAACAAATATGAGCTAAAAATTAGGATGTATAATAATTCCCTTTCCGAAATAATTGATGAAAGGAGTCTTTTTATCAGAATTAATCCGCCATTTTGGGGTAGCTGGTGGTTCTATATACTTGTTGTTATAATAATAATGGGAGTTTTATATTTCTCATTCAGATACCATATTGGTTTAATACAAAAACTCCATAATGAAGATAAAATACGGTTTTTTGCAAATACAACTCATGAAATAAGAACTGCGTTAACCCTTATTGGCGGACCTATTGATGAAATTAAAAATGATGAAAAACTTTCAAAAAGAGGAGAATATTATTTGTCGCTGGCAAGAGAACAGGTTAATAATCTTTTAAAGATAGCAACACAATTGTTGGATTTTCAAAAGTATGATAAAAAGAAAGAACAATTGTTCTTGGAAAATATTGATGTTGTTGAATTAATAAAACAGCGAATTGAAATGTTTGAATCCTTTGCAGCAAGGAGCCATGTAAAACTTTCTTTTAAATCGGATCTTAAAAATGCTTTCACTGCCCTTGATCAGGATAAAATGGTTCAGGTGTTTGATAATCTTATTTCCAATGCTATTAAATATTCATATAAAAATGGTGAGGTTGATCTGCACCTTTATAATGAAAAGAATAATTGGGTGTTAACAGTTGCAGATCAGGGAGTCGGGATTAGTCCTGTTGGTCAGAAACAATTGTTTAAAGAGTTTTATAGAAGTGATAATGTTGTTAACTCCAAGATTATGGGCTCAGGTATTGGACTTTTAATAGTAAAAAACTATGTGGAAAATCATAAAGGGAAAATCTCTTTTAGCAGTAAAGAAAGTAAAGGAACCATTTTTAAAATAGAAATACCCTATCGCTATGAACAAGACAAATTACCCGAATTAGTAGGAAGGGAAAGCTTGGTTTTTGACAATGATACTATAAGTGGTTTTGATGCTGCATTTTCAAATAAAGATCATCTTAAAACAAAAGGTGATAAAGATACTTTTGTGCTTATAGTTGAAGATAATGATAGTTTAAGAGAATTTATGAGTTCTGCCTTGGAAGAGGATTATACCATTGGTTTAGCAACAAATGGGAGAGAAGCGTGGGAAGTGATAAAAAAAGAAATGCCGGATTTGGTTATTTCAGATATAATGATGCCTGAAATTGATGGTTTTGAGCTATGTCGTTTGATAAAATCAACTTATGAAACTGCTCATATACCGGTAATATTGTTGACCGGACTAACGGAAAAAGCTGCTTATTTACATGGTATAGGTCTTGGTGCTGATGCCTATTTGACAAAGCCTTTTGACATGAATTTGTTAAGAAAACGTATCAGTTCTATCGTTTTAAATAGAGAACTAATAAGGAAAAATGCTCTTGAACTGAAAAAAGATAGCGGAGATGAGAAAATTTCAGGGAATGAATTGAATGATCAGTTTGTAAAAAAGGCTTTAGAAGTTGTAAAGTTGAATATTTCCAACCCGAGTTTTGGAAAAGATTTGTTTGCCGGAGAATTAAATGTTAGCTCCTCCTTGTTGTATAAAAAAATTAAAAGCCTAACAGATTTGTCCCCAACAGATTTTATCAAATCTATCAGATTAAAAGAAGCCTTGGAATTGTTGAAGTCAGGAAAATATACGGTAACTGAAGTAAGTGAATTATGTGGATTTTCCAGTGTTGGTTATTTTGGCACCGTCTTTAAAAAATATTATGAAAAATCTCCCTCTGAAGTGTTGGAAGGATAATATATGTTGTAGGTAAATATTAATGCTTTTACCTACCGTTGCTACCTGTCCCGCCAAAGGCGGGAAACGGGATTTCGCTTCACTAAACCACTAGTTAAAGTTCCGCATTTGATCTTATCAACTGCTCCCCTTTTGAAGGGGAGCTGTCCGAAGGACTGAGGGGTTTAATAAATTCCGAAAAACCAAGTTCCACACTTATAAAAACCTAAGATTCTTACGAAAAAAAATTATTTAAAGCATTTTTTAATTTGAATATTTAATAAGCCTGTCACTTATAGACCATTGCTATATTCAATAATACTGATTAATGATTCTTCTGATCGTACTTTTAGTTTGTTATGATTTAAATATTCATTTATGTCGAGCTTTTCAGCCTCTAATTTTCTTATCAATTCTTTTTTTGTAAAAAAAGCTTCGGGAGTATTATTATCAATACTTAATAAATAAACATCGTCCTTTCTAATAAACCTGTTAGGCTGTGCATCCTTGTAACCGATAGGATTAACCTTTCCCTTAAATTCTACATTGTATTCTCGATAGAGTTTAATTTTGCCATCAACTACTAACTCCAGCAAGCCACGTTCATTACTTTTTCTTTTTTTGTAATTCTTAAGCTTGAAATAATGATTGCCAAAGTTAAATGTAAATTCGCGACCTCTCATGTTAACTGCGAGTATTTTCTCCCTTGCATCAAGATATTCTATGAAGCCGGTAAAAATATTATATCGCATTGGTACTTTCTCGAAATTTATTGTATCATTTATTACAACTTCTCCTTCAACAAAGTCTTCTGATAAAAATGGGCTCCCTTTGAATCTGGTATATTGATCAGGATCTATAAAATCTTTTCTGGTTTTTTCAAAGGTGTAAAGGTCATGCAGTGAATTCAGATCTTCAATTAAAAATGATTGTGAATGGGTAAAGTGCATTAAGCCAAACAAGCATGTAAAAATAAATAATGCTCTCATGGTGTAAAAATTTAAAATATTAGATTTTATGTTTTGAAGGATAAAGTTAAATTTTTTAATTCGATTTAAAAGCATGAATATCTGTTTCCCTTATACAAATTATTTAAGAACTTGGATTTTAAAACTCATATCGTCTTTTATTAGAGAAGAATAGAGTAATTGTAAGGAGTAAAACAAATTCGCCTCATAATTTAATGATTAAGAATGAGCTTATATTGTTATTTCTGATATTTATTCCTTCATCTTTAATTAGCGCTCCAAACAATAATAAACTTATATCTGTTTTTTTATAATTAGTATCTATTATTAAACAGCTATGGTATAAAAAAAATGTTTATTTGTCCTGTTCTATTCTTTGGCTTATCAAAGATAGAGTAGGTATAAATTAAAAAACATATTTATGAAAATTATTTTTTCTTGGCTGATAGTATTGTTTCTAATATTTCCGATTAATATTTTTGGTGGTGATTTGCCACTGGTAATTGAAGCAGAGTTAGGAGATTTAGGTTCTGATTTTGAGGTTTTAGAAGAAGAGGGAATTACTTTTGTACGTCCTAAAACTGATTTTATTCATGGTTCATATCCCGGAGATCTTTCAAAAATTATAAGTTTTCAATTTAATTTTGAAGAACCCGGTGAATATCATTTTTATGCAAAAATTAGGATTGGACCCGGGACTTGGGATGATGATAGTTTTTTCTTGGCAAAAAATTTTGGTGATGTATCAGCTACAAATGCAGGCGACTGGCATATTGTTAACGGTTTGGTGCAAGTTGGTCATATTAGTTCTTTTGAAATCGTTACAGGAAGTGGCAATGTAGGAGAAATGGTATGGAAATGGGTTAATATATCAAAATTTCTTAATGCGCAAGCTCCGATTAGCTATCAGGTAGAAGATACAGAAAGAACTTATACTTTTTCTATTGGCTCCAGAGAAGATAATTTTGATATTGACAAAATTGCTTTTGCAAGTGCAAACTTAGATTATACTGTTGGTAATCTTGAACTTATAGAACCCGGAGCTCCGATAGGTGGTTTCCCTGATGAAGCTTATAGAAAGGTGTTAACTTATATTAATCCAGTTTTGCCGGGTGCTCATCCTGATAAAACATTGATGAGGCTTGGTGATGATTTTTATTCCACAGGTTCATCATTTCATATAACTCCTTATATTCCAATATATCATTCAACCGACTTGGTTCATTGGGAAATTATTTCAAGGGTTGTTCCCGCCGATTGGACAGGGAGTATAAATGATTCGCCGGCAGGTGGAATCTGGCAAGGAGCCTTAGCCGAATTTGGAGGATATTTTTGGGTTTATTACAGTATAAATTCTCAGCAATATTTCTCAAAAGCCACATCAATGCGAGGCCCGTGGTCGCTACCAACGCGTGTCACAGGAAGCACAGTAACAGGTTATGATAATTCCATTTTTGTTGATGATGACGGTACTCCTTATATGTTGATGAAAAATGGGAAATGGATAAATCGCATGCAAAAAATTGACATTGAAACCGGCCAGTTAACCGGCCCTTTAATGAACCTCGACTGGATAAATGCAGAAGAAGCATACAGTTGGGCTGAAGGACCTGTTATGTGTAAGCGCGATGGATGGTATTATTATTTTATTGCCGGAAACGTTGGTGGAGGACAGTGGGTATTAAGGACTTCAAAGTTAACTGATGACCCCGAATATTGGGAAGAATTAGGTCCCTTTTTTATGACAACAACAGATCCTGCAGCTTCTTTAAGAGCTCCAAATCATGTAACACAGCCTGTTGAAATTGCTGATGGAACTTGGTGGGCCCTTTCTCAAAGTTTTGAATCTTTAAGCAATGACAATTGGGAAGGGAAAGGTCGCCAAGGATCATTGCATCAGGTTGTATGGGATGAAAATGGCAAGCCTTACGGAACTGCACCTACTTCGCTACCTCAATTGAAACCGGATCTTCCAAAATCCGGTATCTCCTGGAATTTACCTCGATCTGATTATTTTGATGATTCTTCACTTAAATTGACCTGGTACTTCCTAAATCGTTCAGCTGCATCAAAATATTCATTAAATGAACGCAATGGTTGGTTATCTCTTGATCCCGGCAAAGGGCATACTCATATTTTACATAAAGAAGGGGCTTATTATTTTACTTTAACTACCAAGTTGGAACTTAATGCAACAAGCCCTGATCAGCAAGCTGGCTTATATATCACCAATGGAAATGAGTCGCTTACTGCAAAGGTATATAGTGGATATAATAATGGAAAGAAAATAGGAATTTCTTTTGTTGATAAGCAAACAAACAATGAAATAAGATATGAACTTGATAATAATATTGGAAATGATTTGTGGTTGATGCTTAAGAGAGATTACCATGAAATACGTGGGTATTTTAGTAATAACGGAATTACATGGACGCAAATAGGGGAGGAAATTTCAACTGTTGATCTCGATAAATCACAGCCTGAATACAATTGGTGGATAGGTAACAGTAATGGCTTATTTGCTTCAGGAAAAAAGGCTTTGTTCGACCTTTATATATACAGAGATGGGTTTTTTGAAATTCCTGTTACAGGTTTTACAAATTATTTCGGAGTTGAAGAAAAAAGTGTGGGGAATGTTAAGGCTGTAACAAATGTATCTGATAAAGGAGGATGGTTGATGTTAGGTGGAATTGATTTAGGGAAGGGCTTTAGAATCCCTGCATCTGTTGAAGTATCTGCCTCATCAACTGCAGGTGGAACTCTTGAAATTTGGATAGATGATATAGAAGAGGAAGGAAGCTTAATAGCAGAAATTGATATCACAAATACAGGTGGCGAAAGCCTGTGGAAGGATTTTTCAGCTGATGTTACCGGAGTTTCAGGACAACATGATTTATATCTAAGATGGAATGGACAGGCAAATGCTTATTTAATTAAGTCCCTTAAGTTTAATTTTACTGATTCTTATCTGACAAAGGCAGAAGAACTAAATTTAAATGAACTCTCGGGATGGAATGTTTTTCCCAATCCTTTTGAAAACTACTTTGTTGTAGAGTCGGCTTATCCCGAAAGTGAATATCGCTTATATACTGTAAATGGTAATTTAATAAAGCAAGGATTGATTAATGATAATAATATGAAAATTGATTGTAGTGGATTTTATCCGGGAGTCTATCTGCTTGAATTAAGATCAGACGAAAACACAAGTATAATAAAATTACTTATGAAGTAATTTTAATACAAAGTGGATGAAATAAAGCAGCCATTTTATAACAGTAGTTATTTTTGCATGATTTATTTAATCATCAAACTTAATCTTATATTCATTAACTTTGAATTTTATTAATAAGGAATAATATTAGCCCAAAAATTGAAGAATAACATAATTGTTTAAGTAAATATTGTTTCTGTTTTGTGATAATATGGTGTTGTATTAAGACGTTGTTATGAATCATTAAAGCATTAAAACTTGAAGAATGAAAAAAGTATTTGAAGTAAAAAATCCTGATTTTGAGCTAAGCCCAATGACGGGAATGACAAGAGCCCATTATATTGAAATGGCAAAATATTTATTGGAGAGAGCCTTTTCACATGTTGAGTCGTTAGAGCAACATTTATCTTTTCCAATTGTACCGGGAAAAACATATCCACAACCCAATGCTCCGGAATGGAGATATAGATCGGCGGATTTTGAAGCATTGGAAAGGACCTTTACATTGGCTGGACCTTTAATTCATATTGATCCCGAGACTACAATTAATGGAATTAATCTTAGAGATTATTATAGCTTGCATTTTTACCGGACTTTTACACCCGGACATCCTAATTCTTTGCCTCTGCCTGAAGAATTGCCCGATTCAAATTATCAGTTTACCTGTGAGTTCGGAGGCTTGTTTAAGACTTTACTGCTAATGCCTGATACTGTCTGGTCAACTTATACCGAAGAGCAGAAAAATGAAATGGTAGAATGTATTTCAAAATGGGCACATCACAGAACAACACAAAATAATTGGCGTATTTTTAATTTAGTAACACTCTCATTTCTTAAAAAATATGGATATGAAATTGATGATGAGCTTTTAAAAAGCCATTTGCTGTGGATAGCCTCGTATCACTCGGGTAATGGTTGGTACTTAGAACAAACTTATAATTATTATTCTATCAGTCTTTTTATTGTTTATACAACAATATGGAACAGAACTTTTGGTGATGAATATTATCCTGAAGTTGCAGCTATCATTGAAAGATCCGCTCAAAAGCTTATGGAAGCCTTACCGGCATTTTTCGGGCGTGATGGTTATGTTAATATGTGGTCGCGAAGTATTTGCTACAGAACATGGGTTTCAGGAGCTTTTCCGGTAGCGTTTATGCTTAAAAACCCCGATCTTATTGATCCGGGTTGGGCAAGACGTTTATGCTCAGGATCTTTATTGCAATTTACTACACGTGAAGATTTTTATTATAATGATATTCCTAGTCTTGGTTTCTATCGTCGCTGTGAATACATGATACAGAATTACTCCTGTGCAGGAAGTCCCTTTATTATGTTTTTACCTTTTATCTGCCTGGCATTGCCTGAGGATAACCCATTTTGGACTGCTAAAGAGAATGATGGAATGTGGGAGAATTTAGGCGATGGATTTAATAAAATGGTACTTGAAAGTCCGGGACTTGTATTAGTTAATCGTGGAAAAACCGGAGTGTCCGAAATTATACCGGGAAAGGTATATTATGATGATCCTAACTATTCAAAGCTTTCATATAATACTCATTTTCCGTGGGAAGACCATAATCCTGAAGGAGGAACTTCTATGGAATATAGTTTCAGAAGCTTAGATCCCAGGGATTTGCGTGGTGATGATGTGAATTTTTATTTAACAGGGCAGGCAATCGATAATGATGCTCTGAAAAATCAAAAGTTCACTATACTACAAAGTATGTTGTTTAATGGTGTAATTGATGATGTATTATACCGTCAGGCAATTATGAGGAAGCCTCCAAATAACGGAGTAGGATATATCATAGATTTGGCCGAAATTACTATTCCATCCGGTGTCATCAGGGTTGATAGAACAAGATTGGCTTTTGAATATGAAATTACACTCGGACATTATGGCCTGCCTCATATTGATGGAAAGAAGGCTGTTGTAAATCAATTTGAAGAAAAAGATAAGAAAGTAATCACTGCAACAATCCCCGGCAGAAGCTTAGCACTGATATCTTATAATGGATGGGACCAACTCGAAAGTCATGTTCATAAAAATCATAATGCCGAAGCTGAAGAAAGCACAGTTATTTTTGCTCGCAAAAAAAGATTAGATCAAAATCCACCAATGGAATTGCTAATAACTGTGATGCTCCATAAAACGGATGATGCGGAATGGACTAAGGAAGAATTGTCACCAATAAAAAATATAGAAATTGTTGAAGTTACTCCCGAATATTCTACCTTAGGAGCTGTTATCACATTAAGTGATAATACAAAATATATTGTTGATTTTAAAGATATTGACGGAAGAAGAAGCTCGTAATATTTATGTAGGGACAGGGCATTTGGAGACAGGGCATTTTGAGACAAGGCATGCCTTGTCTCTACGTATTGCTATCCGGTTTATTAATTTGATTGGTTCGTATTAATGTCATCCGTTGTTTGTCCTCGATAACCCATTCGACAATTTCTCCCTTCTGAAATTCCATGGCTTTTGCAACAGCTGATGGGAAATTAACATACCACTGCTGACTGGCAGTTCTGTTAATTAATTGAATTTTTGTAGGAAATCCCATAGTATTTAAATTTTAATAAATCTTGTTGTTCAATTAGGTTCATAAATTCAAAAAATCAACAGGTCAAATTTTCTGTTGATTTACCCTATGCAAATTAAATTTGTCGTCCTTCCAGTTTTCAGGATTACTAACAATATAATCAGAAATGCGTTGATATTCCGCATCATCACGAATAATATGATCATAATACAAATCTTGCCAACCATGGGGCAATTCCATGCGACCAGCATATTTGGATACGGCAGATTTGTAAGATCCCAAAATTGATGAAACTGTATTTTTACCAATATTTTGAAATCGTTTTTGTCCAGGTAGGAATGACGGAGATTGTGTTGTGTTTGGAGACAGGGCATTTGGAGACAGGGCATTTGGAGACAGGGCATGCCCTGTCTCTACATTGGTATTAACATTATCTTCATGAATTTGGCTAATTGACGATTGCGGTTTATTAATAATTAAAATTCCATGAATATGATTGGGCATTACAACAAAATCCCCCAATTCAACATTTTTGCAATGGTACGGAATTTCATGCCATAATACATAGACTATAGACCCTAAAGGGGTATATTTCATTCTATCATTTTTAATTTTACCAAAAAAATATTCTTTATTTCTGGTACAAATAGTAATAAAATAGGCACCATTCCAACCATAATTCCACCATTGTGCTCGCGCTGAAGAAATTCTATATTTATTTTGAAATTTCCCTTCCATTATTTTTGTGATTTTATGGTATTAGTAGAGACAGGGCATGCCCTGTCTCCAAATGAACA
Organism: uncultured Alkalitalea sp.; assembly: GCA_964578485.1. Classification (GTDB taxonomy): domain Bacteria; phylum Bacteroidota; class Bacteroidia; order Bacteroidales; family Marinilabiliaceae; genus CAZODA01. The sequence goes on along the minus strand of CAZODA010000001.1, from coordinate 200,990 downwards.
ATCTCTAAATGCCCTATTCGTCAGCGCCATACACTGGCGACGTCCTACAAATTCAATAAAAACACTTCAGCCGCTGCTTTTCCCATTTTTTGATATCCTTCTGCATCTGGGTGCAAGCCATCATTTTGGAATGATGAAATTATGCGCAATGGATCATCAGGATGTTGTAGAACTGTTGCGAAGTCAATAACCGCTTCAAATAGGTCATTATTGAGTATCCAGTTGTTAACCAAATTACGGCAATGTTCACTGTGTTCATTGTAATATCCATTACCTTTGAAAGGCAATATAGTTGCTCCAAAAACTACTATATTGTTTTCTTTCGCTGTATTGGCCATTAATTTATATGCAGTAATAAGGTCTTGGGCTCTTTTTTCTGCCATTTCAGCTGATCTTACTCCTCCAATATCATTTACGCCATGATAAATTATCATCCATTTTACTCCTGGTTGTTCTATAATATCTCTTTCAAATCTTTTGAGTCCGGTTGGTCCTAAACCTCCTACTAATATTGCATTTCCACCAATCCCCAAATTTAATACTCCTATATTATTGGATTTTGGATCTTTGAGCAACTCTTCAGACAGTATATCAGGCCAGCGGTTTTGTTTGTTTGTAATTGAACCCCTGCCATCGGTAATTGAATTGCCAAGAATGGCAATAGCCGATGCATCTTCGGATGCCATTACATCAATTCTGTTGATATTATACCAATGATCTGTTTCTACAGATTCAGAAAAATCAGTAACAGAAGGTGAGTTTCCTTCTATTAAATACGAAGTTGTGCGTGATCCCGGATGTCCGCTTACTGTTAAAGATGTTTCGCCGTAATATGTAGTAATGGCAAGGTCCATCCTTGCATCCAAGTGAAAATCAATGGGGTCTGATAAAACAGCTTCTCCTTCTTTTATGATGACTTCAGCAGATCCCTTAAATTTCAGCTCTTTATTGCTTGATACATCAATAGCAGAAGCTCCTGTTGATACAGCTATTTGTACCGATTTGATAGTGATAGGATCTTTACTGAACTCGTTGCTGAGTTTTAGTCTTAATTTTTCACCACCTATCGAAACCCTTACAATCTGTCTTAATGAATTGTTTGTTAAACCCGGCTTTGGCGGCATGTTATGTGGTTCAACTAACTGCGGTGCTGTTGCCCAAGTCCCAACCCAGTTCGCTGAGGCGCAGTCGCTTGCTTGTCCTAATAGACTAAATGAATTTATAAATATCAATGATATTGTCAGGAAGAAAAGGCTATAACGATTTATTAGAAATGTTGCTTTTGACATAGTATTAGTATATTGACATTAAATATTAAAATAGGAATCTGAATTTAGTAGCTCCCTTTAATTAAAACAATTTATATCTCCATTATTTTGAAATAATCCGTTTGATTGTTGATTAGGGGCTTATTACAAAGCCTCCATTTGGCTGTATTAATACTGTAAAGCGACCGTCTTTTGAAATTTTAACTTTTTCAAAATAGGGTGAACCATCTTTTTTATCATTATATAATGAAACAGTTTCTCCTGCCAGCATAGGCAGTTCAAGATCAAGTTTTTTGGAAACCTTTTCGGCATTAACGCCGGCAACATACCATGACTTCCCATGCCTGCGGGCGAGAACTGCGTATTTACCCGGAAAACCGGCTATATATTTTGTGTCGTCCCATAGGGTTGGGATTTTTTGCATAAAATCAATAATAAAAGAAGGGGCTTCATATAAGTTGTTTGGTGTTAAAGCAAAAAATTGAACGGGATTTTGAAATAAAATTCCGGTGGCTAATTGAAAAATATCGCTTGTTAAGCGTTTTTGCCCATTACTATTTCCTTTGTTTAAGTATTTGTTCAGTATAACTCCGCCAAACTCCATTGAGGCTACTGAATTACGAATAAAAGGATGAAGAGTGGCATAAAAAGCTTCATCATTTCTTACGTTCTGATTAAAAACCAACATTTCAGAAGCTAAAACTGCTTCACAACCTACAAAGTTTGGATACATACGCTCCCAGCCACGTGGTAAAGTTGAGCCATGGAAGTTAACCATTAGTCCATAATCATTTGCATCAGAAAGTATATCTTCATAAAGTCTCATGGTCTCCTGCTTATCACCTCCAAGGAAATCCACTTTTATACCTTTTACCCCGGCATCGCGTAACCATTGCATTTCTTTTTTCCTTTCAATAGAGTTGTTCATTTTATTTTTGGGCGTTTGAAAGGCATCATTAAAAGAACCATTTGAATTATACCATAAAAATACTCCAACGCCCTTTGAATCTGCATATTTTATCAGCTCTTCTATTTTGCTGTATCCAATATTGCTATCCCACCAGGCATCAATTAATATAAACTCAAAATCCAAATCAGCAGCAAGATTAATATATTTAATCTGATCAGAATAATTCATGCTTCCATCCTGCCAGATTATCCAGCTCCATGTGCTTCGCCCGAATTCATATTTTTTTGATGATTTATATAAAGGTTCAACAATATCCCAAGGAATTGTCGTTTCAACAATGGGCTTTAAATTTTCTCCAACTGTAATGGTTCGCCAAGGGCTAACACCGGGTAAGCCTATTTGTGAACCACTACTTCCAAAACCGTTGTTTTGTAAAGGATTGGGGTAAGCAATAGTAAAAAGCCCTTTGCTGTAATTGCTTAAATGTGAGGCACATGAAAGACTCCTCACTCCGGTTTCAGATAATAAAACCCAGGAATGATTATCGATATTAAATAAACCCGGGAATACATAGCCCTCATGAGATAGATTTTGATCAATTGTTAAACCTGCTTCATAGCCACTTTCATAACTTGGTGAAGTGCGAGCAAATGCAGTCATAGGTTTCATCATAGGCGATAGATAACTTGTGGTGGTGCCTGGAAACTTAAAACCTGTCAATTCCTTTTCTATTACACAGGCCATGGTTTCTCCCCATGCAGGAAGTTCATAGCGAAAGGCGATATCGTTATTGCCAACTTCAAAATAAAGAGATATATCCTTATTATCAGCATTAGAAAATGTACATTTAAGCGAATTGGCATTATAATTTATGACAGAGCGTTTTATTCTGTCTTGTATATAAGCATTATTTACTTTTGAACTAAAAGATTCAACAAAACTCAATCCCGAACTAAAATCTCCTTCATTAGTAAATAAACCTAAAGGTGAATTTTCTAATATATTCTTTCCATTATAGCTGATTGAATAAAAGGCCTGTTCGTTTTCAACAAGGATTTTTAAATGAAGCATTCCATCCGGGCTTTTAATGTCGGCAACCTGATGTGAATACGCTAAAAAAGAAGTAAGAAAAAAGAATAAAACAACAAGAGTAAAAACAATTTTCTTCATAAGATAAATTTAAAATTATATTCCTAAAATATTTTTTTTAATTAATTAGAATTTTTTAAATCCTATTTTACACAAGATCTATTCAAACTTTATTCCACAATTCAACTTGTCTGAACAGGACTTTTAAATTACTTCATATTCATTGCCAAAACTTTTAAAAATAGATATTTGATTTAAAAAATCAGACAATAGTACAGATAATTCCTAATTGCTTGCTATTGGGGCATTATTATTTTTAGGAATATTTATAATTATAAACAAATTATCCAATATTTAACATTGACCGGTAGGAGATTGTTTATTTTTGATTTGAGCTTTTGTCTTCATTTTTATGAAGCATAAGGTCAGTTTTTCTATTAATAACTGAAGTTATATTTTTTAAGGACTTTGTTTTACATAAATAGTTTTTTCACTAATGACTGAAGAAAAAACAAATAATTATAATTCACTACAAATTATAGCCATGCTTAGAATTTTTACTATCGTGCCCTTAATTTTTGTTTTGGCCCTATGCACAAGTAAACCAACAAATACAGTTACAGCTTTCACCAATCCTGTTTTATGGGCCGATGTGCCTGATATGTCAATCACACGATCGGGAAGTGATTTTTATCTTATAAGCACAACTATGCATTTAATGCCCGGTGGACCTGTAATGAAGTCCAGAGATCTTGTGAATTGGGAAATTGTAAGTTATGTTTTTAATAAACTTAAGGACACGCCACGCTATGATTTAATTGATGGTACTGTTTATGGACGTGGACAATGGGCCTCTTCTATTCGTTATCATAAAGGTTTGTATTATGTTTTGTTTTCTCCAAACGATCATCCTTTCAGGTCTTATATTTATCAGACTTCAGACCCTGAAAAAGGAGATTGGAAATTAGTTTCCCGCACAAGGCATTTCCATGACGGCTCTCTCTTTTTTGATGATGATGGACGCATATATGTTTTTTACGGAACCGGGCAACTTGCCGAATTAAAAAGTGATTTGTCTGATGTGGAACCCGGAGGTGTTGATATGAAGATTTTTGAACGGGATCAGGAAGAGACAGGTCTTCTTGAAGGAAGTCAGGTAATTAAGCACAATGGGTATTATTATTTATTGAAAATTTCATGGCCACAGGGTAAGCCTCGCCGTCAGCTGTGTTATAGGGCTGAAAACATTAGCGGCCCCTATGAGAAAAAAGTGATACTTGAAGATGATTTTGCCGGATTTCCATATTGTGGACAGGGTTGTATAATTGATGATGAAAATGGAAATTGGTACGGTCTGATTTTCCAAGACAGAAATGGCGTTGGGCGTGTCCCTTTGTTAATGCCCCTTAGGTGGGTTGACGATTGGCCTATGTTGGGCAATGAAGATGGAAAGGTGCCTTTAAACTGGCAAACTCCTTTAAAAACTTACGATACCGGAAAAAGAATAGTAGAAAGTGATGATTTTTCAGAAGAGAAATTAAAAATCAATTGGCAATGGAATCACAATCCTGTTAATAAAGCATGGTCGTTGAGCGAACGTCCGGGATATTTAAGATTAAAAACCAGCAGAATAGTTGATAATTTGTTTTTGGCACCTAATACTATTACCCAGCGTATGGAAGGGCCAAAATGCCGGGGAGTTGTTGCATTAGATATTTCGTATATGAAAGATGGAGATATTGCCGGTTTTAGCGCATTTAACGGGGATGCCGGATTATTGTCGATAGTAAAAAGCGAAAATCAGCATTATTTGATAATGACAACAAATAGTGTAGAACTTGATCAGACAACAAAAAGTGTGTTGAATGTTGTTGTTGACGAAATGGATAGAGTTGAAATTAATCAGAATACTATCTTTTTACGTATTGATGGCGATTTCAATCTTGATAGAGATATTGCTACTTTCTATTATAGTTTGGATAATGAAAATTGGATAGAGATAGGGCCTGAATATAAAATGATTTTTGATTACCGAAGACTTTTTATGGGAAGTAAATTTGCAATATTCAACTATGCCACCATGGGTACAGGTGGTTATGTGGATGTTGATTTTTTTGATTATGAAAGATTTAATTAGTGCGTTCTCAGGTTTAAATTATTTTATTGATAATTTAAATAATGATTCTATCCTGAGTTTTTTATAGTAAATTTTATTTTTGGAAACAAAAATGTTAATTTGATCTTCTTGTTTTGTTTTTATTGTTTAACGTTTTAAATCTAAGTATATGAAAAATCTACTTTTTTGCTTTGCTATATTATTATGCTTGGTAGCATGTAAAGAGACAGCAACTGAAGATGCCTTTGCTGAAAATCCTATTATTTTTGCTGATGTTCCTGATATGTCGATGATAAGGGTTGGCGACACTTATTATATGGCAAGTACTACTATGCATATGAGTCCGGGGCTTCCTATAATGAAATCGAAAGATCTTGTTAATTGGCAATTGGTCAGTTATGCTTATGAAACCCTTGCCGATAATGAGTTGCTTCGACTTGAAAATGGAAAGAATGCTTATGGTGCAGGATCATGGGCGCCATGTTTACGCTATCATGAAGGTGTGTATTATGCAAGCACCTTTGCTTCTACATCGGGGAAAACCCATATTTATAAAACTACAGATATTGAAAGTGGAAAATGGGAAGAAATTTCTTTCAGTCCAAGCATACATGATCACACTATATTTTTTGATGATGACGGAAAAGTGTATATAATCCACGGGGTAGGAAGAATAACGCTTATGGAGCTTAAAGATGACCTTACAGGAATAAAAGAAGGTAGCGAAATGCTGCTGATTGAAAATGCCAGTGCACCGGCAGGGGATAATATAATGCTACCCGCCGAAGGATCGCAGCTTTTTAAAAGAGATGGGAAATATTATCTGTTTAATATTACCTGGCTTAGAGGTGGAATGAGAAAAGTTGTAATTCATCGTGCCGATAATATAAAAGGTCCTTATGAGGGTAAATTAGCATTGCGCGATAGAGGAATCGCCCAAGGAGGACTCATTGATACACCTGAAGGTGATTGGTATGCTTATCTATTTAGAGATTACGGCTCAGTTGGTAGAATTCCTTATCTGGTACCCGTAAAATGGGAGGATGGATGGCCAATACTTGGTATAGATGGAAAAGTTCCTGATACCTTAAATTTGCCGGCAAATAGAGGATTAGCTCCGGGTATTGTAGCTTCTGATGATTTTAATAGATCTGAGGGTGATAGCGATCTGCCTTTAGTATGGCAGTGGAATCATAATCCTGATAATAATTATTGGTCGCTGAATGAACGTAAAGGTTTCCTGAGATTAACAACAGGACGCATAGACAACGATGTACTTAGCGCTCGCAATATGTTGACTCAACGTACTTTTGGTCCCGAAAGCTCTGCTATCATAAAAATTGATGTTAGCAATATGGAAAATGGCGATTGTGCCGGATTGATTGCATTACAAAGGAAATATGGCTATGTGGGAGTGAAAATGGAAGATGCTTATAAATTTATAACAATGGTAAGTGTTAATAGTAACGAAGCTGTTGAAACAGATAAAATAGCTCTCGAGCAGAATGATATATGGTTCAGAATAGATTGTGATTTTAAAGATTTGAAAGATGAAGCATATTTTTATTATAGTCTGAATGGTGAGGATTGGAACTCTATTGGAGGAACATTAAAAATGGCATATACACTACCACATTTTATGGGTTATCGCTTTGGTTTGTTCAATTTTGCAACACAAAATATCGGTGGATATGTAGATTTTGATTTTTATCATATAAATGATAAAATTGGAAACTTATAATATAGTTTCTCATTTTAATGAGACTTTTATCTTAGTTTTTAAACTTATAAAAGTTTAAAACGATTTAATATTTACGATTAGAATAGTATTAAACAGAGGGCGTCCTGAATATATTGGGCTCCTTCTGTTTTTATTTTAAAAAAATAAAGACTCAGTTTTGTTTTTTAATATCGGAAGAATTAAATAAAAATTTTATAAAACTCCCCAATTTATAGTGTAGTACAGTGTTAACCTCAGATAAAATTGATTTATTGCTCTTCTTAAGATGATAATATCTAAAACCTGAATTTATATATCTAAATTTTAACCTAAGCTTGGAAGTACCTGCTTATACTTGTAATATCAAAGAAACTTTAACAAAAATTGACCTTTGCCAAACTGCTTGAGCTTATGCTAAGTTTGAAAAATAAAATATCATATTCCTAAGAAATGTTAGCAGACTGATTTCATATTAGTGAAATATAATTTCGATAAAAATTTAAGACAATAAGTGTTATGATAAGATATTTTAAGCTTTTTATTTTCTTTGTATTAATTGGTGTTTATTCCTGTTCCAAAGAATCCGATAATATATTCACACAACTTTCCCTGGTAGAAGATTCTATTCCAGATAAAGAGTTATCGATGAAGGGCGGCTCATTTGAAATAGAAGTGGAATGGGCAAATACAAGATGGAAGGTTTTTGGTGGTGCTGTATTACAAGGTCAACAATTTATATCTGAAACAACTCCACAAATAGGAGGCTCACCTGATGGCGGCCCGGAACGAACAACTGTAACGGTGGAGTTTTTATCCAACAAAACTCATGAAATAAATAGTCAGGAATTAGTTCTTTCATCATTAGACGGACAATATAGTGAGAGAGTTGTTTTAAACCAATCTCCACTTGGTGATGAGCCTTTTGAACTTGTTGTTAATCCCGAAATCACTTATCAGACCATTGCAGGCTTTGGTGGAGCTAACACAATATGGGGCTCTGATTATTTAAATAGCAATGAAATGGAACTTGCCTTTGGAACTGATGAAGGGCTTGGACTATCTATCTTTCGTGTTAGATTGTCATCAAATAAAAACGATTGGGCAGGTTTGGTAAATGTTATAAAAGATGCAAATGAAAGAGGAGTTAAAGTGTTGGCAAGCCCGTGGTCGCCACCTGCAAAATGGAAAAGTAATAATTCAATTAATGGCGGAGGCTTTCTTAAATACGAACATTATAATGATTTTGCCGACTATATTAATGAATTCATTGATTTTATGAATTCAAAAGATGCAGTAATTGATGTTGTTTCTGTTCAAAACGAACCTGATATAGAGGTTGGTTACGAAGGCTGTGAATATACGATAAAAGAAATGTATGATTTTGTGAAAAACCATACAGCTTCAATTACCGGAGCAAAGCTTATGGCGGCAGAATCGTTTAACTTTAAACATTCATATACCGATGATATTTTAAATGACCCTGATGCAGCAAAAAATTTGGATATTATAGGTTTTCATACATATGGAAGTGGCAGACATCCCTATCCATTGGCTGTTGAGAAAGGTAAAGAGCTTTGGATGACCGAACATCTTTTAAACCTTGATAGTGGAAATATTCCTGAAAACTGGACTTCAAACACAAATCCAAAAATTATATGGGATGAAACTATGGATTTCTTACTTGATATTCATGACGGCATGAGCTATAATTGGAATGCATATATCTGGTGGTATATACGCCGATATTATTCATTCCTTGGTGATGGTACAAATGGAACACAAAGGGGGGAGATTTTAAAAAGAGGGTATGCAATGTCTCAATATTCAAAGTTTATCCGACCAGGATATGAAAGGATTAATGCTGATTTTACTTTCTCAATAGAAGGGATAAAAGTGACAGCATATAAAGGAGATGGAAAAATAATTGCGGTGATAATTAATACTACAGATTTTGATAATTATAGTGTTGAGCTTATAACTCCGGGCTCTGTTAAATCTGTGTTTTCATATACTACATCGCTTGATCTTAACAGAAGCAAAAAAGAACTTAATCCCGATAATGGAAAAGTACTTTTTGAAATGCCCTCCAAAAGTATTATAACAGTAGAGCTTGAATATTGAAATTCTGTATTAGATAATTTTATGATAATATAGATCCATCTTGCCCCGACTAATAAAACGATATAGAGAGTTTGTTCGATAAAAAATATAAATATTTCAGATTGTTAACTTCAATTTTTTTTCAAATGAAAAGAACGTTTAAAAGAATTTCTGTTTTCTTAATTATTGGCATTTTAAGTATCAGCCTATTTTATGTTGAAGGACAAACAGCTACTTTTGTAGTTGATAGCAATATAAAGCATCAAAAAATCACTGGTTTTGGTGGCTTTGTAAATAGTCCGCAGTTTGGTTATAACCATATGACAACTAACCAGATAAAACAGCTTTGGGGCAAAGATAGTGAAACGAAATATAATATGATGAGGCTCTATATTCCGGTGGGAGAGAATAATTGGAGGCAAGCCATAGAAACAGCAAAATTAGCCCAATCACTTGGGATATTAATTTTTGCCAGTCCATGGTCACCTCCCGGACAATGGAAAACCAATAATAGCGCTAATGGTGTTGTTATAAGAGATGGGGTTGAAGATATTGGATATTTGAAAGAAGAACATTACGAAGATTACGCTCATTATCTGAATAATTTTGTTACCCTGATGCGTGATAATGGGGTTGAACTCATAGGTATTTCAGTGCAGAATGAAGCTGATTACAAAGTAAGCTATGCAGGTTGTATGTGGACACCTGAGCAAATAGCAACGTTCGTTAGAGATTATGGTCATATAATAGATTGTCCTATTATTGCACCTGAAACTGTAGGAATTACTGATAGATATGTTTATCCTTTTATAGAAGATGAAGATGCCTTTAATAATCTTGGAATTTACGCTGGACACCAATATGGTGCAATACAAAGTGCGCACAAGCAACTACAAGCAAAGGGCATGGAGGTTTGGCAAACCGAATATCTGATTAATTGGAATGCAAATAAACCCTCCGACAGAGATTTTGATTGGTCAATCGATGCTTTTGATTTTGCCTCTGCCATTAATAATGCACTGTTAAACGATATTAATGCTTGGGTGCATTATGCTTCAAAGCGATACTATGGCATGATGGGAGATGGTTTGAATGGTACTCAAAATGGAGCTATTACTAAAAGGGGCTATATTTTAAGTCATTATGCACAATATGCTACCGGTACAACACGAATACAAGGCTCATGGAAAGGTGGAGCTTCAGTACTGGAAGGTTCTGCTTTTCTTTCGTCAACCGGAGATAGTGTAATTATAAAGGTAATTAATCCATCAGATGAAGCATATACTTTGACTGTTGATCTTCCATTTTTTACTGATGGGGGAAAAAGTATTGTGACAACGGAAAGCATTGATATGTCGGAAACTGAAATTAATATTGCAGATAACACTTTCAGACCAAAATTAAATATTGAAGCTTCAAGTTTTACTACTCTGATCTTTAAAAAATCTTCCGATAGGCCGGAATCTCAAATGATAGGAGAAGCTGTGTATTATAACCGTATTGAGAATACAACTGTTACTAATCCTGCATTTGGTGAAACATATAAACTGAGCGGCGCTACTGTTGTTTTTGATGTGAATCGCCCATTGATTAGTAAATTTACTAATAGTAATAATGGTTATTTGGCTTTGGATGATCGCTATAGTAAGCTTGTTCTACATATCGAGAGTATTTCATCTGCCATGACTTATACATCAGCAAATACCACTCTTTATTATGTAAATGATAATGGAGTAGTTAAATCACATAATTATGGAACATTCAATTTAAGTCAACAAGGGAATTTTAATTGGGAAATTGATATTTCACCTTCGGTGTTAACCGATGGATGCACCGGTATTATTGGAATTTCTAATGGGAATTATACCTCTGTCTTAACTATAACTTTTGGTGATGTTTACTTTTTATTAGGAAATGAAAAAGCTTTCGAGTTTTCAGGTGCCTATAGTTCCGGAGACAGTGACCTCTTGGATGCCTTGGAAGATCCAAATACTACATCAATTGATTTTACTGCTACAACCGGAATACCGGCAGCCCTCGATCTTCATAAAATAGCACAGAATTCTAATAGTGTTTTTTATGTTGATAATGATATTTCTAACGATAATCCTAATTTTATCTCAGGGTCGATAAATAATGAGCTTATTTTATCTGATGAGGGTGGGGATTTCTTTGCTCCTTATAGTTTTAATTCTAATAAAGCTTCCTATACTCGAAACATCGATAGATATGGCATAATGGTATTGCCTTTTGAGTCTGATATCCCAGAAAATGTAATTGCCTATACTCTTTATTATTCCGAAGATCAAATTATTGGTACAAGTATTGATGATAATAGGATTCCTGCAAATACCCCCGTATTAATTGTGGGTACAGGAACTTTTACCTTTTCGGGTTTAGGTGAGGTGACCATTCCTAAGGCTCTGACTGTAAACGACCTTAATTGTAGCTATGTTAAGTTAAAGGCAAGTGAAGGAAGTTATGTGTTACAAACTGTTGGAGGTGTAACATCATTTAATAGAGTTAATGGAGACTCAGAACAGAACATTTTACCATTTACTGCGTATTTTAATGTTGGAAACAAAACTTCAGCATTAACTTTGCCTTTAATTTTGGATGGAGTTTTGAGTAATATAAATAACTTGATGATACCGGAAAATATTGACGAAAATAGTGTTATATATGATTTGATGGGTCGACCCGTATCCAGACCTGTAAAAGGTGTCGTTTATATAATTAATGGAAAAAAAACAGTTTTTAATTAATTTGCTTTCCGGTGCTTAATATGAGATTGTTCTGAACTTGGATTCAGGAATTAATTTGATAATATTATAATGTATGGTAAGAATATTGATTTCTTTGTTAACAACCTTTTTCCTTATAAATTCTATTTTTTTATCGAATACTTTAATTGCTCAAAGTGTGGCAATTAATGAAGTAATGGCTGCAAATGCAACAGGTATTACTGACGAAGACGGAGATAATGAAGATTGGATAGAATTATATAATTATGGCACTCAAGCTGTAAATCTTGAGGGATATGGATTGTCTGACAAAGCAAATATTCCATACAGGTGGGTTTTTCCATCAGTTACTATTAATCCGAAATCTTATCTCCTTGTTTGGGCATCGGGTAAAGATCGAAAATTGCAAACAGCCTTACATGCAAATTTTAAAATTGATGTTGAAGGTGAAGATATAATACTTACTGCAAAGGACGGAACTTTGGTTGACGCTATGGCGTCAACCTATATTCCGGTTGATTATTCCTATGGCAGATATCCTAATGGAACAGGTGACTGGTTTTACTATACCGCAACCTCACCTAAAGCAGCTAATAGTTATAATACAGCTGTTTTACCACCCGATCCACCAATTTTTTCAGTCAGTTCGGGATTTTATCAGAATGATTTTGTTTTAACGCTTAGTCACCCCAACCCTGAGGCTACAATTATTTATACTTTGGATGGTTCCCAGCCACGTGAAGAAAATCTGTCTGGAGTTGAGTATAATTATAAAAATCAATATCCCCAGGATCCCGGTCAGGCATTTGGCCCTTTGTTAACAAATACATATACATCAAACCTTTATTCTACACCTTTAAATATAAATGATAGAAGTCCTGAACCTAACAAACTTGCCAATATTTCTTCAACTTGGCATTATGCCCCCTATTATTTCCCTTCGGGACCAATAAAAAAAGCAACTGTTGTAAGAGCTGTTGCCATTGTTGATGGAATAAGCAGCAGTATTAAAACCAACACATATTTTGTATCTGAAAGTTCTAATTTTAATAGTGCTTTGCCTATTGCTTCAATATCTTTAAACGAAGACGGACTTTTTGATTATGACAATGGAATTTATGTTGCAGGAAGAGATTTTGACAAATGGAGAGAAGACAGTAGAAATGGAGTTACAACAGGGCATGTGCCGGCAAATTACCGTAGAAGAGGAGAAGGCACAGAACAATTCGCTTCATTCCAGTATTTTGTTGATGGTGAGGAGGTTTTGAATCAAAACATTGGACTCAGATTGCATGGATCTTTTTCAAGAGCAACACAAAATAAAACCTTTCGTTTGTATGCTCGTCTTCAATATGATACTCAAAACTCTTTTGATTATCCTTTCTTCGGAGAAGGTAATTCTAAAAGTTTCAAAAGACTGCTATTTAGAAATTCAGGTAATGATGCAGGTGATCTGTGGATAGGGGGTGCAACAATACCAACTATTTCGCCTGCGGTATATTTTAGAGATGCCCTTGTGCATAAAATGGCTTCACATATGGGATTCGATATTCAGGATTATACCCCCGTTATAACTTATGTTAATGGCGAATATTGGGGTATGTTGAATGCCAGAGAACGTTACGATAAGCATTATATGAAAAGAAAATATGGCATAAACTTAGCTGATCTTGAGCTTCTTGAAGCAAATGCTTCAGTAGTGGAAGGTAGTAATTCGCATTATTTAATGATGAGGAATTATATTTCAAGTAACAACTTGGCACTTACTGAAGTATATGAAAAAGTGAAAACTTATATGGATGTTGAAAATTTCAGAGATTATCAAATCACAGAAATTTTTGCAGCAAATGGGGATTGGCCCGGAAATAATATAAAATATTACAGAAAAAAAACTTTGCAATATGAGCCGGATGCTCCTTATGCCCAAGATGGTCGCTGGCGCTGGCTTATGTTTGATACAGACCATGGCTTTGGTTGGAGAGGCGGCAACCATTACGCCGACAATACCTTAAATAATGTGAGTAACAGCAGCAATTGGGATAAAGTGATATTAACACGCTTGCTGAATAATACAGAATTTAAAAATAGTTTTATAAACAGGTACGCCGATATACTTAATTCTGCCTTTTCAACTGAACGACTTACTTCATTAATACGTGAAATGGCAGAAAGAATTGCTGATGAAATACCTTTGCATCAGGATAGGTGGAATACATTGCCCGACTGGGAAAACAATGTTGATCTCATGTGTGAATTTGCCGAGAAACGACCGGGTTATGCTCGCACTCATATTACCGGTAGATTTCAACTAAGAGGAACCTATAATGTAACTTTAGATGTGTCGGATAATGAACATGGATATATTAAACTTAATACTATTGATGTTAATGGTACAACCCCCGGTATATCTGAGAGCCCTTATCCCTGGTCAGGAATTTACTTTCAACGCATACCAATTTCTGTAACTGCCGTTCCAAAACCAGGATATATATTTAGTCATTGGTCGGGAACTCATAGCAGCGAAGAGCTTGAGCTGCTTATTACCCCCGAAATAAATTTATCACTGAAGGCCAATTTCATTGTTTCCGATGAAGGAGCTTCTGATATAATGTATTTTTGGACAATGAATAAAAAAATTGCCAACGACACCCCCTTGCAAAAACTTTGGTCAACTTTTTCAATTTCCGGACAGCCCGCTTCTATAGATTTTTTCTCATCTTATGGTCCTGATTATCCCTATGAACCAAGTCATCCTAATTGGCGGAAAGGATCTATGGAAAGAAAAAATTCACCCACAGCTATCAATTATTATCCGGAAGTAAATTCCAATATTAAGTTTGAAAGTTCCGATATGCGTGGCTTACAAATAAAAGAACCATTCCTGAATAATGTTTATGAGAATACCTTGATATTTAATGTGCCAACAAAGGATTATGAAAATATACGCTTAAGCTTTGCAGCAAAGGATGAAGGAGCAGCAAATAAGCTTATTGTTGATTATTTTGATTCTCAATCAGCTACCTGGATAAATACAGGTTTATTAAATTCCTCAGCTATGCTCTCATCAGAATACCAATTGTATATTTTTGATTTTGGACAGATAAACGAAGCTGATAATAATCCTGAATTTAAGATAAGACTGAGATTTGTAGGAACAGATATGACAAAGGACAATGATAATGAAGTTGTTTTTAATAATATAGCTGTAAAGGGAACAGCTCTTATTCCGGTAAATATAAATAAGTCGAAAGTGTTAAAAGAAAACTTGGTTTCCGTATATCCAAATCCGGTTTCCAACCAACTTACAATACATTCTGATCCTTTTATGGAAGGGTGTGACTTTAAATTGTTTGATATGTTTGGAAATAATGTTCTAAATGGTAATCTTAATTATATTACAACTATTTTAAATATGACTTCCTACCCTTCAGGGACATATCTTTTAAAAATTGAACATAATAGCTCACAATTTATTAAGATTTTAAAGAATTAAAATATAATAATTATTTTAATATTATAAATACCATATTATTAAATAGATATAAATTAAAAATCCCTTACTTGATTTAAGGAGTTTTGTTATTTTAAATTGCGATATTAAACCTTAAATAATTTTTTATGAAAATATTTAGAGTTTTGTTTTTTGGTCTTTTCCTGATAACAGGGCTTTCTTGCTCTCAGAAACAAAAGACCTATAAAATTGCATACCTTAATGCTTCAGCTGAAAGAACCAGATTTGTCAGAGAAGGAAACTACATGGCAGAAAGGCTTCGCGAATTAGGTCATGAAGTAATTATTGTTGCAGCAGAAGATAACGATGCCCTACAATTAGCTCAAGGATATGAATTAATTGATGAAAATGTTGATGTTTTAGTAATTGTCTCTGTAAATGGAAATACCATTGCCCCGCTTGTAAGGGATGCACGCAAAAAAGGTGTAAAAGTGATAGGCTATAACAGATTGATTAATAATGTGGATTTCGACTTTTTTGTTACAGGAGATAATAAACAATATGCAAAGTTCTTTTGTGAAACAGCACTTCAAGCACGTCCCGGAGGTAATTATGTGATATTGGGAGGTGACCGTTTTGATAGAAATGGACTTGAAATGAAACAACATGTCGATTCTATTCTTCAGCCTCATGTGGCTTCCGGAAATGTTAATGTTTTGTATGAAACCTTTATTGAAGGTTGGAGTGGAGAAAGAGCAAAATTTGAAATGCAGCAGCTTGTTGATTCTTATGGCCTTGATATAGATGCGGTAATTGCGTGTAATGATCCTATGGCAATGGGGGCACTGGAAGTTTTACAGGCCTATGGTGCTCATGATAATGTTATTATAACAGGGCAAGGCGCCTACTTAGACGTAGTACAAAGTATCTATAAAGAAGAAATTACAATGACAATTTATCATCCATTGCAAGAAATTGCTTCAAAAACGGCAGATATGATAGTTGATATTCTTAATGGTAAAAATCCTGCACAATTAGCTACTTCAACCGTATTTAACGGTCACTCAGAAATTGCTACAGTTAATTTTCCATCAGTAAAAATCACAAAGGAAAATCTTGAAAAAGAATTAATTGAAAGCGGTGAATATTTGTGGAGCGATTTAACTGAAGCTTTGTAGTAGCTTGATGAAATAACAAAAAGGGGGACTGTTTTACCTAAACAAGTCCCCCTTTTTTGTTATTGAACGTTTAAAAAAGAAACTTTAATTGATCACTACTTTTTCAACCTTGTTAAGTCCGTTACCATCAGTAACTTTAACAATATAAACACCTTTTGCTAATCCAAGAGTTGAAACTCCTTGTGATCCTCTTTCATTGGAAAGATATACAAGACTTCCTGTCAAATTGTATAGCTCAACATTTACAACGTCTCCTTCAATTCTGATTTGATCAGAATCGGGAACTACATAAACTAAAATATCAGTTTTTGAAGCTGGGTCGATTGAAGTTGGCACATTGCTCCATACCCTAAATCCATGGATTCTTATGGCGCCACCACCCTCAGGAGACCTAGCTCCTCTTACTACAAATTCGGTTTCTTCAGTAATTTCTTCCTCAAGAGGTACTTCAGCCCATTCTCCTAATCCACCCCAAGTTACAGGAAAATCCTCTGAAATTTTCTCCCATTCGTCAAACATATTCTTTTTTTGAAGATAGAGGAATCTGTCTTCTTCGTTATTATTACTTGCCGAACGAAAACGTACATCAATTTGGATGGCATTAGATACAGTGAAATACATACCACCGGGATTATCTTCATCATTTAATTTGGCATTGTCAGGCTGCACATCAACTATATTCGCGGATTGTTCTGTAAAGCGCGAATTTGTAAAAATAAGATGTACTCCGTTGGGTGTGGTATATTCCCAGTCCATGTATTCCTTGGGCTGTTCTTCCTGAGTTAAAGGCCATTCGCTAAAATCTTCGTCAATAATCAAATAAGGACCTTCAGCAAAGGCAAATCCTACGATTAAAAGTGTTGCTAAAAATGTGTAGATTTTTTTCATCATATTATAATTTTAAAGGTTAAAAAAACTTAGAGTTCATTATTATACAGTATAAAAATAAAATAAATATTTTGCTCCTATATGTGACAAATTATCTAAAATTAGGTGCTGAATTGTTATTATTACATATTATAGGGGCAGGGGATATAAATTATTGTTGGGACACGACAAGTCGCGTCCCAACAACAATGTGGTTTATATGCTCATTTTATCGAACAATTACTTTTGTTGCAATATTGTCGATTACAACAATGTAAATGCCGGAAATTGCAGGAATTGTGATTTCAGAAGTTTGTGCTTGAGCACCATAAATCTGTGAACCATTAGTATTATATACTGTTACAAATTTTCCTTCACTATCATTTACAACAATAGCTTTGTTAATGCTGTAAATATTTTGTTTAATCGTTTGTTTAGGTATAAATGTTTCTTCCTCCAAATCGGGTAAAACCCAATCATATTCAATTTCAGAAATAAACCTTAGGTTATCAACATAGTAATTTCCAACTTCACTTTGAATGGCAATTTGTTTATAATCCACTGCATCTAAGTCTAAACTTGAAAGGTCTAAGCTTACAGTAACCCATTTACTTCCTTCGGTAACATTTACACCGACATCAATTTCTGCATGTCCTGCAGCACTATTAGCACCATAAAGTTTGAAGTAAGCCTTTGGGGTTCCATCGTCACCTTCAAGCATGTCATCTTCGTCAAAATAAACTTCAAATTCAAAAGCTTTGAATCCGGGTTTCATGGCATTTTCTTCGTCGTACCATAAGGATACCCCGCTCCAAGGATTTCCTTCATGTAATAACACTAAATCACTATTATTAACATCGTCTTTTGCAGGATTATCCACTACAGATATTTCTCCGTTCCAAACGCCAAAGGGATTAGTTAGTCCATTTTCAAAGTCAGATAGATATAAAACATAACCTGGCTCCGGGTCATCGCTTGGTTCTTCAACAAGTATCCTATAAATGTTTACTCCACTACTTGGTGACCATATATATATATTGGTAGCTTCACCAAGGTAAGTAACACTGCTTGCTGTAAGACTTGGTCCCAAAGCTGGAATGGCTTCAAGAATGTTTTCCTCGCTTCCGGCTGCAATATTTAAGACACGGTCTTCACTGCTACTGGATGACATAGACATGACGGTGATTTTTGCATCTCCCGGTACTGAAAATCCTAAGACCCTAAATGCAGGTTCGCCTTCAGAAAATTCTCCGGATCCTCCTAATTTCATGCGATGAGTATATTCAACACCATCAAGATTTTTTTTGTTTGTTTCGATTACTACTGACTTTCCTTCAGCAGCATAAATATTTAATCCTTCTATATTCACTGTTTCAGTTATGGTACCTAAATCGCTTAATTCAGGGGCACTGATATTCCAATCTGTGGGAAGAGTTATATAATCATCTTCCGGATCTTCTTCAATAGGCGCTTCTTCAATAAGTAACCCGTAAACGTTTACTCCACTACTTGGTGACCATATATAGATGTTGGTGGCTTCACCAACGTAAGTAACACTACTTGCTGTAAGGCTTGCTCCCAAGACAGGAAGGGCATCAAGAATGTTTTCTTCACTTCCGGCTGCTACATTAAGTACACGGTCTTCACTACTACTGGACGACATTGCCATAACGGTGATTTTTACATCTCCGGCTACTGAAAATCCTAATACTCTAAAAGCAGGTTCGCCTTCAGAAAATTCACCTACTCCCCCTAATTTCATACGATGAGTATATTCAACTCCATCAAGTTCCTTTTTGTTTGACTCTACTACTATGGTCTTTCCTTCAGCAGCATAGATGTTTAATCCTTCAACCTTTACTGTTTCAGAAATGGTACCCAAACCGTTAAACTCAGGTGCTCCGATATTCCATTCTGTTGGAAGAGTAATATACTCAGGATCTTCATCACCCGGATCTTCACTACCGGGATCTTCCTCTTCCGGTGCTTCTTCAACAAGTATCCTATAGATGTTTACTCCACTGTTGGGCGACCAGATATAAATATTTTCAGCTTCCCCACGGTAAATTATACTACTTGACGTTAAACTGGCTCCCAAAACTGAGATACCTTCAAGAATGTTATCTTCGCTTCCGGCTGCAATATTCAATACTCTATCCTCGCTTCCAGAGGCAGACATAGCCATAATGGTTATTTTTGCATCACCCGGCACTGTAAAACTTAATACTCTGAATGAAGGTTCGCCTTCAGAAAACTCTCCGGATCCTCCTAATTTCATGCGATGAGTATAATTAATTTCATCAAGACTTTTTTTGTTTGCATCTACATCTACTGCTTTTCCTTCAGTAGCATAAATGTTTAAGCCTTCAATGTTTAATGTTTCAGTGATAGATCCTAAGTCATTGAATTCATCTGCACTGATATTCCAATCCGAGGGAAGGGTAATAAATTCATCTTCAGGATCCTCTTCGCCCGGATCTTCTTCAGCAGGAGCCTCTTCAACAAGTATCCTGTAAATATTGACCCCACTGCTGGGCGACCAGATATAAATGTCTTCAGCCTCACCACGGTAAATAACACTGCTTGCAGTAAGATCGGCTCCCAAAACAGAAATGCCATCAAGAATATTGTCTTTACTTCCGGCAGAAATGTTCAGAACTCTATCTTCACTTCCACTTCCCGACATAGCCATAATAGTGATCTTTACATCTCCGTCAACAGAAAAACCTACTACCCTCGCTACAGGTCCGTCATCGGAAAATGAACCGGTTCCCCCTAATTTCATACGATGAGTATATTCAACTTCATCAAGGTCTTTTTTGTTCGCATCAATATCAACGGATTTGCCATCAATAGCATAAATCGTTAATCCTTCTACAACAACTGTTTCAGTAACAGATCCCAAATCGTTGAATTCAGGCGCACTGATATTCCAATCTTGGGCATTAAGTTTAAAAATGAACAGCAGGGCTGTTAAAAAAATGTAAGTTTTTTTCATTTTTCTTGAAAAATTTAAGGTTAATAATTTGAGCAATTGTTAATTAGTATAAAAGTAAGTCAAAAAAATTTTTACTAATGGCTATAAATCGTTTTAATATGATGGATTAATTGTTCATTGTTCCTTGTTTCTTGTTCCTTGTTCATTGTTCCTTGTCCATTTTTCATTTTTCATTTTTCCTTGTCCATCGTTCATTGTCCATTTTTCATTTTTCATTTTTCATTTTTCCTTGTTCCTTGTCCATCGTTCATTGTCCATTTTTCATTTTTCATTTTTCATTTTTCCTTGTTCCTTGTCCATTGATCATTGTACCAGAATGGTACAAACTAAAAAGTTATTCCAATTTTGAAAATGAGATAGCTCCTAAGAAAAGAAGAGATGTTTTTTGAACAAAAAATCATTTATATCGTTGAAATATATTGATATATAATTTGTCATATTAAACATAATGGGGCGATATTCAATAAAAGATCTTGAAAAGGTTTCCGGTATTAAAGCTCACACTATTAGAATGTGGGAACGGCGTTATGGCTTGATACAGCCTAAACGAACTTCTACGAATATTCGTTATTATTCAGATAATGATTTGAAAAAACTTTTGAATATTGCCATTCTAAATCATCATGGAATCCGTATTTCACAAATTGCAAAATTATCCGATGGGGAAATTAAGAGTCGTGTTTTAGATTTATCTATCGATAATCGTTCGGGAAACATACAAATTGAGAATTTAACGGTTGCAATGTTAGAATTAAACGAAACCCGTTTTGTTGATGCATTATCCTCAGCTATAATTAAATATGGTTTTGAAGTTACTGTTGAAACAATAATATTTCCTTTTTTAGAGCGTGTAGGCCTTTTATGGCAAGCAGGAACCGTGTGTGCAGCTGAAGAACACTTTATCTCCAATCTTATACGGCAAAAATTATTTGTAGCTATCGATAATGAAATATCTTTAACGGAAATTGCTAAGCCAAGGATCATTATGTTTTTGCCTGAAAATGAATGGCACGAAATTGGTCTATTGTTTTTTAATCTCCTTGCCAGAAAATCAGGATTTGAAGTTATTTATCTTGGACCTTCAGTTCCTTTGAGTGATCTTCAACAAATTCAAAAAGTAAAGCAAGCCGTAGCTTTTGTAAGTTCTTTTGTTTCTGCCTATTCAACTGAAGAACTCAATGAATTATTTAACATGTTGCACTATATGTTCCCGAAACTTCCATTCTTTATTTCTGGATATCAACTTCAAAATATTGATCAGGAACTTCCTGAAGGCTTCACAGTTGTGTCAACTGCAAAGTCTTTTAGGGAAGCAATTGAAAGCTTGAAGAAATAATTTGATTTTTCGCCCCAATTGATTCATATAATTAATGGCCATAATTTATTTGTAAGTAGTTTAACATTATTTAATAAAACTAAGATAACAGCTAATTAAACTTTTAATAATAAAATTAGTCATAATTACCATAATTAAGGGGCGGTTCAAGCTTTTATACTATAGAGGGATTTAAGTACTTATTAATTGTTAATATTTAATATATTTTATAATTGTATTGACATTATTCTCCATAATAAAAGATTAATTTGGTGCCTTGTTAAATTTAGTGCTGTTGTTCGTGTTTGATACTACTATAAAAAGAAATATTATAACTAAATGAAAAAGTCATTAAAAAGAACTATTCAAATAGCATTGCTTATTATCATCCTTGGAATTATTATAATTCCAAGGATTGGTTTTTTTACTCGCGATGAACAAAGTCAGCTAACATCGAATCGGGAATCTGATTTATCGGTTTCTGCAGTATTGTTAACTCCCGGTGTTATGGAAAATACTATTAGAGCCGCCGGTTCATTAATTGCCAGTGAAGAAGTGGATGTGTCAACAGAAATTTCAGGATTGATCTATTCTGTGCATTTTGAAGAGGGAACAAAAGTAAAAAGGGGAGATTTGTTGGTGCGAATTGATGATTCTGAATTACAGGCTCAAAGAGATAAGGCTATTCACCAGCGCAAACTGATTCAGCAGACATTTGAACGCCAGAAAGTGTTGTTGGAAAAAGAAGCAATTAGTCGCGAGGTCTTTGATAAGGTGCAAACAGATCTGTTGGTTATAGAAGCTGAAATTAAATTGCTTGATACAAGGATTGAAAAAACTAATATTCGTGCACCTTTTGATGGTACAATAGGATTTAGATATGCAAGTCCGGGTGCTTGGCTTCAACCGGGAAACAGAATAGCACGCCTTGTTAGGATAAGTCCTTTGCGCTTAGAATTTTCAATTCCTGAACGTTACCAAGCATACGGTTTGACAGGAAGGACTGCATATTTTAATGTTTCCGGTTTTGATGAGGTTTTTGAAGCAAAGGTCTATGCTATTGATCCTTCTGTTGATACAGGTACCAGATCAATAAACCTTAGAGCATGGTTTTCAAACGAAGATCAGAAACTTTTGCCCGGGATGTTTACTGATATAAGAATTGTAATTAGCAGAGATGAAAATGTGATGTTGGTTCCTACAGAAGCAATTATTCCCCAAATGGACGGGGACTTGATTTTTGTTTATCGTAATGGTAATGCCATTCAGCTTCCCATTGTTACAGGAAATAGAACTGAAAATATGATATCAGTGAGTGAAGGACTTGCAATAGGTGATACTATTATAACAAGTGGTATTCTTCAATTAAGAACAGGTATGCCTGTTACCCTTAAAAATTTGGAATAATAAAAGCCCTGAACAAAAACCTTATAATTGTTTTTTGGTTATTAAATTAATATAAGGATAATTTATGAGATCGAATTTTATTTTTTGCTACATGTGAGTTATAGCTTTGAACATTTAAAATGAATGTTGTAAAAACTGAGATTTGATAGTTTATATGTTTATTGAAAATTGACAAGATAATAAAATGAGTTTATCGTCGATAAGTATAAAACGGCCGGTTTTAGCCATTGTCATGAATTTGTTTATCGTGATAATTGGAATTATTGGATATAGTTACCTCGGAGTACGTGACTTCCCAAGTGTTGATCAACCTATTGTTTCTGTATCTACCGGCTATGTTGGAGCAAATGCTGATGTTATAGAAACACAGATAACAGAACCACTGGAACAAGCTATTAATGGAATACCGGGTATTAGAAGTATTTCAAGCTCAAGTAGGGATGGAAGTAGTAGAATAACTGTAGAATTTGACCTTGAAGTAGATCTGGAAACTGCAGCAAATGATGTTCGTGATAAAGTGTCGGGAGTTATGCGGAGATTACCACCTGATGCAGATCCTCCAACAGTTAGAAAGGCAGATGCTGATGCTCAGCCAATTTTTTCAATATCAATACGTAGTGAGTCAAGATCTTTAATTGATTTAACAGAATTTGCAGAAGTAAACTTTAAAGAGAGATTACAAACAATACCCGGTGTAAGTGAGGTTATGACCTGGGGAGCTAAACGTTTTGCTGTACGAATGTGGATGGATCCTGCAAAACTTGCTGCTTATGGCTTGACCCCGGTGGATGTTAGAAATGCCTTGAATCGAGAAAATATCGAACTGCCATCAGGAAGTATCGAAGGTGATAATATAGAACTGACCGTGAGAACAATGGGGCGTTTTACTTCTATTGATGATTTTAACCGCCTCGTAGTTTATCAGGATGGAGATCGTGTTGTCCGTTTTGAAAATTTAGGACGTACCGTTATTGAAGCGGAAAATATGCGCAGCATCCTTAAAATGAACGGGGTGCCAATGGTTAATAATGTTTTGATCCCTCAACCGGGTGCCAATTATATTTCTATTGTAGATGAAGCACTTGTTAGACTTGAAGAATTAAGACGAGATTTACCTGCAGATATTATTGCTGAAGTGGGATTTGATAATACTCAATATATCCGAGATTCAATTAATGAAGTGCAGCAAACCATTTATATGGCCTTTATTCTTGTAGTCTTGGTTATATTTTTGTTTTTGCGCGATTGGAGAACAACAATCATTCCCGTTATTGCAATACCGGTTTCACTTATAGGAGCCTTCTTTATAATGTATATGGCCGGATTTACAATTAATGTCTTAACTTTCCTTGCTGTTGTACTTTCTATCGGTCTGGTGGTGGACGACGCTATTCTCGTAATGGAGAATATCTATACTAAAATTGAAAAAGGATTAGACCCTATAAATGCCGGTATAGAAGGAACCGCGGAAGTCTTTTTTGCTGTTATAGCCACTACTATCACTTTAGTAGCTGTATTCTTTCCCATTGTGTTTTTGCAAGGAGTAACAGGACGGCTTTTTAGAGAATTTAGTATAGTAATTGCCGGGGCTGTTATTATTTCATCGTTTGCAGCTCTTACACTTACGCCAATGTTGTCGTCTCGTATTATGAAGAAAAGAGATAAAGGGCATAATGCCTTTTATAGAGCAACAGAACCTTTCTTCATTTGGCTGACAGGGATATATCGTCGTTCATTGGAAAAATTCATGAAAAGATGGTATCTAACGCCGATTATTATGATAGCATCCATTATTATAATAATAGTATTGTGGATTTCAATCCCATCTGAAATGGCTCCTATGGAAGATCGTGCCCAGATAAATATAAGCTCTACTGCTCCTGAAGGGGCTACCTTTGATTATACACTTAGATATACCGATGAACTGGCATATCTGGTTATGGAGAAAGTACCGGAAACACAAAGCATATTTCAGGTAGTAGGAATGTGGAATAATAATGCTGCTAATTTTAATGTTACATTAACTGAAGCTAAAGATCGTAGTCGCACTCAACAGGAAATTGCTGATGATCTGGCTATGGAAATACGCGATCTTACAGGTGCAAGAAGCTTTGTAACCCAGCAGCAAACCTTTGGAGGAAGAAGGGGAGGCTTGCCGGTTCAGTATGTTTTGCAAGCACAAAATCTTGAAAAATTAAAAGAATTCCTTCCCATTTTTATGGAAGAAGTCAGTCAAAGTAAATATTTTCAGAATTATGATGTTAACTTAAAATTTTCCAAACCGGAATTGAGAATTAATATTGACCGTGAAAAGGCAGCATTGTTGGGTGTTTCTGTTCAGGATATTGCACAAACCCTGCAGCTTACATTGAGCGGCCAGCGGATGGCTTATTATATTATGAATGGGAAACAATATTATATTATTGGAGAAATTGAAAGAGAAAATAGAAATCGTCCCGCCGATATTGCTTCCCTTAATGTGAGGAATCGATCAGGAGAACTTATTCAACTCGACAATCTGGTTACTATGGAAGAAAGTAGCGCACCACCACAATTGTTTAGATATAATAGATTTGTTGCTGCTACAGTGTCAGCAGGATTGGCAAAAGGATATACCCTGGGTGACGGATTAGAGGAAATGGATAGAATAGCCGCGAGAGTTCTGGACGATACCTTTAGTACTGAATTGGCCGGCGACTCAAAAGATTTTGTAGAAAGTACCTCAAGCTTACTTTTTGCTTTTGTCTTGGCCTTGATATTAATTTATCTGGTTTTAGCAGCTCAGTTTGAAAGTTTCAGAGATCCTTTTATTATTATGCTGTCTGTACCTTTTGCCTTGCTTGGAGCCTTGCTTTCCTTATGGTACTTTGGACAAACATTAAATATTTTTAGCCAAATAGGGATTATAATGTTAATAGGACTGGTATCAAAAAATGGTATCCTTATGGTGGAATTTGCTAACCAGAGAAAAGCAGCAGGTTTACCTGTTTATGAGGCTATCAGAGAGGCTGCAGCAGCTCGTTTCAGACCTATTTTAATGACAAGTATTTCTACAATATTAGGAATATTGCCAATGGCAATGGCATGGGGCGCTGGTGCCGAAAGTCGTGTTTCAATGGGTATCGCTGTTGTGGGTGGCTTATCACTTTCTACTTTTTTAACACTTTATGTGATACCGGTAATCTATTCCTTTGTTTCAGAAAAAACTAAAGCTGTTTCTAATATAAGTGATGCTGCTTAATACTATTAGCTTATTAATAAATTGCTAAAGAGTTGTTCCATAAATAAATTTTTATATCAAATCTCTAATAAATGAAATTTAAATTTATAATAAAGCTTATTAATGTCCTAGTGATTTTTTGTTGGATGTTTTGTTCTTATGCGCCGGCACAAAATCTCTTAACTTTATCAGAGTTAATTGATAAAGGCCTTGAAGAAAACCCTTCTGTTCAAATACTGATGAATCAACAAATAATTTCAGCCAATAATCATTCTTTACAGCCATTTTTACCTTCAGTTGGAGCATCGGGAAGATATAATGAGTCAAAAACTAATCAGGAAAGAGTTACTGCTTTTGATGGAGGTGAACAACGTGCCTTTAGTGATGTGCATTCTGAAAATATAGGAGCCGGCATTAATGCTTCTTGGCGCGTATTTGACGGCCTTGGTATGTTTGCATCATATAAGCGAAGTGGCTTGCAACTATCATTAAGCGAGCTTAGAACAAGACAAATGATTGAAAATTTAATATTAGATATTAGCGATCAATATTATAGGATTGTTGTTCAGGAGCATAGAGTTGGAGCTGCAAGAAAATTAATGGAATTATCTAAAGAAAGATTCAGAATAATTACAGAACAAGTTAATATAGGTTCTGCCTCGGGAATGGACCTGCAACACGCACAACTTGATTTTAATGCCGATAGCTCATATATAGTAAGACAGGATGAATTGCTGAAAAATGCATATATTAAATTGAATAAACTCATTAATCAAGATTTACTTGTAACTAAATATGTGTCCGATACTATTATTTTAGGTACGCCACTTAATCGTGATGACCTCGAACTTATGACTAGTGAGAATAACTCTTCAATATTGGCCTCATTAATGGGAATAGAAATTTCAGATACTGAAATTAAAATGGCAAGAGCAAATAGATTCCCAAATCTCGACCTTGTTACAGGATATACATATAATCGGTCTGAATCGCCAGCTGGTATCGCAACCTTTACAAAATCTCATGGTTTTAATTATGGAGTAGAGGCTTCAATGAATATCTTTAATGGCTTTCAGGTAAACAGAATGATTAAAAATGCAAAAATACTGAGAGAAAACGAGAAGTTATCCCTTGAAGATATTAAGTTGCAAGTTATGAGCGAACTACATACCTTGTATAATACCTATATTAATAACTTGTTGATGATTGATTTTGAAATGAAGAATATGGAGGTGTCAGGTGTTAATCTTGACCTTGCTCTCGAAAGATATGAACTCGGAGTGCTCTCGGGATTAGGATTTAGAGAATTTCAACTGAGCTATATTAACGCTGTTGATCGTGCACTTGATGCATTGTATCAGTCAAAAATGCTCGAATTATCTCTGCTGATACTTAGTGGACAATTAGATGAGTTTATGCTTAGAATTCCCGGATAAACAAAACATTGATACATTGTTGATGCTAGGCCTACAGAAAATATTTTTGTCAAAAATACCGGAATATAAATTTAAATTTGCCTTTTTAAAATCAAAAAGGAAGACTCATTTTTTTTTAAGGAATATAGTTTTTACTATTTACTATGCAAATAGTTATTTTTTGTTATGATTATTTAAAAAAAATACTATTTTTGTTATTCTTAAATTATTATTTGCGATAATTTGAAATGTTGTTATGTTATAGATAAGCCTATTTAGCGCTGATTATTAAATATTATGCCTTCCCATAAAAAAATATTGATAGCATAAAATTTATTGTAAATCTTTGTTATCAGCATTAAAATTTGTAATTAAAAAGCCCTTCCCTTTTTTATTTAATTGAGTTTGATTTTTTTCAATCTTATATTGATAAGTACAGATTTTATTGTTATTAATATAGATATGATAAAAATCTGAAAGAGATTAATTAGATTTCACTATTGCTGTACTTTAATGTTTCAAATTGGAAACTTTTAAGTACACTTTTATTGTTAATCGCTTATAAACAGAATGATTTTAATCTTAAATATATTAATTGTTTTATTTATTAACTTAAACTTTTGACTTTATGAAGAAAGCTCTTTTGGCACTTTCGTTCGTAATGGCTTTTGGGCTTAGTAGCATATTGGCTCAAACAAGAACCATTACAGGAACAGTCACGGGAAGTGATGATGGAATGCCCATACCTGGTGCATCTGTATTTTTAAAAGGATCAACTATTGGTACAATAACACAGGTAGATGGTAATTATTCTTTAAATGTTCCTGCCGATGCTGAAACCTTAGTATTTTCCTTTGTAGGCATGTTGTCGCAAGAACAGGAAATTGCCGGGCGTACAGTGATAAACGTTCAGCTAGAAAGTTCGGCTATTGCAGTTGATGAGGTAATTGTTGTTGCCTATGGTACTTCAACAAAAGCTTCATTTACAGGGTCGGCATCGAATTTGAGAACTGATCAAATTCTTAGTTCTCGTTCTGAATCTATTGATAAAACTCTTGCCGGTAAGGTTGCCGGTGTAAGGGTTACATCAGAAACCGGTGATCCGGGTTCGAGTGGTGATATCCAAATTAGAGGAATAGGCTCGATAACCGGTAGTACAACACCTTTGTATGTTGTTGATGGAGTTCCCATCATCACAGGTAATTATGCAACAACCCGTAATAGTATTAACGTATTGTCATCTCTTAATCCTGACGACATTGCATCTATGACCGTTTTAAAGGATGCTGCGGCTGCCTCTCTTTATGGCTCAAGAGCAGCTAATGGTGTAATTATTATTACAACAAAAAAGGGAACTAAGGGAGATACTAAATTCCATTTCAAAACTAATATCGGATGGTCGGAAATGGCTAGCAATTCCTTTCAAATGATGAGTGGTGAAGAATATGCAAAATATCACAGAGCTGCTTTGGAGGGATTTTATTTGGATAATTTTGGAGGTTTAGTGCCCGGTGATGATTATTATCAGGATGCTGATCTTCAGAAAGAAGCCCTTGAATGGTCGCAAGAAATGGTGTTTGATCCCAGTTGGTCTTGGTTAGAAAGGTCTGCCAATGGAGCTAATTGGAGAGATTTAATCTATGATGGAGGTACGGATCAGGATTATCAATTTTCTGCTAGTGGTGGTAGTGAAACAACAAATTTCTATGTTTCATTAGGATATAGAAAAGTTGAAGGAATAGTACGTAACCGTGAGTTTGATAGATATACAGCTACAATTAATCTTGATAATCAGGCACGACCATGGTTAAATCTTGCCTTTAAATCGCAAATGTCGTTTACAGACCAATTTGGAGGTAGTGACCAAACCGATCAAGAACAAGGTATTGGAACAGCTTCACCATTGAGTTTGGTGTTTTCTGCCAATCCTACAAAGTATGCCTTTGACAATGATGGTAACTATGTTAAAGAAGCAGGTTTTGACAGCAGATATGAAAATGCTCTTCTGGCAATTTCAAAGGACGAGCAACATATACAAAATAAAACATATCGTGCTATAAATAATGCTTCGGCTACTGTACAAATTCTACCTGAATTAACCTTTAGAACCATTAATTCGCTTGACTTCATAATGACAAGACATGCAAACTTTTGGTCTCCGACTTCAATAGATGGTTCATCGCTAAATGGCCTTGGAGAAAGAGATGATAATGAAGTAAACAATTTAACTACTTCTAATTTGTTGAATTATACAAAAGCCTTTAATAATTTGCATAATCTTGATGTCTTAGCAGGTTTTGAAGCACAAAAATATGTTTACAGGTCTCAATTTATGTCAGCTTCAGATTATTCAACACCTAAGCTTCAGGAATTAGCTAACGGACAACCGAGAAATGCAACAAGCGCATTTTATAAAAGATTTATGAGATCTTTCTTTGGCAACCTAAATTATAATTATAATAATACTTATTATTTTGGTGCCAGTCTGCGCTCCGATGAATCATCACAACTTGGTAAAGATAATCGCCAGGGGATATTCTATAGTGTTTCCGGATCATGGCGTTTCACTCAGGAAAACTTTTTTGACATTGATTTTATAAGTGATGGTAAAATACGTGCTTCATATGGTACAAATGGTAACCTCCCCGGTGGTTCATATGAACATCTTGGATTGTACTATTTTGGTTCCGAATATGCCGGAAATCCTGCTATTTATTATTATCAAATTGCCAATCCTGATCTTGGTTGGGAAAAAAGTCAGAATTTTAATGTTGGCTTAGATTTAGTGTTCTGGAACAAGCTTAGTCTTACAGCAGAATATTTTAATAAATATACAACCGATCTTCTGTTAGATATGCCCGTTTCTTATCTTGCTGGTGTAAGTTCTTCAACGAGAAATATTGGAGAAATATCCAATACAGGAATCGATGTTGAATTGTCTGCTTATGACATACTCAGCAGTCAGGTAAAATGGAATGCTAATCTTGCATTGAGTACATTGAAAGCTACAGTGGAAAAGTTACCTAATGGAGAAGATATAGTTGCCGGTGATGGAAACTTGTATTTATATCGTGAAGGTTTGGATTTATATACTTTTTATTTCCCCGTTTATCATGGTGTAGATCCTGCTAACGGACTCGCACAATTCCTTTTAGATCCCGAAAAACCGGCTACAGCTGACAATCTCACTTATTTCCATAGTCAGGCAAAACGTGGCCCACAAGGCGCTTCTTATCCAAGCTTAATGGGAGGTTTTAATAACTCTTTCAACTGGAAAGGTTTATCTCTTAATGTTTTATTAACATATCAATTTGGAGGCCAGTTGTTTGATTATCCGGGATATTTTACTCATCATGATGGCCTTAGAAACTTTAATTTCAACCTTGCAAAAGATGTTGCAGGTAATTACTGGACAAAACCCGGTGATATAGTGGATAATCCAAGACCTGTTTTGTATAATTCTTTACGACCTGACTTGTGGTCAACACGACATTTACATTCAACCGATTTTGTTAGAATGAAAGAAGTTTCATTGTTTTATTCTTTACCAAAACAATGGTATAATTCTATAGGTATCGATAATGTGACTGTTAATTTTACTGCTCATAACCTGCCTTTCCTATATGCTGCTACTAAGGATATGGAATTAGAAGTTGCATTAAATGGTTATAGAACAGTAGATACCCCATTAGCAAGAACCTTTACTTTTGGGGTTGACCTTCATTTTTAATCACTAAAATTCGAATCTTATGAAAAAAATATTTGCAATTTTTATAACAATCGCTTTGCTAAGCGGATGTTCAAATGAGCTTGATCAGTCTCCCTCAGAAAGTTTGCCGGGAGACGAGGCAATATCAACTGTTGAGGATCTTCAACTTGCAGTAAACGGGGTTTACAGAACCCTCGTTGATAGATATTCATACCCGGGCGACTTTGGGATTTATGCCGATGGACGTGGTGGAGACGGAAAAATGGTAGAAGCAGTAAATCACTTTCAACCGGTGTATTTATATCAACTTCATGCAAATAGCGGACATGCAGCCGGATTTTTCCAAACACATTATTATGCTATTGCCCGTGTCAATAATATTTTATTGGTTGTTGATGAAATAGAAGATAAAGATTCATCCCCGGAAAAATATAATAATTTGCTTGGACAACTCTATAGTATTAGAGCTTTAATGCACTTTGATTTGGCACGTATGTATGCTCAGTTGCCGTCAGTTGCAGCAGATATGAATGCAGCTAATTCAGGAATTATTTTAAGTAAAGAGTCTTATGGAGTGGCTGATAAATATAAACGTTCTACTCTTAAGGAAACATATGATTTTATTCTTGAAGATTTTAATAAATCTCTTGATCTTTTATCAAAGAATAAGGCTGATGGCTCGGGTGCAATTAATTATTGGGCTGCAAAAGCTTTGTTGAGCAGGGCTTATTTATATCTTGAAGATTACAATAATGCATTAAAACATGCACATGAGATAATAACAGATGCGGCTGCAATTTATAAGCTTTATGCTTATGAAGATTTCCTAGGTGCATGGAAAAATACAGGCACTTCCGAATCATTATTTGAAGTGCTTATGTCGGAAACAATGAACGTTCAACGTAATTCCATAGGATATTATACACATCCTGAGGGATATGCCGAATTTGCTGCCTCCGACGCATTTCAAGAATGGCTAACGGCACAAACTGATGATATACGCTCCAAATCTATAGTAGAGAAGGATGATAAAGGAGATAATAAAGCCTATTATACAATGAAATATGAAGGACAATCCGGCGCTTCAACTCCTTTGTATATGAATAATCCCAAGATTATTCGCTTGGCGGAAGTATATTATATCGCAGCTGAAGCTAAATTGTTTAATGGCAGCTATGCCAATGCAAAAGAAGCTGTATGGTATTATAATGAAGTTAGAAAAAATAGGATTTTAAATTATGAAGATGCAGCAACAGTAACTCTTGATGATATTTTAGATGAAAGAAGAAGAGAATTGTTTGGAGAAAATCATCGTATGTTCGATTTAGTACGTCATAAGAGAGATATTGAGCATCCTGCGAGTTCCGTTGGAACAGTTACATATAATGATAGTCGTATTTTGGTGGCATTTCCGCAAAGAGAACTTGATATTTCTCCGGAACTGAAACAAAACCCGGGATATTAATTGATATGCAATATTCATCTTTGAATTTATAGTGATTAGATCTTTTATTTGAATAAATAAAAAAGATGACGGATTTATAAATTATAAGATTTAAATAATATCCCTAAGTTAAAAAAACAAATAACCGCTGAGAGAATTTATTTCTTTCAGCGGTTATTTTTTTGATAATATGCTATAAAATAGAGAGTTGTAATCAAAGACAATAAAAAAAGGGCTGCCGACGTATCAGCAACCCTTTTAACCTTAACCCTAACCCGATACAAATATAGAATGTTTTTTATTTAATTGCAAAAAAAACATAGTTATTTTTGCAATTAAATAAAAAAGTTATCCCAATTATAGAAATTAGACAGCTTCGTGTTATTTGTTTTTTTTGAGATGCTTACTTGGTAAATACCCGAATAGTTCTCTAAACTGTCGGCTAAAATATCTCGCATCGGAAAATCCTATTTTAATTGCTGCTTCTGAAATGTTATAACCTTTGGTTAGAAGATGAGCTGCAATTTTTAATTTTACATCCCTCACAAATTTAACAGGACTTTGACCTGTTAAGCTTTTCACTTTATTATAGAAAACTGTTCTACTCACACATAAGACTTCGGCAAGTTGTTCAATTGTAAAATCTTCGGAATGATTTTCTTCTACATAATTGACGAGTTTCTGAAGGAATTCTTCATCCTTTGAAGATATATTAAGACTTGCCGGGTCAATAACTTTTTTGTCGCGAAACTTTTCAATTATATTTTTTCTCTGTTCAATTAAATTGCATGCCACAGCTTTTAAATATTCAGAATTGAATGGTTTGGTAATATAGGCATCTGCACCTTGTTGCAAGCCTGCAATCTGATCTTCTATATCTGACTTTGATGTCAAAAGAATTATTGGAATATGACTTGTTTCAAAATTATCTTTAATATGTAAAGTCATTTCAATTCCATCCATTACAGGCATCATTATATCTGAAATAATTAACGTTGGATTTTGTTTTGCTATAAGATTTAATGCTTCCTTGCCATCCTGTGCTAAAATAGTGGTGAAATCAGGATTTAATGATTGACTGATATATTCCGCAATTTCTTGATTATCTTCTACAATTAGAATAAGAGGCTTGATAGTATCTGCAACTGTTGTTTCACTGTCTTTTCCTACAGCTTTTTCAGTAATATTGGGAACCACGGCAGTTACGATATCGGATGGCTCACTGATAAATTCTGATTTTAAATCATTCTTGAAATGTTTATTTCCCTTGCGTAGTATTAATGTAAATTTACTGCCTTCCCCAACATTTGATTCAACACGAATATCTCCGTGATGTAATTTGGCAAGTTCATAAGATAAAGAAAGACCTATTCCCGTGCCGGCCAATTCTTTACCACTAAGTATGGTGAAACGTTCAAATAAATGAGGTAGATCTTCACGAGGAATGCCCCGACCTTCATCTATTACACTAATCTCAATGGTGTTGGCAGCGATGTTCTCATAAACTTCCACCTTAACCATACGTTCAACATCAGTAAATTTTAATGCATTAGATAATAAATTGTAAATAATCATATCAAGCTTTGTAGGATCCCCCCAAACCATATGATCATCCTGTGAAGTAAAAAATTGGTAAGAGATGTTTTTATGAACAGCTAGAGGCACAAAACTTTTGTAGATATTACGCGTAAATTCAACAATGTTAAATTGGACAATATTTAAACGCATTTTATTGTTTTGAATTTTACGGAAATCCAATATCTGATTTACAAGCTGAAGCATCCTTTTTCCGTTACGCCAAATAATTTCTAATTTATGCTTATCGGTATTATCTAATTCAGGTTTGTTTATTAAATCTTCAATAGGCCCAATAATAAGAGTGAGTGGAGTACGGATCTCATGTGAGATGTTAGTAAAAAACCTTAATTTCATATCGTTAACTCGCCGTTCAATATTTAATTCGTTTCGGTAACGATAAAGCTTTGAAAATGTCTTGAATATTATTAAAAATAATAAAACAAGAATTATTGAGTAACCAATAAATGCCCAGATAGTTTTATACCAAGGAGGTAAAATCATTATGTTAATAGCCTTCTCTTCACTGTTCCATTCACCGGCGCGATTTGAAGCTTTAACCCTAAATTGATATTCACCTGGGGATAAATTTGTGTAAACAGCTCTTGGTATCTGATATGCAATATTCCAATCCTCATCGAAATTATCTAATTTATAAGCATATTGTGTCTTATCAGGATCAAGATAATCCATAGAAGAAAATTCGAAGCTGAAACTCGATTGATTATTTTTTAGAATTATTTTTTCAGTGTAGGAAATGCTTTGTTGAAGTGGTGATTGTTCATCAATTGCTACGGTTTTGTTGAATAGTTGAAAATCAGTTAACTCTATCTTTGCATCATATTCCTGATGAATGATCCTTTCAGGCTTTACTATTTCTATTCCCTTAAAACCACCAAATAACAATTCACCATTTGATCTTCTGAAACATGCATTTTCCGAAAAACTATCGAAACTGAGACCATTATTGGTGTTAAACACTTCAAAAGTCTGATTATTTGTGTTAAACCTGCTTAAACCATTTTCTGTGCTAAGCCATAAATGCCCCATATGATCTTCAAGTAATCCATAAACAACATTATTACTTAATCCGTCTATTTGATTATACTGTTTAAAATAAAATGAAGATTCTTTGTCTTCTTCTAATTTGTTTACTCCACCACCAAAAGTGGCAAGCCATATTTGGCCCGACTTATCTTCAAGAAGATGAATAATATCATTAATATTTATTGTTCCGGCTTCAGGACCTGAATAAAATGAATAAACAGGAATGTCTTTTTGCTTAAAATCGGGTATGCTTTTAATAAGATTAAGTCCGTAGCCGGTAGCTATCCATATTCGGCCTTTTGAATCTGACAATATGTTCCTTACAAGATTACTTGATAATTGGCTATTTTCTGATGTGATTCTCCTGAAAGAAAAACTTCCATCAGTATTCTTAATACCCACGCTGATACCGTTTCCATGAGTGCCAATCCACATATTGCCATTATTGTCTTCTGCCATTGAGTAAACATTGATATGCCCTAAACTTGTGGTGTCATTACTGAGTGGAAGATGTTGATCAAAGGTGAGATTGGATAAATGATGGTAATCGTTGAGAGGCTTGCGACTGATGAGAATTCCCTTGCCTTTGGAACCTAACCATAAATAACCTTCTTTATCTATGGTAATGCAATAAGTGTTAAAGCCCGAAATTATTCCGTTAGAAGTAGAAAAATTATTGAAAACATGAAGGAGTTGACCATCCTTGTGAATATGTAAGCGCCCGGCTTTAGTGCCTATCCATAAACGCTCTTTTGAGTCTTCAAAAACTGCCCTTACTATATTGTCCGAAATATGTTCAGGCTGTGGAGTGGGTAATAGATTATTTAAAGCCTGATTTTTTAAAATGATCTTTTCAATGCCTCCATGATACTGCCCTGTACCAACCCAAATCTGACCTGAATGATCTTCATGAATATCAAGAACTATATTGGAAGAAATTGAATTAGGATTATTGGGATCATTCCTAAAATGTAGAAATTTATTGTTCCTACGATCATATAAACTTAAAGCACCCTCGTGTGTACCAACCCAAAAATTGTTTTTGCTGTCTTCAAAAAATACATGTCGCTCTTCATCCGGTATTACAACCTGCTCAGGATTTAAAAATTGATGATTTGAAACCTCTTGACTGTTGATGTTAAATCCTGATAAACCAAACTTTTCGGTGGATATCCATACTATATCAAAATGGTCTTCGTAAATTTTGTTTACCTGCTTGCCATTTAGAGGAATATTCATCCATTGGTCTGAATTAGGATAAAGAACTCCTATACCATTGTAATCAAAAGCTGAAAATATCACACTGTCTTTTGTGATATGCAACTGATTGATATGATTCGACTTAAAAGTTGGTGTATTAGTAGAGTTTATATAAGAGAAGGTCTGAGTATCCTTGTTAAACTTTATGATACCTGCATCTTTAGTACCAAACCATATCTCTGTTATGGTTTCTAAATATGAAGTGAAAGAATGACTGATAAATAGATGTTGAAAAATATGCTTGTTATTGGTAATACTCTCATTATCTATGAAAGTAACTCCTTTATTGCTCCCTATCCATATATTGTTGTTTTGGTCTTTACGAACAAAATTTACATTATCATTAGATATGGCATTTATACCCCTGGAAACATAGTGAATAGTGTTGTATGAATGTTTTTCTTTATTATATATCA
Source organism: uncultured Alkalitalea sp. (assembly GCA_964578485.1). Taxonomy (GTDB): domain Bacteria; phylum Bacteroidota; class Bacteroidia; order Bacteroidales; family Marinilabiliaceae; genus CAZODA01. The sequence goes on along the minus strand of CAZODA010000001.1, from coordinate 163,741 downwards.
AACGAAGAACTCCCCTGGAACTTAAGCCTAACCAAATTTCATCTTTGGTATATTGTAAAAAATCAGAATAAATACTATGGCCTTCTTCAATATCTGATAATAGAACTGATAAAGTAGTGAATTGCTCTAATATAGGATTGAAATAATGATAATGACCATCATGGGTTTCAAACCAAATAAAACCGCCTTTGTCTTCCCAAATATTAACTATCCTATTATGGGTGAAATTAATTTTTCCATCCTTCTCGTTCATAAAAACTCTGAACTTATTACCATCATAACGATTAAGACCATTATTGGTGCCTATCCATAAAAATCCTTTGGAATCACTAAGTATCGAAGATGCTGTGTTTTGAGATAGCCCCTTGCTGGTGTTATAATGTTCAAACCTTAAAATTTCAGTGTTGTTTGAAAAAGAATAATTTGTTGAAAAGAGAAAACAAATAATGCCCGTTAGCGTAGTAGAAAGAATATGTCTGATTTTTTTTTTCATTGTTTAACTATACCTAAGGATGATGTTGAAAAGCATGCTAATAAAGGTTTATTACTATTTATAGCTTTTGTCTTTATCCTTAAAAACAAAATCTTAGAAATAAATCCGAATTCTGATTGTTCAAAATAATTATAATAGTGTTTATAAGTAATCAGAAATAGCATTTCTTTAATTCAAATATATTAAAACTTATACTATTACTAACATTTAATTTTATTTTTTAACTCGAAAACATAAGTTGTGATATGAATTGACATAAATTGTTGGTTAAATTGTTATAATTTTTTTATTGCTTTTTTATTTATATAAAATGAAATAAATTGAAATGTTAATTGTGGACTTATGTTAAAATTTTGAACCTGGTTTTATTAATAAAAACAGGTGGAAATATCTCTGGATTCCACTTTGTAGTATATGTTTAACAATAATTTATGTTACAAATTTGTAGGTTTTTTTTTAATAATTATGATACTAAACCAAATGGTGATAGTGAATGATTTGATTTTTAAATATTTCTGACTATGAGAAAATTTTTACTTGTTGTTTTGTTATGCTTGCTTGGTATTGAATATAGCCCAACGTTTGCATCTAATAATGCGGAGAATGAAATTATAGAAAATACCCAAGCAATTGCTTTTCCAGGTGCTGAAGGTTATGGTCGTTTTGCGACAGGAGGCAGAGGAGGCAGAATAATTTATGTTACAAATCTTAATGATAGCGGGGAAGGTAGTTTTAGAGATGCTGTTATGCAAACAGGCCCTCGTATAGTAATGTTTAAAGTTTCCGGTACAATTGAGCTTCAATCGCATGTTAACTTGGGAGCTAATCAGAGCAATCTTACGATTGCAGGACAAACTGCACCCGGAGATGGTATTACCCTTAGAAATTATAGAATGTATATAGGTGCAGATAATGTGATTATTCGTTTTATGAGATTCAGAATGGGAGATGAAAAAGGAGTGGAAGACGACTCTTTGTGGGGAAGGCGCAGACAAACTATTATAATAGACCATTGTACTATGAGCTGGGCGACTGATGAAGCTTCCTCTTTTTATGATAATACAAATTTCACTATGCAATGGTGTATCCTTTCCGAAAGCTTGAGAAACTCAGTACATTTTAAAGGTTCACATGGCTATATGGGAATATGGGGAGGTAAAAATGCCAGCTTTCATCATAATCTTATGGCACATCATGACAGCCGTCTTCCGCGTTTTTGTGGAAGTCGTTATTCAAACTTGGCTGATCTTGAACATGTCGATTTTAGAAATAATGTTATTTATAATTGGGGTAGCAATAGTGGATATGCTGGGGAAGGTGGAACATATAATATGGTAAATAATTATTATAAATCCGGACCCGGTACTCGTTCAAATCCCGGACGTATTTTTCAAATGTATCAAGATGATGGAAAAAACAGTCAGCCCGCCGGAATACACGGAGTCTTTTATAGTTTCGGAAACTATGTTAATAATTTTCCCGATGTTACAGCGGATAACTGGGTAGGTATGCATCGTACTTTTGTGGCTGATTGGAATGACTTAAGATCAGTAATTGAATATGATAAGGGACAAATAACTACTCATACTGCTATTGATGCATTTGAAGAAGTTTTGGAATGGGCAGGAGCCAGTTTGAAACGTGATCCTGTTGACTCCAGAATAGTTCAGGAAACTCGTGATGGTAACTATACCTATGAGGGTGGTAATGGAAGTACAGGAGGTCTTATTGATAGTCAGGCCGATGTAGGTGGATGGCCTTTATTGCAAAGTCTTGACCCTGAAATTGATAGTGATGGTGACGGAATGCCCGACTGGTGGGAACTCGAATACGGACTCGACCCCAATGATGCTGAAGATGGTAATAATTATGATTTACATAGTTATTATACAAATGTTGAGGTTTATATTAACAGCCTCGTTCAGCATATAGTTGATGAGAAATTGTTAAAAGGTTCTGCCAACTATACAGATATATATGAAGTTTATTCCGGAGCTCCTGTATTATTTTCCAATGATGAGGTAATACAAACCGTTGAAGCCGGAGAGGCCTTTGAAACAATTGTGTTTAATTGGGATAAAGCTGTTTCTGTCAGAGTTAATGGTTTACCTGATGGTGTTGAAGCAGAAATTAATGATGATGATAAAAAAGTCACCATTTTTGGAACTTCCCTTTTATCGGGAGTGTTCGATTATGACATTACAACCATTGGTGGTATCACCGCCGTAACAGAATCGGGCTCACTTACTATTACAGGAGGCTCTGCACTTGAATGCGATAATCCTGATTTGCTCGCTCAATCTGTTTTAACAAATTCACAAATTGATGCACTAGGATTTACTTTTGCAAATGCAGATAATATTATTGCTGTTGATTTTCCTGATGGTATTAACCTTGCTGTAAATGGTGAGGAAGGAACAGCATCAGTAGTTGGATCTATTGTTGAGGCTGGTCGATATGAATTTAAAGTGCAGACCGACGGAGGTATTACAATATCCGAGCAAAATATGATAATTAATGTGTTTGATGGAAACGCAGAAATTATAAAACACGGATCTCCCTCCTCTTCACAGACTATTGATCTCGGAGAAGCTATAGGAGAGTTTTATTTTAGATGGGAAAATGCTGTGGATGTGGAAATAGAAGGACTTCCAAATGGGGTGGTTGTTATAAAAAATTATAATAAGAGACATGCAATTTTTAGGGGAAGACCACTTGAAGCCGGAGTATTTAATTATTCGATACGTACAGTTGGAGGAGTAAATGAGGCAGAATTTGTTGCATCTTTTACTGTTACCGGAACAACAAATATTATTGATAATTCTCAAGATTACAATAATGTAACCGCATCTCCAAATCCATTTATTGATGTATTAAATATTGTTGCAAAAACAGATGAGCAAATTAATTGGATTAGTTTATATAGCCTTGATGGAAGCTTGATATATAAAGAAAAAGGAATAGGCAATCAGCAACAAATTAATATTGGAAATGTTAAAAGCGGTATGTATTTTATAGTGGTTGAATTTAAAAATTCCGCTCCACAAACATTTAAAGTGGTAAAAAGATAAATTGCTTTGTAAAATATTGAAACCTTTATTAGCTGAATAATATATTAAAAATAAAATTATGAAAAACCTTATTTTTTATTCGCTTATACTTGTTATTACGCTCAATTCATGCGCTGCCTCACCGCAAGGATCAGATAGCAATGAACCCGACTGGGCGGTTAAAATGGCAGATGCCGTGATGTTTAGAAATGACACCTTGCTGAAAATGGATGCACCAAGAATCCGTTGGCAGTATGATGTATCATTTGTTGGTCAGGCTATCGACAAACTCGGAGATAGAGATCCTAAATATTCACAATATATGGAAGATTGGATCAATTACTTTGTTATGGATGATGGGAGTGTAAAACATTATCGTATAGATGAATATAATATAGATAGAATTAATCCTGCCAAAAACTTGTTTACCCTTTATAAACGTACGGGAGAACAAAAATATAGAGAAGCAATAGAATTACATGTTCAGCAAATGGAAAGCCATCCCAAAACACCTTCAGGTGTATATTGGCATAAAAAAATATATCCAAATCAAATATGGTTGGATGGATTGTATATGGGATCTCCCTTTTTGGCACAATACGCAAAAGAGTTTAATAAACCCGAATGGTTCGATGTTGTAACTAAGGAAATTATTACCAGTTACTATCTCTTAAAAGACGAAGAATCAGGCTTGGTTTATCATGCAATAGATGAAAGTAAACAAGAAAAATGGTCTGATCCTGAAACAGGATTGTCCCCACATTTCTGGGGACGTGGAACCGGCTGGTACATGATGGCAATTGTTGATGTACTCGATTTCTTGCCACGTAATCATAGCGATAGATCTGAACTGATTTCCATCCTTCAAGAACTTTCTGAAGCACTATTAAAAGTTCAGGATCCGGAAACAGGCCTGTGGTACCAAGTGCTGGATTATATAGGAGAAGAAGGAAATTATATCGAAGGGTCCGGATCAGCAATGTTTACTTATACTTTTGCGAAAGGTGCTAAACTCGGATACCTCGATGAGAAATATTATGAAATCGCAAATAAAGCATTCGATGCAATGCTCGAACATCTCATTATTGATGATGAAGATGGATATATTTCAATGATTAGTATTTGCGGAGCTTGCGGACTTGGTGGTAGGCCATATAGAGATGGATCCTATGAGTATTATGTGAACGAAATAATTAGAGCAAACGATCCTAAAGGAGTAGCACCATTTATTGTTGCTGCACTCGAATTAGAAAGATAATAGTGGTGGGTTAAAAGAAACATAATTTTTCTTCATTTTGATGTTTTGAACGGGCTTGACTTGAAAAAAGACAAGCCCGTTGCTATTTTATGATAGAGTAGAGACATGACATGTAGTATCCGTTTAGAGTTTCGAGTTTAGAGTTTTCGGGTTATCAGTGAGGGGTAATTAGTTTTTAATGTACTCAAAGCATCTTGTTTTGAGAAAAGGCAGGGAGTATCCAATAATGTATCCGAAGCATCTTGCTTTGGGAGAAGACTTAAATCATGTAAATAACTCCTTCTGCCTTCGACAAGCCTCGGCGGAACAGGTACGGCAACGCCTTATGGTATAAGACAATAACGCAAATAAGCCCTGGAAGGGCGTAAGACATTAGCATCCCGCATTCGGCAAACCTCGGCGGGACAGGTTAGGGTGAAGCGAAGCGTAGCCCTATGTAAGCATATCCCATCTCTCTTAGCCCTGCATGTGCGTAGTATCTAATTATCTCCACCCCCGGCGCCTTGAAGAGGCAACATAAAATCTTTCTTTTTAAGTCAGTTGGAATACCTTTAATTTAAACATTTTAACCGGATATCATATCGGCAACATTCACAAAAATAGATTTTTAAACATATCTTTCATAAATGATAATTATAACTTCTTAATACTATTTTATCGGTCTCTTGCAAATTATTAATAAATTTGGCTGTCCTTTAAAAATTTTCTAATCTAAGTATGCGCAATTGTATATTATATTTATCATTAATCTTTCTGATTTTAAATTCATCCTGCGAAAGTGAGCCAAATTTTGTTATTAGGGATGATGGAGGACATCTTGTAATGTTTTCTTTTCTTACAGCTGATTCTGTTTTTTCTGTGCATTTGAGCAGGAGTGTAGGCCATAGTTCTGTTGACGACTTTGAAAGAATTTATGATGGTTTTATTGCAGTATATAAAAATGATGCCCGTATAGACACTTTTCATTATTCATACCGCGACTTGTGGCAGCAACGACCGCAAATTAAGATTAACACTCATGATAAATTTATGATTAAAGCTTATGATGAACGAGATAATATGATATATGGCGAAACTCTTATTCCCGAAATTGTTCCTATTATCCGCCTTGATACTATGCTTGTTACTGCTGTAAATAATGAAGGTATAGTTCAAAGATCATTAGAGTGTAAAGTCGTTTTTCTTGATCCCCCCGATGAGGATAATTATTATCAACTTGTAGTGGAAGAACTTAATTACGATAATGATGGAAACATATTAATGCAACAGTTTGTTAATTTCATTAAGGATGATCCTTTGTTTTATATTAGAGATCAGGAAGGTAGTTTGTTGGGAGGGATTGATTTTTTAGGAACATTTTCTGATTATCTTATAAATAAGGATGAGAGTTATCAATTAAAAATTAGAATCCCTGAATACTATATACTCCAAACAGATCCTGGGCAACATAGAATACTTTATTTTTATTTGTTGAATTTAACCAAAGATTATTTTGATTATATCAGAAGTAGAGTGGTGGCAGAATATAATTATGACTTGCCAATTGTGGACCCTATTAAAATTCATTCAAATATAAGTGAAGGACGAGGACTTATTGGTGGTATTTCAATTGCCAAGGATTCCTTGATATTTGATAAGAGCAATCTTGATTAATAATAGCCGGAAAATATAAAGCAATATAAAAAATGCATTGAAAGACTGCGACAATCTTTCAGTGTGAAAGATTGGAATAATAATTGTTAGTATAATTAATAGATATAAATATATAAATAATTAAATATTATGGCATTATTTGGAAAAGTTGATAATCTCGGTTCCGAACCTGTGAAAGATAACAAAATTACTGATGTTGAGAAAGTTAAAGTCTTGGTTGTTGGCTCCGGCCCTGCTGGATATACTGCCGCCATTTATGCAGCACGTGCCAATTTGTCACCCGTTTTATACGAAGGAATGCAACCGGGTGGGCAATTGACCACAACAACTGAAGTTGAAAATTATCCCGGCTATCCCGAGGGAATAACAGGACCGGAAATGATGGAAGATTTTAAAAAGCAAGCCGAAAGGTTTGGGACTTCAGTTCGATTTGGCATGGCTACTAAAGCCGATCTTTCAAAACGACCATATAAGGTTACTATAGATGATAAAAAAATCATTGAGGCCGACTCGTTGATTATTGCCACAGGCGCAACTGCTAAATATCTAGGTCTGGAAGATGAAAAAAAATATGCAGGTGGTGGAGTATCGGCTTGTGCTACTTGCGACGGGTTCTTTTATAAAGGTAGAGATGTAGCGGTGGTTGGTGGAGGCGATACAGCTGCTGAAGAAGCATTATATCTTTCAGCTCTTTGTAATCAGGTTTATATGATAGTTAGAAGAGATGAGCTTAGAGCATCAAAAGTTATGCAAGATCGTGTATTCAATACTAAAAATATAAAAATATTGTGGAAGCACCAGGTTAAAGGCCTTTTTGGAGATGGAGTGGTTGAAGGTGCTGTATTAGTTAAAAACTTAGGTACTAAAGAGGAAGAAGAAGTTAAAATTAAAATTGATGGCTTTTTCTTGGCTATTGGCCATACTCCTAATTCTGATATTTTTAAAGATTATCTTGAAACTGATGATATCGGTTATATCAAAACATTAGCAGGTACTTCCAAGACTAATGTTCCCGGTGTGTTTGCCTGTGGTGATGTGCAGGATAATAAATACAGACAGGCAGTTACAGCCGCAGGCTCGGGATGCATTGCTGCAATTGATGCTGAACGCTGGTTAGCAGAAAATCATTAGATCAGTCAACAATGATCAGTCAACAGTGGATTGGTTAATTAGCAGATTAGATAATGTGATAATTAGTAGATTAGATAATCAATTACGAATTAAAAATTACGAATTACGAAATAGGTAAACGAAGAACGAAAACATGCGGGAGAGCGGAGTCGAAACTGGTCGTTGAGCGGAGTCGAAACTGGTCGTTGAGCGGAGTCGAAACGCCCAAGATAGCCGGGGGAGTATCCCATAAACTGTGTAAGTATTAATTTGGATACTCCCTGCTTTTTCTCAAAGCAAGATGCTTTGAGTACATTAAAAACTAATTACTCCTCACTGATAACCCGAAAACTCTAAACTCTAAACTCGAAACTATTTTAAATGACGTAGTCCTCAACATTTTCAATTTCTTCATTCACTAATTAACTAATTTGCTAATTAACTAATCATCATATCTACTAAATTACTGTTTACTGATAGCTGTTTACTTTTCATTGTTCATTGTTCATTGTTCATTGTATTTGAACCCGAAACCCTTCCCGTTTCCCGCTCACGCGGTCACGGGATTTCGCTTCGCTCAAAAACTCTAAACTCAAAACTCTAAACTCTAAACTCTCATATAATATGAGATTAATCCTTCCATAGGTTCTTTTTCTATTTTTCCTATTGTGCAAGCTTTCGACTTAGCGGCATCTTTTAAAATATCGGAAAAATACCAAGCTACACTGCCGGTAAAATGAACAGGCATTTTTGTATGTTGAGGATATTGACAAATATTGCGATGAAAAAATGAAACAAAAGCATTAAAAATTAAATTATATACAGCTTTGTTTTTTTGATTGTCGTAAAGAAATCCGGTAAAACTTGCGAGAAAACGATTAGGGAAAGCATGTCGGTAAACCTTTGTCAGAATTTCATCCTGATTTAAACCTGATGTTTCAAAAAAAGCGCGACAAATATTGTCAGGTAATTGCTTTTTTAAAATATCAGCAATTAAATGCCGACCCAAATATGCTCCGCTTCCTTCATCTCCAAGTATATAACCTAAAGGAGGCACATTGGCAATAATATTTTTCCCATCGTAATAGCAAGAGTTCGATCCTGTACCAAGTATGGCACATATGCCTTCAGAATTACCGCATAAGGAGTGAACAGCAGCCATTAAATCACTTTCTACAGAAATTTGTGCAGGAAGTAAATTAAAATGATCGGATAGAATATTTAGTATCTTGGTTTTTGCATTTAAGCCCGTACAGCCTGCACCATAGAAATGAATTGAAGTAAGTAAACTTGATGAAATATTCAATTCGCTTTTCAATAATTGAGATATCTCTTCTGAACTCTGAAAATAAGGATTGATACCACCGGTATCACAAAATTCTTTACTCCCGCTTTCCGGATTAAAAAGCACCCATTTTGTTGTGGTGGATCCGCTGTCTGCCAATAATATCATTTTTTGTGATGTTTTGTAAAAAAAATCATGCATTTTTGCTTATATGGCAAATTAGAAAATTAATAAAGTAATTTGCTTTTATTCTTTATGAAAAATAAATTGAATTTAATTAATATCATTTGAAATAGGAAAGTTTTATTCCTTTCATCATTTATTAATTATGGATTTAAAAGTTTTTTATTAATTTTTATCTTTCACTTTAATTTAATAGTTATGAGAAAAAATAAAGGTGCAACCGGTATTATATATGGTTTGGGCTTTTTAGGAGCTGTAATTTATTATATCTCCCATGCTGTTTCATTTTGGATGGGAGTAATAGGCTTTTTAAAATCTTTGGTTTGGCCTGCTTTATTGGTTTATGAAGCCTTGAAGTTTATAGGTGCCTGATGAGTAAAAATCTTGTAAAGGGGATTACTTGTTTTTTAGCTGCCGGCCTGCAAAACAATTTAATGCAGGTTATTGAATGTTTTAAGCAAGCACCTTTGGTGAAAGAAATCATAGTAGTTGGCAATTCTGATCTCAGCCTACCCGAAAATGATGTTATATGGTTGAAAGATTCAGAAATGCATACTAGCTCGGGACTTATAAAAATGGCAGATTTGTGTAAAAGCTCCGGGATGCTGATTTATAACAGCCATAAACCAATACAGATCACCCCTGATGCATTAAATAGAATGTGGCATTTATTGTGTGACACCGAATCTGCTATGGTGTATTCTGATTATGCCAAAATTGAAGAGGGTGAACTTATAAAGCATCCTCTTATAGCTTATCAGGATGGCAGCTTGCGTGATGATTTTGATTTTGGTGCCATAACTCTTTATTCAACTGCAGCAGTAAAGAAGGCGGTTTTTAATATGCATGCTGATTATTGCTTTGCTGCTTTATATGATTTACGTTTAAAAGTTTCACAACACTCTCGCTTGTTACATATACCTGAAGTTTTATATTCTGTATATTTTACAGATAAACGTCGTTCAGGAGAGAAACAATTTGCTTATGTAGATCCGCAAAATAGAAATAGACAGATAGAAATGGAAAGGGTTTGTACAGAGCATTTGAAACAATTAAATGCCTTGGTTTATCCACCCTTTAAGGAGATAGATGCAAAATCTGCTGATTTCAAGTTTGAAGCTTCTGTTGTTATTCCTGTATTTAACAGGCAAAAAACTATAGAAGATGCTGTTTCATCGGCTTTGAATCAACAAACTTCTTTCCCATTTAATGTTATAGTTGTGGATAATCATTCTACAGATGGAACAACTCAATTACTCAATAAATTATCCTTAACAAATGAAAGCTTAATTCATTATATCCCTGTGCGAAAAGATTTGGGTATTGGGGGTTGTTGGAATGAAGCAATATTTAATACCTATTGTGGAAGATTTGCAGTACAGCTTGATAGTGACGATTTGTATATTAATGATACTGTATTGCAAAGGATTGTTGATACTTTTTATAAGGAAAAATGTGCCATGGTAATAGGAAGCTATGAAATGGTGAACTTTGAACTTAGGGCAATTCCTCCCGGATTGATAGATCATCGTGAATGGACCGATGATAACGGTCCAAATAATGCATTACGTATAAACGGATTAGGAGCTCCAAGGGCTTTTTATACTCCGGTGATTAGAGAAATAGCCTTTCCAAATGTAAGTTATGGTGAAGATTATGCAGTTGCTTTGCGTATTTCCCGCGAATATAAAATCGGACGAATTTATGAACCACTATATCTTTGTCGTAGATGGGAAGAAAATACTGATGCTGATCTTAAAGTAGATAAACTAAATGAATTTAATCGCTATAAGGATTTTATCAGAACTGCTGAATTATATGCAAGAATTAAAAGCTGATAAAATATGCTAACACTTACTTTTTAAAATTATATGTCTGATACAAGTCTTACACAATTCATTAAAGAACAGTTCAAACAGTGGCCATTGCTTGAGAATAATTATTGTAGGCTTGAAAGTAATATCACTAAAACCATAAACATTACAAAAGAAGAAAGTTTTATAATTCAGTTAAATCCCGATAGGATTATTTCATCATCGGCAAATATCGATCAAAAGCATATAAATCAAAGACCATGTTTTCTGTGTAAAAAGAATAGACCAAAAGAACAAATAAGCTTGTCTTATTTTAATAGTTATGAACTTTTGATTAATCCTTATCCTGTTTTTCCAACACATTTTACCTTAGCTGATAAAATACATAAACCTCAGTTGATTTCCGGAAGAATATTCGATATGCTTCGCTTTGCCAATGAATTACCTGAGCATATAATTTTTTATAATGGTCCAAAGTGCGGGGCCTCGGCGCCTGATCACTTCCATTTCCAGGCAGGAAACAAAAGTTCTTTTCCTTTAATCAGGGATTTTGACCGTTTGGATAAAAAACATCTGGTAACAATTGAAGGAAGTGAAATTTATTCTTTGGATAAAAGAACAAGAAAGGCTGTCGTTATAAAAGGAAGTGAGAGTGCAAGATTAATTTCATGCATAGATGATATAATCAATATATTCGGAAAATATATTCCTGACAAACCGGAACCAATGTTAAATATTTTGCTTGGTAAATTTATAAGCGATTGGCTTGTATTTTTGTTTCCAAGAAAAAAACATCGACCTGATCAATATTATCGTTCCGGTGATGAGGCATTGTTAATAAGTCCAGCTTCAGCTGAATTTGGCGGGATAATAATTTGCCCGAGCCAAGAAGATTATGATAAAATTAATGCGGATGTTTTAAGAAATATTTTTGAGCAGCTGACAATTGATGATGATTTATGGGGAAATATTAAAAATGATATCCTATGTCTTGTAAATCAATGAATAATATAGAACCTGATATAAAAGTAGGAATTTTATTTTCTCCTCTTATAGAATTTAATTTAAAGGGGCAATATAGAAATGTGGATTCAGGAGACATTATTACCGGAAAAGGCAGAATCAGCTTAAAAGCCCAAAGCTGTGTCTTCCTATTAAATGGTGTTATTCAAAGTTGTGAGCTGCCTCTTGAGCTGGAACCGCTAAATATTGAAGAGTCTTCATTTGAATTGTTGAATGTAACAATTGGTATAAATTTTCATTGGGAAAGAAAAGAAAATCAAAAATTTAAAGGCAGATTAAAAATTATTAAAGAAGAAAAACATCTTATTGCAATTAATATTCTGCCACTTGAAAGCTATCTCTTAAGTGTTATATCTTCTGAAATGAGTGCCAATAGTTCATTGGAACTACTAAAAGCTCATTCTGTTATTTCACGCAGCTGGATACTTGCTCAGATAAATAAAAGTTTTAATAGAGAAAAGATAAAACATTCACTTTTCATTGATAACGAAAAGGAGAGGATACGATGGTATGATCGTGAAGATCACTATAATTTTGATGTTTGTGCCGATGATCATTGTCAGCGTTACCAAGGGATCACTAAAGTTACTAAGCCAAAGGTTAAGGAAGCTGTGGAAACAACAAAGGGGCAAGTGTTGACCTATGAAAATATAATTTGTGATACACGTTATTCAAAATGTTGCGGAGGAAAAACCGAACATTATGAAAATGTTTGGGAGCCGGTCAGCTTCCCATATCTTACTAAAGTAATAGATGCTCACGGAATTACTGATGAACTAAATGTGGATTTGAGAAATGAAGAGGAAGCTAAAAAATGGATGCTGACAAAACCGGCTTGCTATTGCAATACAAGTGACCAATCGATATTAAAGCAAGTACTTAACGACTATGACTTAGAAACAAAAGATTTTTTTCGCTGGAAAGTGCTGTTGCCACAAAAGAAATTATGCTCTTTGCTAAAACAAAAGACAAATATTGAATTGGGAGAAATATTAGATCTTGTGCCTTTGGAAAGGGGTGTTTCAGGTAGGATTATACGTATTCGTATTGATGGGACTGAGGGATCATTCATACTTGGAAAAGAGCTTGAAATAAGAAAAGCCTTTTCAACTTCTCACCTCTATAGTTCTGCTTTTATTGTGGAAAAAGGAAAAATTACTAATAAAATTCCTGAATACTTTATTTTACATGGGGCAGGATGGGGGCATGGAGTTGGACTGTGTCAGATTGGTGCAGCGGTTATGGGTGCTCAGGGTTTTAGCTATAAAGAAATTCTTAGTCATTATTTTGTAGGAGCCGAATTAACAAAAAAATACTAATATGCCTGATAAATACAAATCACCATGGATGTGGGTACCTTCGCTTTATTTTGTGCAAGGTATTCCTTATGTGATGGTAATGACAGTATCTGTCATTATGTATAAACGTTTGGGCATATCAAATTCAAATATAGCACTTTATACAGGATGGCTTTATTTGCCTTGGGTAATAAAACCCTTATGGAGTCCCGTTGTTGATCTGTTAAAAACTAAACGACTATGGATAGTTGTTATGCAACTGATTATTGGTGCCGGCTTTGCTGGTGTTGCTCTGAGTCTCCCCCTACCCGGGTTTTTTAAATTTACTCTTGCATTTTTTTGGTTGCTTGCCTTTAGTTCTGCAACGCACGATATTGCAGCCGATGGATTTTATATGCTTGCATTAAAAGATGGGGAACAAGCATATTTTGTTGGTATCAGAAGTACCTTTTATCGGATAGCCATGTTGGCAGGACAAGGACTGTTAGTTATAGCTGCCGGATATTTTGAAAGAAAAACAGGAAATATACCCTTAGCATGGAGTTATACCTTTTATATAATTGCAGTATTCTTTGTATTATCTTTTTTATATCATCAGTTTATACTTCCAAAGCCATACACCGATATTTCCGATGAAAAACAAAATGCAAAATTTTTCCTTAATGAATTTGTGCATACCTTTCTCGACTTTTTTAAAAAAGATGGTATAGGACCGGCCTTGACCTTTTTATTGGTTTTTCGCCTGGGGGAGGCACAGTTGTTAAAAATGGCATCACCATTTCTATTGGATCCCTTTGAGCATGGTGGTTTAGGACTTTCAACCACTGATATAGGAATTATAAATGGGACTTTCGGCTTAGCAGCTTTAATGTTGGGCGGCGTTATTGGGGGATTGGCAATTTCAAAAAGAGGATTGAAATATTGGCTCTTGCCTATGACCATAGCTATGAATGCTCCAAATATTGTATATATTTTTCTTTCATTGTTTCAACCTACAAACATTTATTTAATTGGCACAGCTGTTGTTGTAGAGCAATTAGGCTATGGCTTCGGCTTTACAGCTTATGTAATGTTTATGATTTGGTTTTCAGAAGGGGAGTTTAAAACATCGCACTATGCAATTTGCACAGGCTTTATGGCTCTTGGAATGATGCTGCCGGGAATGGTTTCAGGCTTCCTTCAGGAAGTAATGGGCTATGGACCATTTTTTATTTGGGTTGCATTGTGTTCTATACCCGGCTTTGTGATAATTCGCTATTTATTGGTGAGTTCCGACTTTGGTCTTAAAAATCAAACTAAATAAAATATTTAGTTTTGTCTGTATTATACATTATTGTATGAATTGATTTATTAAAATTATGAAAAATCTTAAAAGCGGAAAATTTTTTCTTATTCATTTCCTGATTCCCATTTTCATGGTCTTTAGTGTTTCTTCTTATGCGTATAAGTTAAATAATAATGATGAAGCTATTAAAACCGGTGCTGATAGAATAATGGAGTGGCTGCCCATGGTTGAAGAGAAAAATATAGCTTTATTGGTAAATCATACAGCTGTAATTGATAACACACATCTTGTTGATACTTTAATTGCTTTAGATATAAATATTGTGCGGATATTCGTTCCTGAACATGGCTTTAGAGGAGATGCAGATGCAGGTGAGTTGATTGAAGATGAGATAGACCCACTTACTCTTATACCAATAAGTTCCTTGTATGGTAATATGCGAAAACCTTCTAAGGACCAATTGCAGAATATTGATGTTGTAATATTTGATATACAGGATGTGGGAGTCAGATTTTATACTTATATATCTACCATGCATTATATGATGGAAGCTTGTGCAGAAGTAGAAATTCCCATGATTATCTTAGATAGACCGAATCCTAATGGTGATTATTTTGACGGCCCTGTTTTGAAAACCGATTTTTCATCTTTTGTTGGAATGCATCCTATCCCTGTTGTTCATGGACTTACTGTTGGTGAATTGGCATTAATGATCAATGGTGAGGGATGGTTGAAAAATGCACTTCAGTGTGAGCTGAAAATAATAAATATTAAAAATTATTCTAAAAATGCTCACTATTCCGTCACTCTGCCACCATCTCCAAATTTGCCAAATGATCTGGCAATCCGTTTATATCCTTCACTCTGTTTTTTTGAAGCTACCAATATAAGTATTGGTCGTGGAACCTATTTCCCCTTCCAAGTACTTGGGTATCCGAAAGCTACATTCGGGAGTTTTACATTTACTCCTGTAAGTATAAAAGGGATGTCTATGGAACCTCCTCAGCAAGATAAAGTTTGTTATGGCATTGATTTAAGACAGCTGAATCCATGGGAACAACGATTTACCCTGAAATATTTTATGCAGTTTTATCACCTGTGGGATGATAAAACTGAATTTGTAGCACGCAGACAGTGGTTCAACCTTTTGGCAGGCACCGATCTGCTCTTGAAACAGATCGAATCCGGAATGTCGGAAGAGGACATAAGAGCTTCATGGAAACAAGAACATGAAGAATACGCCCGCATGTGTCTTCCCTACCTTCTGTATGACAAAAATATGTTTGATCTAAGATAGAATATCTTAATATAAAGAAAATTATCTTTTCCTTTTTGATTGTAATTTTTGCTGCTCCCTTGCCATCTTTTCAAGTCTTTCGGTAAAGCTGGATTTTTTAACCGTTTTCTTTTGATTGATCTTCATCTCTTTTAATATTTTCTCCTCATCAACAAAACTCTTGATGGTAAGAGTTTGAATTATGGTAATAAGTGTAGAAATAAAATAATAGTAACTTAAACCAGAAGAATAATTGTTGAAGATAAAAAGAAACATTATAGGCATCATATACATCATCGATTTCATTCCGGGCATTTGACTCGATGATTGAGTCATTTGGGAATTCATTTTTGAATATATGATATTTGTAGTTGCCATTAAAAGGGTGAAAAGACTTATGTGGTCTCCATAAATCGGAATTGAAAATGGTAAATTAAATATTGAATCATAAGTTGATAGATCCGTTGCCCATAGAAAGGATTGCTGACGAAGCTCAATAGAAGCAGGGAAAAACCTAAACATGGCAACTAATATAGGCATTTGAAGAAGCATGGGTAAACAGCCCCCCATGGGATTAACCCCCGCCTTTTTATATAATGCCATAGTGGCTTGTTGCCTCTCCATAGCCTTTTCCTGTGGTATTCGTTTGTTTATCTCATCAATCTGAGGCTTTAAAACTTTCATTCTCGCCGTTGAAATATAGGATTTGTAGGTGAGAGGGAAAAGAACTAATTTAATTAAAATGGTGAGGATCAAAATGATAATACCATAACTTGAAATATGCTTTTCCAAAATGTTAAAAACAGGAATAATAGCAAAGCGGTTTATCCATCCAAAAATCCCCCATCCTAAGGGTAATAAACGATTAAGTTCTAAAGACTTGTCGTAGCTGTTTAGGGTGTAATAATGATTTGGACCAAAATAAAATTCGAAATTTAAAGTCTGATCAATTGAAAAGTCAATGGGAACAATCGTTTCAGCAGTATTATAGCGTAAAAAAGGACTACTGTTATCATTTTCAACTTCTGATGCAACATAAGCACTTAGAAAAGGATCTTCAGCAATAAAAATTGATGAAAAAAACTGACTTTTAAAGGCTATCCATTTAACCGGAGTACGCAGGTTTTCACTGGAACTTTTTGTGGGTTTAAGGTTGCTGATATCATCTAAATGGAATTTATAATATATGCCGGAATGTTGACGCTCGAAGGAATGATTTTTCTCAAATGCCGGTGCTTGAACTTGCCAATTGAAGTCAATAGTATTTCTTGGTGTTGTAATCAAATATTTAAGGTTTTCTGTGGAGACCATAAATTTTGTTATATAGTCATCCTCAGGTAAAGTGTAGGAGAAACTCAAAGTTTCATTGGCATCAGTTCCAATAGCAAAAACAATGGAAGAATCATTTTGCGATGTCAAATCGAAATAAAGATCATTGGTATTAAATACCCGGGTGTTATGGGTAAAGGGAAAGCCAAAACTATTTTCCGGTCCATCAAATAAAATAAGAGGCTTACCATCATGTGTCTTGTAATCTTTTAATTCTACAGAATAAATACGGCCTCCTTTATTGATGAAGGTGATTTTTACCTTTGCATTTTCAAGTATGTGAAATTCTTGCTCCCCTTCAATAAAGGGCGTCATATCTCCAAAAATCTGTTGTAATTTTTGAAGATGTTCAGCTTCATCTTCCGGTGAATCAGTTTCTTCCTCAATTATAGAAATCGATACTTCTTGAATATCATCATTTGCTTCTTCTGAAAGTCTGAGCGCTTGTTCGATCATTTCGACCTGCCTAAGTGAATCGCGCTGATGTTTTATAGCCTCAAGCTGCTCCCGGTTAGGCTTATTTATAAAATAAAATACAAAAAGTATTAATGTGATTAGTGATAAACCGGTAATTGTATTCTTATCCATTTTTATATTAACTTATAATCAATATTGTAGTGTTAATGCATTATTCAAATGGGTGAAACCATATAAATTAAACTTTTGCTATTTCTTTTTTTTCAGCTTTATAGGATATGACAGCATCGATAAATGACATAAAAAGAGGATGAGGGTTAATTACACTACTGCGATATTCAGGGTGAAATTGTACGCCTACAAACCATTTATGATCTTTTAATTCTATTATTTCAACAAGATTAGTATCAGGATTACAACCTGTGGATATCATCCCTGCTTTTTCAAAGTCGCTTAAATATTCATTGTTAAATTCATAACGATGACGATGCCTCTCCCTGATTAATTCCTTGCCATAGGCTGTATGTGCAATGCTCCCGGCACTTAATTTACAATCATAAGCACCAAGACGCATAGTACCACCCTTTTCTATAATATTTTTTTGCTCTTCCATTAGGTCTATTACAGGAAAAGCAGTGGTATGATCCATTTCTTTAGAATTGGCTTTTTCTAAATTTAAAACATTGCGGGCAAATTCTATAACAGCACTTTGCATACCAAGACCAATTCCAAAAAAAGGAATGTTGTTTTCTCTGGCATATCCTACAGCTGCCATTTTACCTTCAAAACCGCGATGCCCAAAACCCGGTGCTACAATAATACCATGCATAGCGCTCAACTCAGAAGCAAGATTTTCCTGCCTAATGGTTTCACTCTGAATTAAATGTATGTTAACTTTATAGTTGTTGTAGGTAGAAGCATGGATCAGGGACTCCATGATAGATTTATAAGCATCGGGCAGTTCAACATACTTTCCTACAAGTCCTATTTCTAAATTCTTTTTGGCATTATTGAGTTTGTACAAAAAAGTTTTCCACTCTTTAAGTTCAGGCTTTTGATCCACTTGGAGCTTCAATTTCTCAAGAACTATTTCGTCAAGACCCTCCTCCTGCATTTTAACAGGAACTTCGTAAATTGAACCAACATCAATGGATTGTATAACCGACCTCCTGTTGACATTACAAAATAAAGCAACTTTTTTTCTTACATCAGGCGTTAACTCCTTTTCCGTACGTAGTACCAAAACATCAGGTTGAACCCCAATTTCTAATAAAGCTTTAACCGAATGTTGAGTAGGCTTGGTTTTAAGCTCACCCGTAGCAGATAAATAGGGAACCAAGGTGAGGTGAATGACCATGGCACGTGAACCCAATTCCCATTTGAGTTGCCTTACTGCCTCTATATATGGTAAAGATTCAATGTCGCCAACAGTACCTCCAATTTCAGAAATAACTACATCAAATTTGTTTTTACTGCCCAACAACTTTACATAACGCTTTATCTCATCTGTAATATGGGGAATAATTTGAACCGTTTTACCAAGATAATCGCCACGCCGTTCTTTGTTGATAACATTTTGATAAATACGACCGGTAGTAACATTATTGGCTTGGGAGGTTGAAATATTTAAAAATCGCTCATAATGCCCTAAATCAAGATCGGTTTCGGCACCATCGTCGGTTACATAACATTCGCCATGCTCATAGGGGTTAAGAGTACCGGGATCAACATTCAAATAAGGGTCTAATTTTTGAATGGTAACTTTATAACCTCTCGATTGAAGAAGTTTGGCAAGTGAGGAGGAAATTATCCCCTTACCCAATGAGGAGGCAACGCCTCCGGTAACAAAAACATAACGAGTATCCGGCACAATGATATTTTTTAACTTCTAATAAGTAATAGATTTAACAATATTAAAATAACAAGATAAAGAATTTGTTATCAACTAAATAAAATTAAGAGTGCTAACTCTTAAAAATTAAGTTCCAAAGGTAGTAAAATCATTTAAAATATATAAATGATAAATTGAAGCTTTTGCTTTTTGATGAAGAGAAAACCACTATAATGAAAATACTATAACATTTCATCAATTAAATCGAGTTTTTTGTTTAAAAGCTTGATGTTGCGCTTACCATTTTCAATTTTATTCTTGAATTCGCGAACTAAAGCTTCTGAATTCTTTGATTTAATGAAAAAACCAATATTATTCTCCCATAAATCAATATCATTCTCAAGTTGCTTTAGCTTCATCATAACCTTATTACGCTCCTGCCCAATTTTATTGTTGAATTGTTCGCTTGCTTTCCAGTTTTCTAATTTGTTACGGAATTTTTGCAGACTTTTATTTACTTCATCTAAATTGAGATGATCAAATTTTTGATTTATATGATTTCGGAACTCCTGATTAATTCTGTTTTTTTCCTTGATAGGAACAAAACCAATTGCAGACCAACGGCGCTGGAAATCCTGTAAAATCTTGAAACACTCCTCAGTGTCATCTTTAGGTACAAAATTGATAAGCTCTTCAATGAGCTCTTCTTTTAGTTTTAAATTCTTATTTTGCTCCTCATCAATATTGCTGAAAAACTCTGACTTCTGGTTAAAGAAATAGTCGCAAGCCTCCCTAAATCTTTTCCAAATAGCATCAGAATGCTTCCTTGGAACCGGCCCAATTTCTTTCCATTTCCTTTGAATTCTGATATACTCTTCAGTAGTAATTCTCCAATCTTTACTCTCTTTCATAGCTTCTGCCTGTATGCATAGCTCTGTCTTGAGCTGAAGATTGTTTTGTTGAACCTCTTTGTAATTTCTGAAAAATTCACGCTTCCGGTTAAAGAACTCATCACAAGTCTTACGAAAACGATCATAAACAAGATGGTTATCCTTTTTGGGAGCAAAGCCAATAGTTTTCCATATTTGTTGAAGATCAATAAGTTGCTTGCTTTTGCTTTCCCATTCACGAGGGGAAGTAATGTTTAATTGTAATAAAGCTTCTGCTCTTTCACATAATTCCGTCTTGGCCTCAAGATTCTTTTGCAGCTGGTTTCTGAGAGATTCAAAATGCTCCTGCTGACGAAGATTGATTTTTGCAGTAATAGACTTAAATCTTTCCCATAATTCTTCCTTTTTGTCGCGAGGAACAGGACCTATCTCACGCCATTGATCATGATACTTCTGAAGCGTTTTAAAGGCCCTCACAGGTGATGGCTCTAAAAGAAGTGTCTCAGCCTTTTCGCATAAAGCTAATTTGGATTCATAATTCTTTTTTAAATCTAAATCCCTTAATTCATTATTTATCTTAATAAAATTATAAAAGTTCTCAACATGAAGGTGAAAGGTCTCCCAAAGATCATGTAACTTACTTTGGTGTACAGGGCCTATTTCACGCCAACGTTGCTGAAGAGCACGAAATTCCTGAAAGGTAACATTAAGAGACTCCTGGCGGTTTATCAAATCTTTGATACCCTCAATAACTTCATATTTGGCTTTGAGATTATTTTCTTTTTCAATTTCAAGAGCTTTACGCTCCATGTCCCTTTTATTACGGTAATCAGAAAATAAAGTGGCAAATTCCTTTTTAAGAGGATCTAAAGGAGGTGTAAATGCTTCCTTAGCTTCACCTGATTCAAGAAATTTCTTGAGAGCTTCTTCTTCAAATTCACCGGTTTTTTTGTCAAATATTAAACGGATGGCTTCAAGATGTGCCCTGACTACAGATAAAGGAAATGATTTTAATAATTCTTTGAATTTTGAAATTAATTCTTCACGACTAAGAACAGTGTAGTCCATTTCTTTAGGTCGTTCAGCTTTGGATGAGTCAGCAGTCTTTTCTGCTTCATCCTTTTTTGATGTAGTATCTGTATTAGAATCAACAGGAGAAGCAGTTTCCTTCTCTTCTTTCTTCTGCTGCTTATCTTCTTCTTTCTCTTCCTGCTTTTCTTCTCCCTTTACTTCCTCTTTTTTCTCTTCTTTCGACTCTTCTTCTTCCTCTTCCTGTTTATCTTCTTCTTTTTCTTCCTGCTTTTCTTCTCCCTTTACTTCCTCTTTTTTTTCTTCTTTCGACTGTTCTTCTTCCTCTTCCTGTTTATCTTCTTCTTTCTCTTCTTGCTTTTCTTCTCCCTTTACTTCCTCTTTTTTCTCTTCTTTTGACTCTTTTTCTTCTTCTTTTTTTTCTTCTTTCGACTCTTTCTCTTCTTCCTTTACTTCCTCTTTTTCGCCGGCATGAAGTGAAGAAACAGTATCTTCCTCTGTTTTTTCAGAAGTTTTATCAACTTGAGCTGCTTCAGGCTTTTCAGCAATTTCATCTTTTGCTGATGGCGTTTTTTTGTCATTTGTATCTGAGATTTGTTCCTCATCATCTTTCTCAGAAACAATGTTGGATTTAACAGACTCTTTGCCCTCAGCTTGCTGACCGTCAGCTGCGCTTGTATCGCTTGTTTTTGAAACAGTAGTTCCTGAATCAGTTTTAGATTCAGCTTTTTCTTCTACTGATTCTGTTAGGATAGTTTCCTTAGATGTCTGATCGTCAGAAGGATTATTCGATTTACCGGTTTTGTCTTCCGTTTTCAAATTTGTCCTATTTTCGGATAATTTGTTTAGTTCATTTGCTTCCATCACTTGGATGTTTAGGGATCATACTTTTTTGCCGGCCATGGCAAAATCCATTTTTTATAATACGAATATATCACATTACGGCCAATGGTCAAAGTTTTTTTATTATTTCCTTTAACTATATTGAGATTGAAAATATTTTTCTTTATTTCCCTTTTGTATCTTTGTGATTCAAAAATTGTGGAAATGCAGATTGATATTTTGACACTTTTCCCGGAAATGTTTCATGGGCCCTTTAATGATTCAATCATTAAACGGGCAACTGAAAAAAAAAGCATTTCCTTAAATATACACAATATAAGGGAATATTCTACTGATAAACATCATAAGGTTGATGACTATCCTTATGGTGGTGGGGCAGGTATGGTTTTACAAATTGAGCCTGTTGCAAAATTAATTGAAAAGCTGAAAAAGGAACGAACTTATGATGAAATTATATATATGAGTCCCGATGGGCAATGCTTTGATCAGCCTATGGCAAATAAACTTTCCTTACTTAAGAATATTATTATTTTATGTGGACGATATAAGGGAGTAGATCATAGAATACGTGAGCATTTTATTACAAAGGAAATATCAATAGGAGATTATGTTCTTACAGGTGGTGAGCTTGCGGCTGCTGTTGTGGTAGATGCTGTTGTAAGATTGATACCCGGAGTTATTTCTGATGAAACATCTGCCTTGAGTGATTCTTTTCAGGACAAGCTGCTTGCACCTCCGGTTTATACACGACCTTCAGTTTTTCGCAATTGGAAAGTTCCTGATGTTTTATTATCAGGGCATCAGGCAAATATCGATAAATGGAGGATGGAACAAGCCATAGAAAGAACAAAAAAATTAAGACCCGATTTGCTGAATGATGCGGATGACAACAGCTGAAAAGAAAGAAATATTTTTTAATCTCTTTGACAATGTTGCCTAAAGAGACAATAATCACAGTTCTTTACATTAGTAGTTTGCTCAAAAGGGATAGCAGGATTAAAAAGTTCCATCAGAAGAAAGTCTAATTCAGGGAGAAAATTTTCTTTTATTGAATCAAAAGTGATGACGTTTTTGTTCATATAAAGATTAATATCATATTCTCCATAGAGATCTCTGATAGATATTACACAGGGTTGAATATGCGAATGTTCGGTAGTTCGGGATTTAATGAGGGCATATAAGGAGGTTTGAAAAACAGCCTTTTGATCTGAATGTTTCTCTTGGTTAAATAGATCTTCAATGTTGGTGATTTTCTTTTGTGCTTTACCGGTTTTATAATCAATAATTCGTAAAACACCATTTTTAATATCAACACGGTCAATATTACCTCCTATATTTACAGTAAGCCCATTTTCCAGTTCAATTTGAGTCTTTACATTTTCTTCTAAAGCATCTAAAATAAATGGTGCATCCTGTCTATCGCATTCAAGAAAACGAAGCATATATTTTTGAAGAACCTCATAAACCAGAAAATTCTTTCCTTGTAAATCAATAAATAAGGAAGATTCCTGACCAATGAAGGGGATGTTTTTAGAAAAAACTTCATCGAAAACACTCTTTAATAAAGACTTGTTATCCATTATTGCCTGAATATCTTTAGGCTCAATAGTTAAGCCTATAAACTGTGAATAAAGCTTTTCAATAAGCTGATGGAATAGATTCCCAAAAACTCTGGGATCAAGGTCTTCAATGATTTCTTCAGCTTCCTTTATACCTACAATGTATTTGTAATAAAAACGTAAAGGACATTCAATATAAGTACTTAAAGCACTTGGTGACAAATATGGACCTCCGGGTTTAAGCCACTCGTCTAATTTGCTTATCACTTCAGGTGTTTTGTGGGCAATTATTTTAAGATTTAAAGAAGAATTTACCTCCTGACGAACAGATTCAGTGATAAGCTTCCCTTCATATTCGTAGTAAAGTTGCTGAAGAAAACGACTCATTTCACCTTCTTCCGTTAACGATTGGCTTGTGGTGTAAATGAGCTTTACAGTTTTTGCCCTGTGTATTAATCTATAAAAATAATAGGCAAAAATTGCATCTTGATTTTCTTTGGCAGGTAATCCGTATCCCCTTCTTAAATTATATGGAATAAGAGTGTTTGAATAACTTGTTGCAGGAAATACCCCTTCGTTAAGTCCAATGATGACAAGGTTTTTAAAGTCTAAGGTTCTCGATTCCAATACACCCATGACCTGAAGCCCCTTTACAGGTTCACCCTGGAAGGGCACTTTTCGCTTAGCTGCTAATTTTTTAAATAAGGATTTCCAGGTTTCTATGGAAGGCTTTTCTTCCCAATTCGATAAAATATCGGAAAGCCTCTTAATAGTTAAATACAGATGGAAAATAAATTCAGTTTCAATATTATTGTTTTGCTCTACTTTTAATGCCTGATAAATTTTTAACAATAATTCTTTAAGATAAATTGGGAGTTCTTCCTGAGTGGTAACTTTTGTGAAAATATTTTTTATTAAGGAAAAGGAACTTAATTGTTCCTTTTCGATAAAAATTTGATTCGATTTTATTAATTCATTTACCAATACATTATTCTCCCCCTTTGTCAATAGAGTAATATATTGATGCCTGAGTAATGAAATTACATCTTTATAATAAAACCAAGTTTTTCCCTTCTTAGTAACTCTTGTGGTATGCTGCAGAGTAAGTAAGCTTTCAACCAACGAAAATGCAGGCGTGTTTTTTAAGGGATAACCCAAAGTAACATTGATAGATGGATATTCTGAAGGAAGAGAGTATAAAATAGGCAACAATTGTTGTTCATCAGCAAGTAATATTGCAGTGTTTTCATGTTCTTGATCCAATTCTGCAAACTCTTTGAGATACTGATGGGCCGTTTGTGCCTGAACTAATTCATTTGGAGCTGAAGCAATTGTGATTTCAGGAAAAGAATCTGCAAAAGAATCAATCCAATCGTTCGGAGAAGGGAAATCTATAAGATTGCTTTTTAAAAATATAGAAGCTTCGTGTTCAACCGCTTTGTCTTCCCCTTCATTATTCATTATCCATTTCGGATAATCCCAAAAAAACATTGCTGTCTTTTGATCACGAAGATGCTTGAATAAGATTTTTTCGCAACTGTTAAGTGCATTAAAACCTGAAAAAATAATTTTTTTGTATGGAAGAGTTAAGGACCCTTCTTCTTTTGTTTTTTCTGCAACAAAACGGTATAACATTCCCTCATAAGCTTCATTATCATTTAATAAATCTTTTCGAAATTCATTATACAACTGATCCATTTTGCCCCATTGTTGAAGGAAAAACTCTTGTTGCTTAGATATATTATCGGGGTTGAAACTACTCCAAAAAGATTGTATCGCTTTTTTTTGTTCCTCTGAAAGATGGCTGTAATCATCACTTAATTCTTTTAAAGCATAAATATTGGAGTAAAGAAGCTGAGTATCAATTAAATATTTGTCGATATCATTAAAATCATTTAAAATCATTTCACCGCTTGGAATAAATTCATCTATGGTGATATCCGGAGATACTACCTTTTTATAACTAAGGTGTAACTTGAATAGTAAGGAAATAGGATCAGCTACCGGCAAAGGACAAAGATCTTGATATAACTCAGTGATAGTGATGGTGCGAGGAGCCCAAATAACTTGTTTTACATTTCGTGATAAGTAGCGATTGAAAAAGAGAGCTGCACGCTTACCGGGAAAAACAAAACAAAAATCGTTTAGTTCTGTTAAATGCTTAGTGATAAAATAGTTTGCAATTTGTTCAAGAAATGTTTGCATATTATTCGTTTTAGCCAAATTCAAATATACTCAGAAACTTATTATAGAAACAAATAACTGATGATAAGCTTGGAAATATTTGAAAAATAATAAGCTAAAAACATTATTCTGAACGGATAGACTAATCACGATTGATATTAATGGTGCTTTACAGCTAAATCAATTTTGAATTATTCGCTTGTAATGCCTTTGTGATTATTATTGTTAATGTAATATTTAGTGATAAATTGATGGATGATTTTTCCTTTATCAGTAATAGTGACAGTCAAACAATTGAATGGTTATATCGGCAATATCTGAAAGATAAAAATTCTGTCGATAAAGAATTCGGGCTTTTTTTTAAAGGTTTTGATTTTGCACTCGCTAATTTTTCGGCCCTCTCTGAATACAATATTAATAAAGAATTTAATGTATTAAATCTAATTCATGGATATCGGCAAAGAGGGCATTTCTTTACAAAAACCAATCCTGTACGCTCCCGACGATCCTATTATCCTACACTTGATATCGAAAACTTTGGCTTAGAAGAATCAGATCTGCAAACTACTTTTGAGGCAGGCAACCAAATAGGAATAGGACGCGCCAGCTTACAGCAAATAATCGACCATTTACAGGAAACTTATTGCAGATCAATAGGCGTGGAATATCTCTATGTTAGAAAACCCGAAATGGTTAAGTGGTTAAAGGAAAAAATGGAGTCAAGGAGAAATCTGCCAAATTATTCTGCAAAAAAGAAAAAAAGCATTTTTGTTCAATTGGCACAGGCAGTTGGTTTTGAAGCTTTTGTGCATAGAAGATTTGTTGGGCAAAAAAGATTTTCCCTTGAAGGATCGGAAGGACTGATACCGGGATTGCATATTTTGTTTGAAAAAGGGGCTGAAATGGGAGTGGAAGAGTTTGTTGTGGGAATGACTCATAGAGGACGTTTAAATGTTCTTACAAATATTTTGGGAAAACCTTTTAGAAAGGTCTTTCACGAATTTGTTGCAAACGATTATGATGATGATATCTCGCTCGGTGATGTTAAGTATCACCTTGGATACGACAATGTTGTTAAAACTGAAAAAGGAAAAAATATAAGAGTCAGCTTGATTCCAAATCCATCGCACCTTGAAGCTGTAACACCGGTCGCGGCCGGATTGGCACGATCAAGGATAGACCATGCTTATAAGCAGAATTTTGATAAAGTTGTGCCTGTTATTATTCATGGAGATGCTGCTATTGCAGGTCAAGGAGTTGTTTATGAAGTTGTTCAAATGTCAAAATTACCGGGTTATAACTCAGGGGGTACTATTCATGTGGTAATAAATAATCAGGTAGGTTTTACTACAAATTATCTCGAAGCAAGATCAAGCACCTATAGTACTGATGTGGGAAAAGTAATTAACAGCCCTGTTTTTCATGTTAATGGCGACGATGCTGAAGCTATTGCTTACGTTTTTGAGCTGGCAATGGAGTTCAGACATAAGTTTAATGTTGATATTTTTATTGATATTTTATCATATAGAAAATATGGACATAATGAAGGGGATGAACCTCGCTTTACACAGCCCACTCTCTATAAAATCATTGCTTCTCACCCTAATCCTCGCGATATTTATGGCAGACATCTTGAGAAAGCAGGAATTTTATCGGGGAAGGAAATGAATAAAATTGTCGATGATTTTGACATTCTTCTGGAACAGGAATTTGAAGCTTCAGGAAAAATAGAAAAAATTCGTATTACCCGCTTTATGCCCGATTTATGGAATCATTTATCTTATCCAAAACAAGAAGATTTTGATAAAAAAATAAAAACAGGAGTAGCCCTTGATCTTATTAAAAGTTTATGTGAAAAGTTAAACCATCTGCCCGATGATAAGCACTTTTTTAATAAAGTGTATAGAATTTTGGCATTTAGGAAGCAGATGATGGAAAATAACAAAGTTGACTGGGCAATGGCTGAAATTTTGGCCTACGCTACTCTCGTAAATGAGGGGCATAGTGTTAGACTTAGTGGCCAGGATTCTGAAAGAGGGACTTTTGCCCACAGACATGCCAGCTTTACCCTCGAAGATATGAATGAACGATATATGCCCTTAAAGCATCTTAAAGATAATCCCACAGCCTTTAACGTTTATAACTCAAGCCTTTCGGAATATGGTGTTATGGGTTTTGAATATGGATATGCATTAGGTGTTCCCGATGGATTAACTATTTGGGAAGCGCAGTTTGGCGACTTTGCCAATAATGCACAGGTTATTATTGATCAGTATATTAGCTCGGCAGAAGAAAAATGGGGACTTATGAACGGCTTAGTTCTTTATCTCCCTCATGGATATGAAGGGCAAGGACCGGAACATTCAAGTGCTCGTATAGAAAGATTCCTCTCAATAGCCGCGCGTAATAATATGCAGGTGATGAATATTACACAACCTGCTAATTTGTTCCATGCACTACGACAACAGGTGAAGCGTAACTTTAGAGTGCCAATGATTGTTTTTACACCTAAAAGCCTTTTAAGGCATCCCTCTTGTATCTCCACTTTGAATGACTTACAAAACGGAAGCTTTAAAGAGGTGATAGATGATGAAAATGCTGAAGCAAGTTCTGTTACACGCTTGGTTTTATGTTCGGGAAAGATATATTATGATTTATTGGCGCGTAAAATTGAATTGAATGCCATGGATGTGGCACTTGTTAGAATTGAACAGTTGCATCCCTTCCCAAAAGCTGTCATTGAAGCCATATTTGAAAAATACAATAAGGCTATGTTGACCTTGTGGCTGCAAGAAGAACCCGAAAATATGGGGGCATGGAATTATATAAGGAGTATGCTCCCCGATAAAAAGCTGATTCCTGTGGCACGAATTGCCAGCGCCAGTCCTGCAACCGGCCTGACAGGCCTACATACAGTGGGGCAGGAGGAGATTATTAACAAGGTGTTTAAGAAATGTCATTGTGAATTAAATCTTCCATATTGTCGCTTGGAATGCATAGAGGGAAAAACGCGGGAAGAAATCTTAAAAGTTCACTATTATTTTAATGAGCCACCAAGATTTTCAATTTAAAAACTTAGTAAAATTTATTTTTTACCTGAATATAATTGCATGGTGATTTAAAGAAATAACAGACTATATCTCATCAATATTGGTTTTAAAATATTTGACCGCTTATGATAGAAGAAGTTAAAGCTCCAACTCCGGGAGAATCTATTTCAGAAGTTGAATTGTCATTATGGATGGTGGCAGATGGTGATTTTATTCAAAAAAATCAGGAGATTGCTGAAATAGAATCTGATAAAGCGACCTTAGCTGTTACCGCTCCTGTATCAGGAAAAATTAAAATACTTGTAAATGAAGGTGATCTTGTAAAGGTTAATTCAGTGATTTGCAACATTGATACTTCAGTGGCTGTTGAGGAGAATAAGGTTCAGGCACAAATAGACTTCAAAGCCGAAGAGTTTGAGGTGGATGGTGTTGAAACTAAGCTTGCCGGGACTGAGGAAGTTGTAGTCAAAGATGATGTGTTTGAAAATGCTGATGAAAGTTTTAAAAAAGATCAGGAATTTGAAAAAAATGAGAAAGCCGGAAAATCGCCTTCAATAAAAATAACGCCCCTTGCGCGTGAAAGAATGAAAGCAGAAAATTTGGACCTTCAAGATGTCATAGATGGATTAAGAAGAATTACAGCTTCCGATATTGATTCAATAGTTGCATTAGAGGGCGAAGAGAATAGAGATCAGCAAGTGCTGAAAAATAGAACTGTTAAACGTCAAAGAATATCACAACTCAGGCGCCAGATAAGTAAAAGATTGGTTCAGGTGAAAAATGAAACAGCGATGCTTACAACTTTTAATGAAGTTGATATGTCGGAATTGCTGGATCTTAGGAAAAAATATCAGGATGCCTTTGTTGATAAATTTGGTTTTAAAATCGGCCTTATTTCATTTTTTATGAAAGCCTCTGCCTATGCCCTGGAGAAATATCCAATTGTTAACAGTATGATTGAGGATGATGAAATAATAACTCCTGATTATGTGGATATCTCTGTTGCAATTCAATCGCCAAAAGGCTTAATGGTGCCGGTAGTTAGAAATGTTGATAAATTAGCCCTGCATGAAATAGAATCAAATCTTAAATTGTTGACAGAGAAAGTCCGTAATGGAAGGATCTCTTTGGAAGAAATGACAGGCGGAACTTTTACACTCACTAATGGAGGGGTCTTTGGCTCAATGCTGTCAACCCCGCTTATTAATCCTCCACAATCAGCTATTATTGGTATGCATAATATTGTTGAAAGGCCTGTTGCCCTAAAAGGAAAAATTGAAATTAAACCCGTAATGTACCTGGCATTGAGTTATGATCATAGAATTATTGATGGAAAAGATTCAGTTAGTTTTTTAATGTATGTAAAAAATATGATTGAAAATCCCCTTTTAATTTTATCCGGAGGCAAAAGTCCGGGTGAAATGTTACTGGGTCTTTAAGCTCTTGTTGCCTCTTTATCTTATTCGGTCAAGGCTCCTGATTAAAGCTTCATCTTTTCCAATGGCTCTTATCGCTAAATAAACAAATATGATAGAAATTAAAGGAAGGACCAGTGGCCACCTGAAAGCTAATTCTGCATCAAACTCCCTTGCTGCGACTTTACTGAAATAGAAAATTAATACTGATATTCCAAGAAGTAAACCCATGTTAAAGCCTGATAAACGAATTTGAAGTATTCGTTTTTTGTATAAAAAAATTGAAGTGACAATACTAATGGAAGTAATGATTTGTAATAAAAATAATGCTACAGTAGGCATCATTATTATACTTGTTTCACTGCTTGTTATTCCATTAATTTGAAGTAGCAAATGGTCACTTATTGTAGAAAACTCGGCTAAGTCTAAAAAAAACAAACAGCCGGTTAATACTAAGGCTATAAATAAATAAACTGTTTGAATACGCTGAATCATGATTTATTTTTTTTCAAAAATAGTAAGAATCTGTTTATAAGCCATAATTTGAAAGTTATATAAGGTAAAAAAATAATTTTTCTTGTAATTAATAAGACTGCCTACACTTATGAAAATATGAGGAAAAGAAGGAATTTATGCTAAATTATTAAAATGTAAACTAAACTTATTTTTAATACTACTCTGATAATTAGAATATTAACAAGGATGTTGATAACAATTTAATTGAATTTTCATTTTTTTTGTATTATTTTGAATAATACTAAAGCTTTTTTTTATGTTACCAATAGCTGAATCTGAATTAATAATTAATCCTGATGGATCAATTTTTCATCTTCATTTGAAGCCTGAGGATATCGCCGATAATGTAATTTTAGTTGGCGATCCGGGAAGAGTGGATGTTGTTGCAGGATTTTTTCAGAAAATCATCAGTGAAGGTGCTAATCGTGAATTTATCTGGAAAACAGGTTTATATAATAATGTTGGTATCACAGTTTTGTCAACCGGTATAGGTACAGATAATATCGATATAGTTTTAAATGAATTGGACGCTCTTGTAAATGTTGATTTTTCGAGCCGACAGGTAAAAGAAAAACACAGGGCCTTAAGGATAGTCAGGATTGGAACTTGCGGATCTTTGCAGAAAGATCTACCTGTTGACACCTGGCTGCTGTCGGAAATGGCCATAGGTTTTGATGGTTTATTGAATTTTTATCAGGGACGGGATAAAGTGAGTGTACATGAATATGAAGAGGCATTTGTGAAGCATACAGGCTGGAAAGCCTCCCTGACAGATCCCTATTTTGTTGCCGGCGAAAGGGAATTGTTTGAGCAATTAAAAGGAGAAAAAATAATGACCGGCTTAACCGTTTCTGCCCCCGGTTTCTATGGACCGCAAGGAAGAGTAATCCGCCTGCCTTTGGCTATGTCGGAAATAAACGATAAGCTGACTTCTTTTCGCTTTAAGGATAGACGGATTATGAATTATGAAATGGAATGTTCAGCTATTTACGGATTATCTAAATTGCTTGGGCATCAGGCAGCTACAGTATGTGTCGTAATTGCCAATCGTTTGGCTGGAACATACAGTAAAGATTATAAAAATGTGATTAAAGAATTAATTGAATATGTGTTAAATATATTAACTAAGTAAATATCCTGAAATGTTTTTAGTATTTACAATCAATTATTTACATGGATAGAAAAAAAATTTTGGCTTTGATATCCTTATTGGATGACCCTAATGAGCAAATTTTTAATACAGTGGAAGAAGAACTTCTTAAAGAAGAAGTTGATATAGTTCCCGAATTGGAAAAAGCATGGGAAACTTCCTATAACCAGGAATATCAGAAACGATTAGAAAATTTAATCCACTCCTTACAGTTTAAGGATGTAAAAACACAATTGCGACACTGGCTCGATAATAGCGAAGATGATTTGCTCTATGGGGCTTTTCTTGTTTCAAAATATCAATATCCCGGACTAAAATATGAAGATGTAAATGAGAGTATTAATCGATTGAGAAAAGAAGCATGGTTAGAATTAAATGATCATTTAACTGCCCTTGAAAAAGTACGTGTTATAAATCATATCTTATTTGAAATACATGGGTTTTCACGGAATAATAGGGATTTTATGGCTCCACAAAACTCCTTTATTTCGCAAGTACTTGAAACACACAAAGGAAATCCGGTGTCTTTATCGGTTATTTATTCAGTTATTGCCCAAAGATTAGGAATGCCGGTCTATGGTGTAAACCTTCCAAAAAATTTCATCTTAGCATATCTTGATGAAGCCAACGAGTTAAATAGCATAGATCAGGAAACAGAACTTTCAGTTCTGTTCTATATAAACCCCATTAATAAAGGTGCCGTTATAGTACGAAAAGAAATTGAGTTTTTTGTGCGACAGCAAAAACTAATACCGAAAGTATCATACTTCCTTCCTTGTTCCAATAAAGAAATTGTTCTACGAATGCTTAGCAATATTTATTTTGCCTATGAAACAAGCAAACAAACAACAAAAGCAGAAGAAGTACGCGAATTGCTATCCATGTTCGGAGAAATGAGCTGAAATTGCTCTTTGGCTTCTTATTTCACCTTCAAAAGAAAAAGGGAAAACACCTACTGAAAAATGTTCAGCTCCTATGTCTCTAAGATAATTCGTTAAGGGGAATAAAAATGCGTTAGTGGCACGACCACCCATACCACCAATAACAATATATCTTGCCATTTCTTTTTTAGGAAATAGTTCTTCTAAAACTGAAGCTGCTTGTATTAACTCATTAGCTTCTAAAATCACATGCCTGACTCCTTGTTCTTTGGCAGCATTAAACAGTCCTCGTTGAATATCAATGCTCACAAGTTCGGCATTTACTTTGGCACCTTTGGCCTTCTTGAGAACTTGAAGCCCCATTTTTCCAAGCCCTAGCAAATAAGTTTTGTATAAAAGCCCTGAGCTTCCTATATTGTTTTGATTCAATGACATCTCTATAGTAGTGTTTTTTACAAAGATAAAAATCTCGACATAAATTCTTTCATTTCAAATGGAAATCAACAATAAACAAGGCTTTCAGCCTAAAAATTAATTCGTAAATTAGCAAATGAGATGATTAGTTAATTAGCAGATTAGACCCAATTACGAAGAGGTCAATGGTTCACGCAAAGACCGCTAGTTAATTAGTTGATTAGCAGATTAGTTAATTAGTAAATTAGTTCACGCAAAGACCGCAAAGATTTATCCACGAAGACATGTTGGCTATGCTTGCTGGAAATGCCTTTTCTCAAAGCAGGATGCTTTGAGTACATTAAAAACCAATAACCCCCCCCAACTACGTTGTCCTAAACATTTTCAATTTTTCATTGGTAATTCGTAATTGAATTAACCAATCTACTAATCAACTAATCTGCTAATCCACTAATTTACTAATCTACTAATTTGCTAATCAACTAATTATCACATCTGCTAATTAACTAATCAACTAATCTCCTTGTTTTTTTGTTTTTCATTTTTATCATTAATGTCCAATTTTATTGAATGAATAACACTTCTTTGCAAGTCACTTTTCTTGTGCTTTATAGTGCTTAAATACTTCAAAATTACGTAAAGACCAAAAATAGAAGCCCCAACAATTAACAAATGACCGCTACCATGTATTTTGCCAAAATTTAATCTCACTAAAATGC
Organism: uncultured Alkalitalea sp.; assembly: GCA_964578485.1. Taxonomy (GTDB): domain Bacteria; phylum Bacteroidota; class Bacteroidia; order Bacteroidales; family Marinilabiliaceae; genus CAZODA01. The sequence continues at coordinate 129,786 of CAZODA010000001.1, read as the reverse complement.
TTAATGGTTTGGTTAGCACAACTAAATTATTAATAGAGTGCAATAATATAACTAATCCTAAGTGATGCCCGGATTTCACAAACAACCATCCTAAAAACAACCCGGCTATAAAAGTCGTTAAAACAGGACTGATTTGGAGATTTGAGATATCAAAATGTGCAATGGCAAAAAAGAATGAAAAAAAAACAATCCCCTTTGTTGCAGAATACGACAAAGTCAATCCTCTAAGCATATAATTTCTAAATATAATTTCTTCTGCTATGGGGGCAACTAATAGAGCATAAATAGCATATGAAACATTAAGATTGCTAAATATCGCAATTGGCTCAGGTTTAGTTGCATTACCAAAAACCCACAAGCAAGGACTTACCACCCCAAATTGGAATAAAATTATTGCCAATACACAAACACCCAAATTTCTAATCGTCCTGAGCTTAAAGTTGTAGTTTACGATGAAGTTCGACTTTTTATTCAAAAAATGCAGCAGCAAAATAACAACAAAGCTCGAGATAATGCTAATAAATAAAAGGGCTGTGCTATCCGATTTAAGTCCAAATACTAGAAGTGAAGTAAAGGTCAAGGGCACAATTATACAAACAAGTATTAATAATAGCAAAATGCAATGTAAAATAGTTGAAGGAAAGAAATTTCTATATTTCATATATGCAAGTTTATTGAACAATGAAACAAATTGTCTGTACGGACATTTTATAAGCTTAGCCCTTTTATAAATGTACCCAAAACATTATTATCGTTTAACTGTAACGATTTTAATACTTTTTGGTGATTAATCATCAGTTAATCAGCGGCAGTCCGAAATTGATGCTAATAAATTATTAAGCAATAACTAAGGTGTGTAGAACTTAATAAAGGACATTAAAGGCTGATACCAAATATATAAACCGGGCTGTTCAGGATGACCAAACTTTAATATTTTACCTTTGTAATTATCAATATAACTTGAAAAATCTTCTTCGACATACTCTAAGTTGTTCTTTACAAAATAGTTATTAGCAGTTTTTAGTATCATATTTTTAGAGATAAGCTTAAACATTTCATCATTAGGGCTGTATATGCCTGGGATTGCATAATCAAGTCCGATTGTAATTCTTGCCCAGATATTGAGAGAATCATCTGAGATAATATCATCATTTCCAAGCCATAAATAAGGGTTTGAAATTTGTTCATCCCAAATAAGTGCATCATTCTTATGCCACTCTAATTTTAAGAGAACGTCATTTCCTACGACATACGTTGTTACAACTAAGGTGTCTATTGTTTTATCACCATCTATATCATCAAAAAAAAGAACACTCTTACAGATAGTGGAATCGCTATAGTGGTCAATATTATTCAACATCTTAGTCAAGAATTCTTCTAAAAAGCCTGAAGAGGAGGCCTTCATTTCTTGAGCTTTCTTTAGCACAAGGGAATTTCCTTCGATAACTGTTAACTCTCCTTTTATTGAGCTACAAAATGGTATAACTTCTTTATATAAATCAACAGCTAATGCTTTAAGCTGCAATACAAATAAAATAGAAAATACATATACAAGTCTTTTCATTTTCATTTAACTTACAATAATTAAAAATTTAAGCTACTTTTATTTTGTTGCCTTTGTCGTCTTAATGTTGAGAATAAGATTAGTGCAACTATAAATCTACTTAAAAGTGGGTCGTTCTTTAAAAAAGCTTTCCTTCATATTTTTTATTTCCATAATTCCATTAATGCATCAAAATTATATTTATGTAGTTTTTCATAAAATATGCTTTCTTCTTCTTTGGTTTTAGGCCAAGATTCGGGAATTTCAAATCCTGAACTTTCTTTTATAAAAACATATGAATCTTGGTGATTTAATCGCCATGGAAAATGCAAGCTGTTAAAACGAATATTAGGAAAGATTTTTTTATTTTTTACCTCAAAAAATAGAACATCCTTTTTTTGTGACAGCAAGCATGCTTCAAGGCTTAAGTCATCGGGAGGGGGAAGCTCATCTTTACTCCAATGTTGTGACAGATCTAAGCTTCTATAAAATGTAGAAACACGGCCTTTGCCTGTTATTATAGCATAAACATAATATTGCTCCTTAAATGCTTGCTGAACATAATATCCTAAAGAAGGTTCCAAGGGGGTCGAATAGTTAAACTTTTTATTTAAATGACCTAAGTGACCGCATAACACGACCTTATTGCTTTGTGCATTATCTAAATAATACTTTAATGCAAATTGAACATTTTGCCACATTAAATAATCCCTATTGTAATAAAAACTTATTCCTCTATCATGAAGGTGTTTTTGATTTATATATTGCTTGGCGTAGTCATCCCTCAACAACAAGGTCAGCAAATCTAATTCCTCCTTGCCTAATAGTTGCTTAAAATCCGGTAAACGCTTATTGAGAAAATCCTTAGCGTAATCATATCTTCCAAATCTGACATTGAATAATAAGGTATCGGCTAAGGGAGAGTTTAAATTCAAAAATTCAATATATTCTGCAACAGCATATTTTCCGTATTCGGGAAGGACGGAATCAAAACCAAAAATATTAACTTTTTTTGTTTGATTTAAATTGTAAGAACGCAGCCATTTTAAAAAGTCTTTTACTACTGAAGGCGATAAGGCCATTGGCATTTCTTGCAATAAGGAATCAATATCCGTATCTAATTCGTTGTTTATATACAGATTCCAAAATAAGAGTTCAGCTATTGGCAATTCTAACATCACTAACTTAAGATCTTGGAATTCTATCATCTCCCTGATCTTATCGAACACAAAGCTATTAATGGTTTCGCTCCCATGCACAGTTTCTCCAAATGCGATGATATGAGTGTTATCAGGGAAAAGCATTTCATTAAATTCTTCAAAAAAGCAAAGGTCTTTTTTAAGCTCATTGCAAAAAGCCTCAGAGTTAATCTTTTCTTCAGCTTCAATATCTTGAGGGGATTGCCCATGTGTTTTTATATCAATAGCTTTTATCCATATATTTGATGAATCAGACACTTGTAAGTATTCTTCATTAAAATTAAGAATTTCATCTGTACCCATGACCTCAATATAGAGTATGTTGATTCCGGCAATTTTAATTATAGATTTATAATTATGCCATTGGTCATCGGACACAATTTGAATTGAATCGCTGAAAATCACTTCATCATTATCATCTAATCCAAGAACTATAAATGAAGAATTATAATAATTCATATTTCTTGCATTTAAATTTAACTCCACTGTAGAGTTTTGTATTGTTGTATCCCGTATAGGTAAATACCGGAATAATCTAAACCCTGATTTTTCGCTAAAAGGATTTTCCTTATAAACTTTCACCTTTTTAGTTATATGTAAAATCGGTATGCCCTTTAACTGTAGTGTGTCCTTTAAGAATTCAACATTGTTTTTGTGCCATGACCAAGAAGAAGGAAGCTCTGAATATAAATCCTCAAAATTTAAATTTTCATCTAATGCTTTTGCATTTAAGAAAGTGAGCGACAATAGAAATACGCAGATTAGTGTTAAAAGATTTTTGTTTTTCATTATGAGTTATTTGAGTCGGTTTAAAATTATTATTATTTAAGATGTTTTACTATTTAGATTGTTATTAATGGCTAAAAAAATCATTCTTATTTCATCTGGCCGATTGTTACTCCATATCCTTCATCACTTTGATAAATAGCTTCAAAACCGGCTAATTCCAACTCCATAGACACCTCCTCAGCTTGGAAATAATGTCCATACATAGGTGAAAGAACATCACCAAGTTCAATGGCTTGTCCGCCAAATATACTGTGTACTCCTTTTGCAATTTTATATATCCTTTTCAAGTTATATTTTTCTCCCCAATTATGTGGCCAATATGAAAGAACAACTAATCCATTGGGATTAAGAATTTTTTTTACTTTTTTCAATAATGAAACTCTATTATCCTTTCCTTTTAGATGGTTATATACTCCCCATCCAAAAATGAAACTATCAAAGCTCTGATCTGAAATTGGAATTTCATTCCTGTCTAAATGTTTGATATGAACCGGAATACCTTCATTTTTCAAGAAATTATTTCCATAATCTCGCAGTGCTTGATTACATTCATAAGCATCAATCTTATATCCCATTTTATTCAAATAGTAAATTTCTCTACCTGCGCCAACTGCAATAATTGAAACTGACTTTACATCCTGAAAACAGGCACTCAGGAACTTTTCCTCCCATTCATAAATTTTCTTGTTGTGCTCTTCACAGAAGTACTCATCAAAATTGCTATAAAACTTGTCACAAATCTTACATAGATCCTCAACTTTTAAAAATGGGAAACACAAACCGTTTAATATGCTATGTGGAAATGAAAAAAATCTATTTGATAGATATTTTGTTCCACGAAAATTCTTCCTTAACCATATAATTGTCCAATAATAGAAAGATGCAAGCATAATTTTAGTGTTTTATAAAGTTTAATGTAAAATCTTAAGTCAAAAATTGATGGTAATAACCACACATTTATTTCCATTAATTATTGATAAATGATATTTATGCTGCCTTTTCAAGGCGCCGGAGGTTGAGCGTAGCGAAATCCCGTCTCATTCGGGAGAGCGTAGCGAAATCCCGTCTCATTCGGGAGAGCGTAGCGAAATCCCGTCTCATTCGGGCGTTTCGACTTCGCTCAACGACCGCGTAATTCGTAATTGATCTTTGCGGGCTTTGCGTGAACTGATATTAACACCTACGGCATATATCTTTGAACTCGAAACCCAAAACTCAAAACCCAAAACGAACACGACATGTCATGTCCCTACCAATTACTGTTTACTTATGACTGATAACTGATAATGCTTTGGGTACATAAAAAAGAAGCTGTCCTTTTGAGACAGCTTCATTAGTTTTATAAACTTGCTATTTTGTCGCTTTTGTATTTTCCGGCCTTAAGTTTTTCAGCTACTTCAGCAAAAGCTTTGATAGTATATTCCACATCTTCGAGTGTATGTTCTGCTGTTGGAATAATTCTAAGCATGATTTTATCCCTTGGTATTACGGGATAGACAACGATGGAACAAAATATATTATAATTTTCCCTAAGGTCCATGGTAAGTGCCGTAGCTTCAGGTACTGTTCCATCAAGGAATACCGGGGTAACAGGACTTTGTGTGTTTGCAAGATTAAATCCTTTTTCACGCAATCCTTTTTGTAAAGCATTTACAACTTTCCAGAGATTTTCTCTGAGTTCAGGTTTTGTTTTAAGTAATTCAAGTCTTTTGAAAGCTCCTATAACCATAGGCATTGGAAGTGATTTAGCAAATATCTGAGAGCGCATATTGTAACGAAGGTAATTAATGATATCTTCGTTTCCGGCTACAAATGCGCCAATTCCTGCCATTGATTTTGCGAAAGTTGCAAAAATAAGATCTACTTCCTTTTCAACTCCAAAATGTTCTGCCACTCCTGCGCCTGTTTTTCCCATCGTCCCAAAACCATGGGCATCATCAACTAACAATCTGAAATTAAATTCTTTTTTAAGTTTTATAATTTCATCAAGTTTGCCAAGGTCTCCTGCCATACCGAAAACTCCTTCAGTAATAATCAATATTCCACCACCTTGCTTCTGTGCTAAAGCTGTTGCACGTTCCAACTGCTTTCTGAGGTTCTCAATATTATTATGAGGATAAACGTAACGTTTTCCCATATGTAATCTTAAACCGTCTAAAATACAGGCATGTGATTCTGAATCATAAACTATTACATCATTTCGACTGACAAGAGTATCTATTATTGAAACCATGCCCTGGTAGCCATAATTTAAAAGATAAGCATCTTCTTTTTTTACAAATTCGGCGAGAGCTGCTTCTAATTCTTCATGTTTTGAAGTATGGCCCGACATCATTCTTGCACCCATAGGGTAGGCAAGACCATATTCCTTACTGGCTTCAGCATCTGCTTTTCGCACTTCAGGATGATTAGCCAAACCTAAATAATTATTTAAACTCCAGGTCAAAACTTCTTTTCCCCTAAATTTCATCTTTGGGTGTATTTCCCCTTCAAGCTTGGGGAACATAAAATAACCATGGGCTTCTTTACCATATTGACCTAATGGACCCATGTTCACATTAATTTTATTAAATATATCCACGTTAATTAGTTTTTATTTGATTTTTTGACAAAGGTAAGCTTTTTTAACTTGTTCACCATTCTAGCATGAAATTTTTAATTGATATCCTTTAAAAACGAGTTTAAAAACTTATAACTAAAAGAAGTGTTTTATCATCAGCAAGCTATTAAACATAGTATTTTGTTTAAGCTTTTCAAATTGATGATTAAACAAATTCAGTTATATAATAAGTAAAAAAATCGATTTTATTGAATAACAGGAATATACAAATTTAATATTGATTTTATATTTATTATGGTCTGATTTTTGTTTGAACACCTATATGATGTGTTATATGCATAAGATTAAATTGGAAATAATATTTCGGTAATTAGAAATTTTAAAGATATTAGTTATCTTTGCAGGATATTTTGCCGAAACAACAAATGATTTTAATCATAGTTAAACAGGAATAGATTGAGTTTTATGAGAAAGCTGATTTTTGTTGTATTGCTTGTATTATTGGCATCGTGTAGTGAATATCAGAAATTGTTGAAAAGCAATGATCATGATCTGAAATATTCAAAAGCGATGGAATATTATGAAAAAGGCGATTATATGAGAGCATCAACACTATTGGAAGGGGTGATTAATATATATATGGGAACAGAAAAATCGGAAGTTTCACATTATATTTATGCGGAATGCCTTTATAATATGCGCGATTATTTAATGGCAGCACACTATTTCAGATTATTTGTTCAAAATTATCCCACAAGTGATAAAGCAGAAGATGCGCAATTTATGACTGCTTATTGTAGTTACAAAACATCACCAAATCCAAGACTTGATCAAACTGACACTTACAATGCACTTGATGGTTTTCAACTATTTATAAATTTATATCCAAATAGTGAAAGAGTTGAAGAAGCAACACGTTTAATGGATGAGCTTAGAGATAAATTAGTTTATAAAGCATATTTAAATGCTATTTTATATTATAATCTTGGTACTTTTCTTGGGAATAATTATCTCTCGGCAGTTATTGCTTCGCGAAATACACTTGACGAATTCCCCGATACCAAGCATAGAGAAGAATTGTCATTTCTTATATTAGATGCAAAATATATACAGGCCGTCAATAGTGTGGAAGAACGTATGCAAGAACGCTTGCGCGAAACTATAGACGAATATTATATATTTATAAATGAGTTTCCTGAAAGCCAATACCTTAGACGGGCTAACAGGATTTTTGAGGCAACAAATGCTTTATTAAATTGAAATTAATAATTACAAATTATGGAATATAGAAAATCTAATGCGCCGGTTAATACAATTACATGGGATACAGACGAATTATCAGAACCGGTAGGAAATCTTTATGAATCAATAATGATCATAGCAAAGAGGTCCAATCAGATTGGTGCTGATATGAAGGAGAAATTGAACCGTAAACTCCAGGAATTTGCTTCCTATACAGATAACCTTGAGGAGGTTTTTGAAAATCGAGAGCAAATTGAAATTTCCAGGTTTTATGAGAGATTACCTAAGCCTGCTGCTCTTGCCACAACCGAATTTCTTGAAGGTAAAGTGTATTACAGAAATCCGGCTAAAGAAGAAAAACCTTCTCAAATTGAAGACTAAGGATATTTAATAACTGAGTTTGTTGAAAAAGATAAAAGATGTTTTCTTTTATCTTTTTTGCTTTTATTGTAACTTGGCATAACTAATTATAAAATATATGCTTAAGGATAAAAAAATTATTCTTGGAATTACCGGTAGTATTGCTGCATACAAAGCCGCTTTATTATTGCGCCTTTTGGTTAAAGAAGGAGCCGAAGTGCAGGTAATAATCACAGCTGCCGGAAGAGAATTTATAGGTCCTGTTACTTTATCTGCCCTATCCGGACGTCCTGTATTAGGAGATTTCTTTGAAAATCGTGATGGTACTTGGCATAGTCATGTAGATCTTGGACTTTGGGCTGATGCTATGTTAATTGCCCCGGCTACTGCCAATACTATGGGGAAAATGGTGGCAGGTATATGTGATAATCTTTTGATCACTACATATTTGTCGGTAAGATGTCCTGTTTTTATCGCCCCTGCTATGGATCTTGATATGTACAAGCATCCTTCAACCGACAAAAATATTCAAACACTTAAAAGTTGGGAGAATTACATAATCGAACCTGCTGTTGGGGAGTTAGCGAGTGGCTTGTCGGGAAAGGGGAGAATGGAAGAACCTGATGTTATTGTTGAGCATTTAAAGAATTTTTTCTCGCAGGAGAAGAAAAAAAAAACTTTGAGTGAAAAAAGTTTTTTAGTAACAGCAGGTCCCACATATGAATTATTAGATCCTGTTCGTTTTATAGGGAATTTTTCCTCCGGTAAAATGGGCTTTGCAATAGCTGAGGTTTTGGCTGATAGAGGAGCAAGGGTTGAGCTGGTAGCAGGTCCTGTTCATTTATCTACATCACATCCTCAAATTATTCGGCATAATGTTATAAGTGCAGATGAAATGTATAAAAAATGTGTAGAAATTTTCCCATCGGTAGATGGAGCTATCATGGTTGCCGCAGTTAGTGATTATGCACCTTTGGAAAAGATGGATACTAAATTAAAACGGAAAGATGAGGAGTTGATTATCAGCTTGAAACAAAATCCTGATATAGCCAAAAAACTTGGAGAAATGAAAACTACATCTCAAATATTAGCCGGCTTTGCTCTTGAAACGAATGATGAGCTCGCAAATGCATCAAAAAAACTTGCCGGCAAAAATTTTGACTTCATAGTTCTTAATTCTCTTAAAACTCAAGGTGCCGGCTTTATGGAAGATACTAACAAAATTACTATCATAAGTGAAAAAAATAAAACTTTCGATTTTCCGTTAAAAAGTAAGACTGATGTGGCAAAAGATATTATTGATCATCTTGAAACTATAATGTAATTTAAATTATATAATTATGAAATTTCCGGGATTTGACAAATGTTTTGCTTTAGTTATGGCGCTTAGCTTAGTTATGTTTTCGCCTAATACAGATCTTGAAGCTCAGGAGCTTAGGGCTAGAGTACAGGTAATGGCCCCCGGAATTCAGGGTACAAACCGTGAAGTTTTTGAGGCTATGCAAACTTCAATTTCTGAATTTTTGAATGAACAAAGATGGGGAACACATAAATTTAATGCACAAGAAAGAATAGAATGTACCTTCTTAATTAATATAAAAGAAGTGATAGGAACAAATGAATTTCGTGGAACCTTGCAAATTCAAGCTCGTCGCCCGGTCTTTAACTCATCATATCACACGCAGCTTATAAATTATATGGATCAATATTTTCATGTTAGATATATCGAATATGAACCTATGATTTATAATCCGACAAATATAGAGTCGAATTTAATCGCTATTCTTTCCTATTATGCCAATATAATTTTAGGCTTTGATTATGATTCATTTTCTCCTTTGGGTGGAACTGCTTTTTTCCAACAGGCTGAACAAATTGTTAACTTAATGCAAAATGCAAGTGAAAGTGGATGGAGATCATTTGATGGTACGCGTAACAGATATTGGCTTGTCGAGAACCTTCTTAATGAGCATCATACTCCTTTAAGAAATGCTTTCTATCAATATCACCGCCGCGGTTTAGATATGATTGCCGATAAGCCCGAAGAGGCAAGAACAAATATTGCTTCTTCTCTTGAATTGTTGCAACGAGTACATCGCCAACGCCCAAATAGCTTTGCACTTGGATTCTTCTTTGATGCCAAAACTGATGAACTTGTTAATATATTTTCCGAATCTCCTTCTATGGAGAAAGGAAAAGTGGTTAACCTACTCTCTGAAATAGATCCTTCAAGTTCTGATAAATATCAGAAAATATTGTCGGGAACTTAATGCAAAAAGTTTTTTTTATCTTTGTCTTAGCAAAGTAAAAAACTATATGTTACGCCATCTTTCAATTTCAAATTACGCTTTAATAAATTCTGCCAATATCGATTTTGGTGAAGGATTTTCTGTTATTACCGGAGAAACCGGTGCAGGAAAATCTATTATGCTGGGAGCTCTATCCTTGATATTGGGACAACGGAATGATGCCTCTGCCATACTCAATAAAAATCAAAAATGTATAGTTGAAGCTCATTTCAATATCGAAAATTACAACTTACAAGCTTTTTTTGAAGAGGAAGATGTTGATTATGATACAGACACTGTAATTCGGCGTGAGATCTTACCCTCCGGCAAATCACGGGCCTTTGTTAATGATACTCCCGTTAATTTGGCTTTCTTAAAAGAGTTAACAGGGCAGCTTATAGATATTCATTCACAACATCAGAATCTTTTATTAGGTGACGGTGATTTTCAATTGATGATAATTGATACTGTTGCAAATAATGGAAGTATAAAAGATGAATATCGCTCTCAATACCAACTTTTGAGGAGAATAGAAAAAGAAAGATCTGCTTTAAAAGATTTAAATGAAAAGCAATTAGCAGATCTTGAATATTGGGAATTTCAACTGAAACAATTACGTGAAATTAATTTACAGGCCGGTGAACAAGACAGCCTTGAACAAGAATTGGAGCAGTTAAATCATGTTGAAGAAATTAAAGAAGCCTTATCTGTTGGGAATATGTTGCTTAGCGAACATGAATTTCCCATAGTTGATTCATTAACTACCTTAGTGAGAGAAATTAGAAAAATCAGCTCTTTCCTCAGCGATGGCGAAAATCTTGCCGACCGTATCGAATCTGTTAGTATTGAAATAAACGATATTGCAAGGGAAATTGAGGATAAAGCACAAAGTATCGAGTATGATCCTGAAAGATTAAATATCCTTCAGCAAAGGATTGACGCTATTTATTCCCTTCAACAGAAACATCGAGTAGCAAGTGTTGAAGAACTTATTGAACTTCAAAACAATCTTGAAGAGAAAATTGCAGCTGTCAATTCTTTTGATGATAAGCTTAAGGCATATAATGCTTCTATTGAAAAGCAATATAACATTGTAAAAAAGCTTGCTGAAGAATTGACAAAATCACGAATTAAAGTATTTCAAGAAATTGAAAAAATAATTGTCAAACAACTGCAAGAACTTGGAATGCCCTATGCACGTTTTAAAGTAAATCATCAAGTTGCCGAAGAATTTAATAGTAAAGGGAATGATAATATACAATTCTTGTTTAATGCTAATAAAAGTGGCGAAATGGCCGATATACCCACTGTTGCATCAGGAGGTGAATTGTCGCGACTTATGTTGTGTATAAAATCCTTGCTTTCCTCTTCTCAAGGACTGCCTTCTCTTATTTTTGATGAAATTGACGCTGGCGTCTCTGGAGAAATTGCTGATAAAATGGGGCAAATAATGCAAAAAATGGGTGAAAATATCCAAGTTATTGGCATTACACACCTTCCACAAATTGCAGGCAAAGGGAAACAACACTTTAAAGTTTATAAATCAGAAACAGGAAAAGAAACTGTTACTGAAATTAAATTGCTCGATAAAGAGGAAAGAATTAAAGAAATTGCTGCAATGCTTAGTGGGGCTAAAACTTCTGATACTGCAATTATTCATGCAAAAGATTTACTTGATAACTAAACTTTCAATGTGGATCTTTTTTATGATTATTCATTTTAATTTGCTTTAAGCAATCTGTTTTGTTAACTGATGATTGTCACAATAATACTTCTATTCTTAAAAAGGAGTTTAATGAAAATATGCTAATCTTAAATAGATTTAATAAGAATAAATTTTCCTTATAGCTTTATTTACGAAAAATTATGTTTTATCTTTGAAGCTTTTAAAATTATAATAAAATGGGATACAATCTGCTTAAAGGAAAACGAGGTATTATCTTTGGTGCACTTAACGATATGTCTATTGCATGGAAAGTTGCAGAAATTGCTCATAAAGAAGGCGCTAAATTTACTTTGTCCAATACTCACGTTGCATGCCGTATGGGCAATGTCGTTGATTTGGCTCGGGATACAGGTTCTGAAGTAATTCCTGCTGATGCTACTAAACTTGAAGATTTAGAAAATGTACTCTCTTCCTCTATTGAAGTTCTTGGAGGAAAAATTGATTTTATTTTACATTCTATAGGAATGTCACTCAATGTCAGAAAGAAGCGTGTTTATCACGATCTTGATTATAATTACTTGTCAAAAACACTTGATATATCTGCTATATCATTTCACAAACTGATTCAGACTGCATTTAAAATGGATGCCATGAATGAATGGGGATCTATTTTAGCACTTTCCTATGTAGCTGCCCAGCGTACCTTGTATGGGTATAACGATATGGCTGATGCAAAAGCTTTACTGGAATCTATTGCACGTAGTTTTGGATATATTTATGGTCGTGAAAAAAAAGTTAGAGTAAATACTATAAGCCAGTCTCCAACTATTACCACTGCCGGGAGTGGTGTTAAGGGTATTGATGGTCTTTTAGATTTTGCTGATCGTATGTCGCCATTAGGAAATGCCAATGCTGAAGATTGTGCAAAATATTGTGTTACTTTATTTTCAGATCTTACCCGTAAAGTAACTATGCAAAATCTTTATCACGATGGTGGCTTCAGCAGTATGGGAATGAGTTTACGTGCTATGAAACAATATAATAAAAGTTTTGATACTGATGATCTTCAGGAGCTTTATTAATTTATCTTTGTGTTTTTATCTGTAATTTTAGTAGATAGAGATATAAATAAAATGAGACTTTTCTTTGAAGTTAAAAGGCTCAATTAAATTTTATTATAAATTTCCTTAGTTGAGGGCTTTAATGGTTTTATTTCTGAATCTCCTTTTTATACACTAAATTTGTATAAAATTGCTTGCAGGTAGTCAAACCTGCTTTTAATTTTATTGAATCTTATTGACTATGAATAATTACAAAATAAATCATCTAAAGGAATTAGAAGCTGAATCAATATATGTTATTCGTGAAGTTGCCGCACAGTTTGAAAACCCTGTCATGCTTTTTTCAGGAGGCAAGGATTCAATCGTTATGTTTCATTTAGCGAGAAAAGCTTTTTGGCCTGCACGCTTACCCTTTCCTTTAATGCATATTGATACAGGACATAATTTTGAAGAAACCATTGTGTATAGGGATGCATTAATGAAGAAAACCGGAGCGACTTGTATTGTTAAGACGGTACAAGAGTCTATCGATAAAGGGCGTGTACAAGAAGAAACCGGCTATAATGCCAGTAGAAATATTTTGCAAACTGTTACGCTTTTAGATGCTATTGAAGAATTAAAGTTTGATGCTGCAATGGGGGGTGCCCGTCGCGATGAAGAAAAGGCAAGGGCTAAAGAAAGATTTTTTAGCCACAGAGATGAATTTGGACAATGGGATCCTAAGAATCAGAGGCCTGAACTTTGGAATTTATTTAACGGGAGAAAAAATATGGGAGAACATTTCAGGGTTTTCCCAATAAGCAACTGGACAGAAATGGATGTGTGGCAGTATATTTATATGGAAGGAATTGAATTGCCATCTTTATATTATACGCATGAACGTGAAGTTTTTGAAAGAGATGGAGTGATTCTTGCAACAGCTCCATTTATGAAACTCCGAGATACAGAAATCCCCAAAAAGCTAATGGTCAGATGCAGAACTATTGGTGATATTACATGCACAGGCCTAACACTTTCCACAGCTAATAAAATTGAAGATATTATCCGGGAGGTTGCAGCATCACGTATTACAGAAAGAGGAGGAAGAGCCGATGACAAGCGCTCAGAAGCTGCCATGGAAGACAGAAAAAAAGAAGGATATTTTTAATATAAAATTAATTTTCAAACAGGATCTTCCTGTTATTTATAGTATGTCATGAGCGAAAAAAAATCAGGATATTTAAATATGGAATTACTGCGGTTTACAACTGCAGGAAATGTCGATGATGGTAAAAGTACCCTTATAGGTCGCTTGCTATATGATTCTAAAGCAATTTTTGAAGACCAAATGGAAGCAATCGAAAGGGCAAGCCTCAGAGCCGGAGGTGAGCATGTAAACTTAGCTTTGCTTACTGACGGACTTAGAGCTGAAAGGGAACAAGGAATTACCATAGATGTAGCTTATCGATACTTTGCCACGCCAAAACGAAAGTTTATTATAGCCGATACTCCCGGACATATCCAATATACACGTAATATGGTTACAGGAGCAAGTACAGCTAATGTTGCCCTTATACTTGTTGATGCCCGAAATGGTGTGTTGGAACAAACCAGAAGACATGCTTTTATAGCCTCCTTACTTCAAATTCCTCATATTATTGTATGCGTAAATAAAATGGATCTCGTTGAGTACGACGAAGAAGTGTTTGATAATATCGTTAAGGATTTCGAATCTACTGCTTCAAAACTGTCGGTAAAAGATGTACGTTTTGTTCCTCTTAGTGCACTTGAAGGTGATAATGTGGTAGAAAGAAGCCATAATATGAATTGGTACCACGGCCCAACTTTGTTGTATCTGCTCGAAAATATTCATATAGCAAGTGATGTTAACAGAGATGATTTTAGGTTCCCTGTTCAGTATGTCGTACGTCCTCAATCAAAGGATTGGCCTGATTATCGTGGCTATGCAGGTAGAGTTGCCAGCGGAGTTTTAAATGTTGGCGATAAAGTTAGTATTTTGCCTTCCGGCTTAAGTTCTAAAGTGAAATCTATAGATCATTTTTCTGCTACACAAGAAAAAGCATTTGCACCTCAATCAGTTTGTGTCACTCTTGAAGATGATATTGACATTAGCAGGGGAGATATGCTCATTAAAGAAGGAAACGGACTTATGCCACGGGTTGAACAGGAACTTTCATTGATGTTATGCTGGTTCAATGAAAAGAAAATGATTGTAGGAGGCAAATATGCCTTAAAACATACTACTTCCGAAGTTAGATGTATCATAAAGTCTGTAGAGTATAAAATGAATATTAATGATCTGGAAAAAATATATGGAGATGATGAAATTTCTATGAATGATATAGCCAGAATTAATATTAAAACAACAAGACCATTATATTTCGATGCCTACAATGTTAATAGAATTACAGGTAGCTTAATCCTGATAGATGAAGCATCAAATGAAACAGTTGCAGCAGGTATGATAATATAAAACCTAATTGCGTGTTATAGAAGGAAGCATTTCAATTAAAGGAGAAAGTAAATTTTGGCTTTGTTTAAGGTGAGAAGGAGGGGCAGCTATTTTTAAAGCTAAAGGAAGTATCGAAATCTCTGCTTTCTTACCCAACATTACCGGTTCCCCATCTACATGACCTAACATATTGGAAGTATGCTCTACCGTAATAGTTGAAGCCTTGACAATTACGTCATATTTATTACGATCGATACTTTGATCCAATAAACTTATTAATAAAGCAGGAGCCTCTACTTTGGGAAAATCCCTGATTAAACAAACATCTATCAAACCATCATCTATTCTTGCTTTTGGCGCTATATAAAAATTGTTGCCATATTGGTTTGAATTGGCAAAACTAATTAAAAAAGCATCCCAGTCCTGAGTCTTATTATCTATACTAACTTTGTAACTTAAGGCTTTGTATCGAGCAAATTCCTTGGTTATTAAATGCATATAAGCCAAAGGACCGCGTTTTTTGCGTGAAGCAAATTTATGACTTATAAAAGCATCGAAACCAATACCGGCAACATTTAAAGAAAAATGTTCATTTAGCTTAATCACATCAATTGGTTTGATAATACTTTCATTTAATACCTGAATAGCTTTGTTTATTTTAAAAGGAATTTGAAGAAATCTGGCAAGACCGTTACCCGAACCAGTGGGCAAAATTCCCATTATTGAGGATGAATGCATTAACCCACGGCCGACTTCATTAACAGTACCGTCGCCACCAACAGCAACAATAATATCGTAGTGCCCTGCACCCTGCTTGCTTAGCTTGAAAGCATGATTACGACTGGTAGTATTGACTATTTCTATAGACCATTTTTTAGTATCCATCTCCTTATGGATAACTTCTCGGATGGATTTATAACGGCCAATACCTGAAACCGGATTAATGATGAAAAGTATCTTTTTCCTCATAAATAATGGAATCAAATTAGTGCAAAGATACATAAAATTAAGCTAGTCATAAAAAACTTAAACATACTATGAATGCTGCATCTATAAATTATGTTTAAGAAGTATAAAGCTTATAAATATAAATATAGCGTATTTAATTGCTAATATAAAAAATATTGACTGCTGACAGTTTAACAGTCTATTGTATTATGGCATTCATATTGTATAACATAATGCAACTTTTTTGAAATTGGATTATTGATATTTAAATTTTTCCTTCTACTTCTGCCTAACTTTAATTTAAAACGTAAATAGTTAAAGATCATTAAAATTTAAAAACTAATTTGGTTTTTAAAGTTTTCAGTTTTAGTTTTGCATCCTAAGAAGATGAAATATGGAAGTAAGAGAGCGAATAATTGAAGTAGCCGGAAAAATGTTTTTTCGTGAAGGTACCCGTAGAATAACTATGGATGCTATTGCGCGGAGGCTTGGTATTTCGAAACGAACAATTTATGAAGTTTTTAAAGATAAAACCGAATTGTTGAAAGCTGTTGTAGATACAGTTATTGCTCAAATTGAAGAAGATTCAGAAAATATGAAAAAACAAGCTTCCGACAGTATGGAACTCATTATGTTGGTAATTGAATATGGAATTAATGCAATACGTGAAATTAATCCTGTTTATTTTGAAGATGTTGAAACGCGTTATCCTAAATTATGGAATGATACTTTGATGCGCAAGCGAGAGCGTGTTTTAACAGATTTCCAAGATTTTTTGAGTAAGGGAATAGAAGAAGGATATTTCAGGAAGGATTTGCATGTACCTTTGGTTGCACGAATTTTCATGGAGCAGATGAATGTAATGCATCGTAAAAATATATTTCCATCCGGAGAGTTTGCAGCAGATGAAATTTTTGAAATGCTTTTCTTAAATTTTATAAGAGGTATTTCGACTTCTGCAGGAATTAAAAAACTTGAAGAATTGTCTAAAATAAAACAAAACAATTAAGTATATGAAAAAAGAGCAATTGTTATTTCGTAATTTGTTGAGGCTTTTCCCGATGAAACAGAGCTTTATTGCAGGGCTTTTACTTGCGCTGTTTTTGGGATCATCAGCTATAAATGTCAGTGCTGAAGTTTTATCGCTCAATCTTGAGCGTGCCATTGAAATTGCCTTATCGGATAATCCTTTGATAAGGATTGCCGACAAGGAGATAGAGCGTGTTGATTATTCTCATCGTATGGCATTAAACCATTTGTTGCCATCTATAGATATTGATGGTAACTACACCCGTAATTTCAAAAAGCCTGTAATATATTTTCCTCCTGAATTTGGAATGTCAGGTGGTGTTGAAATAGGCTTTGACAATAGCTATACTGCAGGGCTTAATGCTTCTCTTCCTATATTTTCATATACAATTTTTCAGAATATAAAATTAAGTAAGCATGATGTTGAAATAGCCCTTGAATCGGCAAAAGCATCAAGGATTAATATGGTTGCCGAAGTTCGGAAAGCCTATTACGGGCTCTTGCTGGCAAATGATTCCTATGATGTTATGAAGCGTAGTATGCAGAATGCTGAAGATAACCTTACTGATGTAAGGAGAATGTTTGATCAGGGCATGGTTGCCGAATATGACTTGATAAGGAGTGAGGTTCAGGTTCGTAACATAAAACCTGCTGTTGTACAGGCAGAAAATGGAGTTCGAATGGCAGAATTGATGGTGAGAGTTTTGTTGGGCCTTAATCAGGATATTATGATAGAGGTAGAAGATGAACTTGAGACATATAGCGATAAGCATATTTTGTTAAATGAAGATAGAAATACAGATATAGAAGGAAACTTTGATCTTCGTCGCCTTGGACTGGAAATTGAACGTTTGCAAACCCAGTATAAGGTTGTCAGATCCCAGCGTTATCCTATGCTTGCTGCATTTGGTAGCTTCCAATATATGACTCAGGCTAATGATTTTAAATTTAAAAATTATCCATGGGCAAATCCAATTATGGCTGGTTTTCAACTTCAAATCCCGATTTTTAGCGGCTTTAATATTCGAAATCAGGAAAGGCAAATCTCTCTAGGAATTGAACAGATGAAAATGCAATTAGAGTATCTTGATCTAAATGTGAATATGCAATTACAAAATGCCTTTAATAAGATGGATGCTGCTTATGAGCAAATTGAATCAAATAAACAAGGAGTGAGTCAAGCAGAAAGAGGATATAGTATAGCACAAACACGTTATCAAACAGGCTCCGCAACATATCTTGAATTAAATGATGCTGAAATAGCTTTGACACAGGCAAAATTGAATTTTAATAATGCTTTATTCGAGTATTTGGCAGCAGAAGCAGAATATTATCAAATAATTGGAGATGATAACTTATAATTTAAAATGGTAAAAATCTTTATAGAGGAACTAATATATTAGATAAGAATGTTTTATCGTTTTGAATTCTTTTATTAAGTGTGTTTTAAAAATAAAATATTGAAAAACTTATATTAAACAGATAAGAGTATGAAGCAAAATTTTAAACGTGTTCTTATTGGAGCACCAGTTTTAAGTCTGATGTTTTATCTTGTAGCTTGTGGAACATCAGCAGATTCTGATAAAAAAGCTGATGACAGGGTTTTGGTGAAAACCGAAAAAGTAAAATTTGAGCTTATTGAGCAACGCGAACAGTTTACAGGCAATGTTGAACCATTTGAAAAAGCATATATAAGTCCTGCTATTCCTGCCAGAATAACCAAAATTTATAAGGAGGTAGGTGATGTAGTTCGAAAAGACGAACTCTTGGCTCAAATGGATCTTTCAAATTATCGTCAAGCTAAAGCACAACTTGAAATTCTGGAACGTGAATATGAGCGCTTAGATACTTTATTTAAAGTTGGAAGTGTTTCTCAACAACAAATGGACAGGATTTCAACTGAACTTGAAGTAGCAAAGGTTACTTTTGAAAATTTACAGGAAAATACAGAGCTTAGGTCGCCTGTTTCAGGTATTGTGACAGGAAGATTTTTTGAAAATGGAGAAATGTATAGTGGTGCACCTGTTGTTGATAACAGAGCAGCTATATTAACTGTTGAACAGATTGATCCTGCAAAAGTAACTGTGAGTGTGGCAGAGCAATATTTTCCGCATGTAGGAGCAAAGCTTAATATTTCTATGACCTTGGATGTATATCCTGACAAATTATTTGATGGTTCCGTTCATTTGAAATATCCTACTATTGATCCCTTAACAAGGACTTTTATGCTTGAATTAAAATTTCCCAACAAGGAACAATTTATTCGCCCCGGAATGTTTGGTAGAGTAAATATTGGATTTGGTGAAATTGAACGCGCTATTATTTCTGACCTTGCAGTTTTACGTCAACAGGGTACCAATGAAAGATATGTTTTTGTTATAGAAAATAATATAGCAGTCAGAAAAACTGTTGAAATAGGACGTAGAATAGGTGATTGTTTTGAAATTATTAACGGACTTTCAGTTGGTGAAGAGGTTGTAGTGGCCGGACATGCCAGATTGTTGGATGGAATTGAAGTCCGATATGAATAAATCCTGAAATTTTAATACTCTTTTTCTGATTTTGTTATTATAAATTTTATTTAATATGAGAATATATGAAGTGGCTATTAGAAAGCCAATTACAACAATACTAATATTCGCCGGAGTAATAATTTTCGGGCTGTTTTCATTAAGGTTCCTTCCTATTGATCTGTTCCCTGAAATTGAACCGCCATATATTTCCGTTATTACTTTCTATCAAGGGGCAAGTGCTATTGATATTGAAACTAATGTTACGCGCCCTAAGGAAGATCGATTGAATACGGTTAATAATCTTAAAAAGATAACATCATATTCAAGGGACAATGTTTCTATAATATTAATGGAGTTTGAATGGGGAATTAATCTCGATGAAGCGACAAATGATGTTAGGGATGTGCTGAGTATGGTAGAGGCGATATTGCCTGATGAGGTTGATAAGCCCATCTTGTTTAAATTTAGTACCAATATGATGCCTGTATTGGTTATGGCGGCAACAGCTGATGAAAGCTATCCGGCATTGACCAAGCTCTTGGATGATGCTATCGTTAATCCTTTGAACCGTATTGAAGGAGTTGGTGCTGTGTCACTCGGCGGAGGCCCTAAGCGTGAAATTCAAGTTAATGTTGATCCCAATAAGCTTGAAGCATTTAATTTGTCCGTTGAACAAATAGGAAATATTATAAGGCAGGAAAACTTAAATATGCCCGGAGGAGCTCTTGATGTTGGAAATTTCAGGTTCCCTATTAGGGTTGAAGGAGAATATAAAAATAGTGATGATCTGAAAAACCTGGTAGTTGGAAATTATGCAGGAAGAATTATTAAGCTTCAGGATGTTGCGGTTGTAAAGGATACTATCGCAAAAATGAATATGGATGAACGAAGCAATGGAAGAATAGGAAGTACTATAATTGTTCAAAAGCAGACCGGAGGAAATACCGTTCAAATATCAAAAGAAATAAATGAGGTGCTTCCGGATCTGATGAAAACTCTACCGGCAGATATTGAAATTGAATTCGTTTATGACTCGGCCGATTTTATTCAGCAATCGATAAGCGGCTTGTCGATGACTGTGGTATATGGAGGTATCTTCGTAGTGCTGGTAGTGCTTTTCTTCCTTGGAAGATGGAGGGCTACCTTTATTATTATACTTACAATTCCTGTTTCTTTAATTGTTTCATTTATTTATTTGTATGCTACCGGTAATACCTTAAATATTATATCATTATCCTCCTTGTCAATTGCCATAGGAATGGTGGTGGATGATGCTATTGTTGTTCTGGAAAATATTACTACCCACCTTGAAAGAGGAGCCTCACCGCGTGAAGCGGCTATTTATGGAACTAATGAGGTTGGACTTGCTGTTGTTGCTTCTACTTTAACTGTTATCGCTGTGTTTTTCCCATTGACGCTCTTGTCGGGAATGAGTGGAATTATTTTTAGACAACTTGGAATGATAGTAACCATTGTAATGATAGTTTCTATTATTGCAGCACTTACTCTGACTCCTATGCTTGCATCACAAATGATGCGTGCTGATATGCCGGAAAGAAAAGGGCTGATGAAAATTATATTTGATAGAATTGAAAAGTTATTAAACGGACTTGACTCTTTCTATGAATCAGCCCTAAAATTTGCATTAAGAAGTAGATTGCTTATTGTATTGGTTTCAGTAGTGATATTTGGAGCCAGCTTGTTTTTAATACCCATAGTTGGTGTAGAATTTTTCCCTCCATCCGATAATGCTCGTATCGAAGCAACAGTTGAGCTGCCAATGGGTGTAGGCCTTGAAAAAACAAAAGAAACAGCGCGATTAATAGAATCAATATTTAATGAAAATTATCCTGAAATTAATATAATTTCAACTAGTACAGGATCAGCTGATGATAATGTTTTCGCTGCTTTTTCAGGAGGAGGATCTCATATTATAAGTTTCACTATGGGACTCTCGAATAGAAGTGAAAGAAAACGTGATATATATGAAATAAGTGATTTGATGCGTGAAGATTTTGAAACCATTCCGGAAATACAAAAATATAAGGTAGAGCCGGGAGGAGGAGGTGGTGGCATGGGAAGTGGAGCAAGTACTGTGGATGTTATTATATCAGGATTTGATTTTGATGAAACCGGAAGTATTGCCAATGAAATGGCTGATTATATGAGGGATATGGAAGGCTTTAGAGATATTGAAATAAGCCGTGAAGATCCAAATACCGAATATCAATTGATACTTGATCGTGAAAAGCTTGCTATGCATGGTTTAAGCACAGGCTCTGTTGCTAATGCTTTGAGAAACCGAATACATGGGCTTACCGCATCATTGTTCAGAGAGGATGGTGAAGAGTATGATATAGTTGTTCGCTATGATGAACCTTTTAGGGAGTCATTAAGCGATGTAGAAAATATTCTTATTCCTAATAACTATGGAGTATTCATCAGACTAAGTGAACTTGGATACCTTGAAGAGTTTTATTCGCCTCCTTCAATTGAGCGTGAAAACAGACAAAGAATTGTAAAAGTTACAGCTTCCCTTTATGATGTGTCTTTTACTGATGTAGTTAAAGATATTAATGATGCTTATGCTAAAATAGATATACCACCCGGTATTACAATGGATATTGGTGGAACCGTAGA
The DNA here is from genome assembly GCA_964578485.1 of uncultured Alkalitalea sp. GTDB lineage: Bacteria > Bacteroidota > Bacteroidia > Bacteroidales > Marinilabiliaceae > CAZODA01. The sequence goes on along the minus strand of CAZODA010000001.1, from coordinate 107,496 downwards.
AGATCAACAGGAAGCTTTTGGAGATCTGATGTTGTTCCTTGTCCTGATAATTATACTGGTTTATATAGTAATGGCATCTCAATTTGAATCTTTAAGATCTTCATTTATTATTATGCTGACATTGCCATTTGCTCTTACAGGTGTTTTCCTTGCCTTGTTTATTGTAGGCATGCCACTAAGTTTAATTGCCCTTATTGGTTCAATTATGTTAGTGGGGATAGTAGTGAAAAATGGTATTGTCTTGGTTGACTATACTAATCTGATGCGTGATAGAGGATTATCACTAAATGATGCTGTTATAACAGCCGGAAAATCAAGGCTCAGACCTGTGTTGATGACTACTTTTACTACTGCCTTGGCAATGATACCAATGGCTATAGGTATTGGAGAGGGATCTGAATTGTGGCGACCAATGGGAGTGAGCATAATTGGAGGTTTGGTGTTTTCTACCATTGTTACTATGGTGTTGATACCTGTGGTTTACACCCTATTTGGTTCCAGAAGAATGCTTAGAGAAAAAAGTAGAAAAGAAAAAATGAGATTAGAAATGCAATAAGATAAGTTTTTATTCAATCTGTGATTTTAAATCACAGATTGAATAATTTTTTATCTCAATTTATTGTGTTTGAAGAGTAAGTTCTATCATTAAATTAATTATTATTCTGATGAAAGCTGTTTTTATTTCAAATAACCAGGCTCTGACCGAAAAAATTGAATTCTTACTTGACGAAATGGAAATTCGTGGATTTACCCGTTGGACACGTGTACAAGGAAGAGGAAGCCGGGATGGTGAACCTCATTTGGGTACACATACCTGGCCTGCTTTAAATGATTCTATCTTAACAATAGTTCCTGCCGCTAAAGTTCAGGACTTATTGGATAAACTAAGGAGATTGGATGCTAACACTAAGATGCAAGGCTTAAAAGCCTATGTATGGAATATTGAAGATGCACTTTAAAATCTCCATCCCAAAGTAACAGCAAATAAATGTGTGTTTTGCTCTATTGATACTGTCTCCTGCGCTTCATCCATTATATGCGGAGCATAATACATTGAGTACTCATATTTTTGATTCCTCAATGAATAAGCAAAATCAATAAACATATTTTGCATACGATAACCTAAGCCCAAAGAATAGCTTTGGTTACTGTCCTTATGTTTAAAATGATCCGATTTGTAAGGGCTCTGGGTATTTGCATAACCACCACGAAAAGTAATAGTTTCAAGCGGACGAAATTCTGCGCCAAACCTTAGATTGTGAGTTGCCCTGAAAGTGTTTTTTATTACGTCATTGCGATATGAAACAGCTTCTTTCTCATCTTTGTTAGATCCTTTACTACGATATTGCATATTTGTATAATCTGTATATTCATAGTCGGCACTGATTAAACCTTTATTTGTAAACACATAGGATAAGCTCGCTATTGCTTTAAATGGTGTTCTGAAATTGTAACTGCTTTCAGCATATCTTTTTTCGTTGTAAGGATCGAGATTGCCAAATAAATAAGTGCTTTCATCTTCACTTAATTCAATTATAAATTGATTGGCAATAATTTGTGTGGTATAGTCGCTGTTTATATTGTAAAAAGTTGGGGAATGAATAGCAGCTCCTATTCTTAAAGCATCTACGGGTTTAAAAATAGCACCTGCTTTTATGTTGATTCCGGTACCATTGCTTTCAAGTTTTTCTCTGAAGGTGTAGTCATCTAAACCAAAAAAACCATCTTCATCAAACTCCTGATACAGATAATCAGATTCGTTCGCCCTGTATTCATAATACCCTTCCACTTCCAAACCTTCAGGAAAATTGGCATAATTATGCCTTCCACCTGCTATCTCTTCATAATGCTCCATTTGCTTTGTATAAGTGAAAGTTGGTACTCCTATTGATGCACCAAGATATAAGCTGTTGGAATAATTAACACCGGCTGCCATACTAAATTCACCCGAGTATCCTTTTTCACTTAAGAGTCTCGTTTGATTGATACCATTAAGAGGCCCCCACTGCGGAATAGCCAGTTCGAATTTAGGAGCTCCCGTATTATCCGCAATATTAATTCTGTTATATTCGAAACCATTTAAATAATCATAACGATAACCGTCCGACTCATTTGGAAACTTATCGGCCACCTCGTTTGCAAAAGGATTTGCATCTAATAAAAAGGCATCATATACAAGCCTCTCATAAAGATTATCCCATAAGCCAATGTTGGCATTATAAGTAAACATATCGAGAAGGGATGACTGGATATTATCTCCCTGAATAAATGTATTGGTCGAATAGTTGTTATTCCTGGTATAATTAATAGAAAAATGTGTGCTTACAGGACCGGTTGAACTTTCATATAGAGGTTTAAAAGTTCCAACATATCCTACCTGCTGAAAAGGAAGTGTAATCTTGTCATCATCATTTTGAAGCCCGTAATAATCGGCTTTTGTCTGATTATAACGAAATGATGGAGTAAAGGTAAATTCGCTACTACGGTAAACCGCTATTCCTGCAGGATTGATAGCAATGCTTGTAAGATCCCCACCTAGAGAACCCATTGCTCCTCCTAAAGCAATACTTCTCGCTGTACCGGTAGGCTGATCCATAGAGGTACGAATAGCATCTTCCGAAGTTTGTGCCGAGGAAAATATTGCTAAGGATAATATGGCCAAAATTGAAAAATATTTTTTCATGGGACATGTATTTTAAGGATGATTTAATTTGAAAATTTATAGAATGTTACACCCCGGCCTTTATGGCCGGGGGAAAACATTCAGTTTTTCGGTTTTAATTATGTTGTTACCGTCGTCCGCCTCTGGAACCTCCACCACCTCCTGATGATGAGCCGGAGCTTCTTGAAGGTGAGCTACTGCTGCCTCCCGATCTGATTGCCGGTGAGGAACTCCTGCTTCCGGAGGAAGAAGGTGCTACTGACCGTGATGGTGTAGATGGTCTGCTTGATGGACTAGTAGTAGATCTTGTCGGTGGTTGTGTTACTGTTGATTTTAAAGATGACGAACTGCTTCCCCGCTGATAAGTGGTAGGAGCTGTCTGTCGAGTGCCTGATACTGATCCGGAAGATTGTGACGGAGTTCTTGCCGGAGCAGATTGAATTGTCCTTCTTTGTTGTTGTCCGGCATTGTTTGTTGCCGGTGCCTGACGATTAGTATTGCTGCTGCCCTGAACTGTACCGGTGCTTTGCCTTCCGGTAGGACTTGCAGCACCTTGTACCGAACCACTACTTTGTCTGTCTGTAGAACTTGAGCTGCGCTGTACCGTTCCTGTACTTTGTCTGTCTGTAGAACTTGAGCTACGCTGTACCGTTCCTGTACTTTGTCTGCCACCCGCAGCTTCTGTTCTTTGTACTGTGCCGGCACTTTGCCTTGTAGGTGCATTGCTTATCCTGGTATAGCTCGCCCTGTTATAAGTAGGTCGGGTATTATCTTCAGGCTGTGAATAGGTAGGAGTATAGCTACTGCGTACTCTGCTTCTGTCTTCACTTGTGGTAGCTGTATTATCCCTTCCTGATCTCAATTCAGTACTTGTTTCGTTGTCTCCTGTACCTCTTGCCATACTTCCGGAAGGGGTACCACTTATTCTTGAAGGCCTTTCTCCCGTTTCAGTACTTGTCGTACGTGAATCACGACGATCGACAGTAGAAGTGGCAGAGCTTCCTCTGCTAACAGGAGCTCGGGGAGCAACATTGCTACTTGTTGATCCTCTGCTGTCGCTGCTTAAACTTCCACGCATCCCACTGTAAACTTCTGAAGTAGGGGATAAAGGTCTGTGATTATAAGGCTTGCTATAAGAAGGATAATAGGAATAATATGAATGGTATCCTCCCCAATAATACGGTGAGTGCCAATAATATGGTGAATGCCAATAATAGGGAGAGTGCCGGTTATACCAGGAATAATATGGTGAATAATATCCCCAGTTAAATCCCCAATTAAATCCAAAATAACCACCATGATATGGATAACCATATGACCAGCCTATATGCCAGTTAAATGGTCTGTACCAATCGTAATAATAATAGTTGTTATACCATCTGTTGGTCCATGTAGGTATTGCATAGGCATACGGCCCATCAATATATACATTCCAATCGTAATGATTGTAAAAGACTACCTCACTGTAAAATGGAGAATAATATGGAATGCGAATGTAAGGACCATGGAAACGAATAATCCTTTCTGCATAATCCCTATCCATCTGTGAACCTTCAAAACCATCAACCCAATAGCCCGTTTCATCATTGTAATATAACAATGTGTCTGTTTCTTGTAAATCGCTATTAGCAAGTATTGAAGCATACTCTTCCTGAATACCGGTGAAATCACGCATATCCTGTTGGTTTCTGCCGCGATCACTTCTGTCGTATTCTCTCCTTTGATCAGCCAAAGCCTGCTGTTCAGATTTTTGCTCGTTACGCGTAAGAGACGGTACAGATGCAAATGCCTGATGTACATTCTCACGACTGGTTCCGGGAATATAATAAATGTCATCATAATATACACCGGGACCCGCTAAACGACTTGAACCGCAGGATGAAAGTACTGCTATAAGTACTAAAGTGAATGTAAAATTTAAAGCTCTCATGGTTTCCCCTCCTCATTGGTTTAATTAAACCATTGCAAAATTTATACCAAATACAGTTAAACCCGCAATAAATTGAAAGATAAATTAAAGAAAAATGAAAAAATGTTAATCTCATATCAAATATGACCTTTCCCTGAATAATTAACAAATTTTATCGGGCCTTTTTAAACAGTCAACAATGATCAGTCAACAATGAACAATGATCAATAAACAATGATTCAGTGGAATGTTTAGAATGGTTGAGGACTACGTCGTTTAGAGAGGTTTAGTTATCAGTGATCTGTAGGGACATGACATGTCGTGTCCGTTTTGAGTTTAGGGTTTTTGAGCGAAGCGAAATCCCGTTTGCAACGGGAAGGGTTGCGGTTTTTTGATTAGCAGATTTGTTAATTAGTGGATTAGAAGATTAAACTTTTAATCAGCCCTGAAAGGGCGCAAGACCATAGCATCCCGCATTCGGCAAGCCTCGGCGGGACAGGTTAGGGTGAAGCGAAGCGTAGCCCTATGTAAAGAATATCCTCCCCTCTCTTAGCCCTGCAAGGGCGTAGTATCTATTTCCAAACAATGATCAATAAACAATGATCAATAAACAATAGATGATAATTGATAACCGAGTACTGATGACTGATGCCTTGTTCTTTATGAAATGTTTATTTATATTTGTCTTTATTATTAAAATTAAATGAAAAAATAAGCCTTAAATACTAATTTAATCCCGGCTCATTATGCTTGACCAAATCCAATACTTCTTTTATCCATATTTCTTTCTCAAGAATTTTTCTGTTGCTAGTCCTAAGCCTGCAGTAGAAAATAATTCTTTTAACAGTTTCGTAAATACTGTCCTTTTTCCGGGCTGGCTATTCATTAATGATAATAGAGATTCCTGTGCTTTTTTTTATTCAGAAGAGGCGCATCATGCTATGCTTATATTGTTTCTAACCACAATAAAGACGCGATCAATCGTAAAAAGAATGCGATTGATCGCGTCTCTACAGTTTGAAATGGTGAAATATAATTATCTATTAATTGGGAAAAAGAAGAGGAAGCTATCAAGCTCCGTAGCTACCGCTTCCTCTTCCGCCTCCCTTTCAAAAAGAAAGGGGGTAATGAGCTTATGAATTAATTGTCGGTAATATTCCAAATTCTTGGGCCTTACCTGACAAAGGTAATTAAATTTTAAAAGCAAAGCGCAAGTGTTTCTTCATCTCTGCGTAAGATCTACTTAGCAAGGCAAGTAATCTTTCTTATTTTTAAAAACAAGATGCTTAAAATACACGAAACAAGCATCATTAAAATTTTATTTAATATGAAAAGAAAAATCATTTTTGGCAGCATAGCAATATTATTTGCAGCGGCCGCAGTATTTAATATAAATTTATTGCAAAACAAAGATGCAAGCGATATCTCACTTGATGCAATAACTATAATGGCGCAGGCGCATGATGGAGAGACTGGAGGAGGAGGACATGCAAATATTTGTGATCCGATTTGGAATGTTACCTATGAAGGTGAACTTGGGACTGGGAATATTGGAGCAAAGGTTATATGTTCCACAGATGGGAATTACATTTGTCCTATCTGCTTCTGGAAATAAATCATTGAACTTTTTGTTATAATGGGATAGCGCATAAGCTATCCCAATACTTCAAAGAAAAAATCACCTTATATTATGATGAAAAACACACAACAAGTTTTTTTGCTATCAATAGTTTTTATAGGGATGGCATGTACAACTATCCAAAAAAATGATAATATTATTTTCGTAAATAATGAAAAAGTTACAACTGCAAAAATTAAATATGAATTTATTAGTGAGCTTGAAAATACTCCACGAGTTATAGGCGAAATTAAGTCTATGGATATTATTGGTGACAGTTCTTTAGTCATTTCTTCAACAAAGCCTCCTCAAGTTATTGTTTTTGATAAATCAGGAAGTCAAATTCTGGAAATCGGAACCGTAGGTAGAGGTCCTAACGAGTTTCTGAACCCTTCAATAGTCAGATATCATCATGATGAGTTTTTTATTTGGTGTTCTGAATTGCGTCGAATTATTGTATTCGACCTAAATGGGTCACCGGTTAAACAATATAATTTGGATACTAATATTAAAGATTTTCATATTTACGAAAACTATGCATATTGCTACAATAATACAGGAGATATTGACAAAGGATTAATTTCAATTTTCGATCTTGATGAAGACAAATTTAAAAACCATAACTTAGGTACAGCTTCAACTGAGCATATTATTCTAAACATGAGAGATATCACAAGAGGTATGTGCATCAATGGCAACATGTTGTATTATACTCAAGTTAGCTACCCTAATATTTCAGTTATTGATTTAACCAATGAAGATTTAGTAATTACTAAGGAAATAATAGATCCTGATTTTCATTTTGAAAAGTTGTCAGTTGAAATAAATGATTTTATTGCCAATCAAAAAAGCATTCAATACATATATGGCTCAGACATTGTTACGGGCATTTATCCTGCAGAATCATATATTATTCTGCGGACAAAAGTGGGGCGAGTTGTAATGGATGGTTTAAATTATAAGGATGCCACAAAAAGAAAAATTAAGACTTATATTTTTGACTATGATTTTAATTTGTTGAAAACACATAAAGCTATTGCATTAGAAAAAGGAGGTGAAATCCTTTCGGCACATAATGGAAAAATATATGCAATTAATGTGAATAGTTCATTAGAATCTTATGTTTGGCAAAGATTGAATATTAATTTAGATGAAAAAAGTGAATAACCCTAGTTTATTTGAATTCTTTTAAGCTCAAAAAATAAAACTTTCATTTTCCTGAATGGAACAATATTATTTGCAGCAGCCGCAGTTTTTAATATAAATTTATTGCAAAATAAAAATGCAGATGATATCTCACTTGATGCAATAACTATAATGGCGCAGGCGCAAGGGGAGAATAACTCTAACTGGGGTGGTTTATTTCATTACCCTGACAAGGGCGGAAATCCCAAATTTTGTACATTATTTGTTAAAATGGATCTTTCAGGGAATATAATTGAAACTAGTGAAGATATAATAGAGGCTGGTGTAGGATTTACCGTATCAAAAGTTGGTGGATTGAAAGAAAATTGCCCTAGATCAGGAAATGGATGTACTGTTTATAGTTGTAGAGTTACAAATAATTGAGGAAGTACTTTAAACACTTTAGGGGCATTGATTTTATTTATTTAATTGAGTTTTATTAGGCTATTTCTTAACTCCTGATCCTTAATAATTAAAATCTGCAACATGCCCCTAAGGTGTTTAAGATGTTCGATTGTATTGAAATTCTATTGAATAGATTATAGAAAACATCCAATTATTATACTTTATGAAGGATCTTATTTATCTCAATTATAATTTAATTTTAAAGATATGAAAAGTCGTTTTATACTTTTTACTTTTTGTTGTTTATTATTTTTGATTTTATTCGCTTGCAATAAAACCGATACTAATAATATTTCCATACGGACTTTTGTTTATGATGATTCCAATATCGAGAAATATTTCGATTTTGCTACAATTACAGATACTTCATATCAAATTATTGCTTTGGAAACAACAGAAGAATTCCTTATTGGAGAAATAGAAAAAATTGAAATTAAAAACAATAAAATAATAATTTTTGATTATATGTCAAGAGCGATATTTTTATTTAACATGGATGGCTCTACACACAGCAAAATATCCAGGACCGGGCGCGGCCCTGGTGAATATTTAGAAATCAGTGCAATGGGAGTTGGGGATTCTTCTATAATTATATTTGATATGACCTTACGGAAATTTTTAGAATTTGATTTTAACGGCACGCTTATCCAAGAATCCGGCTTAAAAAACAAAATTTGGGCAAATGATATTTTCTTCTTTAATGACAATTTATATTTATATGTTATTTGGGATGAGGAAGAGTGGGGCAACAGTCGATTATATTTAATTGACGATATTGTAAACCAAAACTTTAAATATTATTTACCTTTTGATAAAGAACCACTTGCTATTGGCAATAAGGAACCTTCTTATTCACTTTGTAATAATAATGTATCATTAATATATTCCGGTTGCGACACTATCTTTTCAATTGACAAAGATGGTATGGTATTTCCGAATTATGTTTTTGATTTTAAAGGTAAAAGAGCAAAATACCCATCAGGTCGGGTTGAACTCGTATTTAAAGAAAATGATGAAAGTAGAATCACTAATATTGAATGGATTAGTGAAACTGATAGTTACTTATTTGCTAATATTGGAATAATAGGTGATGATGACTATTTCATTTACGATAAAAACAAACAGCACTACAAATTTTATGATTTATTTCACAACCTTAACATTTCAAGATACTTTCCATTTTATCCCAAATGGCTTAACGGAAATCAGATTATATTGACAACATCAATTTTTAACATGCAATATTATGTTACTGTTTTAAAGGATGACTGTAAATTAGATGGGTTTTATGATAAAGTTAAGAGTATAGTGGATAATAGTGAAATAGAAGACAATCCGGTTGTACTACTTTTTAATTTGAAGGATTAATATGAAACGATTTTTATGGATTTTGCCGTTTATTGTTGTAGTATTATTAGCTGTAAGTTATAATTTACATCTTAAAAAGCATCTTAACGATGCCAATATTAATATACAAAGATATGACAAAGAAGTAGCTTTAATGAACAATTCGGTACAAAACATCATTAACTGCAGGCTTTTAGAGGCTCAATCTGAAGGTTGCAAACTTTCACCAAATATTGTTATTTATGAAGGCAATGGTAATATTTTTTATTTATCAGATGCCATTACCGAACCTACCTTAGTATTTAGGTTTACTGAAATGCATTGCATCTCATGTATCGAAAATGGTTTGAAATTGTTAAATGAAACATGCAGTAGCACTAAACTCCCTGTAGTTATTTTTTGTCAATATGAATCTATTCGCAAGGTTCGTGCTATTAGTAACTCTTATAACATAAAAGTTCCAATATATAATATTTCAGAGGCAATTAACATTCCACTTGATGATATAAGTACTTCTTATTTTTTTATAATTGATGAAAATCTTAAATGTCATGGTTTTCAATCTTTTCTTAAAGAAGTGCCTATTATTACAGAGACCTATTTAAATGGAATATGTTATTAAATGACAACGATAATTATTGATAATTAAGATGCCGATGATATCTCACTTGATGCTATGGCCATAATGGCCGAGGCGCATGATGGAGAAGCAGGTGGTGGATCTGATTTGTGGTTTTCAAATTTGAATTGGGTTGAATGTAAAATCACAAGAATTAAATGGTGCTGCTGTTATTAAAATTGGTAATATATGGATACCGGCTTATGCAAAAAGACGTTGCATGCAACGTCTCTACGGATATTCACTGTCACTATTTACTGTTCATTGTTCATTGTTCATTGTTTACCCTAAACTAATTACTGTTTACTGATGACTGTTTACTGTTTATTTCCTATTTTTGTCGCCGATAGTGTCATATCATTAGTGTATCGTGTTATTATCAGTATATTAAAAAGATAAAATTCATTAGTAAATTTTAAAGATAATATGGCAAAAGTATTAACAAGTCGCAGTGAAAATTATGCACAATGGTATAATGATTTGGTTATAAAGGCTGATCTGGCCGAAAATTCTGCTGTTAGAGGTTGTATGGTCATTAAACCCTATGGATATGCAATATGGGAACGCATGCAGCGTGTATTGGATGATATGTTTAAAGAAACCGGACATGTAAATGCTTATTTTCCTTTGTTTATACCTAAATCCTTTTTTAGCAAGGAAGCCGATCATGTTGATGGTTTTGCCAAAGAGTGTGCAGTTGTAACTCACTACCGACTTATGAATGATCCTGATGGAAAAGGCGTGATTGTTGATCCGCAGGCTAAATTGGAAGAAGAATATATAGTGCGCCCAACATCTGAAACAATAATATGGAATACTTATAAAAATTGGATACAATCATATCGTGACTTGCCTATTTTAATTAATCAATGGGCTAATGTAGTACGCTGGGAGATGAGAACACGCTTATTCCTTAGAACTACTGAGTTTCTTTGGCAAGAAGGTCATACTGCTCATGCAACTCGCGAAGAAGCAATTCAAGAAGCTGAGACTATGCTGAAAGTTTATGCTGAATTTGCTGAAAAATGGATGGCAATGCCTGTAGTCCAGGGATATAAAACTGCAAGTGAACGATTTGCCGGAGCATTGGAAACTTTAACTATCGAGGCCCTTATGCAAGATGGAAAAGCGCTACAATCAGGGACTTCCCATTTTCTCGGACAAAATTTTGCCAAAGCCTTTGATGTTACTTTTACTAACGAAGAAGGGAAGAATGAATATGTATGGGCTACATCATGGGGAGTCTCAACCCGACTAATGGGCGCTTTAATTATGGCTCATTCCGATGACCATGGTTTGGTATTACCGCCAAAATTGGCCCCGATACAAGTGGTTATTGTTCCTATTTATAAAAAAGCAGAAGAATTAGCAGAAATTTCTGAAGTGGCACAAAATATAAAGGAAAAATTAAAATCAAAAGGCATAACAGTGAAGTTTGACAATGATGATAAGAAAAAACCCGGATGGAAATTCGCCGAATATGAACTTAAAGGAGTGCCATTAAGAATTGCAATTGGCCCGCGTGATTTGAAAAATAAAACCCTTGAAATTGCTCGACGCGATACTCTTACCAAAGAAATTATATCAGTTGAAGGAATAGAGAATAAAATTCAACCACTCTTGGATGATATACAGGAAAATATTTTCAATAAAGCCTTGGAGTTTAGAAAGCAAAATACTACTACTGTGGATGATTATGATGAGTTTAAGAAACTCTTGGATGAAAAAGGTGGATTTTTCTTGTGTCACTGGGATGGAAGTGATGAAACGGAAGAGAAAATTAAAAATGAAACAAAAGCAACTATAAGATGCATTCCTATAGATGCACCTGATGAACCCGGGAAATGTATGGTCACAGGTAAACCTTCCCAAAAAAGAGTGCTGTTTGCACGATCATATTAATAGGGATGCTTGCCCCTGATGAACACTTTTTTATACCAAACGTTATTATTGTGTTATCTAATCTTATAAATAAAACTTATAAGATATCAAAACATATTAAGCAATTAGATACTTAAATACTTGAAGGAGCCTTCCTTTTTTGATAGTTTTGTTTCTGATTCTGCTTAGTAAAGTAAGAGCATAGTAATATTAATTTGTATAATAATTTGATTATGGCATTATTAGTTGGAAAAAAAGCACCTTCATTTTCTGCAAAAGCAGTTGTTAATGGATATGAAATTGTAGATGATTTTTCTTTGGAACAGTATATAGGGAAAAAATATGTCTTGTTTTTCTTTTATCCCGCAGACTTTACTTTTGTTTGTCCTACAGAAATAATTGCTTTTCAGGATGAGTTTGAAGAATTTGATAAGAGAAATGTGGTTGTTGTAGGTGCTTCAACAGATTCAGAGTTTGCACATTGGAAATGGCTGCAGACAGAAAAGATAGAAGGTGGAATTAAAGGAGTTAAATTTCCTCTTGTAGCTGATAGCAGTATGACAATCAGCAAAAATTATGATGTGCTTGCCGGAGAGTTTCATACTACTGAGGATGGTCTGCTCGAGTTTATAGGTGAACCTGCTGCTTATAGAGGATTATTTATTATAGATAAGGACGGTATAGTGCGCCATCAACTTATTAATGATATGCCTTTAGGCAGAAGTGTTGATGAAGCGCTAAGAATTATTGATGCACTTCAGTTTTATGAAGTAAACGGAGAAGTTTGTCCTGCAAACTGGCATGCCGGTGAAAAAGGATTACAAGCATCCCAAGAAGGAATCTCAGAATACTTAAGTATGAAATAGAAAGTTGGATTGGGTAGGAGGGTAGTAGTAGGGGCAGCGCCCTTACTACTATCCTTTTATTTTATATCACTTTAAGTGCTTGTTCTAAGTCGGCTTTTATATCATCAATATGTTCAATGCCTGCCGAAAGTCTGAGTACTCCCGCTTCAACTCCTGCTTTAATTTGATTTTCCTCACTTAGTTGTTGGTGTGTAGTAGAAGCCGGGTGTATGATTAATGTTTTGGCATCTCCTACATTTGCAAGATGACTTATTAGTTTTAAGTTGTTAACAAGCTTATCGGCTGTATCTTTATCTGCTTTCACTTTAAAAGAAAGAACGCCGCCAAAACCATTTTTAAGATACTTCTTTGCTAATTTGTGATAAGGATTTGATGGAAGACCCGGATAATATACTTCTTCAATTTTTGGATGTTTATCTAACCATTTTGCTAATTCTAATGCATTTTCAACTGTTCTTTGAACTCTGAGTGATAGTGTTTCAAGTCCTAAAAGTAGTTGGAAAGAATTAAAAGGACTTAGTGCAGGACCATAGTCACGCAAACCTTCAACGCGTGCTCTTATAGCAAAGGCAATATTTCCGAAAGGACTTGATTCTCCAAAAACTTCCCAGAATTTCATTCCGTGATATCCATCTGATGGCTCAGTGAATTGAGGGAATTTTCCATTTCCCCAATTAAAGTTGCCACCATCAATAATAACTCCACCAATGGAAGTACCGTGCCCTCCAATCCATTTGGTAGCAGATTCCACTACTATATTGGCTCCATGCTCTAAGGGACGGACTAAATAGCCACCTGCTCCAAAGGTGTTATCAACAATTAATGGGATGTCATGTTTTTGTGCAATTGCAGCAATTGCTTCGAAATCAGGAATGTTATAGCGTGGATTACCTATGGTTTCAAGATAAAGTGCCTTGGTTTTTTCATCAATATATTTTTCAAACTCTTTAGGCTTATCGCTGTCAACAAATCTTACTTCTATCCCTATACGTTTGAATTGAACTCTGAATTGATTGTGTGTTCCACCATATAAATACGATGTTGAAACAATATTATCGCCTGCCTCAGCAAGATTTGTTATAGCCAGAAACTGAGAAGCCTGCCCTGAAGCTGTAGCAACTGCAGCTACACCACCTTCAAGTGCAGCCATACGTTTTTCAAAAACATCAGTGGTAGGGTTCATAATACGAGTATAAATATTACCAAATTTTTTCAACTCAAATAAATCAGCAGCATGCTTTGAGTCGTCAAATAAATATGAAGTAGTCTGATAAATTGGAACTGCCCGTGATTTTGTACTGGGATCAACTTCCTGACCGGCATGTAATTGTAATGTTTCGAAATGCATATTTTTAATTTTTTGTGAATAATTTAAAGTTATAATTACCAAAGCTAACTATAATACTTCATTGTGTTATAAACTTTGAATAAAGTGTTTTGTTCATATCAAATTTATTTTAAATATACAGCTTATTTGTATGATTAATTATTGTCTGTTTCAATATAGTTGATTATATTATAGTCGTAATTATGATTAAAAAATAATCAATAAATGAAAAGTCAGATATCTAAGCATGACCGGAGTAATGATCAATCCGATAAACGTCACATTGTTCATATTGATTTGGATACTTTTTTTGTATCGGTAGAGCGCTTGCAGAATAGTGCTTTAAACGGGCTGCCTGTTATTGTTGGGGGCTTGTCTGATAGAGGAGTAGTAGCAGGCTGTAGTTACGAAGCGCGTCAATTTGGGGTACATTCGGCTATGCCTATGCGTATGGCAAAACAGCTTTGTCCTCAGGCTGTTTATATTCGTGGCGATATGGATACTTATAGTTACTATTCGAATATGGTAACAGAGATTATTGCTGAAAAGGTTCCACTTTTCGAAAAAGTTTCCATTGATGAGCATTATCTTGATCTTACCGGTATGGATCGTTATTTTGGCTGCTATAAATTTTCTCATGAATTACGTACAACTATTATAAAGGAAACCGGACTTCCTATTTCTTTTGGCTTATCAGTAAATAAAACAGTTTCTAAAATAGCCACGGGAGAAGCAAAAAAATCTGCATCCCGTGAACTATATATAGAAGCTTCACGTGTTCGTCCGTTTTTGAATCCTTTATCTATTTCAAAAATCCCTATGTTGGGGCCTCGTACATATCGTTTATTGCGATCTATGGGTATTGATAAAATTGAAACTTTAAGTCGCGTAGCTCCTGAGTTGATGGAAAGAGTGTTGGGGAAAAACGGACTTATGCTGTGGAAAAAAGCCAATGGCATTGATCCTTCGCCTGTGGAGCGGTATTATGAACGAAAATCTATTGGCACAGAGCAAACTTTTGATACAGATACTACCGACTTGCAGTTTTTGAATAAGCTGTTGATAAAAATGGTTGAGAAGCTTGCTTTTGAATTGCGTGTACGCAATAAGCTTACAGCTTGTGTTGTAATTAAAATCAGGTATTCCGATTTTGAAACACATACTCTTCAAAAGAGAATTTCCTATACTTCATTTGATCATATTCTTATCGGCGAAGCATGTGAGCTTTTAAACAGGCTGTATAAACGAAGAGTGTTGGTTCGCTTGTTGGGTGTACGTTTTACCTGCCTTGTTTCGGGTAGTCAGCAACTTAATTTATTTGAGGATACTCCGGCACAGGTAAATCTCTATCTTGCTATGGACAAAATAAGAAAACGTTTCGGAAAAGATGCGGTAGGCAGAGCGGTTTAGATTTGAGTTCTTATGTTTTTAAATTGTCATACATATCATAGTCTCAGATATGGAGTATTGTCGCCTGAGGAATTGGTGCAAAATGTGGTGTCAGCCGGTGCTGAGTCGGTGGTGCTAACCGATATAAACAGTACATCCGGTGTTTTTGATTTTGTAGAGGCTTGTAAAAAGGCAGGTATTACTCCTTTGGTAGGGCTTGAGTTCAGAGAAAAGGGAAAACTTCTTTACATTGGTGTAGCCCGTAATTTTAAAGGCTTCGGTGAGCTCAACCGCCTCCTCAGCCATTATAATTTGTCGAAAAAACGCCTGCCTGTGCGTGCTCCTAAGTTTAGTAATGCCTTTATAATATATCCTTTTAATGGTATTATCCCTGCGGTGTTGCAGGAACATGAATTTATAGGCATCCGTCATTTTCAGCTTAATCGTTTGTTAACTTCTCCTATGCTTTCAAAGATGGATAAATTGTTGGTTTGGCAAGCTGTATCTTTTTCAAGCCGATCGGGTTTTGAAACACATAGGCATTTACGTGCTATTGACGGCAACAGGCTTCTTAGCAATTTAACTGTTAAGGATGTAGCTACTGAATATGATTGGGCAGTTCCTTTACATCGTTTGAAAAAAGCTTTTGCCTCTTATCCTCTTATTTGGAAAAATACTAAGGACTTATTAGCGAAATGTTCATTTGAAATGGACTTTTCTACAATTAAAAATAAGCAAAATTATATGGGCAGCCGTTATGGCGATGAGCAATTATTGGAGCAGCTTGCTTTGGATGGCATGCTTTTGCGTTATGGCAAGAATAATTCAGAAGCTCGGGAACGGGTTAAAAAGGAGCTTGCAATTATAAGCAAGCTTGGATTTTCTGCATATTTTTTAATCACCTGGGATATCATCCGCTACTCATTATCACGTGGATTTTATCATGTAGGGCGGGGTAGTGGAGCCAATAGTGTTGTTGCTTATTGTTTAAAGATAACAGATGTTGATCCCATAGAGTTAAATCTTTATTTTGAACGCTTTCTTAATCCCAAACGAAGCTCCCCACCGGATTTTGATATTGATTATTCGTGGCATGAACGGGAGGAAGTTCAAAAATATATTTTCAAGCGTTATGGAAATGAGCATGTAGCTTTGCTTGGAGCTATCTCTACATTTAAAGATCGTTCTACTGTACGAGAACTTGCTAAAGTTTATGGTTTGCCATCTGAAGAGCTTGCAAGAATTACGCAGCCGGGTTTTGATCCTTCCGGCGAAAAGCTGGTAGAAAAGATTTTTAATATTGCTTCCCGCATAAAGAGTTTCCCCAATATACGCTCTGTCCATGCCGGCGGCATCCTTATTTCAGAGCATCCCATAAGCGACTATACAGTCCTCGACCTACCTCCAAAAGGAATGCCTGTAACACATTTCGATATGTATGTTGCTGAAAATATAGGCTTTGAAAAACTCGATATTTTGTCACAACGAGGTATAGGACATATAAAAGAATGTGTTGAAATTGTTCAGAAAAATAAAGGTGAAAAAATTGATATCCACCAGATTGACCTTTTTAAAAAAGATAAAAAGGTAAAAGAATTATTACAAAAAGGTGAGACCAATGGCTGCTTTTATATAGAAAGCCCTGCTATGAGAGGCCTACTCGGTAAATTGCAATGTTCTGATTATACCACTCTCGTAGCAGCCAGCTCAATTATTCGCCCGGGAGTATCCAAGTCGGGAATGATGCGTACTTATATAGAACGCTTTCATAATCCCAAAGGATTTCAATATCTACATCCTATAATGGAAGAACAGCTAAAAGAAACCTATGGGGTGATGGTCTATCAGGAAGATGTAATAAAAATTTGTCATCATTTTGCCGGGCTCGACCTTGCCGATTCTGATGTCTTAAGGCGCGCTATGAGTGGAAAATATCGGTCGCGTGAGGCGTTTAAAGGAATTGTTGATAAATTTTTTAGCAATTGCAGAAAAAAAGGATATAAGGAAAGCCTTATAAAAGAAGTATGGAGACAAATTGAATCCTTTGCCGGTTATTCTTTTTCAAAGGCTCACTCGGCATCCTATGCAGTAGAGAGTTTTCAAAGCTTGTATCTTAAAGCTCATTACCCCTTGGAATTTATGGTAGCGGTTATCAATAATTTTGGTGGCTTTTATGCTACCTGGGTATATATCCATGAGGCCTGCCGTTGGGGTGGAATAGTTCATCCGCCCTGCATTAATAATAGTGATTTTAATACCGTGATAAAGGGGAAAAACATTTTCCTTGGCTTTGTTCATGTCAGAAATTTGCAACAAAATAAAGCATTTCAGATAGTGGAAGAGCGCAAAAAACATGGAATGTTTAAAAATTTATATGATTTTATTGATAGAACAGGCATGGGGCGTGAACAGTTAGTGCTACTCATACGCCTTGGTGCTTTTAGGTTTACAGGAAAAAATAAACCGGAATTATTATGGAAAGCACATCTTTATCTCAGCGACAAAAAAACCAAAGTGAAATGTGAGCCTCTGTTTTCTTTAAGAACACGGCGTTATATGTTGCCTCAGTTAGTTCAGCAACCTATAGAAGACGCCTATGATGAAATTGAACTATTGGGATTCCCCCTCAGCATTAGCTTTTTTGATCTATTGCAAACAGGCTTTCGGGGAGCTGTTAAAGCCGGTGAACTGAATAAATTTATTGGTAAAAGAGTACGAATGGTTGGTCGCTTGGTAACATATAAATATATAAGGACAGTTAATCACAGATTAATGCATTTTGGTTCTTTTTTAGATGATGAAGGAGAGTTTTTTGAAACTACCCACTTTCCGCAAGCGGTTAAAAATTACCCATTTAAGGGGAATGGTGCTTATTTGATATTGGGACGTGTTGTTAGTGAGTTTGGAAGAGCCTCGGTAGAAGTAGAAAAAATGGATATATTACCATTAATTCCTGATCCAAGAAGCAGATAAAAAAAGCTGCCCTTTTGAGGCAGCTTTTTTTATATTTCTCATAATTTGGAATAGGGTGATAATCTTAAAAATCAGTTTTGATTTTTATCTTACCACAACTTTTTCAGTCTTTTTAAGACCATTACTATCCGTAACATCAACGAGATAAACTCCTTTGGCTAATTCAGTTGTTGAAAAATCCTGAAATCCTACTTGCGTAGAAGCAAATACAAGAGTACCTGCTAAATTGTAAACTTTTACATTTACAACATCCCCGCCAATGCGAATTTTATCTGATCCCGGTACAGAATAAATCATTACGTTAGCTTTAGAAGCAGAATTTATGGAAGTAGCTTTAGGACCCCATACTCTGAATCCGTGAACGCGAAGATTTTCACCTCCTTCAGGCATTCTTTTACAACGTATGGCTACTTGAATTTCTTCCTCAACAGGTGTTTCCCAAACATAAGATTCAGCTTCTCCATTACCTCCCCATGAAAGTGCAAAATCCTGAGATACTTGTTTCCAGTTTTCATCAAACATATCCCATTCGGCAATATATAAATGCCTGTCTGCAGGATCTACAGCAGTGTTGGAACCGGAACGGCTGGTAACTTCAATTTCTGAAATACTGGGAACGGTAAAAATAATAGCACCGGGCAATTTTTCACCGGGAGTTCCGGCAGTTCCTTCACCTACAACTTGATCATCAACAAGAATGTCAATGGTTGCATTGCTACCATCTCTAAAACGACCACCTTCAACTTTTACAGCTAATCCACCGGGAGTAGTGTAATCGGGCCAGTTAATATACCAGTTTCCAAGCTCCATACGAGGCTCATTGTTGGCAACCGCATTATCTTTCCATACCTGCCATTCGTCCATAGTAAATGTGGGTGTTCCACTGTCTTGCCAATCTGTGATGTTCTCATCAACTAATAACACATCATCTTGTGCAAAAGATGATAATACAATAGCAAAGATTGCTAATAAACTGTAAAATCTTTTCATAACCTTAAGATTAAATTATTATTAAAAATATTAAATTTAAATTATTGTAAATTTAGTTGAATTTTGTATTGATGATAATACATAAATTGTTTGGAAAATAGTGATGAATTGGTATTATTAAGACTAATTATATGTTTTATCTGTGTTAAAGCCGCAGGGCTCTTATATTTTGAATAGATATGCTAGATATTTAATTTCGCGGAAAAACAATGTATTTAAATAAAAACAACCACGTAGAGATGTCCTACGTGGTTGTTCGTATTTTAATTTTCATCCTTAATATTAGCAATTAATATTATTGGAAATTAATCATTGTTTTTTATTCTTTACATTTAATAGTGATACTTGTTGGTTCTAATCCTTCTGATTCAGCTGTAATTTTAACAGTTCCCGGTTCTCCTTTTTTGCTTTTGACTATTGCCAATGCAAGTCCGTTAAACGCTTTTCTGTCAAGTGAAGGAAATGCGGTCATATCAGTAGGATCCCCATTATCTGTGGCAACAATTTCTGCCGGTCCTTCTATGCTGAAGCTGATAAGTGGTTTCGCATTGGGAACCATTAATCCTTCTTCATCATTCACACTTATTGTAATAAACGATAGGTCATAGCCATCTGCATCTATTTCGTTTCTGTCGGCAGATGCCTTCAGGCTATGTGCTTTTCCGGTGGTTTTCACACTTTGTTCAGCCCAGATATTTCCGTTTTTATAAGTAACTACTTTTAGCTCACCAGGTTCGTATATCACGTCGTCCCAGCGCAAGCGGTATTCATACTCACCTTTTTCTTTTTTGCCAAGACTTTGACCGTTGAGGAATAATTCAGCTTCATCGCCTGAGGTAAATACATGAACAGGAGTGATTTCCCCTATTCTTTCAGGCCAATTCCAGTGTGGAAGTATATGTGCTACAGGATAATCGGGCTTCCAATGCGCTTGGTAAAGATAGAATCGATTCTTTTTAAAGCCTGCAAGGTCGATAGGTCCGAAATAAGTACTGCGGGCACCATAATAGGGGGTAGGCTCTCCTAAATAGTCCCAGCCAGTCCATACAAAGCCACCTGCTACAAAGGGATGTTGCTCCTCTGCTGCAAACACCCTGTCGGCTGATGATCCAAAGTTGCTTGTATAAAGTTCATAGCTGCAAACAATCTGAGTTTGAGGATCACCACCGATACCATTACCTACCGGCGCGCTAATGGTCTTTGTTACAGGAAATAGATATTCACCTCGTGTACTAAGAGCAGATGCATTTTCACTGCTTATGATCACCTTTTCGGGAAAAGCTTCATGGAAATCCGGATATAAAGGTTTTGTACGAATACCCGAAAGATGTTCGTAACCTTCGTGTATTCTAATTCCTTCACCCTGATAATTTAAGCTGATAGCATCCATGGTTGCCGGCATTGGCATATATGGTTTGGCATAATTCATAGAGGCTGTTGTTGGCCTGGTTGGATCTTCTTCTTTCACCATATCATTTAAATATTGTGAAAGTGCAGCACCTTCTTTATCAGTATATTGTTCTCCTACTTCATTACCATAGCTCCACATAATTATTGAGGGGTGATTTCTATCGCGACGGATAAAGGCACGCACATCTTGTTCATGCCAATCGGGAAAAATTAAATGAAAATCTAAAGGAGCTTTTCTTCTTTCCCAAACATCAAAAATCTCATCAACAACTAAAAAGCCCATCCTATCGGTTAATTCCAATAGCTCAGGAGCAGGTGGATTATGTGCCATACGGACAGCATTACAACCCATTTCAGCAAGTATTTCAAGTTGGCGCTCGGCAGCTCTTACGTTAAAGGCAGCACCTAAAGCACCAAGATCATGATGTTGATTTGCACCTTTCAAATGAATAGCTTCACCGTTTACATAAAGGCCTTTAACAGGATCAAATTCTATAGAGCGAATTCCAAAGCTTGTTTCGTAAGAATCAAGTGGATTTCCATTTTGATATAATTTTGTTACTGCAACATATAAATTAGGTGTTTGTGTTGGAGCAGGTCCCCATAACCTTGGATTTAAAACAAAGGCAGAACTGTTCAATATTACTGAACCTTTAGCAGGGATTTCAGCATCAACCGGTTCAAAGCGAGCAATAGCACTTCCTTGTTTCTCACCCTCCTGATTTATATTGTATATTCTGGTTTCTACTTGAATTATAGCATCAGCCTCAGATAAATTATCTATTGATACTTCAATATCTAATGTAGCCGATTCATCAGATATTTCTTTTGTTGTGATGAAGGTTCCCCACTGAGATACATGAATGGGATTTGTCTTTGTAAGCCAAACATTCCTGTAAAGACCGGCACCGGGATACCAACGCGAAGAAACCGGTGGATTATCCATGCGTATAGCTAATTGATTAATTTTACCCGGCTGAATATACGGACTAAGATCAAGTCTCCATGAAGCATAGCCATAAGGCCAACCACCCACAAGATTACCGTTTAACCATACCATGGCGTAAGACATGGCACCATCTATATCTAAAAATATTGATTTTCCGGCATCTGACTCAGGTATATCAAGTGACTTCCTGTACCAAGCAACTCCCGGACTTGGCAAGCGCCCCATACTTCCACCAACATCCGGATCCCATCCCGGAATAAAGGGACCTGCAACCGCCCAATCATGAGGAAGATCGACAGAGGCCCAGTTGCTGTCATCAAAATTACCCTGAACAAAGGGAAAATCACTGCCGGGATTCCCTTCAGGCCGAATATGCCATTTGCTTGTATCTTTCAAGAATTTATTACCCGTTGGTAAGATCCAGGGTTTAAGAACAGTATGATCGGCTTCCAAAGCTTCAGCCTCTTCAGGTCTGGCATCAGCCTCTCTTTTATCAAGATCTTCATCAGTTGAAGGTCTTACATCATATATTAAATTATCGGCCTCAAAACGAGAACTGTATTTAAAAAATTTCCACCCTTCATTTATGGAAATGCGTTCCCTTTCTTCACTTTCAAATTGTGTGGAACAGGCAACAAAGCCCATAAATAAAATGGCTAAAAAACTTAGTTTAGATTTCATAATATTATAGTTTTTTTATATAGTATTAATATTGACAATATTTATATAATAAAGACTTTTACAAAGTTAGTAAGCCTAAAATAGCTGATGTACAATATTGGATAATTTTGTTTTAAATTTAGGTTTTTTATCAATATTGATGCTTGGAAAATAAGAAAGCAGCAATTTTTAAAGAACTTTGTCTTATTCCGCTTGCGGTGAAAAAGCATCAATGATATGTTCGATATCCCATTTATTGTCATCCTGAGCAATGCAGCATATAATATCAAATCTGGTGTTATTGTCGATCTTGTTTTGTGTAATAAATTTTTCAGCTGCCAATATTAGAAAGCGGATTTTTCCTGTAGTGACAGAATCACGCGGATGTTCCCATTCACTGCTACTTCTGCTACGACTTTTTACTTCTATAATAACCAATTCGTCATTATCATAAGCAATAATATCAACTTCTTTATGTATAAATCTCCAGTTTCGGGCAATGATTCGATAGCCTTTGGAAAGGAGATATTCATAAGCCACTTGTTCACCTAATTTTCCAAGTTCATTATGTTTTGCCATTTACGTTAATGTTAAGGTAAAAATTATAAGATATATTTTATTGAGACACTTTTCTTTTGAACATTTAAATCAATTGTAGCACCTAAAAGTAGGGGCTCATTAATTAGAGCATGACCGGCAGGAAAATTAAATAACACAGGAAAATCATATTCCTTTGTTAGATCAGAAATTATTTCATAAACCGAAGATCCAAATGGAGGATCACTGTCCCGCATTTCAGTAAAATCACCAATAATCATCCCGGATAACTCTTTTAATTTACCTGCTATTTTTAAGCCTTGCAGCATTCTGTCGATATGATATAAATACTCTCCTCTGTCTTCTATAAATAAAATTTTCCCTTTAGGATTGAAATCATATTTGCTGCCTGCTAATATGCTTAGTAATGACAAATTTCCTCCTATCAGTATTCCCCGAGAGCTTCCTAAAACATTATTTTCATTTGCTTTTAAATGATATTCGGGTAAATCCCCACGAAGGAGATTCAGCAATGATGAAAAATTATTTGTTCCGGGATGTTTACCAATAAGATTGATTGGCATATCTCCATGTATAGAAAGAAACTTTAAATTATTTTGAATTACAGAATGAAAAACTGTAATATCACTAAATCCAATCAGCCATTTGGGATTTTTCTTAAATAAAGAGAAGTCTATCAGATCCAGCAAACGAAGAGCCCCATACCCCCCTCTTGTACACCATATTGCCTTTACCTGAGGATTATTTAGCATGTTGTTAAAATCTGTAGCTCTGTTAATATCTGTTGATCCAAATTGATGAAAGCTGTCAGTAATGTGTTGCCCCCTTATTGAATTAAACTCCATTGATTTAAGAATACTTTCGGCCTGAATTACCACCGAAGTATCAATCTTGCCGGAAGGGGTGATGAGCCCTATTAGATCTCCTTTTTCTAAATATGCAGGAACAATCATTATTTAAAATGTTTATTTATCTTTGTGAAGTTATTAAAATTAGTAGTGCAAGAAAAAACTTCTTGTAAGAATTGCATAAAATCCCTATGACAAAATTCAAGCGTACACTTGTAACCACTGCCCTTCCATATGCTAACGGTGCTATCCATATTGGTCATTTAGCCGGAGTATATGTTCCGGCCGATATTTATGTTAGATATCTGCGTCTGAAAGATGAAGATGTGTTGCTTATCGGGGGCTCTGACGAACATGGAGTCCCAATCACATTAAAAGCTTATAATGAGGGAGTAAGCCCTAAAGATATTGTTGACAAATATCACGAGCAGATAAAAAAGTCATTTGAAGAATTTGGTATTAGTTTCGATATATATTCGCGTACAACTAATCCTATGCATTTCGAAACAGCATCTGAATTTTTCAAAACTTTATATGACAAAAATGAATTTATAGAAAAAGTAACAGAACAGTATTACGATCCCGAAGCAAAACAATTCCTTGCCGACCGTTATATTACAGGAATATGTCCAAATTGTAATAAAGATGGTGCCTATGGCGATCAGTGTGAGAATTGTGGAAGTTCACTTAATGCAACAGACTTGTTGAATCCAAAATCAACTATTTCAGGGCAAGTTCCTATAATGAAAAAAACAAAACATTGGTATCTGCCCCTTGATAAGCATGAAGCTTTTTTACGACAATGGATATTAGAAGAACATAAAGAGTGGAAAAGCAATGTGTATGGACAGTGTAAATCGTGGTTGGATATGGGACTGCAACCCAGAGCAGTTAGTAGAGATCTCGATTGGGGTGTTCCGGTTCCGATAAAAGATGCCGAAGGTAAAGTATTATATGTATGGTTTGATGCACCAATAGGCTACATTTCTGCTACAAAAGAATTAACTCCTGATTGGGAAAAATATTGGAAAGATCCGGCCTCGCGTTTAATCCACTTCATAGGAAAAGACAATATTGTTTTTCATTGTATAATGTTTCCGGCTATGCTTAAAGCAGAAGGATCTTATAACCTTCCGGATAATGTTCCTGCAAATGAGTTTTTAAATCTTGAAGGAGACAAAATATCTACATCACGAAATTGGGCTGTATGGTTACATGAATATCTTGAAGAGTTTAAAGATAAACAAGATGTGCTAAGATATGTGCTTACCACCAATGCTCCTGAAACTAAAGATAATGATTTCACGTGGAAGGATTTTCAGGCGCATAATAATAATGAACTTGTAGCAGTATTTGGCAATTTTGTTAACCGTACAATGGTGTTAACATACAAGTATTTTGATGGCTTAATTCCTGAACCGGGCGCCTTTGATGATTATGATAAGGAAACACTCCAAACTATTCAGTCTTTAGTTCAACAAACAGAAGAAGCCCTTGATCATTTTAAATTTAGAGAAGCAATTAAGCAAGCTATGGGGCTTGCACGACTCGGCAACAAATATCTTGCCGATACTGAACCATGGAAAGTTATAAAAGACAATAAGGAAAGAGTAGCTACTATTTTATATATATCACTTCAAATAACTGCAAATCTTGCTGTTTTGATGGAGCCTTTCTTACCCTTTTCAGCAAAAAAACTTCGTACTATGCTAAATATGGGTGAAGCAAAATGGATCCAATGCCGTCAAAAAGAATTACTGGCACCCGGCAGCAAAATTGAAAAGGCCGATTTATTGTTTCAAAAAATAGAAGATGATGAAATTCAAAGGCAATTGGATAAGCTTCAAAATTCTAAAGTTTTAAATTCCGGACCTGAGAAAGAAGTGAATCCTGCAAAAGATGATATCAGCTTCGAAGAATTTGAAAAATTGGATATCAGAACAGGAACAATATTGGAGGCAGAAAAAGTTCCCAAAACAAAAAAGCTTCTTAAGTTGATAATTGATACAGGTATTGAAAATAGAACCGTTGTTTCCGGAATAGCAGAAAATTATAAACCTGAAGATATCATAGGTAAGCAGGTTACAATATTGGTGAATTTAGCGCCTCGTAAAATTAGAGGAATTAATTCGCAGGGTATGATATTAATGGCTGAAAATTCGGAAGGAGAACTGGTTTTTATAAGTCCGACAAAAAGTATAGACAACGGCTCTGAAGTAAAATAAAAGTCTTACTTATCCTTCGTTGAATATCTTAATAAAAGAAAATTAATTTGAACTGTTTTTTAAGGTATAGACCCATACCGTTTCAAAACCGGGCCTTAAGCGATAATCTTCCATAACACGTATTGCCTCAGCTTTTGTGTCAAAGAATTCAAGAGCAATGCGAAAACGACCGGGTTCGTCATCTACAATAGCGGCTCCTTTATGTCCTTTATGAATAAAGGTTTGCAAAGATTTTTCAGCAGCATCTCTTTTGACAAGACTGGCGGCTATTAAAGAGTATTTTTTAAAAGTTATCTCCTCTGTTGGCTCTTTGTTGTCTATAAGCTCAGTAAGTGGAGAAGAAATATCATCAGCAGAATCTTGTGCTTCAGCAAGCACAAAATTATTGTCACTAACTGTTGTTTCCTTAGTCTTTTCAATGGATAAATTAGGTGCTGACCATCCGGAAAGAGATACAGATGGCATTTTTAATTCTGTTGTGGATAAAAAGAATAAGACAGTAATTAATGCAGCCACAGAGCCCCAATATCGCATTGTCTGTTTGTTCCATTTTACAGATCTTAAAATTTCCTTTTCAAATTTTACCGTATATTTATAATCTGCCGGCTCAATTCTAAAGGAACTTAATCCAAAGGCTTCCGGTAAAAATGAATATGCACCCGAAGGAGAAAATTGTAAATTCCCTATGGCATCAGCACGTAAAGTGCCAATTTTATCAAGTATAACAGCTTGTGCCAGAATAATTCGACTACGGATATTTGAAACAAAATCATTTATCAGCTCCTGGGCTTCATTATAGCTAAGACCTTTTTTACTTGCTACATAATTTGTCAGTAAGCCATCATTATAAATTAAGCTCCTGTTAAAACCTATTTCTTTTGATGGAGGTATAAAAAGATTTTTTTCTTTTTGTAGCACTATAGGATTCAAATTGGCAACAAAGCCACCTAAACCGGGGACTATTACACAATCGTGATAGTGTAACAGATCGAATATATGTTTTTCAATAGTTGCCATTAATGCAAATATAAACAATTATAATCCTATATGCATATCATTTTTTTAACAACTGTTGAAAACTTGTTATCAACTCATCAATAATCATTATGTTTACCTTATAATAATAATATCATTTTTGTAAGTATCATGAAACAAAAAATATTGGTTACCGGTGGAACCGGATATATTGGTTCACACACAGTTGTAGAACTTCAAAATGCAGCTTATGAGGTTGTAATTGTTGATAACCTTTCAAATTCCGGAGTGGAAGTAATAGATTCGATTGAAAAAATTACCGGGAAAAGACCTGATTTTGAAAAAATTGATCTGTCAATAAAAGATGAAACTGATATTTTTTTTAAAAAATACAAAGATATAACAGCAGTTATTCATTTTGCTGCATTTAAAGCAGTTGGAGAATCGGTTCAAAAACCTCTGGAATATTACCGTAATAATTTGAATTCATTAATTAATTTGTTGGATAATATGAAAAAGTATCATATTAATAATATGGTATTTAGTTCAAGTTGTACAGTATATGGGCAACCCGATAAGCTTCCGGTTACTGAGGAAACACCACGAAAGCCTGCAGAATCTCCTTATGGGAACACAAAATCAGTTAGTGAAGATATTATAAGAGATTTTTGTAAAGTAAATCCCGATTTAAATTGTATTGCTTTACGATATTTTAACCCTATTGGTGCTCATCCTACCGGATTTATTGGAGAGTTGCCAATAGGAGTTCCAAATAACTTAGTGCCATTTATAACACAAACTGCCGCAGGAGTAAGAGAACAACTTTCTATTTTTGGAGATGATTACAATACGGAAGATGGAACGGCAATACGCGATTATATTAATGTTGTTGATTTATCCCAAGCTCACGTGGTTGCAATCGACCGACTAATTAACAAGAGACAAAAGAATAATTATGAGTATTTTAATGTCGGTACAGGACAAGGCTTGTCGGTGATGCAATTGGTAAATACTTTTATGGAAGTCAATAAAATAAAAGTTCCTTATAAAATTACCGAAAGACGTAGTGGTGATATTGAACAAATATGGGCAGACACTTCTTTTGCAAATAAGGAGCTGGGTTGGAAAGCCCAAAAGAGTATAGAAGAAACTTTACAATCAGCTTGGGTGTGGGAAAAAAATATTAGAAATATAGTTTGATAAAAATATTTTTATGTTTGTTGATTGTAAGTAATTTGCTAACAAAAATTAAATATTATAAAAATGAAAAATATTTTAATTACCGGAGGCGCCGGCTTTATAGGCTCACATGTAGTACGATTAATAGTGAAGAAATATCCACAATATAAAATCGTAAATTTGGATGCTTTAACCTATGCCGGAAATCTTGAAAATTTAACTGACATAGAACATGAGCCTAATTATGAATTTATCAAAGGTGATATTACTGATGCTAAATTTGTTAGTAGGTTGTTTGCAACACATCGTTTTGATGGAGTTATTCACTTAGCAGCAGAATCACATGTTGACAGATCAATTTCCAACCCTCTTGAGTTTATTCAGACTAATATAATTGGAACGGTCAATCTGCTAAATGCAGCACGCATGGAATGGAATGATAAGCTTGAGAATAAACTCTTTTATCATATCTCTACTGATGAGGTATATGGCTCACTTGGTGATACAGGTCTGTTTACCGAAGAAACCTCTTATGACCCACGAAGCCCTTATTCGGCTTCTAAAGCAAGTTCTGATCATTTGGTGAGGGCCTACTATCATACTTATAAACTTCCAATTGTTATTAGTAATTGTTCCAACAATTATGGTCCTAATCAGTTTCCGGAAAAACTTTTGCCTTTGGCGATTAATAATATTTTAAATAATAAAGCAATACCGGTTTATGGCAAAGGAGATAATGTGCGCGACTGGCTATATGTTGAAGACCATGCAATTGCAATAGATCTTATTTTCCATGAAGGTAAAATTGGTGAAACATATAATATAGGGGGTGTTAATGAGTGGAAAAATATTGATTTAATACAGTTGCTATGCAAGATAATGGATAAAGAATTAGACAGGCCTGCCGGCACATCAGCTAAACTTATCACTTTTGTGAAAGATAGGGCAGGGCATGATCAACGCTATGCAATTGATTCGTCAAAAATAATTAATGAACTGGGATGGCAACCATCGCTTCAGTTTGAAGAAGGATTGGAAAAAACAGTGAAATGGTATTTAGATAATCAAAAATGGATGAAACGTGTTATCTCAGGTGAATATGAGGCTTATTACACAGATCAATATGAAAACCGATAACAAGCCTCATACTTTGTTTTGCCTATTCCGTTGTTAATGCCTTTGCAAGATTCCTTGGCTGATCAACATTGCAGCCTCGCATTAGAGCTATGTAATATGAAAATATTTGCATAGGTACTACAGCCAATATTGGTAGTACAACCTCATGACAATCCGGGACTTCAATGATGTGATCAGCTAATTTAGGTATTACAGTGTCTCCCTTGCTGATAAGTGCAACAACTTTCCCCTTTCTGTCTTTAACCTCCTGTACATTCCCTACCATTTTTTCATACGATTTGCCATTAATAGCAGAAGCAATAACAGGCATGTTTTCATCAACAAGAGCAATAGGTCCATGCTTTATTTCACCTGCTGAATAACCCTCGGCATGAATGTATGAGGTTTCTTTTAACTTTAAAGCTCCTTCAAGCATAATTGGAAATAAAATTCCTCTACCCATATAAAGTACGCTGTTGAAATCTTTATATTCGGCAGCAATATCTCTGATTTTTCCCTCGTTTTTTAAAATCTTTTCGATTTTTTCGGGGAGTAGCATCATTTCATTAATGAATGTTTTATACTGCTTGTTGTCTATCGTTTGTCGTTTCTTTGCCAAAAGTAAGGCAAGCATAGTTAATACAGCAATTTGTGAGGTGAATGCTTTTGTTGATGCAACACCAATTTCAATGCCTGCATTAGTGTAAATACTTGCATCGCTTTTCTTGGTAATTGAAGAACCTGCAACGTTGCATATCCCAAGAAGCGTTGCATCCGATTCACGAACTTTACGGATTGCGGCAAGAGTATCTGCTGTTTCACCGCTTTGAGAAATAGCAATTACAATAACATTCTTTTCAATAATGGGGTTTCTATATCGTAGCTCGGAAGCATATTCAACTTCAACAGGAATTCTTGCATATTGCTCAAATAAATATTCACCAACTAAACCGGCATGCCAAGATGTACCGCAAGCTACTATTATAATGCGTTTTGCATTAATTAACTGAGGCATAATATTCATCAAACCTCCCAAAAATATATTGCTTCCATCCGATGAAATGCGACCACGAAAAGTATCACGTAAAGCAGAGGGTTGTTCATGAATTTCTTTAAGCATAAAATGCTCGTAACCGGCCTTATCAACATTCTCTATTGTGAAATTTATATTCTTCAAATCAAGATTGTCATTATCGTCTTGTATCTTTTTTAAATCCAATCCATTGTTTGAAACTACAATCATTTCATCATCATTTAGTTGTATAGATTGGTCTGAATATTCAATTACCAGAGAAGAGTCAGAAGCTATAAAATATTCGTCGTTTCCGCTGCCTATACTTAAAGTGCTGCCCTTGTTTACCACTATCAGCTTTTCGGGCTCATCGGCACAATAAATTACAAGACCATAAGCACCTGCAACACGTGTTAAGGCCAAACGAACAGCAAATTCAGCACTTACTTTGTTGGTCATATAAATATGCTCAATTAAATCAGCTAATATTTCTGTGTCGGTATCACTTTTAAAATGATAACCATATTTTATCAGTTCCTTTTTTAAATGCTCATAATTTTCTACCATACCATTATGAACAACAAAAAATTTCTTATTCATAGAATGATGAGGATGAGCATTTTTATCCTCAGGAACACCGTGAGTACCCCAGCGAATATGACCTATACCTACGGAACCCGATATATCATTTTCTTTAACTAATTGTTGTAAATCCTCTACCTTTCCCTTACATTTATAAACAGTGTTTTTTTCGTTGAATAATGCAACTCCGGCAGAATCATATCCCTTGTATTCAAGTCTTTGAAGCCCCTTGATTATAATGGGATAAGCTGTTCTTTTACCTATATAAGCTATGATACCACACATACTATTATGTTCTTTAATTTGTTTTGATTTTTAATAATTTTTTTGTCACCTTTTCAGCTAAACGACTCTTCTTATCAATATGTTCCAATAATTCGGTTACATCGGGATGCCTGGTAAATTCGCCACGCACATTTTCAAAATCTGAAACCCTGGTTTCAGCTTCACCATCAATTCCAAATCCTGTTTGAGATTTGAGGGTGAACTCTTTCTTGGCATCTTCATACATTAATTGATCAAGCTTTACAACAGCATTTTTCCATTGCTCAACAAAATCAATGGCTTCATCAACATTAATAGTACTAATGTCTATTCCAACTTCTGATTTTAAACGTGGAACTATCCAGTTCCATGCCCAGTCGAAATAATGTGACTTGAATTCTGAATATTGATCATTAAGGCTGCAAGGATTATCTATCTCTTGATTTTCAATAGCATCAACCAAATCAAGTATCTTTTGCTTAGGTACCAACAAACCTGCCACATCTATCCATTCTCCTTTTCCATCATCATAGCTGCTATCGGGAACAAGAGCTTTCCTCATTTCTGCTTCTGTGCTATAGTCTGCTAATTCAAGCTTTTTAACCATAGCATTTCCTAAAAACTTGATCAATCCAATATGGTATAAATCAAGACCACGGTCTAAGGCTCCGGCAGAAATTTTTACACTGTTATACATATAATATTCAGAAGTAGGACCTGATGTGGTTTTTAAATTGTTAAGAACCTCAATGCCTTTGAGCATTTTTTGTATAGAATACGGACTAAGCAAATTAAAAACTATGGCATCAAGCAATTTCGAATCTTTACGTCTGTCCCTTTTTGGCCATTTCCGAGCATCCCTAACTATTCCAATACTTCTTAAATTTACGGCAGGTGCTAAGTAACTCTCATCTTTATTTTCGATTAAATAGGAGAAAGGAAGATCTGAGGTGTCGGGATTTCGATAATGACGACCCATTACCAAAGAAAAGGCACCAATCTTTGCAGGCCATAGCAAGTACGAATCGCTTGTGGTTTTACTGCCACGCTCTACTATCCCTTGGTGTATAGGACCAAGCTTGTACATGTGATTACTTTGATTCGATCCGCTGCCGGCATTTAAAAAAGAATAATATCCGGCAATCAATAAGGTAGATTTGTGGTGAGAAACAGTGTAGGGACCGGCAAATATTGAACAAGCTTCACCATGAAAACCTTGACAATTAGCGAAAAAAACCGAGTTTTCAGCTGAATATTGCTTGCCAAGAACTGTGCCCTGACCAATAAAACATTTTAAAATCATGGAACTTTCGGTAACCATGCTGCCACTGGCAGTAATAAAATCTTCTGCAATAACTCCGGAACCAAAATAGGCAGGATCTTCTTTGCTGCTATTGATACTGCCGTTGATTAAACGATATATACCTTCGACAATAGCATAAGGACCAATTTTAACATTTAAAATAGTACGACAATTAATTAAATGTGCATATTCATCAATAATACCCATGTTTGATGAAATGTCTTCAGCATAACGGTCGGCCATATTCATTAGCTCCTTTATTAATGCGGGACGATGCCGGTAAAAGGCCATCAAATATGCTGTATGAGCCGATAATTCATCATAAATTGCAATTTCACGACCGCCCGTCTCATTTAAAACTGCTACTCGGGTGCCATTGCCAAAATATGACTTTTCGGTTACAGCCAAAGAATCAACATTTTCTATAATTACACCCTTTTTAATATGATAATTAGCAAGATAATTTTTTATCTGATTGATATATACATCATCATCAATGATGCAGTTATGAATGGTGGCATTATATATTCCACACTTTTTAGGCACTCCCCCCTCAGTTGTGAATTTCTTTTTTAAAATACCAATACGTACATCTCCTGAAAAAGAAACCGAGCGGATATTGATGGGAGTAAATCCATCCTTCACCTGTATGCGATCCCAGGTATCACAAATACATGCGTTTTGTTCTAATTGTTTGATTTCCTCATTGCTAAGATCTCGATAATTCATATTCATTTGATCTGTAATAATTCTTTACTTATAAAGTAAAGAGCTATTTCGTTTATTATAATTAAGAGTTTAACAACATTTAATAAAAGAATTAATCTTGTATTAGTTTTAAAGAATTATGACAATTCAAATATATACTTTTTATAAGAACATTTTTCCGGGAATTTATATCAAATACAAAAAAACATAATTTCCTTCTTTTATAAATCCTACAGGATCGTATTTTCAAATCTTAATAAATCTAAAAAATCAACTAAGTTGATATAGTTTTCTTATACGTAGTTCACACCACTTTTGGTTATACAAATGTATAAATTCGTACCTTGTTGCTCATAAAATTATTATCAATGCATATTTTTTTTTGATTAAGGAAAGAAATACCTGTGATTTTTGTCATAAATAGTAGTAAAATTTCATTGAATACCACAAAAGAATGCTTTATAATCATTTCAAAATAATTTTTAAAACAGAGGAAATTAATCGAATTTTTTATTTCACCACCTTTATTTTAGTAAATAAAATCAGCCCTGAGAATCATATATTTTAATATATTTGGAAGAACAAAAAGAACTAAAAGAATAATTATGAAAAATATTTTATTTAAAAATTTTCTTTTCCTGTTGTTGCTAACTATTGTATCATGTCAATCACAAAAGCACTCAGATAGTATTATTGGCAATCCTATTTTACAAGGATATTATGCCGATCCTTCAATTGTTGAGTATGAAGGGAGTTTCTATATTTATGCAACCAAAGATCCTTGGGGTGGCGACGACCTTGCTGTTTTTGTAAGCAATGATTTTGTAAACTTTGAAGAAAAAAGTATAAACTGGCCTACTAAAGAAGCATGTAGCAGTTCAACTTCAGGAAGTGCCATGGTATGGGCTCCCGATGTTATACAGGCTCAAGATGGTATGTTTTATATGTATGTGTCGGTAGGAAGTGAAATATGGGCAGGTAAAAGTGAACATCCACTTGGTCCGTGGGAAAATGCACTTGAAGATAATTTGCCGCTTATTGCTTATAACGATTTCCCTCTGGTTCATAATATTGATGCTAATTGCTTTATTGATGAGGATGGACGTATATATTTATATTGGGGATCAGGCTTTAATTGGGTTAACGGACGTTGTATGGCTGTGGAGTTAGATAAAGATATGATAAGCTTCCTTGAAGAACCTGTGGATATTACTCCTCCTGATTTTTTTGAAGGAGTTTTTATGATTAAAAAAAATAATCGTTATTACCTGATGTATTCGGATGGTAAAGCTATTGATCATAGCTATAAAATAAGATATTCTACAGCAGAAAACCCATTAGGACCATGGACACAAGGGAAAAACAGTCCGATTATCCAAACATCGGCAGATAGCACTATATACGGACCGGGACATCATAGTGTATTTTCATACCAAGAGCAAGACTATATACTATATCACCGAATTTATCCACAAGAAGAAGAATATGTTTTAAGACAATTGTGTGTTGATAGTCTTAATTTTGATGAAAAAGGAAATATCAAGAAAATATCAGGAAAAGGAATCGCTCCATTTTAAAGAAATTATTTCAATTAAAAAATATTTATTTTTTGTAAAACAAGTTTAAAAACATTAACTTTATTTTTAATTTGTTAAATATGTTTTATGAAAAACAAAATATTTAAGTTTTTTTTATTTCTGCAAATTATCCCTTTCTTATTTCTTGCTTGCAGCAAGTCGAAAGATAATATTATTCCCGATGGTGATAATAAATTAGCTGTTATAATTTATGGAAGTGCAAATATTGATACTTCCGAAATATTTATGTCGTATAAACAGGATGCCTCATTGATTATTGTTGAATCTAACCTTGAATGGTCAGCTTCAACCGATGCCGACTGGATATCTTTGGCTGCTTATAGGGGCGATTCCGGTATTAAGGGCGTTATTGTTGGAGTATCTGATAATGAATTTATCCCCAGAAGTGCTGAAATAAACCTTGTTTCAGGTAATGTTAAGCATACAATTAATCTTGTCCAAGAGGGTTGCCCTTTTATTAACTTCTCTGTTGATGATGTAGAGTTTAAAATGATTTTAGTTGAAGGTGGCCTTTATCTTATGGGGTATTATATTACCATCAATAGCTTTTATATGTGCGAAACAGAAGTTACAAATGCATTATGGGAAAAAATTACGGGTAATTTACCTTATGATGATCCTTACGATGATAAAACTCACAAAGCGGATCTCCCTGTTAGTGGGATTTCTTGGAATAAAATAAATGAAGAGTTTCTTCCTGTAATTAGTGAACTTATAGGATTACAAATGCGCTTACCCACCGAGGTAGAATGGGAATATGCTGCCTCAGGGGGAAAATATAATGAAGGCTTTGCATATGCCGGAAGCGATGTTTTAAAGGAAGTTGCTTGGAATGGATATAATTGCAACCAAAAAATGCCGGTTGCCACACTAAAACCAAATGCGCTTGGCTTGTATGATATGAGTGGCAATGTAAGTGAATGGTGTAGCGATTGGTATGCACCAAACTTCGATTATACTAATAAAGATAATCCTACAGGCCCTGATACCGGTGATGAAAAGGTTATTAGAGGTGGAAATTTTTCTAATACTGTTATGTTTGGACAAGGAGCATTTCATATTAAAAGTAGAAATTCAGTATTACCCGATTGTTCCGATATTTGGTATTGTAGAAATGTGGGCTTTCGTTTTGTATTTTCTTTTTAAATAATAAGCATGAAGAAAGTAATATTATTAATTTGGTTTTTAATTTTCTCATCAGCAGTATTTTGCCAAACAGTAGTTAGGCTTGAAAAACCAAAACAAGCAAAGGAAGCTGTTGTTGCCCTTACTTTGTTTGATGAATCACTACCAATAGATGTAACTACTGCAATAGGTAAAATGGGTTATTTTATTAGCGGAGGTACATCACCTTATTCAATTCAATGGCTTGAAGATGAGAGAGTAATTGCAGAAGGTGAAGTGACAGATCTTACTCCTAAAAATCAACATAGCTATTTTATGAAAGTGGTTGACAAGAATAATTGTTCTTCTATAGTTTCAATTGATATTGCCCCTTTTGTGCCGGGAAATAAAAATGCTTCAGAAAACGATGATGATATTGTATTTAAAATTACAAGGAACTTTTTGTTTATAGCAGAAATAAGAGGAGAAGAAGAGAATATTAAATTGCGCTTGTTCGATATAAGTGGACAAGTATTACTTGATAGAAATGTTTCTGGCGAAAGCCTTATTCCTATTAGTTTAATACCGGGTATTTATATTTTACAGCTAAAATCACCTCATATTAATAAGGTGTATAAAGCTATAGTACAATAATATGTGTTTTCATTACGAATGAAAAATAAAACCCCAAAAAATAATGCCGCATGAAATCATCAATATTTAAAAAAACATATCTCCTAAGCTTGTCCTTTATAGTTTTCTTTTTTAATGTAAATGCAGGAATCAATGATATTCAAGAGGCAAGAAGGAAAGCAGTATCTTTCTTTGCTGATGATTTAAAATCAGGAAGGGAAGTAAAACTTTCCTCTGTTTATTATTCTTCAGAAAATGTGCCAACTCCTGTTTTTGCCTATCAGAAAGAACAGAATGGTTATGTGGTGCTAATTAAATCAGGTGAAGAGTTTATTGTAGCTGCTTATTCAGAAACCGGCGTTATTGATTTGGAAAATACTCCTGATACCTTTTGGGAATTAATACATTCATACGAAAAGATAGATACCGTTCTTCCACCTTTGTTAAAAGCACTTAAAAGCAGGACCGTCATAGTTTCCCCCCTGCTCGACACAAAAGGTATAAATTTCGGACAAACTTATCACCTCGAATCAGGCAGTTGCGCTGCTGGTTGTGTTGCTACTGCAATGGCACAAATAATGGCTTTTCACCAACATCCGCAAAAAGGTACAGGCATGCGCTGCTATACTCATAGAACTTTGGGAGAGAAATGTGTAAATTATGATGAGTTAACATTTGATTGGGACAATATGAATTATACTGATCTCCAATATTATATAGGAGTAGGTATGGATATGGATTTTTGTGGACCAAAAGGGAGTGCTCCGGCAAGAGGGGATTATTATAATGCGATGGAAGATTATTTTGGTTATTTTGTTCATACTCAAAATTTGGATTTTGAATATTGGAAAAATGAGCTGAACCATGGACGTCCTTTTTATGCAGCCATTTTAGGGCAGATGGCCGGTCATGCTGTAGTAGTTGATGGATACGACAGTGAAGATTATTTTCATATAAATTTTGGTTGGCGAGGAGTAAGTAATGGCTATTTTCTTTTAATGGGAGAGAACGTTATTGATGCAGGTAGCGATAGATATAATCCACATTTTTTAGCAACAACTTTTATTTCCACATCACCATATGTAACAAATGAACAAGATTCGCTTGCGTTAATTGCATTTCACAATAGTATGAATGGACAAACAGGCTGGGATATCACAAAGCCTGTGATCAAATGGCCGGGAGTAACTGTGATTAATGAAAGGGTAATTAGAGTAAAATTAGTAAATCTTGTGGGTAACGTTACAGGTACTATCCCGCCTGAAATAGGAGAACTTTCAGAATTAAGAGAGTTGATTATTTTTGCCAATATAGAAAATATTCCCGATGAAATTGGGCTTTTGCATGAGCTTAACGAGTTTCAAATTTTAGGAAATGTTAATGGGGCTATACCTGCAACAATAACTAATCTATCCAAACTTAAAAGATTAGATATTTCTAAAGGAAACAGTGATTTGTATTGGGAGCTCCCTGAAGATATTAACCGTATGAGTGATCTTGAATATCTTTATTTGCCAAGAATAGCGAGCGGTAAAATACCCGAATCAATAGGTATGTTGCAGAAGTTAAGATATGTTTATTTATCCGGAGGAAGTATAAGCGGTGAATTACCCAAGACTTTAGGAAATATGCACGCCCTTGAGGAATTTAATTTAAATAACAATCAAATTCAGGGAGCAATTCCTGAAACTATTGGGAACCTGTCAAATGTAAAAATTTTAAACCTAAATGATAATAACCTCTCAGGGCCTTTGCCAGAAAGTTTGTTTAGAATCGAATCATTAGGAGCTCTAAACCTAAGTAATAATAATTTATCCGGAGAAATACCTGATAATATAAATTTGCCAAATATTTTTTCTCTTCTATTGAGCAATAATCACTTAGAAGGTGAAATCCCTCCCTCCATCCAAAACGCAAAAAAGCTCCACTCTTTAAAGCTTGAATCGAATAAGTTTTCTGCCCTGCCGGAAGAAATTGGTGCTTTGGAATCGCTTAGATATTTTGATATAAGTGAAAATAGATTATCAGCAATTCCTGATGGTTTTATGAATATTCATGGAATATGGCATTTCAATGCTTCAAATAATCTCATTGAATACCTGCCTGATAATTTTGGAGCATGGAGAAATCTTACGGACTTAGATCTTTCGCATAATAAAATTACTACTTTCCCTAAAGATATTTGTTATTTAACTAATCTTGAGTCTGTTGATCTTAGTTACAACAAAATAAGGAGCTTGCCTCCCGTAATCTCTATGTTTACGGCAAAAAGTGGAATCTTCCTTTCACATAATGAAATTTCAGGAAAGTTACCGGTCACCCTAATCAATTCTCCTTTTGTTTATCTTACCCTCGGGCATAATAGATATACCTTTGAAGACCTGCCACCCCTTGGGAAATATAGATTTGGCTTAGGGGACCAAAACACAAGCCTGCTACAAAAAAGCGAAATTAAGGCTGTTATGGGTGATACCTTGTATATTGATATTAGGGAGTTAGGTGATTTTTATCACCCCGATAATATATACTATTGGTTTACCTATCCTGAAGAACTGTCAAAAAAATACACTCATGAAGTTGCCGAATATGAGGAGGGCCCCATACTGGTTCTACCTGTTAATGAAAATAATATTTCAAAAAAATATTATTGCAAAATTTTTAACCCTAATATTGCTACTCACGATACTGAATATATGGGTAGTTACACTACCTATCCTTTACTTAGATATTTAAATACCGATACTCTTTCAATTTCATTATATACCGAAGAGGAACTTGTAGAAAAATTATATCCCGAAAGTTATGTTGTAGAATCAAAAAAGCTACATAAAAATGTAGTTTATGACAATAATATAACACTTGTTCCACCCGCAGGCATAAGAGGTGAAGTGCTATGGCAAGGCTCTCTTGATGGTGAAACTTGGCATACAATATCCGAAGAAATGGATGTGGAGGATATAAAAAACAATGTAGTTGAATTTAATCAAAACGAGCTTGTTCTTTCAGCTCAGAAAGCTGCCTATTTCCGCAGCACTTTTGTTGAAGGAACATGTGATCCGATTTATACTGATTCTGTTTTGGTCAAGCCCCTTGGAAATGTGTTGTTTGATGGAATTGTTAATGTTACGGAAGAATCACTTAGTGTTTCCGTTGATAGCATAGAAGTCATACTGCCAGTAGGAATTTGTGATGAAGACTTTAGACTTACCATTACAAAATTAGATAATCCCCCTGCGGCACCTGATCTTTATACTTTAAGCTCGGTTTATGATGTAACAGTTAGCTTTGGATCTGCCTTTAACGTACCACTGAAAATTATACTTAAAAATATTGATGTTTCAGAAATTGATACAAAAAATATCCCTAATTATAAACCGGTATTTTATGATGATAAGGAACAAAAATGGATAGAATACCGTGAAGGAGGTATAAGCCTTGAAGAAGATGCCGTGGTTTTCCATACTCCCCACCTTACCAAACTCGGATGGTGGGAGGTGAACCATGGATCCTATACACATCGTTTTATAAAAGATAGGGTTGAAGTAATATATAAATGGGGAACAGATACGAATGAAGAAAACAGCTTTTTAGCTTATCAGTATTCTTCCATTAAAGATAATCCGCCAAAACCTTGGCACTCAGCAGATACTGATCCGGATACAGGTGGTACACCCTATATGATACAGGATGTTGCGCAATATCTAAATCAAGTAATAGACAGCTTTGCAGTAAAAGGGCTTTCACTGATAAGGTCAAGATTTACTGTTTATGTGTCAAATACCGGAACCGGGGCTTATGGACATATTGGTGTATCCGGTTATGCCCGTGGGTATTTTACTTTAAATGCCGCCCTTCTTTCTGAAACAGATGATATACAACGTACTATTGCCCATGAATACATGCATTATATGCAACAGTTTTATATGATGGTTTTAACAGCTAATACTTTTTGGGCAGAAGCTAATGCACCACTTGCAGGCCGATTGGTTTGGAATAACGATGAATTGATAAATGCCGAACCTGAAGTAAATTTAAAACAATCTTATAAAACACATAAAGAGCATAAAAGTATTTTCGATCTCCTTGGCGCTTCATGGGATGCTGCAACTTCACTTCCTGTGATTGAA
Organism: uncultured Alkalitalea sp.; assembly: GCA_964578485.1. Taxonomy (GTDB): domain Bacteria; phylum Bacteroidota; class Bacteroidia; order Bacteroidales; family Marinilabiliaceae; genus CAZODA01. Next base: position 67,074 of record CAZODA010000001.1, on the reverse strand, counting down.
AAGTTTTCGGCAAATCAAGCCGATGCCAATCTTTCATCTACATTTTTGCATTATATGCAAACATATAGAGAAGGAACAAAATTGAATCCCGTACAATTATTGACCAAGCTTTTTTCTTTTGGGCGATTCTCATCTATTACATGGAGAAATTATCTTAATGATCAAATAAATTCACAATTAGAATCTAATATTGGAAAAGAATATGATGAGTATGTGCGCTATTTAATTGAAGGAACAAACAAACAATTTACTGTCCTTGATAGAGATAAAGGAAAATTGCTGAGCTATATTATTGATAATGCTAAGGATGGTGAAATGGGATCCTTTGCTATGAATAAAATTTATGAGTTTGCTAATGACGAAGATGAAACTAAAAAGGATGAAATTGCTTTTGCTGTTCCTTATCTGGCTTCAAAAATGTTGGTGTTAACTAATAAAACTTCCGATAGGGCAGTGGTAGTCAATTATACTAAAAAACATAAAGATAATGAAGATGGCAAAATTTATTATGGGAAATATGATTTCATAAAAGATAAAATGACCTTTACAGAAATTTCTGATTCAACGAAGTTTTCATTCCTTCTGGAACCAAACTCTCAAGTTTCAGAAAAAAGACAACAAAATTTTGGCTTCCTACTTTTTGTGAATCAAAAATGTCCTTCTGTAGTTGGTCTGTTCAATAATTTTAATGTGTCATTCGATCTTGAAGCAATGCCCGTAGTCAATATTTATGATATTGCCGATGCAAGAGTTTCAGACTATGCGATACACAACTATAGTGATGGCAAGACACGCGCTTTCATAATGGATGGAAATTTTTCTTTACCTCAGTTGCTAGATAATCAATTTACTACTGAAAGCTATAATTCTTATAAAGAATTTAACTCAGATTCAACATATACGGTTTTTGCATCTTTTATGAAAAGAAATGTTGCGGATAACGGAGCTAATCTACCAATGTCTATTACTATATGGGAGAAAGACCAAGAAATTAAATATGACTTTATTAATGGAGAAATAGACTTTAAACAAAATAACACAATTACTTATCGTTTTAGCGGATACTATCGACCCCAACCAAATCAAGATGAATATATACCGCCATATACTAGAAAAGTTATTGTTGAAACACGGAGACTTAAAGTAAAGAATGTAACGTCTTTTGAAGCAAAAAATAAAGGTTCATCTTATGGCGATGTTCTTGAATTTTCAACTAACAATACCGAGGAAACTAAAAATGCGCTGATTGAAATATATGATAAATTTACTGAAACAAGATATTTCGAAAACGGTGAGCTTGATCATTTTTTAGAAGCCGAATATATTAATACAGACTTTTCAAGTGATAATATACAATTAGAGATTAAAATACATAACAAATTGGTCTTTGCTAAGGAAGAAGATGTTCCTTAAAAAAACAAGAAGCTGCCTTTTATTAGACAGCCTCTTGTTTTTACGAATTGATATGAAAATTTATAAAAAGTTTTGCAACTCGATCTTTTTTTAAGTTGTTTACTTAGAGCTAAATTTCGAAGCTGCCATAAACAGTTTTTTAGATAATTCTTGTAAGTTTTGTGATGCCGTATTAATGGAATCAGCACTGGCAGCATTCCTTTGAGTTACTTTATTAAGCTCCTGAATGGCTAAATTGATTTGCTGCACACCACCAACTTGTTCCGATGAAGCTGCTGAAATCTCATGGATGAGTTCTGCTGTTTTTTCAATTTGTGGCGTGATTGAATCAATTAGAGCAGTGGAAATTGCAGATGACTCCATGGTAGTAATTGAAGCTTTAGTAATTTCTTGGGCAGCTACCTGGCTGCGTTCAGCAAGTTTACGTACCTCAGCAGCAACAACAGCAAATCCTCTTCCTTCTTGACCGGCACGTGCTGCTTCAACTGCAGCATTAAGTGCAAGAATATTTGTTTGAAATGCAATATCCTTAATAACAGAAATTTTATGCGTGATATCTTCAAGGTTGCTTGCCGATTCTTTCGAACGCTTGTTACTCTCTTTCATTTCTACAGCAGCCTTGGATGAAATACTCTCTGTTTCCTTGGCATTATGAGTGTTTTGCTCAATATTAGCATGCATTTGCTGCATAGATGAAGAGACCTCTTCGGTTGATGACGCCTGTTGATTTGCACCTTCAGCCAAATCCAATGCTTTTGTATTTAATTCTTCACTTGATTCTACTATTTGTTTCGATGTTTGATGAATTTCTGTTATTAAATCATTGAGATTAGTTGTCATATAATTTAAGGCAGTTGATAAACGCCCTATTTCATCTTTCCTTTTTAAATCAATCTGCATGCTTAAATCACCTTCAGCAACTTTTTCTGCCATTTCAATTCCTTGAACTATTGGTCTGCTGATAGAAATCGTCAATAAAAATATTAGTAAGATCCCAAATAAAATTGAAAGGATTATAGTGATAAGCTGAATGTTGGATTGACGATTTATTATTTGACTGCTTATATCTCCCATCTCCATTATTTGGTCAATACCAATATCTGATGATGCCCTAACTTCCCAAAGAATAAATTTTCCTGCTTCATAACTTTTTATCTCAGCCTTTCTCATTTTTTCATACAATAAAATTAAATCTTCAGCAGCATTGCAAACATCAAGAGCCTCGCTGCTAAAACTATCTGATAAAGACATAGCAGAAATACGACTTGAAAGACTGTTAATCTCATCAGCAAGCATTTGCATGGCTATACCATCTCTTTCTAAAATGTTGTAATTTAATTTGTTGCTTAAATAGTTTAGCTGAGAAAGTATTAAAGTGTTATTATAACTCCTTAGATAATCCTTATTGTCATTTATCTTATTTAGATAATCATCAAATTCTTCCTTGCCTTGATGATAACTTTCTGAAGCAATTTCATATTCAGCCCGGCTTGAATTATACCTTTCACTTAATTCAACAAGCAGAGAAATTGAAACACCTTTCTTTTCCAATTCTTCTTTACTGTCATCAACCAAATCATACAAAATTAATAAGGCTTCATGCATTCTTTGATAACTGATTTCTTCCTCATCTTGATAGTAGTTAATACCGGTGAAATCATATGATCGTGCATTTTCACTCGTTTCATGCCAAAAACGCATTAACTGATTGGAGGCATTAACGGTGGGAATGTGAACATCAGCCATCTCTTTCATCTGACGACTGATTGAAAGTAAATTAAATATCAACAATATTCCTGTGATTAGAGAGATTCCAATAATAATGGAAAAGCCTAAACCTATTTTACGTCTGATGCTTAAATCTCTCCATTTATCAATTATTATCATATTCTTGTTGTTTAGAAAGAATTTAAATAAGCTCTATTTTAAATTAAAATATCAAAATAATGTAAACAATTATTTATTCTTACGTATTAAAAGGTAAATTGGTTTTAAATTTTATTTTTTTATTTATAATTAAAAATTATGCGTACTTTTTTTAAGCTCTTTTTTATAGCTGTTTATAGCTTGATTTTATCCTGTAGTGGTAGCCAAACTCATAAGGTAGCTTATCTTTATCCTGATAGTAGCTTTATTAGGTTTGTGGATGAAGGCAATTATATTGCAGAAGCACTTGCTAAAAAAGGAATTCAAACAATAATAAAAAATGCGGAAGATAATGATGTATTGCAATTACGACAGGGTAATGAATTATTGAAAGAAGGAGTTGATGTCTTGGTTGTTGTTGCAGTAAATGGAAATACTATCGCACCACTAATCAGAGATGCAAAACGCCAAGGTGTTAAGGTGATTGCTTATAACCGACTTATAAATAATGCCTCTTATGATTTGTTTTTTACCGGAAACAATGAAGATATCGCACGTTCTTTCTGCGAAGCTGCTCTGTCACAACGTCCGAGTGGAAATTATGTAGTATTGGCAGGTGACCGTTTTGATCGTAATGGTTATGAAGTAAAACAGTATATCGACGAAATACTTGAACCCCATATAGCAAACGGGAAAATCAATTTGTTGTTCAGCTCTTATATTGAAGGATGGAATCAAAAGCGGGCAGCCTATGAAATGCAACAAGTAATTGATGCTTATGGTTTGGATATAGATGCTGTTATTGCATGTAGCGACCCTATGGCAATGGGAGTACTTGAAGTATTGAGAAAATATGATCTCGAAGGTAAAGTTATACTTACCGGACAGGATGCCACACCGGAAGCAGTTAAAAGTATTTATAAAGAAGAAATGTATTTAACAATTTATCACCCCTACAAAGCTCTGGGATATAAGGTTGCAGATATAATTGAAATGATGCTTAAAGGACAAGATCCAAAAAGTATAGCAAACTGGACAACATTCAACGGAACAGAAGATATACCTACTTACAGAATGTCATCAGTTCCCGTTACAAAAAATAATATCGAAAAAGAACTGATAAACACAGGCCAATATACTTGGAATGAAATTAGATGAACAATCATTGATGATAATCAATCAATTATGTTTAAAGGCAGGGCTGTAAAGAGAATAACAGCCCTGCCTTTGTTCAATTAATAAATCAAATATGTCAATCTACAACTTGTCATTGCTAAATTAAACATAAGTTTAATTTTCTTAACATTGAAAAGCACCCCATTTTCTACATTAACCTTCTTAATACAAGCTCTTTAGCTTGCTTTCCGATTTTGAAGATTATCTAAAATCAACAAATTAATATCTAATAGTCTATGCTTTCGCTAGGTTATAATGCTATTATTGCATGCTTAAAATTATTAGATGTAAGCTTTATTTACATTAAAAGAAAACCATTTAAAATCATCATAAAGATTAGGGATGAATTAAGATGTTTAAGGATTTGCAGTTGTTATGGCATGTATTTTCAAATTCTTTTATTCTTAATAGCTCAAGTTTTTATAAGGTTTTACTGAAGTCTTGATAGAATTTTTGGTTTGTACTGATTACATAAACAAATTAAGTTAAATTATGAAGAAAATAGACGGTTGTATTATCTGCCATCCTCTAAGGTGGATATTTATTAAACTTCTGGTTGTTCTAATGCTGGTTGGCAGCGTTTCAGATCTTAGGGCACAAGGAAGAGTTACTGTAGAGGGGAAAATAGTTGATTCCAATCAAGAACCTCTATATGGTGTAACTATCTTGGTTGTTGGTAAACCCGGAGTTGGTGTAATTACTGATTTTGATGGCAATTATCGAATTTCACTTGAACCTGAAGATACACAGTTGGAGGTTTCATTTTTAGGAATGGAGACACAAATAATTGATGTTGCCGGAAGGTCAAGAATCGATATTGTCCTTATAGATAGCTCACAAATGTTTGAAGAGGTAGTGATAGTGGGATATGGACAACAAAAAAGAGCAAGTGTGGTAGGGGCTATAACACAAACTAACGCTGAGACTTTACAACGAACAGGAGGAGTAAGCAGTTTGGGTGCTGCATTAACCGGTAACCTACCGGGTGTTATTACTTCTCAAACAAGTGGTATGCCGGGTGCTGAAGATCCACGCATTATTATTAGAACCAGAAGCTCATGGAACAATAGTGACCCTTTGGTTTTAGTTGATGGTATAGAAAGGCCTTTGAATTCGGTTGATATTTCTTCTGTTGAAACAGTATCGGTATTAAAAGATGCTTCAGCTACTGCTGTTTATGGTGTAAAAGGTGCAAACGGTGTAATTCTTGTTACAACAAAACGTGGTGCAAAAGGAAAGGCAAATATTCAAGTACGTGGGAGCATGACGGCAAAAGTAGTTTCAAAATTGCCTGAAAAATATGATGCCTATGATGCGCTAATGATCAGAAACCGTGCCATTGAAAGAGAACTGGCTGTTTCTCCAATTGGTTGGGCCGATCACAGACCCGTAGATATTATTTCAAAGTATCGCCACCCACTTAATGATGCAGAATGGGATAGATATCCCAATGTTGATTGGGAAAAGGAATTGTTTAAAAGCCATGCCATGTCTTACCAAACAAGTATTAATGTTTCGGGGGGTACTGATTTTGCTCAATATTTCACCGCTGTCGATTTTGTGCATGAAGGAGACCTGTTTAAGAGCTTCGATAATAACAGAGGTTATGACTCAGGATATGGTTATAATAGAATAAACGTACGAAGCAACTTAGACTTTAATATTAGCAAAACCACCAAATTTTCAACAAACCTGTTTGGTTCTAACGGTGTACGCAAACTTCCTTGGAATGCTTCCGATTCAGATGCAGCATACTGGGCTTCTGCTTATCGTACTTCTCCTGATGCTATGCGTCCTATTTATTCGGATGGTTCATGGGGATGGTATGCTCCAAGAAATGCCGACGTGCCTAATTCGGTTTATTTACTTGCTTTATCAGGGATTGAAAAAAGAACTTCTACTCAAATAAATACCGACTTTTATTTAACCCAAAAGTTGGATATAATAACAAAAGGTTTAACAGCCAGAGTTAATTTTTCACTTGATAACTCCTTCCGTGAAAGGGGAAGAGGAATTAATGACTTATACAATAATGCACAGAGAATATGGGTGGATCCCGATAATGGGGATACACATTACGAAACTGAAAGAAATTTAGGAACGCAGCTCGATTTTGCAGAATCTATAAGATGGGAAATTGAAGGTGGTAATGTTGATGTAGGTCAAACTTTTAGAAAAATGTACTACTCAGGACAATTTAACTATGATCGTAATTTTGCAAATCATGAAGTTACAGGTTTGGCACTGTTCAGTCGAGAGCAAGTTGCACGAGGTAGTACTTTCCCAAGCTATAGGGAAGATTGGGTGTTTAGAACTACTTACAACTATGCAATGAAATATTTCTTCGAGTTTAATGGTGCATATAACGGATCTGAAAAATTTGGCCCTGGATACAGATTTGAATTCTTCCCATCAATTTCAGGGGGATGGACTATTACTGAAGAACAGTTTATGAATGATGTAAGCTTTGTTGATCTAATTAAAATTAGAGCTTCATGGGGTCGTATTGGTGATGATAACGTTGGAGGAAGATGGCTGTATCGTGATCAGTGGAGCTTTGGAGGATCTGCTGTTTTTGGTACTGTTCCAACAAATAGTATTTATCCATTTTATAGAATAAGTTCTTTAGGTAACCCTAATATTTCTTGGGAAACTGTTGAAAAACGTAACTTAGGTATTGATTATGGTTTTATTGGCGGATTAATTACAGGCTCAGTAGATTTTTTTAATGATGAGCGTACCGATATTTTAATTAATGGAAATCAAAGAGCAATTCCTTCTTATTTTGGTACTACAGCGCCAACAGCAAACCTCGGTATTGTTGAATCACAAGGATATGAAATAGAGCTAAGGCTTAATCAGGTTTTTGGAAACGGACTAAGATTGTGGATGAACACAAGTATGACACATGCTGAGAATACTGTAAAATTCCGTGATGAACCACAACTGTTGCCGGCATATCAAAAAAATGAAGACTTCCCAATAGGAAGAACCCTTTCTTATATCGATTATGGTTTTTTACGTACTTGGGATGATGTTTATGGAAGTACCGAAAGAACTACAAATAATGAACATAAATTGCCAGGCGATTTCAATATAATAGACTTTAATGGCGATGGTGTTGTCGATACTTATGATAGAGCACCATATGGCTATACTGACGTACCGGAAAACACTTTCAACCTTTCCTTGGGGCTTGAAAAAAGTGGCTTTAAAGCTTATGTGCAGTTCTATGGAGTTACTGATGTCACGCGCGAAGTTGCTTTCCCAACTTTCCATTCTACTTCAAACGTAGTGTTTAAAGAAGGAAGCTACTGGAATTATATAGAAGGTGGCGAAATATCCCTTCCAAGGAAAACTGCTACCGTAGGACCCGATGCTAATGGTACACGTTATTTATATGACGGGTCGTTTATAAGGTTAAGAAATGCTGAAGTTTCTTATGCCTTTGATAGAAGTAAGGTGGGTAGGTTTGGAATGCAGACCTGCAGATTATACTTAAGTGGGTCTAACCTATGGTTCTGGACTAAAATGCCCGACGATAGGGAGTCGAATTTTGGTGGAAACTCTAGTTTTGGAGCATACCCCACTACTAAACGCTTTACCTTTGGTATTGAAATAACATTATAAATCATAATTGTATGAATAATATAGTAAGCAAAATACTGGTAGTATTTGTCCTTGTGACTGGTCTTTTAGGATTAAGTTCCTGTGAAGATTATCTGGACAAATCTCCATTAACAGAAATTAACCCTGAAGATGCCTACAAAAATTTCCGTAATTTTCAAGGTTTCGTAGAAGAATTGTACAATGGAATTCCAATAGTTACAGGTGGTGACTGGCATACTAACTGGAACTTTGGTGAGGATGAACATTGGGAACTTAATGAACACAGACTCTTTTGGTATTCAGTTGAACAAGGTGATTACTGGGCATGGAATACTTCTCAATGGAACTGGTTCGGTGCGGGAGGACATATCAGTCAAGGCGATAGATTCTCCAAGAAACACTTATACGGACAATCATGGGCCGGAATCCGTAAAGCAAATTTAGGAATTGCTAATTTGGACTTGTTGACTGAAGCGACCGATGAAGAAAGAAAACTAATTGAAGGACAATTGTATTTCTTTAGAGGATGGTATCACTTCATGCTAATGAAATATTGGGGTGGCTTACCTTATATCGACGAAGCAATACCTGCAGATGAAGTCTTTAGAAGAGCAAGACTGACATATCAGGAAACTGCCGATAAAGCTGCTGCTGACTTCCAAAGAGCTGCTGATCTTTTACCAGTAAATTGGGATGATACCCAAGTCGGTAAAATGACCCTCGGTAATAATAATATGCGTATAAATAAAATAATGGCCTTGGCATATAAAGGAAAAAACTTGCTTTATGCCGGAAGTCCACTGATGAATGAAGTGTCTGGAAATAGCGCAACATATAATGAGGAGTACTGCAAACAAGCAGCAGAAGCTTTAGCTCAAGCTTTAAAATTGACGGAAGAAACAGGCAGATATGAATTAGCGGAATTTGAAAAATATTCAGAGGTTTTCTATACACATAATCAAGGTAATAGAGTCCCCGGTTTGAATGAAGCTATCTTTCAGGAAAACTTGATTGAAGCTGCTTCACGTTTCCGCTGGAACCAGGTAAATGATTATCGCCCAATGACCTTGATTCCATCAGGAATTAAAGTTTATCCCACTGCCAATTATGTGCAATACTATGGAATGAAAAATGGACTTCCACTTGAGGATGAAGCTTCAGGTTGGGATAGTAAATTCCCATGGAAAGATCGTGACCCCCGTTTTTATCATGATATTATTTTTGACGGAGTACAAGTAACCTTACAAGCACAACCAGACCATACCCAATATGCAAGCCTACAAACTGATGGGCGTTTTAGAAAAGATTCAGGAGTTAAGGCTGTACTTACAGGTTATATGAATAAAAAATATACTAATCAATACTTGAACCAATGGGACGGATATCAAGACGGTAATGTTATGGTACTTAGTTTTATGCGATTGGCTGATGTATATTTATTATATGCTGAAGCGCTTGCTATGGGATATGGATCTCCCACAGCTACAGTTCCGGGATCAGGATATTCAATAAATGCAGTTGATGCAGTAAATAAGGTTAGGGCAAGAGCTGATGTCGCAGCTCTTAATTCAAAATATTTAAGTAATAATACAGAGTTTATGAAAGAATTAAGACGTGAACGAGCTGTTGAACTTTCATTTGAAGGACACCGTTTTAATGACCTAAGACGTTGGAAGCTATTGCTTAGTAGACCTTATACACAGAAATTTGCTGTTGAATTCGATCGTGTTACACCTAATAATGTACTATATGCAGATCCAATTAATGCTGAAGTAGCTGACTTTAGATTTACCCTGCTTGCAGAAAGAAATCTAAGTGAGAAACATTATTGGTTTCCATTTCTAACATCAGATGTAAACTTATATCCTGAATTTAAACAAAATCCGGGATGGTAGTAAATAATGTGGAATTTAATGATCGTTTTAAACCATTTGAATTGGTAGAAAATAATAAATAACGATAAAATGAAGAATAAAATAATATATGCCTGTAGTGTTTTTTACGCCATAACTATGCTTTTTATGGTGAATGTTCAGGCACAAGAAACGAATGACAGTATTGTCAATGTTGCCTTTGGGAAAATAGCGAAAGATGATCTGCCAGGAGGAATATCTTCGGTAAATATACCTGAACTGCTTAATAAGAATTTTTACACTTATAGCTTAGACGGACTGCAAAGTTTTGTTGGAGGCTATAATGGTAATATTTGGGGTCAAGGTCCATTGGTTTTAATTGATGGTTTCCCCATGGGAGCAGGAGCTGTTGTGCCTACCGAAATAGAATCTGTAACTATTCTTAAAGGTGCTAATGCAGTTGTTTTATATGGAAGTAGGGCTGCAAAAGGAGTGGTTTTGATTACAACAAAACGTGGAATAGATCAGCCGCTTGAAGTGAAAATTCGTATTAATTCAGGCCTGCACATTCCTAAAGCTTATCCAAAATATTTGAATTCACCTGAATATATGGAGTTATACAATGAGGCAAGAGCAAATGATAATGAAACGGAACTATATTCGCAGGATCAAATAGATAGCTCAAGAGAAGGAAGCAATATATATCGTTATCCCGATATGGATTTCTATAGCTCCGAATATTTAAAAGATTTTTCAAATAGAACTGATTTTACTACCGAGATTTTTGGAGGAAATGATAGAACCAGATACTACTCTAATTTTGGTGGAGTATATAGCAATGGTCTGGTAAAATTTGGAGAACAAAAAAAGGATCACGACCTAAGATTTAATATGAGAGCCAATGTTGATATGAAACTTTCGGATTGGTTGTCGGCCTATACAAATGCAGCTGTGGTGATTAATGATAATTACCGGGGACGGGGAGATTTTTGGGGTTCAGCCGCAAATTTACGACCAAACTGGTTTGCGCCCTTACTACCTATAAATATGATAGACCTCGCTGATCCTGATATGGAAGCTATGGTTGAAAATGCCAGAACAGTATTGGATGGTAAATATTTGATAGGTGGAACCCAGAATGACAGAACTCATACCTTTGGAGATATGCTTGCGGCAGGATATGTTAAAAATAAGTCGCGTACCTTTATGTTTAAAGTTGGTGCTTTAGCCGATTTGTCCGGAATTCTTGAAGGTCTTAGTTTTAAAACTTCTTACAGCTTAGATTATGAAGCAGGATATTCGGAAGCATGGAGAAGAGATTATGCTGTTTATGTGCCTACATGGGGATTAGATGAGGATGGAAATGATAAAATTATAAGCATTAATAAAGAGAATGAAGATACCGAGGCTACCAATGAGTTTATAGGAAACTCCATTTATTCTCAAATAATGTCATTCTCAGGGCAGTTCGACTATGAACGCATCTTTGAAGATAAACACAATTTTGCTGCATCTTTAATTGCTTGGGGCTTTCAATATCAAAATTCTGCAGATGAAAGTCATGAAGGTAGTTCATACCACAGACTCAGTAATGCTAATTTGGGAGTTCAGCTAACTTATAATTTCAACCATAAATATTATGCTGATTTTTCCGGAGCAATAGTTCACTCAGCTAAACTTCCCAAAGGAAACAGAAGTGCTTTGTCACCAACAGGAACACTGGGATGGCGATTGAGTGAAGAAGCATTTATAAAGGATAACCTTTCATTTGTTGATAATCTTAAATTGAATGCTTCTTACAGTAAACTAAATCAAGATATTGATATTAGTGACTTTTATATGTATAAAGGATATTTTGATCCACGTGGAGGATGGTATCAGTGGCGAGATGGATCAGCCGGTGGATGGACAACAGGTTCAGCAAGAGGTGAAAATCTTGAGCTTAGCTTTGTAAAAAGAAATGAAATTCGTGCAGGTTTGGAAATGTCTTTGTTTGATAGAACTATAAATCTCGACGCCAACTACTTTTTACAATATACCGATGGTTTATTAACTCAAGGAAGTGCCACAATTTATCCCTCATATTATTCAAATTGGGATTTCTCGTATCTTCCATATTTGAATTATAATAAAGATAAACGTACAGGATTCGATTTTACACTTCTTTTGAATAAGCAAATTGGTCAAGTTAATAATAGTCTTGGTTTCTCAGGAATGGTGTTTTCGAGTGAGGTCGTAAGAAGAGATGAGATATATGACTATGATTACCAGTATAGAACAGGAAAAGCTTTAGATGCTTACTGGGGATTGATAGCAGAAGGCTTTTTTCAGGATGAAGATGATATCGCAAACCATGCAGAACAATCTTTCGGAACTGTTAAGCCCGGTGACATTAAATATCGTGATGTTAATAATGACGGAGTTATTGATGACAAAGATCAGGTAGATCTTGGCCATAACGGATGGGCTGTGCCTCCCTTTACTTATGGACTCCATTATACATTGAAATATAAAAATTTCACCCTATTTGCTATGGGTACAGGTATCCAAGGAGCTATTGGCTTTAAAAATAGTGGGTATTATTGGATTAGAGGAAACAATAAATACTCTGAAGTTGTATGGGATAGATGGACGGAAGAAACAAAAGATATTGCCTCTTTCCCTCGTCTGACTACAGGTAATGGAGATAATAACTATAGAAATTCAACTTTCTGGATGTATAAGACAAATAGGTTTGACTTATCAAGAGTTCAACTCACTTATGATTTCTCTGAACAAAGTCTTGCTAATACTTTTATTAAAGGATTGAGTATTTATGTTAGTGGTTCAAACCTGTTAACTGTTTCTAAAGAAAGAAAGCATATGGAAATGAATATTGGTGGTGCACCGCAAACGCGTTTTATCAATTTAGGTGTAAATGCTAATTTCTAATTACTGTAAAAATTTGATTATGAAAAAATATATTTTATTTTTAATTCTTATCGCATCCCTTGCTTTTGCCGGTTGTGAGGACCTTATGGAACCTGCACCAAGAAATTTTAAGGATGTAACGCAGATGTACACCGATCCTGCATATGCACAAGGTTTCCTTGTTCATGCCTACCGTACAATTCCCGGATATTACGACCAAAGTGACTATGCGACTGATGATGCTGTTACTAATGATAGAAATAATTCTTATTTAAGAATTGCCACAGGTTCATGGTCTTCTATTACTAATCCTGCTAACCGATGGACTGATGCTTATGGGGCAATTCAGAATATCAACATTTTTCTTGAAAATGCGGATTTAGTACATTGGGCTGATGATAAAGATGCAGCTGAGTTTTTTCGTCGTAGAATGAAGGGAGAAGCTTATGGCTTACGCGCATTATTTCATTATTATTTGCTGAGGTCTCACGCCGGGTATACAGAAAATGGTGAATTATTGGGAGTTCCTATTTTTACTAAATTCATAGATACCCAGGCTGATTTTAATATTCCAAGAGATTCTTTTGAGGATTGCATTGCACAGATATATTTAGACTTGGATAGTGCAGAATATTATTTGCCTTATGAGTATGAGGATATAAAAAGAGGTGATCTGGAAAATATCCCTGAAGAACTTTTGAAAATATTGCTTAACAGTGAAGATCTAAAGGAAAAATATGGACATATTCCTATTGAAAACCGCTTGGAAAGTATTATTGAAGCAGAAACAGATCTTCCTGCATTACTTTCAAAATACAACCGTGTCTATGGTCATTATGCCAGACAACTGTTTAATGGTTTGATTGCTAATTCTTTCCGTGCCAGAGTTTCTTTGTTGGCAGCAAGTCCTGCTTATAATGAAGATAATTCTACCGAAAAATGGATCAAAGCTGCTGATGCTGCTGCAAAAGTATTAAACCATATAAACGGTATCAGCGGTTTGGATCCCAATGGTGGAACCTATTATGCAAACACAAGGGAGCTTAACTCTCTTGGTAATGGTGTTAATCCTAAAGAAATTATTTGGAGAGAAAATTTGCAGACTAATAATTCATCTCAAGAATCCGATCATTTTCCGCCAAGCTTGTATGGAAACGGACGCTTAAATCCAACACAAAATTTGGTTGATGCTTTTCCTATGGTCAATGGTTATCCCATCACCGATGAAAGAAGTGGTTTCGACGAAGAAAAGCCATATACAGGCCGGGATCCTCGCTTTGCCAAATATATTATCTTTAACGGAAGTAAGGCCGGCGTTACCAGTAAGGTTATTTATACAGGAAGTGGAGAGGAATCCGAAAATGATGGAATAGGAAGAGGAGATGTAAATAAGAGTACAAGAACTGGGTATTATATGAAGAAACGCCTAAGAATGGATGTAAACCTTCATCCAAGTTCAGTAACAGGACAATCAAAGTATAATCCCAGAATCAGATATACTGAAATCTTTTTAGCTTATGCTGAAGCAGCTAATGAAGCATGGGGCCCAACAGGAAGTGGAACACATGCTTATTCTGCCTATGATGTTATAAAGGCCATTAGAAAAAGAGCCGGAATTAAAGATGGTGATCTATGGCTTGAAGAATCTGCTGATAGCAAAGAGAAAATGAGAGAGCTAATTAGAAATGAAAGACGTTTGGAACTTTGTTTTGAAGGTTTTCGCTTTTGGGATCTACGCAGATGGAAAGTAGATCTAACTGAACATGCTAGAGGAATTGATGCCTCCGATGATTACAAAGAAATAATAGTAGAAGAACGCGACTTTAAAGATTATATGTATTATGGTCCTATCCCTAATTCAGAAATATTGAAATATGACCAGCTACAACAAAATAGAGGATGGTAGAAACATCTAAACCTATTTAATTTATATAGCAATTATGAAGAATAAAATATTTAAAATAATAGCAACAGCAGCATTAGTTTTGCCCTTGTTTGTTGCTTGCGAAAATAAGGATATAATCTATCCCGACTTTGAATATCAAACTGTTTATTTCGCTACCCAATATCCTGTAAGAACTCTTGTTCTTGGTGAAGACTTAATTGTTGATAATGCTATTGACAATGAACACAAGATAGAAATTAAAGCTACTACAGGAGGAGTTTATAGCAATAAAAATAATATAGTAATTAAATATGTAGTGGATGAAAACTTGTGTAAAGACTTGCTTTTCGACAATTCCGGAACAGCTGTTATGGCTTTGCCAAGTGAATATTATGACTTACTTGAAGATGATATACGCATTCCGGCAGGAAGCATCTTAGGTGGAGTGACAGTGCAATTAAAAGATGCATTTTTTGCAGATCCAATTACTACTCAAACAAACTATGTCATTCCTTTAAGAATGGTAGAAGTTAGTGGTGCTGATAGTATACTGCAAGGCCACCCATTAGTTGATAATCCGGATCTTAGAAATATTAGCGACTGGGAAACACCGCCAAAAAATTATACCCTCTATGGAGTTAAGTATATCAGCCAATATCATGGTGTATATCTACGTCGTGGATTAGATAAAGTTGTGGGTCCCGATACAATCGCAAATGTTTCTCGTAAAGCTGAATATATCGACTATGACGAAGTAGTTGATGGAGTGAAAACCCTGGCGCTTAATGAAATAAGCTTCCCGGTAAGAATTAATTTCGATAATGTTGTTTACAACTATGAATTAAATCTTGAGTTCGCTGATGACGGAACCTGTATTGTCAAAGGGGAAACAGCAGTATATAAAGTTGAAGGAACAGGTAAATATATCGCTAAAGGAGAAAAAAAGGCAATTGGTGATATAGATAGAGATGGGCTCTATCTTGATTATGAGGTTGAATTATTTGGTCCACAGCTTTCTATTGCAACTAAGGATACTTTGGTACTTAGAGATAGAGGTGTCGGACCGGAAACCTTCATGGTGAATATAAATTATCCGTAAAATGGTAATTCAATGATTAAATAAACAACAATTAAGAAGAAGCTGCCTCATTGTAAATTTGAGGCAGCTTTTTTATTTGTACTTAATACTTTTATAGAGGATAGAATTGTTCCTTTCTGTTCTTATTGTTACTTTTATTCCAAAAATTTTAATAATTTTTATTTTTTATTGTTTAAATAATGAAAAGACAGGAGGTTTTTTATAATCATCCTAAGCATCTTGTAGCTGTTGATTGTGTGATATTTGGTTATGAAATGGATGATTTGAAATTATTACTGTGCCCTAGAAGCTTTGAGCCTGCTCGTGGAAAATGGTCGCTAATGGGTGGCTTTGTACAAGAGAAAGAATCACTTGAAGATGCAGCAAGAAGAGTCTTATATCAAACCACAGGATTAAAAGATATTTCATTAAATCAAGTTGCAGCATTTTCAAAATTCGATAGAGATCCGGTAGATAGAGTTATAAGTATAACCTTTGTTGCTTTAATTAGAATTGACAAGCATGATAGCGATATGGCTAGAGAAAGTGGTGCTCATTGGTGGCCAATCAGAATTATTCCCTCACTAATTTTCGACCATAATATAATGGTTGATAAAGCTCTTAAATCCTTGCAATCTCGTGCTTCAAATGAATTGGTGGGACGAGAACTTCTTCCCGGAAAATTCACCTTGTTGCAATTGAGAAACCTTTATGAAGCTATCTTTATGAAACCATTTGATCCCGGCAACTTTAGAAAAAAAGTACTTTCACTTAATGTAATAGAACGCATGAATATAAAAAACAAAGAAGGAAGTAAAAAAGGAGCGTATTATTATAGATTTAAAGATGAGGTGGACCTGATGAATAACAATAAAATTTTTAAAATACACTAAGAAATTATTTATCTTCTAATCTTTTTTAAATGACTAAAATCAAAATCTTATTTGTCTGTCTTGGAAATATATGCCGCTCTCCGACAGCAGAAACTGTGATGAAGGCAATAGTAAAAAAACATGGTGAAATAGATCGTTTTGAAATTGACTCTGCCGGAATCCTTGATTATCATCAGGGAAAACCTTCCGATTCAAGAATGAGAAAACATGCTGCTAAAAGAGGATATAATATTACAAGTATTAGTCGCCAGGTTAAAGAGAATGATTTTCATTATTTTGACCTGATTGTTGGTATGGATAATCAAAATATTTATGACCTGAAACAATTGACACCTGATAAAAATTCAGCCTTGAAAATTGTCAAAATGACGGATTTTTTGCAAAATAAGAAATATAATGAAGTCCCGGATCCTTACTATGGGGGATCGGATGGTTTTGAGCTGGTTTTAGACTTGTTGGAGGATGCCTGTGAAGGATTCTTTCAGTACATTATAAAAGAAAATTAATAGTTCTTTCTCTTTTGATATGCTTTGTTGTGGTGAACCTAAAAAATAATGTTAACTTGCAACAAAATTTCTGAGTGTAGTTTTTACACTAAGAATAAGGACAATCTATTATCTTATTGATAATAAGTGTATAAGTTGCCTTTTGTTTAAGTTTTTGTTTTGATGAATTGCATTTATTTAAATGTTTTTTTATGCAGGTTAAAGATGATAGTTTAAATACCGGACGAAAAATAAACAATTATGTATCTGTCGATTGTGTGATTTTTGGTTTTGACTTCACACAACTGAAAGTACTATTGGTTGACAGGGTACTAAAAGATGAGAAAACAGGAGAGATCTTATTTGACGATTTAACTTTAACAGGTAACCATATTTATGAAGATGAGGATCTTCATGAAGCAGCTGCCCGTATCTTATTTGATTTAACTGGCTTGCAGGAGATTTATCTCGAACAGTTTTACACCTTTGGATCTCCCTGTCGTATTACTAAGGAAAATGACCGTGCTTGGCTTGTTGCTAACGGGCGCGATCCCGATCAGAGAATTATAACGGTAGGTTATTACTCTTTACTTGCTACTGAAAATGTTATTCTTGAATGGAAAGGACGAAATGTTAGGTGGACTCCTATGTCTGAGATTCAAGAATTAGCTTTCGACCATTACGAAATTTTGCAAAAAGCACTATCGGCACTGCGTAATAAATTATTAAGAGATCCAATAGGCTTTGAATTACTTCCCCCAAAATTTACCCTGTCACAGCTTCAACGATTATATGAAGTGATTCTTGAAGTTTCACTTGATAAAAGGAATTTTCGAAAAAAAATATCGCGAATGAAATACTTGGTCGGACTTGATGAAAAGCAACAAGGAGTAGCTCACAAGCCTGCTCGTCTATATCAGTTTGACAGGGAAATATATGAAAATACCAGAAAAGAACTATTTGATTTTGCCATCTAATAACTTTATGATCAATGAGGCTTTCAGGGAAATTATCTATACGTGAAAAAGTAGCTTATGCACTTGGAGATGGTGCTGCCAATATCGCCTGGCGAGGAGTTGCAACTTTTTTATTGGTTTTTTATACAGATGTTTTTGGGCTAAGTCCGGCTGCCGCAGGATTACTATTGTTCATTGCACGCTTTAGTGATGGTGTTAGTGATATTGCAATGGGGATTATAGGAGACAGAACAAATTCTGCTTATGGTAAATTCAGACCTTGGATATTATGGACAGCCATACCCCTTGGTGTAATTTTATCTTTGTTGTTTACAGCTCCTGATCTCAGTCCTACAGGAAAACTGATTTATGCTTATAGCACCTATATTGTATTTACTTTGGTATATACAGCAAACAACATTCCTTATGGAGCCCTAATGGCTGTTATGACGGGTGATCCGCAGGAAAGGGCAAGTCTCGGATCATATCGTATGGTTGGAGCTTTTTTGGGTGGAATGTTAGTGCAGGGAGCTTTACTGTTTTTGGTTGCTTGGTTTGGAGATATACAACCGGAAGTAACAATCACTGAATTGCAAACCGACAAATTTGAAGTTAGTGTTTCAGCAAATCGTGATGTTCAAAATGTAAATATTAAAACCCGAAATGGACTGGCAACTTTTATTGCTGTCGATATGCTTCAGGATAGAAAGTCTGACTTAGCAACAAAGGATAAAAGTTTTTCAATGACAGCAGGAAACTCTTATTTGTTCTTAGTTGAAGGGGAAGAAAATTTGCTAGTCGATGACATTGTTTTGATCGATCAGAGGAAGGGATATAGTAATGCCATATATCTTATGTCGATAGTATTGTCTCTTGCCTTACTTATCACATTTTATTCTACAAAAGAAAGGATATTACCACCACAAACTCAAAAAAATGATCTGTGGCAAGACTTGAAAAATCTTATTCGAAATAAGCCATGGATTATTTTACTTGTCATTGGTTTGGTTTTTCAGGTTTATAACAGTATAAAGCAAGGAATAGTAGTTTTTTACTTTAAGCATTTCCTGCATAATGAGTTGTTGGCAGGTAGTTATATGGTGGTGTTGATGTTAGCCG
Organism: uncultured Alkalitalea sp.; assembly: GCA_964578485.1. Lineage (GTDB taxonomy): Bacteria > Bacteroidota > Bacteroidia > Bacteroidales > Marinilabiliaceae > CAZODA01. Next base: position 47,831 of record CAZODA010000001.1, on the reverse strand, counting down.
CTATAGGAGGAGCAATGGCTACAGCAATACTTACTAAAAAATGGGGTAAAAGGAAGTTGTTTATTATTGCTTTTATATTTTCAGCCTTCGTGAATGCTTTGTTTATTTTTTGTGGTCCGGGAAATTATATTGCAATCTTTACCATAGGCATAGTATCAGAATTTGGCGCTGCTATTTTTCCTACCCTGTTTTTTGCAATGTTAGGTGATGCCGCTGATTATTCAGAGTTTTTATATAATCGAAGAGCTACCGGACTTGTTTATTCGGCAGGTTCATTTTCTACAAAATTTGGAGGTGGGGTGGCAGGAGCAATTATTGGTTTGGTATTGGCAGCTTTTCACTATGATGGTCAAGACAGTATGGCTATCCAAGGAGCCATACCCGGAATTAAAATGCTTATGAGCTGGATACCTTCACTTGTTGCGTTAATGGGAGCAGTGATTATGTATTTCTATCCTCTTACACAAAAAAAGATGGAAGAAATTACAATTGAATTACAGAAAAGAAGAGCTAATCAAGATTATATATCTTTATCATAGTAAAATTATAAACTAAAAGTTAATATATTTATTTTGAAATGAAATACGGTTTTTTTGATGATGAAGCCAGAGAGTATATTATTACAAACCCTGAAACGCCCTGGCCGTGGATTAATTATTTAGGTAATGAAGATTTTTTTTCATTGATTTCAAATACTGCAGGTGGATATAGCTTTTATAAAGATGCCAAGTTGCGAAGACTAACCCGATATCGCTATAATAATGTACCCATGGATAACGGCGGAAGATATTTCTATATTAATGATAATGGAAATATATGGTCGCCGGGATGGAAGCCCGTAAAAAAAAATCTTGATAAATATGAATGTAGACATGGCTTAAGTTATACGAAAATAATTGGAGAGAAAGATGCCCTTAAGGCTGAAATACTATTTTTTGTTCCTTTAAAATCATGGAGTGAAATTCAAAAAGTAAAACTGACAAACACAGGGAAAAGCATTAAAAAATTTAAACTTTTTTCTTTTGTTGAATGGTGCCTTTGGAATGCTGAAGATGACCAGAATAACCTGCAAAGAAATCTTAATACAGGTGAAGTTGAAATAGACAAATCAACGCTTTATCATAAAACAGAATATCGTGAACGGAGAAATCATTATGCATTTTATCATGTAAATTCGGATATTGATGGCTATGATACCGACAGAGAGAGCTTTGTTGGCCTATATAACGAGTTTTCTGCACCTCAAGTTGTGATAGAAGGGAAATCACGTAATTCGCATGCACACGGGTGGTCACCGATTGCTTCACATTGCTTGGAAATAGAGCTTAAACCAAATGAAAGCCATGAACTGATTTTTATACTGGGCTATGTTGAAAATGATGAAGATGAAAAATGGGAAGCAAATAATATAATTAATAAAACCAAAGCATTAGAAACAATAAACAAATTTAATACAACTGAAAAAGTAGAACAAGCATTTGCAGATCTAAAAGAATATTGGGATAATTTACTTAGTAATTTTATCTTAAAAAGTGGAGACCCCAAGTTAGACAGAATGGTAAATATATGGAATCAATATCAATGCATGGTTACTTTTAATTTATCACGTTCTGCTTCATTCTTTGAAGTAGGCATAGGACGTGGTATAGGTTTTAGAGATTCCAATCAAGATCTTATAGGCTTCGTTCATCAGATACCTGAAAGAGCCAAACAAAGAATATTAGATATAGCTTCAACACAATTTGAAGACGGAGGTGCATATCATCAATATCAACCACTTACAAAAAGAGGAAATGATGCTATTGGAGGAAATTTTAATGACGACCCTTTGTGGCTCATACTGTCAACTGCAGAATATATTAAAGAAACCGGAGACTTTGATATCCTAAATGAAATAGTGCCCTTTGATAATGATGAAAGCACTGCCAAGCCTCATTTTGACCATCTTAAAGCTTCATTTTACCACGTGGTTAATAATCTTGGACCGCATGGATTACCTTTAATAGGAAGGGCTGATTGGAACGATTGTCTTAATTTGAATTGTTTTTCTACAAATCCGGATGAATCGTTCCAGACTACAGAAAATAAATCAGGAAAAACTGCAGAGTCGGTAATGATTGCAGGACTTTTTGTTGTTTATGGAAGAGAATTTATACGTTTGTGCCGCATCACAAATCGTGAAAAGGAAGCTGAACAAGCTGTCAAACATGTTGAAAATATGGTAAAAGCCATTAAAAAACATGCTTGGGATGGAGAATGGTTCATCAGAGCTTATGATTTTTTTGGAAGAAAAGTCGGAAGCAAGGAAAATGAAGAAGGTAAAATCTTTATTGAATCTCAAGGCTGGTGCTCCATGGCTGAAGTTGGAGTGGAGGAAGGGATGGTAGAAAAAGCCCTTAACTCAGTTAAGGAACATCTAGATTGTGAATATGGAATAGTACTAAATAACCCGGCATTTACGAAATATTTACCCGAATATGGTGAAATATCTTCATACCCACCCGGATATAAAGAAAATGCAGGGGTGTTCTGTCATAATAATCCATGGATAATGATAGGGGAAACAATAATAGGAAGAGGAGAGTATGCATGGGATTATTACAAGAAAATTTGTCCAGCCTATCTTGAAGATATCAGCGAACTGCACAGAACTGAACCCTATGTGTATTCACAAATGATAGCCGGGAAAGATGCATTTAAACCGGGAGAAGCTAAAAATTCCTGGCTTACAGGAACAGCCGCTTGGAACTATTTTGCTGTAACACGTTATATATTAGGAATAAGGCCCGATTATGAAGGACTGATTATTGATCCTTGTATCCCTTCTTCATGGAAAGGATTTGAAGTGAAAAGAAGATTGAGAGATACTGTGTTTTCAATTAAGGTTACAAACCCGGATGGAGTTTGTAAAGGAATTAAAAGTATAAAAGTTGACGGTAGTGAAATCCAAAATAATATTATCCCATACAAGCCCCAAAGACACTTAAAGGTTGAAGTTGTTATGGGATAATATGATGTTTAATATCTAACTTTAGAAATAAATCATGAAAGCTTCTTTTACAAAATTGCTCGTATTGACCGTAATGACGGTAATGTTTAATACTTCCTGTTTTAGAGCTGCAAATAACCAAACAGAAGACAATCGGATTTTATATAACCAAGTAGCTTATATTTCAAAAGCTCCAAAAATGATCTTGGTTGCAAACGATATAGACGAAGTTCTATTCTTGAATCAAGCTGATGAAGAAATATATCGTGCAAAAGCTGAAGATCCCGCCTATTGGGACTTAGCAGGATCTTCGATGAGGAAAGTGTATTTTTCTGATTTAATCCGGCCGGGCCTATATAAGCTCTTGCTCGGCAAGACTAAAGATACTATTAAGATTGAGATAAAGGATCAGCCATATACAGATGTTGTAAAGGCAGCATTGAAGGCCTTCTATTATAATCGGTCGGGTATGGCTATCGAGTCCGAATATGGTGGAAAATGGGCTAGAGAAGCCGGTCACCCCGACACTGTGGTATATATCCATTCTTCAGCTGCTGATGAACTCAGACCCGAAGGAACAATTATTTCTTCTCCTCTCGGTTGGTATGATGCCGGCGATTTTAATAAGTATATCGTTAATAGTGGTATTACAACTTATACTCTTCTTAAAAGCTTGCAGGATTACAGTTCTTACCATGAAGATTTAAATGTTGATATTCCTGAAAGCGGTAGCGGAATCCCTGATTTGCTATCAGAGATTATGTATAATCTTAAATGGATGTTAACTATGCAGGATCCGAATGATGGTGGTGTTTATCATAAATTGACTGCCAAAGATTTTGAAGATATGATAATGCCACATGAAGCTGTTAGCCAAAGGTTTGTTGTTGCCAAAGGAACAGGAGCAACTTTAAATTTTGCTGCTGTTACAGCCTTTGCACATAGAATATTAAAAAATTATAATTATGGCTTTGATGAACTGTCACAGGAATGCTTGCAAAAAGCAGAAAAAGCTTGGCAGTGGGCAATAGAGAATCCAAAAACAGCTTATATACAGCCCAAAGATATTACAACCGGAGCTTATGGTGACAGAAATTTTGATGATGAATTCTTTTGGGCAGCTGCCGAACTTTATTTGTCAACAGGAAAAGATGATTATTTACAATATATTACCGAAAAATATAGAAAACCAAGTGTGCCTACCTGGGGTCAAGTGCAAACATTGGGCTTTCTTTCACTCCTTACGTATTATGATGATCTACCCGATATATTAAAAGAGTTAAGAATAAAAAATGACTTTATAAAATTGGTTGATAAACTTGTTGATATATCAGAAACTTCACCCTATGGAGTCAGTATTAATAAATTTGAATGGGGAAGTAACTCGCAGGTAGCAAACGAAGGAGTGCTAAAATTATTTGCATATAAAATTACAAATAATGATAAATATTTCCTTTCTGCCTTATCGGATCTGGATTATATTTTAGGACGTAATGCAACAGGATACTGCTTTGTTACAGGCTTTGGAGATAAAAGAGTTATGAATATTCATCATAGACAATCTGCTGCCGACACTATAGAAGATCCTATACCGGGCTTCTTGGCAGGCGGACCAAATTTACAAGTATGGAATGATTGTGAACCCGAAATACAAGCAATGAGAAGTAAATTTGCAGCACAATCATATTTGGATATATTATGTAGTTATTCTACAAACGAAATAGCAATTAATTGGAATGCACCCTTAGTATATCTTGTAGCAGCTATTGATGCAAAGTTTAATTAAAATAATTTGATATGTTCAAAAAAGCTTGGATATCATGCCTTTTTATTATTATATCGGGAGGGCTTCTTGCAAATTCATACCGTAAGGATATCTTACTGGAGCATAATTGGAAATTTTCAAGAAATGATGATTATAAGGCTGTTGACAATTCTTATTCCGATTTACACTGGGAAACAGTAAGCATACCACATGATTGGGCTATATATGGACCATTTGATGAAGAACATGATGTGCAGGTCGTTGCTATTGTTCAAAATAATGAGGAGATAGCTACTCGTAAAACCGGACGTACCGGTGGATTACCGTATATGGGAGTAGGATGGTATAGAACTTCCTTTAATGTTGAAGACTTTGTTAAAGGTGAAACTCGGGTTAACTTGCTTTTTGATGGTGCCATGAGCCAAGCCCGGGTCTTTGTTAATGGTGAGCAGGTTGGCGAATGGCCCTATGGATATAATTCTTTTCATTTTGATATTAGTTCTTTTCTTAATGAAAATGGAAAAAATAATATATTGGCTGTAAGACTTGAAAACCCCGAGTTCTCAAGTCGCTGGTATCCCGGAGCCGGTTTATATCGCAATGTGCATCTTATTATTACAAATGAGGTTCATGTGCCTATTTGGGGCACATTTATAAGTACACCCCATGTTAACGATGAGTTTGCTTCGGTAAAGCTTATTACTGAATTGAATAATGCAAAAGATGGACAGAATATACAAATCAATACAAATATATATGATAGAAGAGGGAACAAGGTAGCAGAGTTGCATACAAATCAAATGTATTTTAAAGATCGTCCATATGAACAACACTTTTTAATTGAAAAACCTGAATTATGGACTCCTGAAAACCCTTGTTTATATGAAGCAATCAGCCAAATTTATTATGAAAATAAAATTGTTGATGAATATACTACAAGATTTGGAATTAGAGATATCAACTTTATACCCGAAAAAGGCTTTTTCCTTAATGGTAAACATCGAAAATTTCAGGGAGTTAATAACCATCATGATTTAGGCCCCCTTGGTACTGCAATTAATAAAGCCGCACTACGCAGACAGCTTACATTGTTAAAGGACATGGGTTGCGATGCAATCAGAACATCACACAATATGCCGGCACCCGAATTAGTTGAATTATGTGATGAAATGGGCTTTATGATGATAGTTGAATCTTTTGATGAGTGGGATAGAGCAAAAGTAAAAAATGGATATCATAGATTTTTTGAAGAATGGGCCGAAAAAGATCTCGTTAATATGATAAGAAATTTTAGAAATCATCCTTCTGTTATTATGTGGAGTATTGGTAATGAAGTGCCAACACAATGTAGCCCCGATGGATATAAAGTAGCAAAATTCCTTCAGGACATTTGTCACCGTGAGGACCCCACAAGACTCGTAAATTGTGGCATGGACAGACTATCATGTGTTCTTGAAAATGGATTTGCAGCTCTAATAGATGTACCGGGATTAAATTATCGAACTTTTCGTTATTTAGAAACATATGAGAAATTACCACAACGATTTGTGTTGGGATCTGAAACAGCATCTACCGTCAGCTCAAGAGGGGTATATAAATTCCCTGTAGAAATAAAAGCTGATGCTTTGTATGATGATCATCAATCTTCATCTTATGATTTGGAACATTGTTCATGGTCGAATGTCCCTGATGAAGATTTTGCCTTAATGGATGATTATGAATGGACTATTGGACAGTTTGTGTGGACAGGCTTTGACTATCTCGGAGAACCAAGCCCTTACGATACTGAAGGCTGGCCCAATAGAAGTTCTATGTTTGGTATTATTGACCTTGCTTCTATTCCAAAAGATCGCTATTACCTATATAGAAGTATATGGAATAAAAATGATGAAACCTTGCATATTTTACCACATTGGAACTGGGAAGGAAGAGAGGGGCTGCCTACGCCGGTATTTGTATATACAAATTATCCTTCAGCAGAATTATTTGTTAATGGTAAAAGTTATGGGAAACAAAGCAAAAATAATACTACACTGCAAAATAGATATCGACTTATGTGGGATGACGTGGTTTATGAAGCAGGTGAACTTAAGGTAATTGCTTATGATGAAGCAGGAAGACCGGTAGCCGAAAAGAAAAAATATACAGCAGGAAAAGCATATAAAATAGAGTTGATACCCGATAGAGATGTCATTACAGCAGATGGAAAAGACTTGGCATATATTAATGTTCGTGTTGTTGATAAACAAGGAAATATAGTGCCACTTGATTCGCGCATGATACAGTTTGAAGCTTCCGGTGCAGGACGATATAAAGCTTCAGCAAATGGGGATCCAACAAGCCTGGATTTGTTCCATCTTCCACAAATGCCATTATTTAACGGACAGCTGACAGCTCTTGTGCAATCGGATAATAAACCCGGAGTAATAAGATTCAAAGCAAAAGCAAAAGGAGTTAAATCAGCAGTACTGGAAATTAAAGTAACCAGTCATCAATGAACAGTGATCAGTAAACAATTAACAATGAACAATTAACAATGATAAGTAAACAGTTATCAGTAACCAGTTAACAATGATCGACAATGTATTATTGTAGAGACCTTGCATGCAAGGTCTTTTTTTCGTGACAAGTCGCATCCGTTTCAAGTTTTGAGTTTCGAGTTTTGAGTTTTGAGTTTCGAGTTTCGAGTTTTGGGTTGTTTAGTTGATGTGATGATTAGCAGATTTGTTGATTAGTTAATTAGCAGATTAGCAGATTAGCAGATTAGGAAATGAAGGAATGAAGGAATGAAGGAATGAAGGAATGAAGGAATGAAAAATTGAAAATTGAAAATGTTTAGGACAACGTAGTTGGGGGGTTTTGTTATTGGTTTTTAATGTACTCAAAGCATCTTGCTTTGAGAAAAGGCATTTCCAGCAAGCTCGGCCACCACGTTGTAATCGGCAAATAAAAACCCGCATATTTTGATAATTTAACGCCCCTACTGCTCCACTTTTAAAGGGGAGCTGTCCAAAGGTTGAGCGAAGCGAAATCCCGCCTATCGTCGGTAGGCGATTGTCGGGAAAGGTTTAACATTTATTGGATTTGGACTGTTTCTGATTTTGAGAATTTATTAATAAAAATTGACGGAGCATTAAATTTGACTCAAAATTTGTTTTATTACAAAAAAGTAATTACTTTGTAATCACAAAAAAGTTTTTATGGAAATCCCAGTAATCAATATCGGAAACTCAAAAGGTATCAGAATACCAAAAGCCATCTTAGAGCAATATAACATCAGCGACACTTTAGAACTGATTTTAGAAAAAGGAAGAATTATCCTAAAACCAACATCGACTCCAAGAAAAGGTTGGGAAAAATTGTTCAAGCAGATGCATAAAAACGGAGATGATATGTTGTTGATTGATGACATTTTTGAAGACGATACTTTCGAAGAATGGAAATAAAACAATACGAATTGGTTTTAGTAAATCTTGACCCAACTATAGGAAGTGAGATGAAAAAAACTCGTCCCTGTGCTGTCATTTCTCCAAACGAAATGAATAAATATCTTCAAACGATTGTTGTAGCACCACTTACAAGCAGTTCAAAACCATATCCAACAAGAGTTGAAATCAAACAAACTAAAATAAAAGGTTGGATAGTCTTAGATCAGATTAGAACAATTGACAGAACCAGAATTGTCAAAAAATTAAGCAATCTGACAACTTCTGAAATTGAAATCGTAAAATCGGTGATAAAAGAGACTTATGTGGAATAGAATGGTTATCAGTGATCAGTAAGTATTCGTAGAGACGTTGCATGCAACGTCTTTTTACATGACAAGTCGTGACCGTTTAGGGTTATAAGTTTTTAATGTACTCAAAGCATCTTGCTTTGAGAAAAGGCATGATTCCGTCCAACCTTTGGAGGTACGACAGACTCAACCATCATGTCTTCGTGAAAATTGGCGTGCTTCTATGACCAATTTGTAAAATACTGTTTATAAAGCTTATACAGTTTGCATTATATCAAAAAATCGACTTTTTAGACAGCTCCAGTTATTTGCATGATGCTATCGTAATAATATAAATTTCGTATAATAGTTATTACCAGCTATTTGAAACCACGAAGTGGTGATATTATTATAATGTTATATTGACGGAATTTTATCTGCCTGATATTTCCGCTATTACACTGCTACTATATCACTCCTTCGGGGTTTTGGTGTGTGGGAGTCACATCTTACTATAATAATTTCACCCCTTCAGGGTTATTTATCTTAATGTCAGGGCCTTTCTATAATAATTCATCAATTTTTCTACCAACATTTTGTTCCTCCGGAACATTGGTATATTGTCTTGCCTTTAAGTTGGGCGAAGCGAAATCCCGTTTCCCGCCAAGTCGGGACAGGTAGCAAGGGGATCATAATAATCGTCATTAAAAAGAAAGGAGCTGTCCTAGTGAGACAGCTTCATATCATTAAACCTCTAAACCTCTAAACCATTCTAAACGACATAGTCATAAACATTTAATTAATCACTGATAATTCGTAGTTGATCTTTGCGCCCTTTGCGTGAAATATTCTCTCGCTAAGGCGCTAAGACGCCAAGATGTATGCTTTGCGGCTTTGCGTGAAATAATCTTTGCGCCCTTTGCATAAAACCTCTTTGCGGGCTTTGCGTGAACCTATTGACGTCTTCGTAATTTTTGATTCGTAATTTATTATTAGATAATCTGATGAATAGGAAGAGTAAAATAAAATGTAGAACCTTCGTTTAGTTGCGATTTCAACCAGATACGACCATCTAATAATTTACATAAATTTTTTGATATTGATAAACCAAGACCGGTACCACGGTGAATTTTAAAATTTGTAGAATCAATTTTTCTAAAACGTTCAAAGAGTAATTTTGCGTTTTCTTCTGATACTCCTATACCTGTATCTTTAACAAAAATTACAACTTCATTAGTTGTTATATCGATATAATAACCTATTGTTATGCTACCTTTAAAAGTAAATTTAATAGCATTATTTATAAGGTTGGTAAAAATTTGCCTTGTTCTGACCAAATCTGAATAAACATAAATTGTTTCCTGTTTTGATGGTGTTTGTTTATTAAATTCTACTTGTTTTATTTGTAATTCATGATTGGTCTGATAATGTTGATAAATTTCATTGAAAAATTTATTAAATTCTATTCTCTCTTTCTTTATCGTAAGCTGATTGGCCTCTATCATACTGATATCAATAATATCATTGATCAACTGTAATAATGCATTACTGTTTGTTTGAATAATCTCATTAATAGCCTTCTTTTCACTTTCACTAAATTCATCAACCTCCAATATGTCTATAAAGCCCATGATAGCATTAAGAGGAGTTCTTATTTCATGGCTCATGTTGGCAAGAAATGCTGATTTAAGCCTATCACTTTCTTCAGCCTTGGCTTTTGCTTCCTCTAAATCTTTAGTTCTGTCAGCTACCATGTTTTCTAAATTCTGTCTGTGAATTTTTAATTCAAGATTTTGCCTCGATATCCTGTCCCTTTGCTTACGTAAAGCGATGTTCTGATTTTCTATCTGTTTATTTGAGTCTTCTAACTTCTTATAAGCATTTAATAAATCTTGAGTACGCTGACTTACTTCATGTTTAAGATATAATTCTCTGCGTTTAACTGTTTTCGATTTTAAGAAATATCCAAATATTATTAAAGAGCTTAGCACTATTATAACAAAGGAAATAAACCATGGCTTCCTCCATAATGGAGAAGGAATAAAAATGGAAATTTCAAAAGAACCTGCATCAATGAAATTTTCAGTATTGGAACTCATAACTCGGAATAAATAATTGCCCGCTTTGAGATTGGTATAAGAAGCGAAATTCCTTGTGTTGGCAAATACATACTCCGTATCAAAAGGATAGAGCTGATAATAATAGAAGTTTTCATCAGGACTGGTATAGTCAAGCAAGGCAAATTCAAAAGAAATATAATTATTCTTTGTGTTGAGATTAAATTCTGTGTATTCAGAAATATCAACTGCTATTGATTCATTTGATACTTTGAAATCGGAAATTATTAATGGAGCCTTAAATTGTTCAATATTAATATTCTTGGGATCTATTACATTAAATCCATTACTGCCGCCCATCAATAATAAGCCCTCAGAAGTAACAGAGGAACCGTTGATTTCAAATATCTGCCCCTGAAGGCCATAAGCAGTGTTAAAACTGGTAAATGTGTTTTGTTGAGGATTAAATTTCGAAATTCCGCTATGAGTACCAAGCCATAAACTTCCAAAATCATCTTCTAAAATATGATATATAGTATTGGAGGGTAAAACAGAAGGATTTGAAACATTATAAAAATTTCGATTTTCCTTGTCAAAATAATTTAATCCATCCGATTTTGTTCCAATCCAAAGTCGCTTGTTTTTGTCTTCATATATTGCACGTACCTGATTGCCGCTTAAACTTTCAGGATTACCCGGTATATGTAGATGATGAATTAAAGAGTCTGTTTCAGCATCGTATTCATATAAGCCGTTGGTAAATGTGCCAATCCACATAGTCCCATCAGAATCGTGAGTAACACGAGTTATATAAATATTGCTTTCAGGATTGAAAAAATTATTATGCTTGGTTTCTAAGGGTGAAAATTTTCTTTTAGAAATAGAAAAACGTGAAAGTCCGTAGTCTGTTCCTATCCATAAATAATCACCGTCTAAATACAAATTGCGAATATGAATATGAGAATAATGATGAAAATAATCTTGATCTTCATCCATGCTAAATAAACCAGCTTCAGTAGCCAACCACAAAGTTCCATTATGATCCTTTACAATGGCTTCAACACGATTGCTTAATAAATCACCTGTTTTTCCCTCGTTGGTGTAGTAACTAAATCGTCCGTTTTGTTTGTTGATTTTATTTAAACCTCCGCCTTTGGTTCCTATCCAGATTTTGTCACCATCATCTAATAAGGCTAAAGTAAAACTTTCGTTTAAACCAGATCCGGGTTCTTGTTCAAATTTTATATGCTGAAATGTTAGATTGCGAGAATCATAATAATGAAGACCACCAAATTTTGTAGCTATCCATATCAAGCCACAACTGGTTTCATACACCTTCCTTATAAAGTTGCTCTTTAACTGATTAGTAGCATAATTGTCAGCATCCAGATAATGATAACTTAAGTTTTCGAGCTCAATAATTGCCAAACCATCACTTGCAGCACCTACCCATAAGCGGCCACTGGAATCTGCCATGAGGTTTACAAGTATTGAATTGTTTAAAATTCCGCCATTATGATTGTTGAAATAAAATTTGTTGACAAGCTTGCTATCAGTGTGATAGTAATAAAGTCCTGTTTGAGTAGCCATCCATATAGTGTCGGAATAATTCGATTCAAAAGCATTAACAGTTGGAAGAACAGATTTTGAAAGGAGTTGTTCAGGACGTATAATTTCATCTAAACTGTCAAGGAACTCTTCTGCTGACTGCTTTTGCCATACAGAGTCTAATTTTTCTATGTTGTTTTTGGAAATGAAAAATACTCCCTTGTGAGTCGTTCCAATCCATATATTCCCTTTCTTATCTAAATGAATGGTTTTTATTTCATTATAAGTAGAAGGTTTGTCAAAATCATCGCTGTGTAAAACTTTTAGAAACTCTTCCCTCTTGGGGTTTAAAATATTAAGACCATTTTCAGTCGAAATCCATAAATTCCCAAAAGAATCAAAAGTTAAATTGTTTAGAGAGTTATGACTTAAACCCGAAATTGACCCCTGATCTGCCATATAACGCTTTACATCAGATGAACCGCGCTTTATAGCATTAAGACCGTTAGAGGTGCTTACCCATATTGTGCCTTTATTGTCACCAATTATATCTTTGGGATAATTTGTTGAAAGGGAAGTACTGTCAGCATTAATGTTTTGATAGATAGTGACCTTTTTACCATCATATTTTATAACACCAACAGACTCAATACTTAACCATAAAATGCCTATCTCATCTTGATAAAAACCTTGAATAGTTTCCCCGGGAAGCTTGTTGCTAGCAGAAAAGTGATTTAAGGTGAAAGGATTGCTTGGCACATTAAAATGAGCAAAACTATAAGCCGGAAACCATAAAACACTTATAATAATCAAATTTAATACTATTCGATTATTAAATAGCTTATCGATATTTTTGGCTTTGAACATAAATATAAAACAACAGCTTGTTAATTCTAAGTATATTAATAACGAAACTCGAGCATATTAAGTTGCACTTTTTAAGGCTTATTTTACGTTTTAATAAATTGTGTTCTAAAATAATTCAAAAATTAATTAAAGGAAAAAATGTAAGTAAAGCATAGATGTTTTCGATACAAAATTTTTATTTTTATCTTTTAGTAAAATTCTTTTTTTAAAACTATAAATAGTAGTGTCGATATTTAATCCTGAAAAGCTAATGTCTCATTGATCAAGAACTTAATATAGTATCATGATATTGCAAAGCATTAAATTTGAAAAATATTATGAATTTTAATATTTCGAAGTGAATAAATTAAAACTTTTGTTTTTCCTTTCTTTTATAAGCGTCAACATTTCTGCCCAACAAGCAGCTAATCAGTTTAGACGTATCCATAGTGACTGGGGTTTATCAAACAACCAAATAAATACTATTTTTTCTGATAGCAGAGGATTTATGTGGTTTGGTACAGTATCGGGGCTAAATAGATATGATGGATATAATTTTAAAGTATTTAAGCATGTTGTTGATGATCCCTTTTCCATTCCTGAAAATAGTATCCATCAAATTTTTGAAGATCATTTAGGGCTTCTTTGGCTGCTTTCAGGAAGCAATGAGTTAACAATTTATGATCCTGAAACAGAATCTTTTGGAAAGGATCATGAATTATTTCATAAGAACATAGCACTTCCACGCGAAAATATTAATACCATACGTATGGATAGGGATTCTTGTCTGTGGTTTAGTTACGATCAGCATGGCTTATATTTTTATAATAAAAAACATGATGCTCTTTATAGCTTTTGTTATCAGCCCGGAAGTTCTGCTTCATTATCGAGCGACCTAATAAATGACGTTTCTTTTTGTAGCTGTGGAAAAGTTTATGTAGTAAACGATTCAGGAATAATTGACATAATAGATCCGCAATTAATGGAAGTGGTTGAAAATTTGGATTTTAATCTTGGAGCTTCACAATTGGAACATGATCGCAATTACCGGCTCTTTATTGATTCGGAGGATGATTTTTGGATTTATTCTGTAAATTATCCCGTCGGCTTATTCTACATCAATAGAAGAAATAATGAAATTCAAGAATATTCACCATCATCTTCAATTAATTATATATCCAGTAAAATCGTTACAGGAATAATTGAAGACAGCAGGGGCAGGATATGGGTGGGAACTGATCATGGAGGGATTACAATTATTAATAAAGAACTTAAAACTTCTGAAGTTTTAGTAAATGTACCCGGAGATGATACCAGCCTTAGTGGAAACAGTATTACTTCGCTTCATAAAAATAAAGATGGCATTATCTGGGTTGGCACTTTTAAAAATGGAATTAATTATCATCACGAATATCTTTTTCAGTTTAATTTATATAAAAGTCAGTATAGAAATCACGAGCAATATTTCCCAAATGATGTTAATTGCTTTGCGGAAGACAGTAAAGGCAATTTATGGATAGGAACTAATGGTGAGGGATTAGTTTATTTTGACCGTCACAATAATAACTTTAAAATATACCAACATCAACCTCAAAATCTTAACAGCCTGAGTAATGATGTAATAGTTTCTCTTTTTATTGATGATGATGACGGATTGTGGATAGGCACCTATCAAGGAGGATTAAATTATTATGATGGTTCTAACTTCAAACATTTTAAACACAATCCATATGACCCTACAACTATATCCGACGATAGAGTATGGCAGATTCATAGAGACACATCCGACCGCCTGTGGATAGGAACTCTTGGAGGTGGCTTGTGCTTGTTTGATAAAAGAACGCAAGGTTTCTTTCACTATAGAGAAGATGATTATAATTCGGTGAATTCTGACTTTATCCTTTCTCTTAAAGAAGATAGTAAGGGGAATTTGTGGATAGGTACTTCCTATGGATTAAATGTGCTTGATAAAGAATCAAGAAAGTTCAGACACTATGTACACGATGTATCAATCCAAGGCTCAATTAGTAATAACAGCATACTTTCAATTTATGAAGACGCGAAAAACAGAATGTGGATAGGAACACGTAACGGCCTGAACTTGTTTGATGAAGAAAGTAATTCATTCAAAGTGTTTAGAGAAAAAGATGGCTTGCCCGATCATAATATAATTTCTGTATTGGGTGATGAAAAAGGAAATTTGTGGATAGCTACCCTTAACGGATTGTCAAATATGATCATAAATGAAAAATATGAATTGATAAAATTTAGAAATTATGATGTGCTTGATGGATTACAGGGTAAGGAGTACAATGAACATTCATACCTAAAAACTTCTAAAGGGGAGCTGATATTTGGTGGGGCAGGGGGATTTAATATATTCTATCCTGAGGAGGTAATCGATTATCAGCAAAATTTCGATGTGCTACTGACAGATTTTAAATTATTTAATAACTCGGTTGCCATTGGAGAAAAAAAAGGAGGTCGAATTATACTACAAAAGGCATTCAACCAAACAAAACAATTGTCGCTGAAACACTTTCAAAATGTTTTTTCAATAGAGTTTGCCGCACTTAATTATTTCCATTCCGAAAGAACGCGCTTCCGCTATCAATTAGAAGGTTTTAATACGGGGTGGATAGAAACAGATTCACAAAACAAAGTGGCAACTTATACTAACCTGAATCCTGGCTTGTATAAATTTAAAGTTCAGGCAATGAGTAGTGATGGTACCTGGTCTGATAGTGAATCTATGCTTGAAATTATTGTTATCCCTCCCTTCTATTTTACAAAATGGGCATACATAGCTTACTTCTCCCTCTTTGTATGTCTTATTTTTCTTTTAATATGGATAATTAGAAGAAGAGAGAAAATGAAGTTTTTACGTGAACAGGAAAGATTGGAATTTTCGCGCCTGCATGAATTGGATGCTATGAAACTTTTGTTCTTTACAAATGTGAGCCATGAATTTCGCACCCCACTTACTCTTATTCTATCGCCATTGGAAAAATTGCTTAAAGAAATTAAAGAAAATTCTTTGCGCGAACAGCTTTTTATGATACAAAGAAATGCACGCCGACTATTAAGTTTGGTGAATCAGCTCCTCGACTTTAGAAAAATGGAGGTGAGCGAAATGGCACTAAATCCTACCTTTGGAGATGTTTCACTTTTTGTGAGAGATGCTTTCTTCTCCTTTGCAGATTTATTTGAAAATAAAAAAATTAAGTATAATTATTCTTCAAATATTGATCACTTCCTTGTAAGCTTCGATGCAGATAAAATGGAGAAAATTATTTTTAACCTTGTCTCAAATGCAATAAAATTTACTCCTGAATTGGGACATGTCTATTGTATTGTTAAGCGATGCAAAACAGAAGATGAAAACTTTAAAGATGAATTTTTTGGACGGGAATACTTAGAAATAAAAATTAAAGATACAGGAATAGGAATAAAACCTGAAAATCAAAAAATAATTTTTGAAAGATTTTATCAAGGAACAGAAAATAAAAATATAGTAAATCAGGGTAGTGGTATTGGACTGTCTTTGACAAAAGAATTTGTAAAGCTTCATGGAGGAACAATTACTGTTGAAAGCGAACCGGGAAAAGGAAGTTGCTTTATACTGAAAATGCCCCTTCAGCTAAAAAATGATGAGAATGATAAGATTACAATTGATGAGGAAAATGCCTACGAAACCGAAAAAGACAAAAAAGACAAAAAACTTGTTTCAGATGAAAAACCATTAGTACTTTTAGTGGAAGATAATGCTGAACTCCGTGCTTATCTGCATGATAATTTAAGCCACCATTTTAATATCATGGAAGCTTCCAATGGAGCAAAGGCATGGGAAAAAACCCTTGAATTTATGCCTCACATAATTGTTAGTGATATTATGATGCCGGTTGAAGATGGAATAGAACTATGTAAAAAAATAAAAAAAGACCCGCGTACCTCACATATACCGGTAATATTACTTACTGCTAAAGTAACAAACCAACAAAAAATTGAAGGATTGGAAGCAGGAGCAGAAGATTATATAACAAAACCATTTAACTATGAAGTGTTGGAATTAAAAATAAAACGCCTGATTGATCTCAGAATATCTTTCCAACAAATGTTTAATAAGAAATTTGAAATTAAACCCGGTGAAATAAGTATAACATCCCTTGATGAAAAATTCCTTAATAAAGCACTAAAAGTTGTGGAAGATAATATTGGAAATAGTGAATTTTCTGTTGAAAAAATGAGCAGAGAACTTGGCGTCAGCAGAGGACACCTTTATAATAAACTTACTGCCCTGACAGGGAAAACACCCGTGGAATTTATTCGCGTGATGCGACTTAAAAGGGCAGCACAATTCCTACAAAAAAGCCAACTGACAGTTTCAGAAATTGCATTTAAAGTTGGATTTAATGACCCTAAATATTTTTCAAAGTATTTTAAAGAAGAATTTGGAATAGTACCTTCAGAATACGCAAAGAAAAATAAATATTAAATATGTGATATCAATTATTGAAAATATAGCAGTAAAGTATATTTTATCTTTATAATTTCGAATATTGATTTTTGCTTAATCTTCTCATTTCTTGGTCTAACAATAAATAAGGAAGGTTAAAGTTGATCAACAATACAACTCTTTATAAGCTAAATTAAAATCAATAATTAGTCAAAAAATATTTTCAGAGACAAATCTTATTTCAGAAATTATAAAACCAGAACAAATCTTATTGCTATGATGTATTCTATTTCTTCAAAATTCATTTTCCTGTTTGTAGTTGCCGGTTTGCTGCTAGGCTGTAATGGCAAAAAAGAACATTTGCCTGATGCCGAAGAGCTGTATTCTCTAATTGTAAAGGTTAATGATTATTGGCAAGAGCAACACCCCGAACCGGGTTGGGCCTTTTGGGAACATGCTGCCTATCATACAGGAAATATGGAAGCATATTTTATTACAGAAAAACAAGAATATTTAGACTATTCTCTTTTATGGGGAGAAAAAAATCAATGGAAGGGAGCGAAATCCGATAATCCTTTAAATTGGAAATATGGCTATGGTGAAACAGATGATTATGTGTTATTTGGTGACTGGCAAATATGTTTTCAAACCTATATCGATCTGTATAATATAAGTGGTAATGCCGATAAAATTCAAAGAGCAATAGAAGTTATGGAATATCAAATGGCTACCGATACAGTCGATTATTGGTGGTGGGCAGATGGCCTATATATGGTTATGCCGGTAATGACTAAACTATATAAACTTACAGAAAACAATCTTTATCTCGAAAAACTATGGCAATATTATCTCTTTGCTGAAGAACTTATGTATGATAAGGAAGAGCATCTTTTTTATCGGGATGCAAAATATATATATCCTGAACATAAGAGCCTTAATGGACTGAAAGACTTTTGGTCGCGAGGAAATGGATGGGTCTTTGCAGGATTGGCAAAAATATTGTCCGACATGCCCGACTATTATACTCATAAACCACACTTTGTCCAAGTTTATAAAGAAATGGCAGAAGCACTTGCAAAGGCTCAGCAAGAAGGAGGATACTGGACCCGTAGTTTGCTTGATCCTGAACACGCACCCGGTTATGAAACCAGTGGTACAGCTTTTTTTGCCTATGGATATTTATGGGGAATAAATAATGGATATCTAAAAAAAGATAAATACCTGCCACATGCTTTGGAAGCATGGAAATACCTGTCGCAAACTGCATTAAATGAAAATGGTCAGGTAGGATATGTTCAACCTATAGGAGAAAGAGCTATTCCGGGCCAAGTAGTGGATGAAAATTCAACTGCCAATTTTGGTGTCGGTGCATTTCTTCTCGCTGCATCAGAAATGTATAGAATGCTTAAATAAGCAAACTTATAATATGACTCTCAGAGTTATAAAAATGTCTAAAATAGTATAATCTAAAAGTTATGAATAAGACAATAAAAGATTTTTTTTCTTCTAAAATTCAGAATTTTACAGCACTATTAATATTGATCTTCTTGGCTTTGTCTGCTTGTTCTTCAAGGGAGAAATATTCAGCATATTTGTTTGCCTATTTTACAGGTAATGGACCCGGAGAGGAAGCAATACGTTTTGCCATTAGCAAGGATGCTTATAATTATATTGCGCTAAATGATAATGAAGCGATAATTGCTTCAGATACTATCAGTTCAAGGGGTGGGGTTCGGGATCCTCATATTTTAAGAGGACCGGACAAAAAATTCTATATGGTTGTAACAGACCTTTATGTTCCGGCTGATGGATGGACTAATGTAGGAATGGTTTTTTTAAAATCTGATAATCTGATAGACTGGGAATATTCAAAAATTAATATTGCAGAAACTTTCGAAGAATTTTATGATGTGAGAAGAGTATGGGCGCCTCAAACATTTTATGATGAAGAAGAAGGGAAAGTTATGGTTTATTTCTCTATGCTTCAGCCGGGGGGAACCGATATTATTTATTATGCCTATGCCAATGACGATTTTACTGCACTGGAAACTACTCCTCAACAATTATTTTTCCACCCTGAAGGCAAATCATGTATAGATGGCGATATAATTAAAAAAGACGGGAAATATCACCTCTTCTTTAAAACTGAAGGACATGGAAATGGAATTAAAAAAGCTGTCTCAGATAGGCTAACTGAAGGCTATGTTATGCAAGACGAATATTTGCAACAAACATCTGAAGCAGTGGAAGGATCATGTGTTTTTAAATTGATTGATTCAGACCGCTATATTTTAATGTATGATGTATATATGCAGGGAAGATATCAATTTACAGAATCTTTGGACCTGGAAAATTTTTCAGTGATTGATGACGAAATTTCAATGAACTTCAGACCTCGGCATGGTACTGTTATACCAATTACCGAAAAAGAGATGAAAGCATTGATAAAAAAATGGGGATCAATAGTGAATTTTGCTGTTTCATCGCTTGAAGGTCCAAACGTAAAAAAGAATAATGTAATTATTAATGATAATAATAAGAGTATATATATACCGGTAGATTATGGTACAGATATTAGTGACTTTGAGCCTGTTTTTTTATCACACTTTGATGTTATGGCATCTCCGGAAGGGAAACAGGATTTTAGCAAGGGATCTATAAAATATACCTTTAATGTTTTTGGTTTAGAATCTGATTCTGTAGATGTAATTGTAAAAGTTGATAATAATCCTGTTCTGAAAGGTTATTACGCTGATCCTGAAATAATGTGGTCCGAACAATATGAAAAGTTTTATCTCGTACCAACTAGTGACGGCTACCATAATTGGTCGGGTGATTATTTTAAAATATTTTCTTCAAGCGACCTCGTTAACTGGGAAGATGAAGGAGTAATACTTGATTTGAAAAAGGATGTTCCCTGGGGAACTCGGAATGCCTGGGCACCATCAATTACTGAAAAGAAGATTGATGGTAACTATCGTTATTTCTATTATTTTACAGCCGCCCAAAAGATCGGAGTAGCTGTGGCAGAGCAGCCTACAGGACCATATAAGGATATTGGAGAGCCTTTGATAGATTGGAAGCCTGAAGGAATTAACCGTGGCCAAGAAATTGATCCGGATGTTTTTACTGATCCTCTTACAAATATAAGTTATCTATACTGGGGTAATGGCTATTTGGCTGCAGCAAAACTTAAGCCTGATATGACTTCTATCGATAAAACAACATTGAAAGTGATGACCCCCGCAGATGGTACATTTCGGGAAGCAGTAGAGGTGATTTACAGGCAGGGGAAATATTATTTTTTCTGGTCTGAAAATGATACGCGGAGTGAAGATTATAGAGTGAGATATGCCATCTCAGATTCACCCATGGGAAAATTAAATATCCCTGAGAATAATTTGGTGATAGCAAAAAACCCTTCACTTGGAATATATGGTACAGGCCATAATTGTGTTGTGCAAATACCGGGGAAAGATGAATGGTATATTATTTATCACCGTTTTACAAGACCGGAAGGTATAAAAATGGGGCGAAGTGCAGGCTTCCACAGAGAAGTGTGTATAGATAAGCTTGAATTTGATGAGCAAGGATATATTATACGTGTGAAACCAAGCCTTGAAGGAATTCAACCGCTTTCTTATTAATCCGGGTATTCAAAAATCCAATTTATAAGCAAAATATCTAAGCATGAATAAAAATTTGGAAAATTCATTATTATTAAAATTTCTCATACTAATCCTTATTCCGGTATTCTGTTATTCATGTTTATCAGGAAAAAATGACCGCGAAAAAGGTATTTATGATAGCTTTTATCCCGGAAAAATATGGTATGATGAAGATAGTGTTCATATAAATGCACATGGAGGCGGAATATTGTTCTATGATGATACTTATTATTGGTTTGGTGAGCATAAAACATCAGGAAGAGGAGGAAATACTGCCCTCGTTGGGGTTGGAGTCTATTCATCAAAAGATCTTTATAATTGGAAAAATGAAGGTATAGCACTTGAAGTTGTTGATGAAGAAGGACATGATATAGAAAAAGGTGCAGTAATTGAACGACCAAAAGTTATATACAATAAAAATACCGACAAATTTGTGATGTGGTTCCATCTCGAACTTAAAGGACAAGGATATGAAGCAGCACGTGCAGGAGTAGCTGTGGCCGACCAGGTGTGTGGACCATACGAATTTATCAGATCAGTACGTCCTAATGCTGAATATTGGCCCCTTAATTATGATGAAGCTGATAAAATCTCCTACAAGAATTGGGATAACAAAGAGTGGTGGACACCGGAATGGATGAAGGAGGTGGAAGAAGGACTTTTTGTAAATCGTGATTTTTACAAAGGACAAATGGCTCGCGATATGACACTTTTTGTTGATCAAGACGATAAAGCCTACCACATTTTTGCTTCTGAAGAAAACCTTAGCTTACATATCGCTGAGTTAACTGATGATTATTTATCTCATACAGGACGTTATATTAGAGCCTTGCCTGCAGGGCATAGAGAAGCACCGGCAATATTCTATTACGATAGTCTTTACTATCTCATTACTTCAGGCTGTACAGGCTGGAGACCCAATGCCGCTGATATAGCTGTGGCAGATAATATCTTCGGACCCTGGAAACAACTTGGAAGCCCATGCATTGGAGAAAATGCTGAAATTACTTTTGAAGCACAAAGTACTTTTGTATTACCTATTCACAATAGAAATAATGCCTTTATTTTTATGGCTGACAGATGGAAACCACGCAACCCCATTGATGGGAGATATATATGGTTGCCAATACATTTTGAAGATGGAAGCCCTATAATTAAATGGTATGACCAATGGGACTTAAGCGTATTTTATAACTAAAAAAGTCATCAGAGTTCTTAAAAATATTATTTTTTAAGAACTCTGATGATCTCTTTATTTTTATCCTGAATTATTGTTGCAAAATATATTCCTTCCTTTAGATCTATACCAAGTTCAATATTGTCTTCTCCTTGCCCTTCAGTAATTAATACACCATTAATATTGTGTATAGAATAATAAAACTTTCCGGATTTTATTAAAGTAAAACTGCTTATAAAAGGATTTGGCACGCAATAAGCATTTTGAATATGCATGGAAGAACTGTGTAGTCCTGTTGGAGAATCAAATAGCTTTCCATATAAAGAACTAAGAGGAATTATTGATTTTTCTTGACTTACACTTTCCCATTGCAATTGTATAAATATCTCTTTTTCAGGATTAATGTTTCCATCAATCTTTATTCTGTTTTTATGAAAAGGAACATGAGGCAGGTGAATGACAAATTCTGTATTTTGAGTTAATTCACCAGTTTCAAGTACCGTTTTATCGTTGATTTCTATTTTAAGATTCTCTGATGTATTCAAATACAGAGTATAGGGCTCAGGATAGATAGTTTCAAATTCCCCTTCTATTACAAGATATGCTGTTTCAGAATCAATTTCAGAAAAGTTTCTGTTGATATTAATATCATCCTTGTATTGAATGCTCCTGATATTGAGATCTGTGCCACGGTAAACAGATATATTTATTCCGTCTCCCGAACCAAGAGCTGAATTTTCAAGTTGATAATAAGGAACGATAATTTTTCCATCATTATCGCTATGGGCAAATACAAAAGAAAGAACATTTTCATTTAACAGGGCTTCTCTGTCAATTAAACCCTCATTCATTCCGGTATTGCTCTCACTTAAATCAAAGCTTGTCCATACCTTATAATCACCCGAAGCAGCCGCAAAATAAACCCTGTAATTTCCTGCAACAACATAAACATTATCGTTGGCATCAACGGCAATTTCACTTCTATTCCGACCCGATGGCGCTATAGTGTTGTTGTGCCAAACGCCATTATCATCAATAAATATATGATGTAAATATCCATTGGTAATTCGTGAGCCCCAAAAATTATTGTCATTGGGCAAATAATCGGGAATATATGATTGAAGAATATGAATTCTGCCTTTGCCGTCAACAGCTTGTGATTCCTGATTTATTAATCCTCTGTTGTTGCCAACATCCCAAATCTTTAAGCCGGGAGTTTCCAAAGTCATTGGAGAAGAGTTGACAGAGGCAATATGATTAGCCTTTGAGTTGTACCAAGTGCGTCCGTCATCGTCACTGTAAGCATAATAAATATCATGATTGGTTAAAGGATCCGGAGTACGCCTCCAAATCCAAGAAACATGTAAACGCCCATTAATATCATAATGTAAACCATTTATATAAGCATTTTCATCTTTGCTTGTACCATGTAAATATTCGCCAATATATTCCCATGTTCCATTTTCTCCCGAATAAGTCCATAAAAATGAATCTCCATTGCCACTCCAGCCTATGCGGCATTCAAAAATCAAATCACCATCAGGTTTTGAAATAAAGCGAGGATAAGTCATATTTCTAACAGGAGAGCCGGGAATCAGATAATTTACCTTTTCACCAAAAGAAGAAGCAGACCAACTATGATCCTCCGGTTTGTCAGCTAATCCGGGAATTGATTTTTTATATCTTAGATCGTTGTTGTGATGATCAAAGGATAAATGAATGCTTCCGTCATTTTTACAAATCCCCATTGAAATACTATGATGATTATCTGCCATGGAAGATGGGCTTATGGTATGATCGCTAAAAGTTATTGTTTCCCAATCACCGTCGGGAAGCTTTTTGCGAGATAGACAAACTCTGCCGGCCGAATTCCAATATGTAACATATTGATAGCCATTATGAGTCATGATAGCATTTTGCTGAAATGAAACGAAATTGGCGCCTTCTACAGCTGTAGAAGCATTATCAGTTAATATGTCAATAGGAAATTTATAATTGTTGATAAAATAATCAGGATTAATAGTCAGATAGTTTTCTGCTGAGCTTATTTCCGGTTCTCCTATAATAAATCCTTCACTACCAAGCATAGTTATTTCATCGCAAACCAAGCTGATTTTATTACCGGGTATTGCTTCCTTTGGAATATCGACAGTTATCCAAAAATAGTTATCACCACTTAGTAAGGAATGATCTAAATCAAAGAAAATCATTGCGGAAATTGCTTTTGAAAATTCTGCGATTAAATTTTTTGTATCAAATTCAGGCTGATTGCCGGTAGAATATACACTTACTTTCTGCAGGTCACCTAAATCCGGAGTACCGGAAGCATTGATTTGCATATTTGTCAAGCTTAGAGGATCTTTTTGGTTCTTTGTACTTATCGTTAACCTTGATACCGGATTTGAAATGGAATTAATATTAACAAAAGCTTTTTCAGAAATAGATACTGCACCGGAAAATTCCATGGAGGTAAATAATGATGATACTACATAGCTTCCTCCATTAATTAATCCATGAACTTTTTCAACGGAAAGATCAACAGCCTGAGCAGGATTCAAAAGGTCAAAATTCCAATAAGCCAATAGGTCAGGTTCATCACCTGATAATATTGAAAATTGATTTTCAAGAATTTCCTGCTCTGTTTTGGCACTCTGCCAAACCCTGACTTCATCAATTTCCCCCTTAAAAGCTCTGTTGTCCTGATCACTATCCCAACCTATATGCAAAGATCCTATAGAAAAATCGTAATCGGCATTGCCGACGTTTCTTGAATATGCTGTGCCATTTACATATAAAGTGCTGCTTTCAGATGTAACAACAGCTGCAATATGATGCCATTCATCAGGTTTTATTTCTATATCAGAAACAGTTCCATAATCATTTTGAGCTATATCCGTCATTAATCGTAATTTGCCCGAACCCTGCCAGTTTGATGAGTATTGAATACCTGAATGCGAGCTTCCCCTATGGTAAAATAAACCTGTATTATCATTTTGGGAACCATTAGGTTTAATCCACATTTCTATAGTGTAAGGTAGTGAGCTTAATGCTAAGCCTGATATGTCAATATTACTGTTTTTTCCATTTCCGCCGGGTAGAGAAAGAGCATAATTAAATGTATCGCTTTCATTAAATTCTATGGTATAAACCTTTTTTGTAATACCATCGCTTGCTGTTACCTCTAAAACAGCCACTGCAAAACCATTTTCTAAAAATATGGTGCCTGCTCCTGCTACAGTGGCTCCGATGGTATTTGTTGTGGCTTCAACTTCTACGGAATTTGTGCCTATGGGAAGAATTACTTCGTAATTTGTGTGGTCAGAGCGAAACACAGGATTTAATGCACTAAGATTTGTGGAAAGCATTGAAAGTCCGGCATCTTTTGTTTCATCATTAACTTCCATCATAAGAGTGTAAGACTTTGTGCTGAGATCGTCGGCTGCCCATACAAGGATGTGGACTTCTGCACTGCCTGATGATACATCAATTATTCCATCATTATCTATATCTATACTCGTTCCATAACTTACTTCAGCTTCTGCATTAATACTAACAGAAGTAGTACCTGAAGGCAACAATACATTGTATTCGCTAATTAAGGGACTAAAAGGTTTATCAAGGCTGCCTACGCTTAAACTTATAGAGGAAAGAAGTGCATTGTCAAGTTCAATATAAGTTCCGCCCGAAATTACAGCCTTACGCCCATTCCCGCTAAGATCCATTACAGTGGAACCTTCAAGATTAAAATTCCAGTATCCAAGTAAACCGCTTTCTTCGCCGCTTAATAAATTGTTCTTATTTTCTTCAAGCTCATGTGCTGTCCTTGCATGAGTCCATACCCTTATCTCATTTACCAAGCCTGTTAAAGTACGGTCAGCTAAAGCATTATCCCAACCAATATATGTTATTTCATCAAAGGGATAATTGTTGTAGTTGCCCGTCTGTGTAAATGGGACCCCATTGAGATACAAAGTCTTGGAGTCTTCAGTCATAACTAAAGCAACATGATTCCATTTGCCGACCAAAGGCTTGTTGGGATGCAAGCCATCTCCTGAAGCACCTTGCCATACTCCTTTGATCTTTTCACTGTCTATCCATCTGTCGTATTGTACTCCACTATTGTCAGTAGTACTACGGTTATACCATAAGGTTGAATAATATGGTTGAATAGGATCAGGTTTATACCACATTTCAATTGTTAGTGGTAACTCACTAATATTGAGGGGTGGAATAGCAATATTAGATTTTGACCCATCACTGCCACCGGGAAGAAACATTGCAAGATTGGGAAGATCGCCAACATTTTCTACTAATGACACTCTATTTACTTCAACAATATCAGGTTCACCAAGTGGATTGTTTAAAGAACTCCATTGCTTGATGGTATTAATATTTTTGTTTCTGAAAGAAGCATTAGCAAAAATAGTTTGCGGCTCTAACATGTTTTCTGACCTCACCCATGTAGTATAAGTTTTTGAAAGAGGATCAATCTCAATCCAAAAATGATAAAAAATATCAGGCTCAACAGCTATATTTGCCAAATTTGAACTTCCCGAAAATTTGTCGCCATCCCTTACTTCAATATTTGAATAAAATGCAATTGCAGCGGAATAATCATCCCATGAATAGATTTCAGATTCTGATAAAACAAAGGAAGCATCATAAGAACCATTATTGTTTACATCATTAAAACGCATAGAAGCATAAATTATGGAAGGCTCCGAAATAGGAATACCAAATTCGGCTGATTTTACTACTTCTTGGGAAAATGAAATCGAAGTAAATAATATATTCAAGAATAAGGAAAATATTATTAAATTTTTGTTTGACAAAGAAAGTTTCATAGAAATTACAATAATGGTGATTAATAGAGTTTAATTGGTAAAAATATATAGAGCATGTTAGGAATTCTGATACGTAATTGACTTTTAATGTTAATTATTGGTAAGCACAAGTAATCACTGCAGTATTTGTTAATCCAATCTCCTAAATTGTATTCTGAAATTCTTTATGAAATGCATGTTTTCATCATGTTTCAATTTTGTAATAGTTTTTTTGTGTTTTGTGACAACTTGTTATAAGTGCTTGTGTTAGTTTTGATAGCTAATTAAGTATATAGAATGGTTTTGGATAGCTTGTAGCCTCCTGATTATAAACATTACTATTACTGAAAATAATTATACAATAAATTTTATCAAAAATTTAATATTTATAATCATGAATAATCTGAAAAACAATATTAAAATCAGCCTGATAAACTTAAAACGACTATATAAATCTAACATAAAGTTTAATGTTATTTGTCTTGTTTTTCTGCTGCCATTTCTTAGTGCTTATGCAACTGAAATAACAATTGAGGTGGTGACTTTTTTGGAAGATAAAGAACAGTTGATTAATATCCCTTATGAATTGCATATAACCAATACTGAGGATGCAATGATCAATAGTACAGTTTCACTTGAACATCCCGATGCATGGTTGTTTTTTGATAATATTAAACCTTCAGATGTTGTTAGAGACTACTTAAAATATGTCAAAATCAATGGCGAAGGATTTGTGAATGGAAATAATGGAAGAGTCGCCATTTATGGTCATGGTACTGTACTAATGCCACATGGCGCCGATTTTAAACCCCTGACAGTTTTTACAGAGGAGAATTTCGAAGGAGAATCTCAAAATTATGAAATCCATAGCTATCACAATGCACTTGGAGATTTTGATAGAAATATAAGATCCTTTATTTTAAAAAGAGGCTACCAAGCCACCTTTGCTACAAATAGCGACGGCAGTGGTTATAGCAGGGTTTTTATTGCCGATAATAAGGACTTGGAGTTTGAGGTGATGCCTGATTTATTGAATGGAACTGTTTCTTTTATAAGAATTTTTAAACATCAATGGGTTTCAAAAAAAGGATGGGCAGGATGGAATGCCAATGAAATTGCTATGTCAAATTCTACTTGGTACTATGATTGGGGTATTGGAGGTAATACAAACGTAAACACCGAGTATGTAGCTATTCGACAAGAAGGTGGCTGGCCGTACTGGAGTGATATTAATAGTAAAAGAAACATTTCACACCTGATGGGATTTAATGAACCCGACAGACCGGATCAGGCAAATATGAGCTTTGATGATGCATTAAGACAATGGCCTAATTTTATGCATTCAGGACTCAGACTGGGTTCACCGGCTACTTCCGATGCATTTAACCAGTGGTCGCTATTTAATTTTATAGACCAATGTGATGCCCGAAATTATAGAGTTGACTTTGTGGTTGTTCACTGCTACTGGGGAGGAAAATCGCCACAAAATTGGTATAACGATCTAAAATATATACATGAAAGAACCGGACGTCCCATCTGGATCAAGGAATGGAATAATGGAGCTAATTGGACAAATGAATATTGGCCGCCCGGCATGGAAGAAAAGTTAGAAAAACAACTTAGAGAATTAAAAGCCATAATCAATGTGCTCGATACAGCATCATTTATTGAAAGATATTCTATCTATAACTGGGTTGAAGACCATAGAGCTGTTATATTGAACGGTGAATATACACCGGCAGGAGAATTTTATGCCGCCAATCCATCACGAATAGCTTATAACAGTGCAAATGAAGTTATACCAACTTGGACCTTTAAAAAGCCTCAATTGGAAGGCCGACATTTAACACTTTCAAATATGATAAACCTTTCATGGGATGATGCTAATGGAGGTCTATCACAAGGATATACTGTTGAGAAAAAAACCGGTAATGGAGAATTTAATGTGATTTTTGAAACTGATGATTCTAAGATCAAAAGTTTTAGCGACCCCGTCGATCCGAATGTCTCAGGAGTTTCTGTATATCGTGTAGGTTTGAAAACCCTCTATGGAGATTATGAATATTCTAATGAGTTCTCAATTTATCAAACAGGAGGTAGTGAAAATATTCAAATGGGAAAATTCCCTGTTGGTAATTCTGATTGGTCAAGAGCACTCTTCCCAGTTAGATATAGTGAAATACCGATGATAATTTTGGGAGCACCATCATTCTCTAATGTGGTGGCCTATTCAACAAGAGTTCATTCTCCATCAGTGAATTACTTTAATTTTAGATTACATCCATGGAGATATATTACAAATCCTAATTTTAATTCTGATGACATAATAGCAAGTATTGCTATGTTGCCGGGAAATTATGATTTTAACGGTTTGAAAGCAGAAACAGCCTTGCTGACAAACATCAACGAAGAATGGAGTACTGTTGAATTTAATGAAGAGTTTGATACACTTCCGGTGGTTTTCTGTACACAAGTTAGTAATAATAACGGCTTCCCTACGGTGGTAGGAATCCGCAATGTTACAAAAACAGGATTTGAAGTAAGGCTGATAAAAGAACAGGCTGTTGAAGGAAGGGTGTTTAATGAAATTATAAACTATTTTGCAATTACAACAGGAAATGGTCTTATTGATGGAAAAAGAATAACTGTGGGAAGGTCAGATGAAGGTGGCGGTATTGCATCACAAACAATAAAAGTGAATTTCGACCAAAGCTATATAGATCCTGTGTTTTTTGCTTCATTACAAACACTCAATAATGAATTTGCCTCAGTATTAAGATTCTTTAATCCATCAAATGGAGAGATTACTTTTTTGAGACAAAGAGAAATGTCGGGACCTTTAGTTCCTATTAATAAAGATGATTTTGCATGGATGATAATTGATATTGATAAGGATCAACCGGTAAACTTGCAAGCAATAGATTATCAAAAAGAATTAATGATTTTTCCAAATCCGGCAAGAGACCGATTGTTTTTTAATGTGGATGAAAATCTGGAAATTAAGATTTATGATTTGTTTGGACGACTTTATTTACAAACTATTGCAAATAACTCTATTGATATTAGTTTATTGCCTATAGGGAATTATCTGATTCAAATACAGAATTATAAGCCGACAATGTTTATTAAAGAATAAAAGACAGTGTTGTCGAGAAAACATTACTGTCGAATTTTTAATAGTTTATTTCAAATTTTTACAAAATAAAACACTAATAGAAAGATACATTTGTAAAAGTTAATTGGTTGTTTAGTAAATAGAATTTCTATTAACTTAAGTTGAATAAAGAAAATCTTACCCCCCAAAAAATTTAAGATTTAGTTAAAATGATCTTTGTTTTTGTCAAAATACTATTATAAAACAAGCGCAAGATGAAACAGTGGAGCTCTTATTTAAATAAAATAATAATAATGTGTGCACTCCTGGCAGGAATATTCTTTTATAGCTCCTGTAAGGATGATGATATTTATATCACTGAAGAACCGGAATGGCTCGGAGCAAGCATTTATGATTATTTAGAGGAAAAAGGAGGCTTTGATTATTATCTCAGATTAATTGATGACGTCGGATATACCGATGTCATGAAACGAACCGGTAGTAAAACTGTTTTTGCTGCCAGTGACGAAGCTTTTGCAAGATTCTTTAATGATAATCCATGGAAGGTAGGAAGCTACGAGGAATTATCAAAAGCACAAAAAAATATTTTGCTTAATTTTAGTTCCATAGATAATGCTTATCTTATTGAGACCTTAGCAAATTATTTTGGAAATCAGCAACTTAACAGGGGCACTGCTATCAGGAGAGCTTCATCTATTTCCGTCCTCGATACTATTGGCTTTGAGCAAGGTAATATGCTGCCTGCCGGTAAATATTGGGATCCACATAGAGATCATGGACTTTATTTAGTTAAAGACGATTCGTCATGGCCTTTGGTGCATTTTTTGGAAATACCATTAAAACGCTTGGGAATAAGTGACAGTGATTTTGAACTAATCGCCGGAGTTTCACGTCAAGGAGATGATGCCTTTATTTTTAACAGTAAAATTATTGAAAGAGATATTACATGTAAAAATGGATATGTTCATATCTTAGAAGAAGTTCTGATACCAAGAACGAATATGGCTCAACATTTAAATGAAAATAAAAATACAACTATTTTCTCAGAACTACTTGAACGCTTTTCTGCTCCATACATAGCTTCAGATTTAACAGAAAATTACCGACTCATTAATCCGGGATTTAATGATACAATTTATTCTAAGGAATATTTTAGTGAGAGTTCTACAGGAGGGCGTACCTCATATCCCGACAATACATCTATAAGTGCTGATTTATTACTGCCTTTTAATCCCGGATATAACAGTTATGTGAATCCCGCTTCATCCGGCTTGCAGTCTGATATGGCTGCCATGCTTGTACCAACTGATGAAGCCATGAATGAATATTTTAATAATGGAGCAGGAGTTATATTGAAAGAAAGATTTGGAACATGGCAGGATATACCAAATGATATAATTGTACTGTTTCTGAACAGACATATGCGAACTTCATTC
Source organism: uncultured Alkalitalea sp. (assembly GCA_964578485.1). GTDB lineage: Bacteria > Bacteroidota > Bacteroidia > Bacteroidales > Marinilabiliaceae > CAZODA01. The sequence goes on along the minus strand of CAZODA010000001.1, from coordinate 16,236 downwards.
ATTAACACCGTTCCCTCGCGTTTCGATCGCTTGCGAGATGCCGAAAATTCACCCGTAGGCGTCAGCCCTTCACATATAGTTGGATCTTACGTAGGGCTTAATGGAGTTATTTATCATACAAATAATGTATATCCACCTGATGATTATATCTCGGTGTATGCTCCTGTGGCATTTAGCGACAGAACAAAAGTTATGAACTGGGCAATTAAACATCCCGATATTGACTTCCGCCTATATTTGAATTCACTTGTTACCGATTATAGCTTCTTTGTTCCCACAGATGATTTTTTTGAAAATTATCTCGATTGCTTTTCTTTTGGAATGGATGAAAGTGCAGCACTGAAATTTTGGTTTAATACAGAAACAAATGTAGTAAATGCAACAGTTTATAGTTATGATGCCTTTAATGATGTGTTGGGAGATTCAGTTGGAGTTATTAGCAATAATAATTTTATCAGAAGTCGTCTGCAAGATTTGCTCGATTCCCATATTGTTATTGGAGATGTGGAAGAAAAAAGTGGCTATTATCTCACAAAAGGCAATAACCCGATTTTTGTCCAAGGAAAAGGATTAGAACTAAAGGTTAAGGGAGGTGGAGATATAGAAAAAGATATGGTAGTTAATGTTCAAGAAGTATATGACCAAGTAAACGGGCGTACATATTTTATTGATAAACCTATACAAAATCCATTACAATCAGTCTTTAAGGTACTTAGCGAAACCCCTGAGTTCTCCGAGTTTTATCAATTAATTGCAGAGCTGGAAACTCCATCCGACATATTTGTCTCTCAAAGTAATAATTATGGAATTGATTTGAATGTCCGATTTTTCAATACTTTCCATTACACGGTTTATGTCCCAACCAACGAGGCTATAAACAAGGCTATTGATGAAGGACTTATTAGGCCGCTCTATAGTAGGGATGGAATTGTTGGAATAAAAGATATGGATGCGGGATCAGAACGTGCCGCAGCAATGGAAGAGTTATCCAGGTTTGTTAGGTATCATTTTCAGGATAATGCACTATTCCTGAATGGACAAACAGTTGATGAGTTATTTCAAACATCAACAATTAAACTTGATGATGAACCTACATTATTCGGAACTTATAGGGATAAATATTACCGACTAAGAATAAAAAGCGATGGAAATGAAATGACTTTAACCACAGAAATTGAAGATAATGATGATGTAGTAAGTGCAAGTGTTGTGAAAGATAATGGTTTGTATAACATACTCACAAGAGATTATGTGTTTAGTCTGAATCCTAGTTCTTATGCGGGACCGGGAACCTCAGCTTATGCAAGTTCAGTAATGGAAACATCATCAACAGCAATTATCCATCAAATAGATAATGTGTTGTATTATAAAAATCACGATTAAAGACCTGCCGATCTTTTGCAGTTTTAATTTTTTGTGATAAAAAAGCAGGATTACGATTCGAAAAATGGTTTATAAATTTATTTACAGATGAGAATTAATATTTCAGCATTTGTTTTTCTTTGTTTAATGTTCCTTCTTCCGGGAAATAATATTTTGGCCCAACAAAGCATTGTTGTTAAAGGAACTGTTAGTTCAGCAAGTGATGGGGAAACACTCGTTGGTGTTAATGTTATTGAAATAGATAATACCAACCGTATGGTAAGTGCCACAGTTACTGATGTTAACGGAAGATATTTGTTGGTTGTCAGAAATCCTGAAAATCGCTTGATGTTTAGCTTCGTTTCATTTAAAACGCAAGCTATTGAAGTGGGAGAACATAGAACTTTAAATGTGCAGCTTGTTGAAGAAATTCAAGAAATACAGGATATTACTATTACAGCTGAACGTATCCATTCCGATGGGGTAATAGGAATACCACAAAGAGAAATTACTACAGCAGTCTCAACAATTGATGCTAAAGCATTTGAAGGAGTACAGGTGAGCTCGCTCGATGATGCTCTGCAAGGACGTATCCCTGGACTTGATATCGTGGCCTCTTCAGGAGACCCGGGAAGTGGCTCATCAATGAGAATTAGAGGAGCATCCTCTTTTAATACAAGTGCAGAACCGCTACTTGTGTTAAATGGAATACCATACGAACAACAAATTGACCCCTCATTTGATTTCGCAACAGCTACTGAAGAACAATATGCAAATATGCTGAGTATTAATCCTGATGATATAGAGTCAATTACAGTGTTACGTGATGCAGCCTCCACCGCTATATGGGGATCAAGAGGGGCTAACGGAGTGTTGGTTATCAAAACTAAAGAAGGAGTACGCGGGCCCACAAGGGTTCAATATACATACAGACTTACAGGCTCCCAAATCCCGGAAGGTATAAAAATGCTAAATGGGGATGATTACTCTATGATGATAAAACAAGCATACTTTAATCCTTATCAAAATGAAACAGCCGCTAATATTCCTGAGTTTATGTATGATCCCACCTTTCCGGAATATGAAAATTTTAATAACAATACAAATTGGATTGATGCAGTAACGCGAACAGGTTTCAAACATGACCATTATCTTACTGTATATGGAGGAGGAGAGCGTGCACGTTTTAGAGTGTCGGGAGGATTCCTTGATGAAAAAGGAACTGTTATAGGAAATAATCTCAATAGAATAACAAGCAGGGCCTACTTAGATTATATGGTATCAGACAGAATAAGATTTAATGCTGAATTCTCATTTACATATACCGATCATATACGCCCTTGGAGAGCTAATAATCAGGATCATACCCTTTTGGGAATTGCTTATATGAAAATGCCAAATGTTAGTATTTATCAGCAAGACCTTGATGGAAACAATACTGATACATATTACAACATTTCAAGAACTTCGTCACTGCACCCTGATCAAAGAGATATGAGAAATCCTGTTGCTGTAGCTGACCTTGCTTTCGACAATCTGAAAAATTATAGAATACTGCCAACCTTCAGACTGCAGTACGATCTGCTTGAAAGGAAAGACAGACAGATGCTGAGATATGATATGTATGTAACTTTCGATATCGATAATAATAAAACATCGAAATTCAGACCGGGAGAAATATCAAATGCACCATGGAATAGCACTGATGCTAATTTTGCAGATAGTAATGATTCAGAAAGTGTTACTACAAGAACGGAACATAAAATTACTTACCAGCCTGAATTTATGAATCCAAATCATAGACTTACTATGGTGGTACTCGCTCAGGTTGAAACAGGAAATGCTTCCCGACAAGAATTATTTAGATCAAATCTTGCTTCAGAACAAATTACCGATGCTGCAGCTCAAGGCTATATTAGAGGATTCGGTACAAGCAGATGGGCATACAGATCAAATGCCTTCCTCTTTAACAGCCACTATTCCTTCAAATCAAAATATAATTTGGGACTTGTTTTTAGAAGAGATGGAAATACTAAGTTTGGGGAAAATTATAAATATGGAAACTTCCCGGGAATATCTGCAAAATGGATAATATCAGATGAGGATTTTATGGATTTTAGTAATAGCTGGCTTAGTATGCTCGCAATAAGACCCAGCTGGGGAATAACAGGAAAAGACCCTGAACACCAATATCTCCATTTTAGCCGCTATGCACCCTATGGAAGCTATATGGATATGAATGCATCAAGGCCGGTGTCTTTGCGATTATCCGACCTTAAGTGGCAAACAACCATTACCATGAATTATGGCTTAGATTTAAGCTTCTTGAATGACAGATTTAACTTTAAAGTGGATCTTTATGATAAAAGAACTGAAGATCTGTTGATGAAGGACCTTGGAGTGCCGGGATCTTCGGGATTTGGAGTAATCCCATGGCAAAATGTCGGAACTATGGACAACAAAGGATGGGAAGTGGAATTTTGGACAGGAAGTGCAATTAATGTAAATGACTGGACATTTGACTTTAATTTTAATATTTCAAATTATGTGAATACCATAGTCGAACTAAGGGAAGATGTGCTGGAAAGTTATAATGCCGATTTTGGATTTGAAAATGGTAGCTACCTGACAAGAGCTCAGGAAAAAAATCCTTTTGGGTCAATATATGGCTTTAAATTTAAAGGAGTATATAAATATAACGAATATATACCGGGAGTGCAGGAAAGTGCCCCTGTTGCAAGAGATGCTAATGGTAATGTGATTTTTGATGCCTCAGGCAAACCACTGCCAATGATGTTTGCATTCGGACGAAGCAATGAATACCAATTTAGAGGAGGGGATGCGATGTATGAAGATATTAATAATGATGGAAATATTGATGAGCTCGATATCGTGTATCTTGGTGATTCTAATCCTGATTTCAGCGGTGGCTTTGGAGCTACCATACGTTATAAAAATTGGAGAATGACTCCTTTCTTTAACTTTAGAGTAGGACATAAAATTGTTAATGAAGCACGTATGCGTGCTGAAAATATGTATTCTAACAATAATCAGAGTGTTGCAGTTAACTGGAGATGGCGGAAGGATGGTGATGAAACAACTATTCCAAGGGCATTATACCAGCATGGATATAACTGGCTTGGGAGCGATCGTTATGTTGAAGATGGAACGTTTTTAAGGTTCCGCCATATTACCATAAATTATTCTGTCCCTCAAACAAAGCTGAAATATTTTAATCAGTTGAGTTTCTATTTGACAGTTAACAACTTGTATGTATGGACAAATTATTCAGGGGTAGATCCTGAAGTAGGCTCCGACTGGAGGGGAATAGCAATAGATAAATCACAAACGCCGCGCTCGCAAGAAATGACCTTTGGTATTACAGCAGTATTTTAAAAATGCTTAGTCCCGACTATGAATATGGATTTAAACAGTTAGCTTTTAAACTAAAGAATTGAAAAAAAATAAATATATGAAAAAAATTTTTCCAATCTTGATATTAGCCGGCATACTGTCTGTGTTATCAGCTTGTAAAGATTGGCTGGATATTCGCCCTGAAAGTGAAGTGGTATTAGACGATTTCTGGCAGACTGAAAGTGATGTAATGCAGGTTTTGGCTGCATGTTATCAGTCCTTGACTGAAGATGATTTCATGGATAGAGTCATCCTATGGGGTGAAGTACGTTCTGATAATATTACTGCATTTTCAGGTTTAGATGATTTTTTCAGATTTATGAGTTTTGATATTAATGCAAGTAATTCTGTTGCAAGATGGGGAGCCTTTTATAAAACAATAAATTATTGTAATACCTTTCTTCATTTTGCACCCGATGTTTTAGATCATGATGTGAATTTTAATGAGAGTAAACTACGTTCGCTGTCTGCTGAAGTATTGACTATAAGAGCGCTGGCTTATTTTTATCTCGTCAGGGCTTTTAAAGAAGTTCCCTATACTGAAACCCCTGCTATTGATGATGCACAGGAATATAGAATCCCAAAATCATCAGAAGATGAAATATTAGATAAACTTGAAGAGGATCTTAAATATGCACTAAGATATGCAAGAGAAAGATTTGAAACGCAACAACATTCAAAAGGAAGGATAACAAAAAATGCTGTGTTGGCATTATTAGCTGATATCTATCTTTGGAGAGGGAAATATACTGAATGTATTGAAGCGGCAAACGAGGTAATTAACAGTCCTGAACTGAGCTTGGTGGCAGGAAGAAACGTGTTGACGAATGTTTTCCATACAGGAAATTCAAATGAAGCAATTTTTGAATTACAATTCGATACAAACCTCAGAAATAATGATGTAGTACTGAATTATTATGGAGGAGATGGGGATAAACTCGGAGTGTTCAGATTCCCTACTTATTTATATAGTAAAACAGCTACCTCCAGAATTTTTGATCTGCAAATAACAGGCAGTATTCGTGAAAGTTATGATGATATTAGGCGTAAAGATTTTCTTTTACCTCTTGGAGAAGAAATGATTTATGTGTTTAAATATGTAGGCTCAAGATTAGAAGATATTTCATCTGAACGGAGTACATATTATATCAGAAATACATCGGCAAACTGGATATTTTATCGCCTGTCGGAGATGATACTGATGAAAGCTGAAGCTCTTATACAAATGGGAGAATCTCATTTTGAAGAAGCAATGGAAATGATAAATATTATCTATTTGAGGTCAAATTTTGATGAGGAACAAAATCCCTTGTTGCTTGAACATTACGCCTCAAGTGGCGATATCGAAGACTTGTTGATGAGGGAAAGACAAAGAGAACTTATGTTTGAAGGAAAAAGATGGTTCGATCTGGTAAGAAAAGCAAAAAGAGAAAATGACCCATTGCCTATTTTGATGAAGGTAGCACAAAAATTACCTTCCCTTTCATTAAATAGATATAACAATATGGATGCATTGTATTTGCCTATACATATTGATGAGTTGAGAACAAATAAAAAATTGGAGCAAAATCCATTTTATAAATTGTCTGATGATTCCATTAACTGGTAAAATTTAAGCTATGAATGTTAAGAATCAAATAGTTGGAACCGGAAGAGAAAGCAAAAAGTTTTCCTATAGTGTTATTGTATTTTGTATTGTTACCCTGTTAATCGGTCTCGGGCTTTTTAGCTCATGTACAGATAATGACGTAGGAGATAATTATTATACCTTCACAGGAGAAACAATAGGACAGTATATTGAAAATAGACCGGAGTTTTTTTCAGAGTTTTCAAAAATGCTCGATATATCAGGTGTAAAAGGATTGCTAAAAGCTTATGGCGATTATACTGTGTTTCTACCTGATAACGACGCTGTACTGGAATTGTACCGCTCAAGAGGAAAAACTTCAATAGAAGATTTCCCTCTTGATACAGTCCTCAGAATAGTCTATGATCATATTATTAAGGATTTTAGAGTTACTTCATCCGACTTTTCAGGAACACAATTGCCATATACCCTTCCTTATCTTACAATGTCAAGACGCTCAATTAATGTTGATATTAAAGCAGGAACAGGTGGAACAGGCTTCCTGATAAATGATGAATCATTAATAAGAAGCGGTGATATTGAAGCCCATAATGGTGTTGTTCATATTATAAACAAAGTTATTGAACCTTCAGATCTAACTATTGTAGAACTTATTGCTGAAGATGAGGATTTCATCCTGTTTTATAATGCTTTGATAGAAACTGAACTATTTAAAGAATTACAGTTGATAAGAGACGAATCCTATGAAATACCTGCTGAATTTATGGATCTTGAGGAATTTAACAATATAGGAAGTAGAAATGTAGTACCGGAGGAACGCCTCTATGGCTATACCATTTTTGCTCCGAGTGATTCAACACTTAAAGCTAATGGACTTGAAACTCTTGAAGACATGAAAGCTTACGCTGCTTCAATATATGATCTTATGTATCCAAATGATGCCGGTATAGAAGATATAACAAACAAAAGAAATAGCTTTAACCGCTTTATCGCATATCATCTTGTAAATAAAAAACTCCCACAACGACTACTTATTGAAGCCTACGATAATACAGGACCGGGTGGTACACAAAGTCATTCAGTGAAAATTACCGAAGTTGATTTGTATGAATATATCGAACCTCTGTGCCCAAATACTTTGATTGAAGTACGTTCATTAAGAATAAACAATGAGTATGATGTGTTTAATATGATCCCTTCAACAGGAAAGGCTGTGCGTCTTGTAAAAGGAAATATTAATAACATGGCACTAAACGGTGTATATCATGAAATTGACGGTATTCTTGTCTATTCAAGAGAAGTGGAACAAATGCTCTCCAGTAAAAGACTAAGAATGAGTGGCGCAAGCTTTTTTCCTGAATTTGCAAATAACAATATTCGTGTTGGTCATTACGGAGGGGACGCCCCATCAGAAAGATACTACTTTTCCAGAGATTATATAGATAGAGTGGAAGTATCGGATATTACCGCCTTTGGATATTTTAATTCGGATGCAAGATTCGTAAATTACCAAGGAGATGAAATATTTCTGGGAGGACCTTCGGATATGTATGAATTTACTATGATAACGCCTCCTGTACCACCGGGAACCTACGAAATTCGTTTCGGATTTGTGGCAACCGGAAACAGAGGCGCAGCCCAATTGTATTGGGATGGCGTGCCTACAGGAATTCCACTCGATTTACGTAAAACAGCAAGCCACCATTCTATTGGATATGTTACACCGGGATCAGATACTAATGACCCCGATGGCTTTGAAAATGACAGAAGTATGCGTAACCGCGGCTTTATGAAAGCTCCGGCAAGCTTTAAAGTGATTAATGGAACATGGTACGGACACTCAACTGTTAATGCACGACTTGGTCCATCAGCACTTCGACATATACTGGGAATTTACACCTTTAATGAGGCGAAAAATCATACTTTTTCGGTAAGAGCTTCAAGAACAGGAGAATTTATGTTTAATTATCTTGAGTTCGTTCCCGTTGAAGTACTTGAATTTGAAGATATTTATTAAAAAAATATACGTTTTCATTTATGAAGAAGATAATGTTTTATAGTTCAATGATCTTGTGGCTCCTACTTGCCCTCATTATCGGCAGTTGTGATGATACTTGGGATGATCATTATAAAGAACCCTCACAAAAACTGCCACAAAGATCAATAATGGAACTTATTGAATCAAAACCTGAGCTTAGCATTTTTACACAAATGTTGAGAAGTTCCGGCTATAGTGAAAAAATTGATGCCTATCAAACCTATACTGTATGGGCACCGGTTAATGAAGCACTCAAGGGACTTGATATGCAGGATGAAAGATTGGTAAAAGAAATTGTCGTCAATCATATAGCGAGAGGACTTATTACAACATCAGGGATTAGTTCAAGAAGAGTAAATATGGAAAATGGAAAATTCTTGCTCTTCTCACGCTTGCAGGATAATGATTTTAGCATTGGTGGTGTTCCTGTTTTAGAAGCAAATGAATTAGCCAATAACGGACTGCTCCATAAAATTAGTGGCTTTGTTCCCTATACCTTAAACCTGTGGGAATATATAGGAAGAAATGAAGACCTGGAAGAGCTTAAAAATTTTATGTACTCATACGATGAAATGCTCTTCGATGCCCCAAATTCCGTTGTTATTGCCTATGATGAAGATGAGCAACCAATTTATGACTCAGTTTTTGTCTATGGAAATAGAGTGCTCGAAAGAGTTGGTTATTTAAATTTGGAAAATATGCTCTTTACCGCACTTCTGCCTGATAATAACGCATGGGATGAAGCCTATGATAGAATCAGACCTTATTTTAATATACCAAATATTTTTGGTGGTGAAGAAAGAGCCGACTTCCTTACAAAATATACTCTTGTTAAAGATTTATTCTATACAGGGCTTATCGAAAAGCCAGAAGAACTACCTTATTTAGAGACAACTACAGGAAATATACTTTACAACACATCAAAAATTTTCGCTAATAGCGAAAAAAACGAATTGAGTAACGCTTATGCTTTTAAAACCTCTAAAATTAATATTGAAGATACAGTATCATGGTTTAAAACAATAAAAATTGAAGGGGAAAGCACAATAGGTAGGAAAGCTGCTAATAGTAGAATTAATGTCAGATATAGCTATGGATCAGAATTGGATATATCACAATCCGAATATATATCGGTAGATCCAATTAGCCTAAGTGCCCAGCCTTCCGTGACTTTTCAAATTCCTAATACCTTATCAGCTGAATATGATATTTATTGTGTCTTCGTTCCTGAGCTTATCATTAATCCGAATAATCCTAAACCAAACAGAGCGGATTTTACCTTAGTTTCGATTAATACCACAGCAGGACGCATTAGACGTAACAGAATTACACCTGCCGATAATGTGACAGACCCTTATGAAGTTACCAAAATGTATTTAGGTAGATTTAATTTTGAGTTTGCAAATGTAGTGGATGAAGAATACGATCTGGTACCTGTTGAACTTGAAATTGCAAACTCTGTCACAGCTGTTGAAACAAATGATTTTAGCAGAAGAATGCTTATAGATTATATTTTACTTGAACCTGTAATGGAATAATTTAAACCTGTCATGGCAGGTTGTTTGAAAAAATAATTTACGAATGAAACGAATAACTAATACATACAAAGGCTCCTCAGCCGGAGTTTTAATAACTAAGAACAGACTTTTGTTCCTGTTGTGCTGGCTTCTGGTATTCTCTTCTGTAAATGGAAATGATGAACTGCCTGATACAGGAGCTTCTGTTGAGGTGAAAGTTCTTGTAAAAGATGCATTTTCAGGTGAACTGATATCAACTGCTCAAATATCGGCAATTAATGAAGAGGCAGCAGGAACTCTGCAGGATGATGGCAGCTATCTTATTTATTTGACAGAAGCCACGGGTCTAATCAATATTAGTGCCTTTAATTATGGTAATCGCGAGATAGATCTTAAAGGGAGAGAAATAATTGAAGTGGACCTCTATTCCAAAGTTTTTTCAAATAATTATGGCTTTATCGAAGGACCATCACAAAGGGTGCGTAAAACATTCAACCCCCTGTCGGCAAATGATATTGATCAGGTTGATGAGTATTCACAAATGCTTACTGTTGATGAAATTATAAATTCAAGACTTGGAGGGGAAGTACGTTCTGTTAACCGTTCGGGAAGTACAGGCATGGGATCTTCACTCTTTATAAGAGGATATAATTCATTAAATATGAATGCTCAACCTCTGATTATTGTTGATGGTGTAATATGGAATAGCTTTTATGATGCACCTACAGTTCATTATGGTTTTTTTGGTAATACACTTGCAAATATCGAACTAAATGATGTTGAAAATGTCAGCATTATAAAGGATGCTACTTCAATATATGGCAGTAAAGGTGCTAATGGCGTTATCCTTATTACTACAAAAAGAGGAAAGGGGCATGTTACAGAAATTGAATTTAATGCCTATGGAGGTATTACTACCAGACCCGAATCACTGCCTGTTATGGATGGTGACCAATATAGGGTGTATGTGTCTGAAATGCTCAGTACTACAAATTTATCACCGGCTTATGTCAGTCAACTTGATTTTTTAAATACAAACCCCTCACATATAAGTTATAAACGATATAATAATGCTACAAAATGGGAGGATGAAGTCTATAGACAAGGAATAGCACAAAATTACCATATTAGTGTTAATGGGGGAGATGATATAGCACTTTATGCCTTGTCAGTTGGATATACCGGAGTGGAAGGAGTAATAAAAAGAACTAATATGGAACGTCTGAGTACACGCTTTAATGCGGATATGAACCTTTCTAAGCTTATCTCACTCGGACTTAACCTTTCTTTTGCAACAGTTGATAGAGATTTGCTTGATGAAGGAGTTAGTTTTTATACATCACCGGCCTTTCTTGCTATGATAAAATCACCCTTTTTAAATCCTTATAAATATTCGGCAACAGGTGAAATAACAACGGATTATGAAAGTTATGATATCTTTGGAATCAGTAATCCAACTGCGCTCATTGATCATTCTTTAAATACTAATAAACAATATCGCTTTACCATAGGTGGTACACCAACTGTGAAAATTATTCCTGAGCTTGAATTTAGCAGTCAGTTTGATTACAGCCTTAATAAAGTGAAGGAAACATCATATATCCCCATAATTGGTGTTGCACCACGCATTTTAAGTGGCTATGGTGTGTCAACTAATGTATTTGAAAGCATGCAATCAAGAAATATTTCTATTTTTGATGATTCACGACTCAGATATATAAACAGTTTCAACAATATTCATGATGTTGATATAATGCTCGGATGGAGATATTTATCAGATTATTTTGAAACAGATTTAGGACAAGGACATAACACCGGTACAGATCAACTAAGGAATTTGTTCAGTGATCAAGAATTTAGATTTATTGATGGCGCCAATCAAAGGGTGCGGTCAATATCTAATTATATGAACCTTGAATATGCCTATAATAAACGCTACTTTGTAAATGCCTCCTTAGCAATGGATGCCTCAAGCCGCTTTGGAAAAGAAACAAAGGGTGGCTTTCAGATCTTTGGACATTCATGGGGTCTCTTTCCCTCGTTGAATGTTGCATGGTTGGCATCATCAGAAAAGTTTATGTCAAAAATAGACTGGATTGATATTTTAAAAGTCAGGGCTGGAGTAGGGCTCACAGGAAATGATGATATTACAGCCTTTGTCAGAGATGCCTATCTTGCTTCAGTTAGTTATATCGATCGTGCAAGTGGTTTAGTAATTGCCAATATCCCCAATACTTCTATACAATGGGAAACAACAAGGAAAATGACTCTTGGTTTTGATGCCATATTGTTTAATGATAAATTATCTCTTTCTGCAAGTGTGTACGATCATAAAACATCAGATCTGCTTGGATTAAAAGAACTATCCGAACAAGCAGGAAAGGGATACTACTGGTTTAATGGCGGTGAATTGAAAAATCAAGGCTTTGAAATATCAGCAGATCTTAAGCTGATGAATAGAAATAAGTTTGTGTGGGAAGCCGGAACTAATATTGGAATGTATAAGAATGAAATAATATCTTTACCCGATGGGGATTACACTACTAATATCTATGGTGCAGAAATCCTTACTTCTGTTGGAAATCCCGCAGGACTTTTCTATGGCTATAAAACCAAAGGAGTTTTTGCTACCGAAGATGAAGCATCTAATGCCTCTTTGAAAATGACGGATGCACAGGCTAATCTCAGATATTTTGGAGCAGGCGACATTCATTTCCATGATGTAGATGGCAATGGAATTATTAATGATGCCGATAAACAAATTATAGGAGATCCCAATCCCGACCTCTACGGGTCATTTTATACACGGCTTGGATATGGAAATCTTACTCTTGATGCTATATTTTCATTCTCCCTCGGTAATGATGTTTATAACATGCTAAGGGCAAATCTTGAAGCCGGAAGTGATTATAGAAACCAATCTACTGCCATGCTGGCAAGGTGGAGAAGCGAAGGACAAAAAACTGAGCAACCTAAAGCATATTATGGTGATCCAATCGGAAATTCACGTTTTTCAGATCGTTGGATTGAAGACGGATCATACTTGAGAGTGAAAAATATTAAACTAACATACCATATTCCAATACAGAGTAATTGGTTAGAAGGATTCGAAGTTTGGGCTTCGGCAAATAATTTATACACCCTGACTAACTATCTTGGAAGAGACCCGGGGGTTTCTGCTGGAAATGGTGTTCTGTATCAGGGAATTGATAGCGGATTAATTCCACTTACAAAAAGCTTTTTTATAGGAGTAAAAATGAACCTCTAAGCTTTTAGCTGTATGTAATATATGATTATATAAAGGTTTAAACAGAAAATCAGATGAGGAATAAATTAAAATTTTTATCAGGCCTTCTTTTGACATTATTAGTCTTTTATAGCTGTGATGATATATTAAATGTTGATTCTGAAGCCTTGTTGCTGGAAGAAAAACATAAAATCAATAATGAATTCGATGCTAATTATGCAGTAACGGGTATATACTCTCTCCTTGAAAAACTTGGTGAAAGATATGTGCTGCTCGGAGAACTTAGAGGTGATATGATGGAACTTACCCTTAATGCAAGGGAAGATATCAAAGAAATCAGCGAATTTAATATCTCACCTGATAACCCCTATGTTAATATCAGAGATTATTATGCTGTTATTAATCAATGTAATTATGTAATTAATAAACTTGATACAACAGCTGTGGTGAAAGCCGAAAAAATATTGTATAGGGATATGGGGCTCGTGAAAGCAATACGTGCGTGGACTTACCTGCAAATGGTTCTTAACTATAGAACAGTGAAATATTATGAAGATGCCTTACTTGATGTCAAGCTTGCAGAAGCAAATTTCCCCGAGTATAGCCTGGAAGAACTTATACCTGTTCTTATAAATGACTTAGAACCATTTAAAAATGTTGAATTACCTGATGCTGTTGGCATAGATGGAGCTACACCAATCAATAGCGATGAACTCACTTTTCCCGTGAGATTCGTTCTTGGCGATTTATATCTTTGGAATGGGGAATATGAACGCGCAGCTTTAGAATATAGAAATCTTATGATAGACCGTTCATTAATACTTTTTACGCCAAGTAATACATGGAATGTTGATAATGCAGTATTTCTTAATATTGAAATTTACTGGTCAATGTTGTTTAATATTACATCTCGTAATTATGAAAGAATTACTTGTTTAGCACGCTCACGTGAATATGGACAAGATACCTTTATGGATTCTCTTATGCTCCATAATTATGAAGTGCGCCCTACAAATGAAGCTTTACGAATGTTTTTAACTCAAACCTATTATCATAACTCCAATGTTACTAATGTTGGTGATCTGAGAGTCTATAATACTATTATGTTCCCGGATATAGATCTTAGTATAGAAGGTGAAGAACTCGAAGCAAATGTTTATCCCAATGTAAGTGGTAATGCTATAAGAAAATATCTTATGGGGGTATCAGAAACAGCAAGTGTTATTTACTTATATCGAGTGGCACAATTGCACTTGAGGTACGCCGAAGCCGTAAATAGAGCAGGAAAACCAAACCTTGCATTTTCTGTTTTGAAACACGGATTGAAAGAAAGTGTTATTATGACCGACTCTATCGTGCCTCCAAGAGAAAGACCCGAAGCACTGCCTACCTATATGGATTTTTCTGATCCCTATTTCGAAAATAGCCTCGGAGTGAGAGAAAGAGGAGGTGGTAATGTTAGTCGTGTGCCGGCTTTTAGAATACCATCACTGCCAACTCTTCAAGATTCTATTGAATATGTGGAAGATAAAATTATCGAAGAATTAGCACTCGAAATGGCCTATGAAGGACACAGATTCCACGATCTTATGAGAGTGGCATTAAGAAGAAATGATCCCGTATATCTTGCAAAAACCGTTGCCAAAAGAAATTATCAACTCGAAAGCATATTATTGGATAAAAATAATTGGTACCTACCACAATGATCAATGAACAATGATCAATGAACAATGAACGATGAAAAATGAACGATGAAAAATGAAAAATGAAAAATGAACAGTAGAACGTTGAGAATGTTGAGGACTACGTCGTTGAGATAGGTTCAGATTAATAGATTAGATAATTAGTTTTTAATGTACTCAAAGCATCCTGCTTTGAGAAAAATATTAAAAATTGAATGTCGTAAACAATTTTATTCTTTATGTTGCCTCTTCAAGGCGCTGGGGGTAGGGATATTCATCGACCCAAGGCGTTGCCCTCGCCTGTCCAGCGAGGCTTACCGAGAGCGGGAGGTTAAACCTTCATAGACAGGAGATATTAACTAACCGGAGGGCGCGGAAATCAATTAGATATGGAAACAATCTATAATTTGTTGCAAGAGATAAAAAACAATTTTGAGTGGAGTGATTAATCTGTTAAACCCTAGCTGGTTCCCGTATCCCGCTCACGCGTTATACGGGATTTCGCTTCGCTTAACCTTCAGACAGTTCCCCTTCAAAAGGGGAGCAGTTAGTGGATGCAAACAAAGGCTTTCAGCCTATAAATTCGTGAAATTCGTGGACAAATCTTTGCGGCTTTGCGTGAAATAATCTTTGTGGGCTTTGCGTGAAACCATTGACGTCTTCGTAATTAATAATCATTTAAATTCCGCTAGATGACATTATAAAAACATCAAATTTGTAAATACCTAATAATCTCTCGCTAAGACGCTAAGACGCCAAGGTGTATGCTTTGCAACTTTGCGACTTTGCGTGAACTCTTTGACTTAAATCACTAACCAATGTAAGACAGGGCATGCCCTGTCTCTACAACATTAATATCTAGGCGTGAACCCATTGACGTCTTCGTAATTAATAATCCTTTAAATCCCGCTAGATGACATTATAAAAACATCAAATTTGTAAATAGCTAATAATCTAAGCGGGAGGTATTATTGTAGAAAGAATTTGACTATCAGACAGAAAGAACCCCGAAGGGGTGATATTATGGGATACTCCCTACTCCCAATTTAATAATTAATCATATTATTTTTAACACAAAATCATGCATCCTTATTTGCCGAAAATGATACATATTTAGTTGCTGGTAACACTGGAACTTTGGAATCATGCCTTTTCTCAAAGCAGGATGCTTTGAGTACATTAAAAACTAATTAACTAATCTGCTAATTAAATTCTAATCGGACGCGACATGTCACGTCCCTACAATTTTTCATTTCCTGAACCTATCTCAACGACGTAGTCATCAGCATTTTAACTCATCATTCATAATTTATAATTTATAATTAATCTACTGTTTACTGATGACTGTCCTTTCATGATATATGTTGACAAGAAAATTGTTAATAACT